>DKUN01000012.1:0-73938 GCA_002490725.1 Porphyromonadaceae bacterium UBA7203 | reverse complement strand
GATGGGACGGATCATGAATTCCTGAAAGCAGATGGGAGCGTCGGAGTGAGCGCCGCCGTTGATGATGTTCATCATGGGCACGGGGAGAGCATAGCTGTTGCAGCCGCCGATGTATTTGTAGAGGGGCATGTCGAGATATTCGGCAGCAGCCTTTGCAACTGCGAGCGAAACGCCGAGAATAGCGTTGGCGCCGAGGTTGCTCTTGGTTTCGGTGCCGTCGAGAGCCAGCATCTTTTCGTCGATAGCAATCTGGTCGAGAGCGCTCATGCCCTTGAGGGCTTCAGCGATGGGGCCGTTAACGTTGGCAACAGCCTTGAGCACACCCTTGCCCATGTAGCGGCTCTTGTCGCCGTCGCGGAGCTCGAGAGCTTCGTTTTCGCCGGTCGATGCGCCCGAGGGAACGGATGCGCGGCCACGAACGCCTGATTCAAGGATTACGTCTACTTCAACGGTAGGGTTGCCGCGGCTGTCAAGCACTTCGCGACCGATGATTTTTTCGATCTTCATAGTGTAATGTGGTTATGGTTTGTGGGTTTTGGTAATAATAGTTTTCAATCGCGCAAAATTAAGCAAAAATCCTCATACTGACAATAGTCGCCCAAACTTTTAGGAATTCTTAAGGTCGATTGCCGAGAGGATTCGGAGGTGTTTGGGCAGGAGGTTGTTTGCCCGGTTGCCGAGGTTGTTGACCCAGCCGAGCGGACGCCCGAGATAGGTGAGCAGAACCTGGCCGCGGGGAGTGCCTTCGGGCAGGGTCATGGCGTCGCGGTGAAGGAAGGCGAGGGCGCCGGCGCAGTCAACGTCGACAGTCGGCCACGCCGCAGGGTCGAACGTGGCGCTAAGGGCCAGGGCGTGGGTCGGAATGGTGGTGCGTCCCTTGGGTTCCTGTTCGGGGCCGCCGCCCCATTGCAGCACTTTGGCCGCCTTTTCAATGGCGCGGCGGGTGAGCGGCGCGGCGGGCGAGTCGCCGGGTTTGGCGAGCAGGGCCATGTAGAGGCCCTCGCCGCGCACCAGATGGGGGTAGAAGTGGCCGTTGACCACCCCTTCCATTTCGGGCAGCGCCAGGCGCTCGGCGCCAAGTTCGGCGCAGATGCGGTCAACGTTGTCTTCGTCTTCGGCGCGGGCAAACGTGCATGTCGAGTATATCAGTCGTCCACCGGGCCGGAGCAGGGGCCAGAGGGCCTCGATTATTTCGAACTGCAGGCGCGCGCAGCTTTCAACGAGTCCGGGGGTCCATTGCTCTATGGCCTTGGGGTCTTTGCGCATCATCCCCTCGCCCGAGCAGGGCACGTCGGCGGCAATGATGTCGAAGCTGCCGCGGGGCAGGCGGCCGAGTTTCTGCGCCGGGCCGAGGGTGACGCCTACGTTGTCGTAGCCCCACTTCATCAGGTTCTGGCAGAGCACAGTGGCGCGCTGCGGATCGGCCTCGTTGGCGAGCACGAAGCTGCCGCGGGGCAGGGCGTCGATTGCGGCCGTGGTTTTGCCTCCCGGAGCGGCGCAGGCGTCGAGGTAATTGACCGGGCGGTCAAGGCCGAGCGAGGCGATTACGGCCGACAGAGCCATCGACGAGGGGTCCTGCACGTAGTAGAGCCCCTGGTGAAAGCGCGGGTCCATGGTGAAGTTGGGACGCTCGGCGAGGTATTCGCCACAGTCACACCAGCTGACCCTGTCGGCGCCGGGCGCCGGAGCGCACCCCTTGAGCCGGTTGTGGCGCACGGCAACACAAGGGCTGCCCGACGCCAGCGCGTCGAGCAGCCCCCGGGGGTCGGGAATTTCAGTATCGGCGAGAATCCGCGCGGCGAATTCCGCAGGCAGGTCAGTTGCCTCCACAACAGCCACCCTCGCAGCCACCCTCACAGCCGTCGCCGCAGCTTCCGCCGCCGCAACCGCCGCCACAGCAGCCGCCGATGTTTGAAGCGACGGCGATTTCCTGACTCGTGGCGTCGCGTACTTCGTCGATTTTGCCGACAAGTTTGATTGTGTGGCCGGCAAGGGGGTGGTTGAAGTCAACCTTCACGTCGACGGTCTTGTCGTTGACTGCAAGAATCACGGCCGATACCTCCTGGCCGATGTTGGTCTGGAGAAATATCTGTGCGCCGGGATAGATTTTCTTTTCGTCAATCTTGCCGTCTTCGGCAAAGATTTCGCGGGGCACGCTCTCGGTGCGGAGCATGTCTTCGCGATATTCGCCGAAGCCTTCGGCCGGAGCGATGGTGACGCTGAATGAGCTGCCTTGCTCCAGCCCCTTGATGGCTGCGGCCAGGGGTTCGATAACGTGAGGCGTAACGCCGTAGACCATGGTTTCTGGCTGCTGGGCCGTGACCTGGTGAATCAGCTGCTCTTTGCCGTCGTTGAGGTCAAAGAGGTCGTAGCTTATGGCAACGAATTTGCCCGGTTCGATTTTCTGCATTTCAAATTGGCGCGTTGCGCCGCTGTTATAATGGGTTTATGTTTTTACCAGATTATGACGCGTTCGGCTTCAGGACGCCACATTGCGTCGCCCTCCTTGATGCCGAAGGCTTCGAAGAAGGGGGCGAGGTTGCGCAGGCTGACATTGACGCGCAGGTTGCCGAGCGAGTGCACGTCGTTGGTGGTCAGCGAGCGGATTTCCTCGTCGCGGATGTTCTGAGCCCAGAGGTTGGCATAGTTCATGTAGAAGAGCTGGGCGGGGCTGAAGCCCTGAACTTTGGCTTCTTCGGAGTTGATGTCGATGCCTTTCAGGTTCTGGGAGTTGATGAATGCGGTCATGGCTACGCGGAGGCCGCCCTGGTCGGCAATGTTCTCGCCGAGGGTGTAGGTGCCGTTGGCGTGGAGGCCGGGGAGTACCTCGACTGCGTCGAACTGTGCCACGAGGCCGCGGGTGAGTTCTTCGAAGGCGTTGGCGTCTTCTTCGGTCCACCAGTTGGTCAGGTTGCCGTCTTTGTCGAAGTTGCGGCCCTGGTCGTCGAAGCCGTGGGTCATTTCGTGGCCTATGACTACGCCGATGCCGCCGTAGTTTTCAGCGTCGGTTGCCTCGGGGTCGAAGAAGGGTGCCTGGAGAATGGCGGCGGGGAACACGATTTCGTTGGCCATCGGGTTATAGTATGCGTTGACCGTCTGGGGAGTCATGCCCCACTCGGTTTTGTCGACCGGTTTGCCCCACTTGGAGTAGAGGTCTTTCTGGTGCCACATCGAGGCGTTGTGCATGTTCTCGTAGTAGCTGAGTTTGGGGTCGATTGCCATGGTCGAATAGTCTTTCCACGTGTCGGGATAGCCGATCTTGACGGTGAAAGCAGCGAGTTTTTCGCGTGCGTTCGCTTTGGTTGAGTCGCTCATCCAGGTGAGGTTGTCGATGTGCTGGCCGAGAGCCTCGCGCAGGTTTTCGACGAGGTTGACCATGTATTCCTTGGAGCTTGCGGGGAAGTATTTTTCAACGTAGAGTTCGCCGATGGCTTCGCCGAGAGTACCTTCGGTGGCGGCGAGGGCGCGTTTCCAGCGGGGTTTCTGCTCGGTTACGCCGCTCACGATTTTGCTGAACTCGAAGTTTGCGTTGGTGAAGTCATCACTCAGATAAGATGAAGCGCCGCTGACGTATTTCCAGAGGTAGTAGTCCTTGATTTCGCGCATGCTCGACTTGGCCATGAGTTCCATGCCGCGCTTGACGGGCTCGATTTCGGTGACAATGACGTTGGCGGGAGCCTCGATGCCCATGGTTTCGGGGAAGAAGCGCTTCCAGTTCATTTCGGGATACATCTGTTCGAGCTGGGCAAGGGTGCGCGGATTGTTCATCGCCGGGATGTTGCGGCTCTGCTCCTTTGTCCATGCCTTTTCGGCGAGCGCGGTTTCGATTTTCATTACGTTGGCCATGATGCGGGCTGCGTCGTCGGCTGAGTAGCCTGCGTTTTTCATTTGCTCGACAATGAGCGCCTTATAAGCCTCGCGCACGGTGGTGTTGCGCTCGTCGTTGCCGAGATAGTAGTCGCGGTCGCCCAGGCCCATGCCTCCGCCGCTGATATACATGGCATATTCGTTCGAGTTGCTGAAGTCCTCCATGGGGCCGGCGCCGAAGAAGGGACTGGCGAAGTTGCCGTGCATCCACATGAAAAGTTCGGTCATCGAGTCGGCCGGAGTGGCTTCAATGCGGTTGAGGTCGGCACGGATGGGATTCGCGCCCTCGGCATTGCGGCGGGTGGAGTCCATTGCGAGGTTAAACACGGTTGCCACCTTATAGGCCACAGTACCCTCTTCGGGGTTGGATTTGGCCACGTCGAGCACGAGTTGGCGCACACGCTCCTGGGCGGTGTCGCGCAGCAGGTCGAAGTTGCCGAAACGGGCGTATTCGCCGGTAAGCGGATGCTCGTTCATCCAGTTCTGGTTAACGTAGAGGTAAAAGTCCTCGCCGGCTGAAACATTGTCTGACGGCTTTGTCAGGTCCAGGCTTTTGGTTTGTGGAGCCTTGGTGCAACCCGTCAATGCTATGGTCATGGCAAGTGCAATTTTTAAAATCTTCATGATTGTATGGATGTGAAAAAATGTAGTCTGAGAGCGCAAAGTTACAAATTTTTCGCGAAAAAATTTGCGTAGTTCAAGAATTGTGCATAACTTTGCAGTGTTAAACGTAAGGCGATTTAGTGTAGTGGCCTAGCACGCCGCCCTCTCACGGCGGAAACCCGGGTTCGAGTCCCGGATTCGCTACTTAGAAAGTCGATTCCATATAGCAATGGGGTCGACTTTTTTTCGTATATTTGCGGTCAAGAATTCCCATACAATTAATAATAAACCAATATTTTAATGCTACACTCAACAAAAATGTTGGTCGGTAGACTTTTGCTATTGACTTCTATTCTTACCGGAGGGGTCATGACGGCTAATGCGGCTATCGACAACACCGCTTACGGCATTTTGGCGTTCAGTAACGACCAGCCGGCGCTGACAAACAGCATTGTCCGTTTCGACCTGATCAGCGATCAGGAGCCTACGTTTGCGAGGGCAGTGTCGTTTAGCACTACTTCGACAGCCGGCGCCTTTGCCAACGACTGCTATTACATGGCCACCACCAAGATGTCGGGCTCGAAAGAGGTGCCCGCCAATCTGGTGAAGTTCAATCTCGAAACCGGCTCAAGCACGCCGGTCGGCGTTTTGGAGGGCTATGATAACCTCATCAACGACATGACGTTCGACAATGCCACGCAGACCATGTATGCGGTTTCGCGTATCAGCGACTCGCAGTCGGGCCTCTATACCATTAACCTGACCACAGGCGCATCCACGCACGTGGCCAATCTTGACCGCCGCTTCTTCACTCTTGCGGCCACCTATGCCGGCCAGCTCTACGGCATCAGTTTTGCGGGCGAGTTCTGCTCAATCAACAAGGCTTCGGGCGAGGTGACGGTCGTGGGCCATACGGGTCACTATCCCGAACGGTTCCAGAGCATGTCGTTCGACCACTCTGACGAGACTCTTTACTGGATAGCGTCGACGCGTCGGCTGAATGAGTCGGGCTCCATAGAGATTTCCGAGAGTTTCGTGGCTACAATCGACACGGAGACCGGCGCCGTTACGCGCCATCAGAATTTCGGCGACAATCAGCTGGCCGGCCTCTATATTCCCGCTTTTGCCGCTGCGGCAAACTGCCCGGCCCCGGTAGTGGAGCCGACGGTGGTGCCGGCAGCCGCAGGCGAGTCGGCCGCCACACTTTCGTGGACCAACCCCACGCGCACCTTCGGCGGCGAGACGCTGAAGTCGATAACGCGGGTTGAAATCGCACGCGGCGGCCGCACGGTCGGCGTCGTTACCGATGCTCAGCCCGGCGCCGTGTCGTCGTTTAAGGACGTCATTGCCGACGAGGCCGGCGCGGAATATGCCTGGACCATCGTTGCCTATAATAATAATGGTGCTGGCGCGGCTGTCAGGGTTTCGGCTTTTGTGGGCCGCGACGTGCCTGCCTCCGTCGGCGCTGTCAATGTTGAAAAACTGACTCCGAATTCCGCCCGCGTTTACTGGCCGGCAGTCACTGCCGGCGTCAACGGCGGCTGGACCGATACCGACGGTCTGACCTACGACGTTGTGCGCAATCCGGGCGAGGTGACCGTGGCTCAGGGGCTGACCACGACCGAATGGTCTGAGCCGGGTGTGGCCGAGTCGGGCACTTACACCTATGCCGTTACGGCACGCAACAGTTGCGGCACGTCGGAACCGACCGTGAGCGCCCCGGTGATTCTCGGTCCGAAACTCTCCGTGCCCTACAGCTGCGGCTTCGACGAGGATTTCGGCCAGTGGACTCCTGTCGATGCCAACGCCGACGGAAATACGTGGACCCGCTTTAATCTCGCATGGGCCAAGGCCGACGGCGCCTATTTCAACAGCGCTGACGGCGCCGGCGACGACTGGCTGATAAGCAACACCATGGAACTCGAGCCTAATTCAGCCTATAAGGTCGAGCTTAAGTGCATGGCCAATGGCAATCACCCGCTCAGATTCTATCTGCTCAAGGATTCAGACACTGCCGCTCCGCTTCAGGAGGCCGGAAGCGTCGACCTGAGCCGCACATGGGCTATCGGTTCGGTGAACTTCACGTTCGAGACCGGCGAGAACATCGGCGACTGCAACTTTGCCATCCATAACGGCGCCGAGTCGGGCAATTCTTATCTCATAATCGATAACATCACGATTGAAAAACTGGTTGACTGCAATCTGGCCGCAACGTCGGTAGCCGGCAATGCCAAACCCATCGAGGGCAATGCCTACGTCTATACGGTCAACGTTGTCAACAAGGGCCTGCAGGCTTGCAGCGGCTACACGGTTGAGCTGACCGACGCCGAAGGCAGCCGTCTTGCTTCGGTTGTTGTCGATGAGCCGCTTGCTCCTGAGGCTTCGGCCAACATTGCCGTCGAGTATGAGTTTCCTCTCGGCAGCACGCTGACCGCAGTTTGCGGCCGCGTATCGGCCGACGGCGATGCTGTCGAAGCAGACAACACCACCGCGCCGCTGGCGCTGAGCATTCTCCCGTTGGGTTCGCCTGAGGAGATTCTGATAGGCACGCGCGTGTCTAACGGCTATTATCACCCCATGAACCTTTACTCCAAATATGGCGCATCGCTCAATATTTATGCCGCTTCCGAGCTGGCAGTAAAGCGCGGCCGCATTACCGGCATCAAGTTTGACGTTACGTCGTCAACTTCAGCGGCCCAGAATATCGGGGTGAAAATCTACATGGCCAACACCGACCGCGTCAAGGCTGCCGACGGCTGGATTCCCGAGGAGGAAATGACGCTGGTCTATGACAGCACTTTCGATGTGGCCAAGGGTGCCAATGCGCCTGAGTTTACGTTTGACCATGCGTTTGACTATACGGGCTCGAACCTTGCCCTGCTCACGGTAACCTCGCTTGAAAATGCGGGCACAAGCTATCTCTATACCCAACAGCCCTACTACAACAGTCCGCTCCCGGGCAATAACGCCGTGACCTACGGCGGCAACACCCCCTTCAGCTTCAGCGGCAATCCGTATGCGCGCAGCGGCAACAGCGTCATCACCCTGGCAATCCAGTCGGGCGGCGCATCGGTTACCGGCGTGGTTACCGATTCGGAAGGCAATCCTGTCGAGGGCGCCACGGTGCGCATTGCCGAAATACGCGCCGAGACCACCACGGCCGCCAATGGTTCCTACCGTTTCGATTTCGTGCCCAATGCGGATTATACGGTCAGCGTTGCAAAGTTCGGCTATGAGTCGCAGGAGCCTGCGCATATCACCATTGCCGACACCGACGCTACGGCCGACCTTGTTCTGACCAAGCTGCCTGTCTACACCGTCAGCGGCCGCGTGATTGCGCCCGACGGCTCGGCCGTCGAAAACGCCAAAGTTTCGCTTAGCGGCTATTCGTCCATGGTTGCCATGACCGGCGCTGACGGCACGTTTGAGTTTGCCGAAGCCGTCACTGCTGCCGAGGCGGCAGTTGCGGTTGAAAAGGCGTGGTATAACTGCTCGGAGGTTTCGTTCGCGCTGACCGAAGACAAGGAACTCGGCGACATCAACCTCGATTATGCACACTTCGCGCCGGTCAATGTGGCCGCCGAGGAGTCGGCGTCGGGACTCGGCGTAAGCTGGGCCGCACCCTCCGCAACGGCCACTCTCAGCTACGACAGCGGCGTTCCGGCATCGCAGGTCGGCTTCACGGAGTCGGTCGGCACTATTGTGATCGGCACCGCGTTCCGCACGCCCATGACCCTGACCGGCGTCAGCTGGTTCACCACTTCGGAGGGTGGTCCGCATTATACGGTCAATGTCTACGTCTATGACCTCGACGCCGAGGGCAATCCGACCGGCAACATCATTTACAGCAAGCGCTCGGTTTCCAATACCGACGGCCAGTGGTCGTCGCTCAGCTTCGACGAGGCTGTCGATGCTCCCCACGGTTGCTTTGTGGCCGTAAACTATCCCGGCTTCCTCGGTCTCGGCGTAGACTCGGCTCCGCGCACCAACCCCGCGCCTGACCGCACGTATGCGTTCTCGACCGACTTCAACAGCGGCGACTTCATGTATTTCGAGCCCGGCAGCCTCAGCGGCAACCTGATGATTCGCGCCGAGGGCAACCCCTGGTCAGCCGAGGGCATCAAGGCTGCGGTCAGCGAACCTCTGCCCGCTCACTTCAGCTATAATCTGCGTCGCTCCAAGGGCTATGACAGCCCGGAGTGGATCCTGGTCAACGAGGCTCCCGTCAGCGAGACCGAACTGGTCGACAATGGCTGGCAGGCACTTCCGGCCGGCGTTTACCGCTATGCGGTGACCTCCGTGTTTCCCGACGGTTCCGAGTCGGCTCCCGTAATGACCGCCTATCTGCCTCACGACATGCTCGGCAGCATCGGCCTCACCGTTGTCACTAACTCGTTTACCGGCGATGCTACGGGCGCCAAGGTTACGCTGACCTCCATCGAGGAGGGCACCGAGTCTGCGGCCACAGTCAACGGCTCTGATAAAATCGAGTTCGGCGACATCTGGCGCGGCGACTATGTAATAGACATCGCCCTGGCCGGCTATGAGTTCACGCCCGTTGAGGTTTCGCTGGTCGAAAACCGAAATGTTGAACTCAACGGTCTCGAACTCGAGGAAATCATCGCTACTCCGGTCAACGTTGTGCTCGATGGCGACCTTGACGGCGGGTTCCGTCTCAGCTGGAACGAGTCGGGCGAGATTTTCGACGACTTTGAAAGCCACGTGCCGTTTACGGCTGAATCGGCCGGCGAGGTTGGCTGGCTGTATCGCGACGCCGACGGCGGCCGCACCTTTGCCGAACCCGAGTTTGACTTCCCGGGCCGCACGCAGCCGTGCTCGTTCATGGTGTTCAACCCATGGCTGACCACTCCCGACATGGCCGAGAAGCGCACGCTTGCATGGCCCCACAGCGGCAAGGCCGAGCTGGCCTGCTTTGCCGGCTATAGCGGCAGCGACGACTGGTTCATTTCTCCCCGCCTGAACTATCACGGCGACTTCAAGTTCAGCTTCTATGCCCTGGGCTATTCGTCGACCTATGGCGAGGTGATTCGCATCGGTTACTCGACCACCGACACCGTCGCATCGTCGTTTACCTGGATTGCCGACGAAGTCGAGGTTGTGAAGCAGCAGTGGGTCAAGTATGAGTATGACATTCCCGCCGAGGCCCGCTACGTGGCGCTCAACAGCATCTCGCCCGACGGCTTCATGCTCTTTGTCGACGACGTTGAGATTTCGTCGGGAAGCGGCCTGCCGATGAACACGGCTGTCAGCGGTCCCGAGGTGAAATATGTCGTTATGCTCGATGGCGAAAAGGTTGCCGAGACCTCGGGCACAGTCTACGCGTTTGAGAATGTTGCCTCTGGCATGCACACCGCCTCGGTCAAGGCTGTCTACGCTTCGGGCGAGTCAGAGGCCGTTACGGTAGAGTTCGGCCAGGATGGCCTGAATGAAATCGGCGCAGGCGGTTCGCTGACCGTTGCTCCGAATCCCGCTCCCGGCTACACCGTGGTTTCAGGCGGCGACTTCGAGAGCGCGCAACTCTATGATCTGAGCGGACGCCGTGTGGCCCGGTTCGGCGGCAATGACCCGCGCCTTGATCTGAGCCGTGTGGCCCCCGGCGTTTACCTGCTTTCGGTGAAGCCGGTTTCGGGCAAGTCTGTCACTGTTAAACTGGTTGTGATGTAAAAGTCACAACCTTTCCCCTCCCCCTGACTTCACAACAGCTGCGGCCGCGCATTGCGGACCGCAGCTGTTTCTATTTGCCGCCGCCTGTTTGCCGCCGCTGCGGGTCAGGTTATATGATAGTATAGGCTATACGCGCGAAAAAACGTATGACGACAGGCTTCCGCTCTTTCCGTTATTCTTCTCTGCGATTTGGCTGGGTGACGTAAGTGACAAATGAACCTTGTTAATTTTCTGGCTCTTTTCTCTATACTATAATTTGATGACATAGCTGATAATCAAAATAAAATTCATAATTTTGTAACTATGAACGACCTTACAGTATCAAACATAGAACGGCAGAACGTGTTGAACAACCGCTATGCAGTGGATGCCCTTCAAGAGAATCTCGGTTTCACCGGAATGCTTTTCGAGGGAGAATACCGTTTTACTAAGAAAATGGTAGCAGATTTTTATGAGGTTGAAGAACGCACAATCGAACGCCTCTTAGAAGAACATAGCGATGAACTTAAGTATAATGGCTATGTTTTAAGTAAGGGTAAGCAGCTGAAAGATTTTAAGTTGCAATTTGCTCCCGTCATAAATGTCGGGAGCAAAACCACGCAGTTAGGTCTGTTCAATTTCAGGGCGGTTCTTAATGTAGGTATGCTTTTGACTGAAAGTGAGAAGGCCAAACAGGTACGTGCTCGAATACTCGATATCGTAATATCTACCATCAATAAAAGAGCCGGAGGCGGAACTAAGTATATCAACACCCGCGATATTGATTTCCTGCCGGCTGCTATCGAAGAAGATAACTATCGCAAGAATTGTGGTCTACGCCAAAACTGTGGCGGCCAGTGGTGGCGGTCTGCAAGGCGTTAAAGACGAAGGTGGCATTCGCAAAGTTCTTGACTTCGTGCAGAACGACTTGTATTATCCCACATTTGTAGACAAGCTCACATATTTGATTTTCGGCTTATGCACCGGCCATTATTTTGAGGACTCCAACAAACGAGTTGCATTGACAATCGGCGTCTGGTTCCTCGTTCACAATGGCTACTACTGGCACGCTTACAGCTTCATGCAATGCATGGAGGCAATAATCTACCACGTCGCTGCCGGACGCATAGACAAAGACCTTCTCCAACGCATCATCATTTGCTATATGGCAAACGAGGACTATCCCGAAGACCTCAAACTCGAAATCATCCACTCAATAGACAACCAAAACAATAAATAATTACTGATAGGCTGAAACTTATTCTGTCGGAATATAGTTGCTGCCCGACTCTATCCGGGTTCAAAAAGAACATAAAAGAACGGGAACGCACACCTGCTGTGGTGGCGTCCCCGCTGATTTTTTGTGATATTGAGTTTTTACTCGGCGTATTTCTTGACGATGATGGTGGCGTTGTGGCCGCCGAAGCCGAACACGTTGCTCAGAGCTGCGTTTACAGTGCGCTTGCGGGCTTCGTTGAAGGTCAGGTCGAGGCCTTCGGGCAGGTTGGGGTCAACGTCGTCGTCGGCGTGGTTGATGGTCGGCGGGATGATGTCGTTTTCAACGGCTTTTACGCTGAAAATGGCTTCGATGGCGCCGGTCGCGCCGAGCAGGTGGCCGGTCATTGACTTGGTCGACGAGATGTTGAGCTTCTTGGCGTGGTCGCCAAACACACCGACAACGGCCTTCAGTTCGCTGATGTCGCCGACGGGGGTCGAGGTGCCGTGGGCATTGATGTAGTCAATGTCTTCGGGCTTCATGCCTGCGTCGTCGAGCGCGTTCTGCATCGAGAGCATTGCGCCGAGACCTTCGGGGTGGGTTGCGGTGATGTGGTGGGCGTCGGCGCTCATGCCTCCGCCAACGATTTCGGCGTAGATTTTAGCGCCGCGGGCCTTGGCGTGTTCGAGTTCTTCGAGAACGAGCACTGCAGAGCCTTCGCCCATGACGAAGCCGTCGCGCGAGGCGCTGAAGGGGCGTGAAGCACCCTGGGGGTCGTCGTTGCGGGTCGAGAGGGCGTGCATGGCGTTGAAGCCGCCTACACCGGCCGGGAAGATGGCTGCTTCGGCGCCGCCGGTAACGATGGCGTCGGCTTTGCCGAGGCGAATGAGATTGAAAGCGTCGATTATGGCGTTGTTAGATGATGCGCATGCGCTGACGGTGCCGTAGTTGGGACCGTGGAAGCCATATTGCATCGAGATGTGGCCCGATGCGATGTCGGCAATCATCTTGGGGATGAAGAAGGGGTTGTATTTGGGGCCGAGTTCTTCGCCGTGGAGGGCATAGTAGCCGGCTTCTTCTTCGAAGGTGTGGAGGCCGCCGATGCCGGCAGCTACAATCACGCCTATGCGGTTGTGGTCAATGCCTTCGTCCTCGAGCTTGGCGTCGTCCACGGCCTGCTTGGCAGCTACCATGGCATACTGGGCGTAGAGGTCGAGCTGGCGCACCTTTTTGCGGTCAATGTGTTCGGCGGCGTTAAATCCTTTGACCTCGCAGGCAAACTGCGTTTTGAATTTCGACGCGTCGAAGTGGGTGATAGGTCCTGCGCCGCTCTTGCCTGCAACGGCATTGTTCCAAGTGGTGTCAACGTCATTGCCCAGGGGCGTGATTGCGCCGAGGCCGGTGACTACAACTCTCTTTAATTCCATTCGTTGTGGGTCTTCGTGTTGGGTTTGAAAATGGGGTGAGGAGAGGAGGGATGCGAAATGATTCAGCGTTAAGGCTTGAGTGAAGTATTAGCCCTGAACCTTTTCGATGTAAGCGATAGCGTCGCCTACGGTCTGGATGGTGTTGGCTTCTTCTTCGGGAATCGAGATGTTGAATTCCTTTTCGAGGGCCATGATGAGTTCAACGGTGTCGAGGCTGTCGGCGCCGAGATCGGTGGTGAAAGAAGCGGTGGGGGTTACTTCATTTTCGTCAACAGCGAGCTGGTCAACGATGATAGCTTTTACGCGTTCTGCAATTTCTGCCATAGTTGTGAGTTATTAAAATGAATGGTTAATTTGCTTAATATCGGGTGCAAAGTAACGAAATTTTGGCGACATTTGAAAACTTTTGGCACAAAATCTGAGTTTTATACCCTGTTTGTGCAATTTTCAGGCCGGATTTTCGAGTATGAAGGCTTCGGCGTCGAGAGCGGCCCTGCAGCCCATGCCGGCTGCCGAGATGGCCTGACGGTAGCGCGGGTCGGCGACGTCGCCGGCGGCAAAGACTCCGTTGACCGAGGTGACGGTCGTTGAGTTGAATGTTTTGATGTAGCCGTGGTCATCGAGTTCGACAAAGGGCTTGAATATTTCGGTTTCGGGCTTGTGGCCAATGCCGAGGAAGAAGCCGTCGACGGCCAGGTCGAAGCGGCGTTCGTCGGGGGTGCCGATGTGTTCTGCCAGGTGGATGCCTTCGAGGAATTCCTCGCCGTATAGGCCCACGGTGTTGGTGTTGAACATGATTTCGATATTTTCGCGTTCGGCCACGCGCTGTTGCATGACCTTTGAGGCGCGCAGATAGGGCTTGCGCACGAGCAGATACACCTTTTCGGCGAGGGTGCTCAGGTAGAGGGCCTCCTCGCAGGCGGTGTCGCCGCCGCCGACAACCGCAACGCGCTTTTTGCGATAGAAGAAGCCGTCGCAGGTGGCGCAGGCGCTGACGCCGAGTCCGGCGTATTTGGCCTCGTCGGGCAGGCCGAGATACATGGCCGAGGCACCGGTGGCAATAATCACGGTGTCGGCTTCGATCCATTCGCCGCCGTCGGGGCGGGCGCGGAAGGGGCGTGAGCTGAAGTCTACTTCGGCAATGCGGCCGCTGTGAATGTCGGCGCCGAAGCGCTCGGCCTGTTTGCGCAGGTCGGCCATGAGCTGCGGGCCGGTAACGCCTTCGGGGTAGCCGGGAAAGTTTTCGACCTCGGTGGTCGTTGTGAGCTGGCCGCCGGGGGTGTGGCCTTCAAAGATTATGGGGTCGAGGCCGGCGCGCGAGGTGTAGATTGCGGCGGTGTAGCCGGCGGGGCCGGAGCCGATTATGAGGCATTTGGTTTTCATGTCGGTTGTCGGTTGTTTTTATGAGGGGGGTGTTTAATGTCAGCGGAGGTCGTTGACGGTGGTGCCTGCGGGGGGCTGAAACTTAAACGCGCCGGCGGGCTTTTTGGTTTTTGAGGGGGTAAAGCGCAGGTTGGCGAAGTCGGCGCGTCCGCTGTCGGTTATGAGGGTCATGCTTGAGGGCCACCCGGTCGCGGGGTCGAATGTGACAGTGACTTCGGCAACGCGGCTGCGCGGGTTCAGCGGGGTCAGGCGCACGGTGTTGGCCTTGCCCTTCACGCCGGTTCCCTGATAGTCGGAGGCGAGGCTGTGAAGAATCTGCAGCGGGTTGGTTTCGGCGAGTTCTTCGGGTGTGGGTTCGAAAACGGTCACTTCCTTGTCGGCCGCGGCATATGACCATTGTGTCTTGCCGTCAAAGTATATGCAGGCGCCGCCAAAGTCGATGTAGAAGCAGTTGCCGCTCAGGGTCATCGAGGCGGCGCGCCCGTTGATGGTGCAGGCCACGTCGAGCGTGGCGGCTTCGTCAACGCGCCTGACGGCACGGGTAACCGACTCGGGCACGGCGGCCATGGCGGCCGTGGCGGCGGCGAGCAGTGTCAGCAGGAGTGAAGTCAGTAGTTTGCGCATGGTAATGTCTCATTATTATAAATTAGGCGTATGGCCGGTGTGTCAGCCCAGAATCGAGTCGAGCGTCATGGGGTCGACCAGAATGTTGCGAGGTTTGGACCCGACGGCCGGGCTGACAATGCCGGCGGCTTCGAGCTGGTCCATCAGCTTGCCGGCGCGGTTATAGCCGATTGAGTAGCGGCGCTGGAGCGACGAGGTGCTGGCTGTGTTGCCGGCCGACACGAGGAATCGGGCCGCCTCTTCGAAAAGGGGGTCGCGGTCGTGCATGCCTCCGCCTCCGGTGTAGGCCACGCCGCTGCCGTCGCCCATGACCTCGGGCACGTATTCGGGCAGCTCATAGGCAAACGGGTAGCCCTGCTGGTCGGATATGAATTCGCAGATTGACTCAACTTCGGGGGTGTCGATAAACGCACACTGCACTCGCTCGAGGTTGCCGTTGGTCGAAAAGAACATGTCGCCCTTGCCCACGAGCTGATGTGCTCCCGAGCGGTCGAGAATCGTTTTTGAGTCGACCATCTGGGCTACGCGGAAGGCTATGCGGCCCGGGAAGTTGGCCTTGATGAGGCCGGTGATTACGTTGGTCGACGGGCGCTGGGTGGCTATGATGACATGGATGCCGATGGCGCGCGCCTTCTGGGCCAGGCGGCAAATCGGGGCTTCGACCTCTTTGCCGGCGGTCATGATCAGGTCGGCGAACTCGTCGACTATCACGACGATGTAGGGCATGAACTTATGGCCCTTTTCGGGGTTGAGACGGCGGTCAATGAATTTCTGGTTATATTCCTTCAGGCCGCGGCATCCGGCTGCGGAGAGGAGCGAATAGCGGTTGTCCATCTCGACGCAGAGGCTGTTGAGCGTGGCCACAACCTTGGCCGGGTCGGTGATGACGGGGTCTTCCTCGTCGGGAAGCTTGGCGAGATAGTGCTTTTCGAGCGTGCGGTAGAGGCTGAATTCAACCATCTTGGGGTCGATGAGCACGAACTTGAGCTCGGCGGGGTGCTTTTTATAGAGCAGCGACGTGATGATTGCGTTGAGGCCTACTGATTTGCCCTGGCCGGTAGCGCCGGCTACCAGCAGGTGGGGCATCTTGGCCAGGTCGGCAATGAAGACTTCGTTGCTGATAGTGGCGCCGAGCGCCATAGGCAGTTCATATTTGCATTCCTGAAACCTTTTTGAGCCGATTATGGAGCGCATCGACACGACCTGAGGGTCGCTGTTGGGCACCTCGATGCCTATGGTTCCGCGGCCGGGAATGGGCGCTATGATGCGTATGCCGAGGGCTTTAAGGGCGAGCGCGAGGTCTTCTTCGACGCGCTTGATTGCGGCGATTCGCTGGCCGGGGGCCGGAACCACCTCAAACAGGGTGATGGTCGGGCCGACGGTGGCCTTGATTGATTCAATCTGGATGTTGAACTGGGCCAGGGCGTCGATGATGCGCTGCTTGTTGGTTTCCTGCTCTTCGGTGTCGACGGTGACTTTCGAGTCGGTGCGGTCAATGAGCAGGTCGAGCGGGGGCAGGTGGAAGCGCGACAGGTCGGCCGTCGGGTCGTAGGCGTCGGTCGTTACGTGGTCGGCCTCTTCGATTTCGTTGGCTATGACCTCGAATGATGTCTCCTCGGGCTGCAGGTCGGCGGCTTCGGCTTTGGGCGCGGGCTCGTCTGACTCGTTCAGGCTGAAGAGGTCGTTGGGGTCTATGGGGTTGTCGCTGTCCTCGTTGTCAATGTCGGCGGCCGGCTCGTAAGCCGATGGCTGTCCGGCGGGTTCGCGGCGTGCGTTGTTGTCGGCCGTTTCGGGCTGCACGTCTGTCTCGTCGAGGTGCGACAGGTCGGCCAGCTTGCGGCGTTCGGCCTTGGCGCGGCGTTCGGCCATGTAGTTGCTCAAGGAGTCATAGGCCGCCGAGAGTTGCTTCAGGAAAATCAGAATCACCAGGGTCACCATGGCCAGGCTCACGCCGATGGCGCCGAAAGGCGAGGTCATGTCAATGAGCCAGCGGTTGACGTAGTAGCCGTGGTCGCCGCCGTAGCGCAGGGGGCCGGCGAAATTGAATGTCAGCAGGCCTGCCACGATGCTCACCGCAATGGCGAGCACCAGGCATTTCAGCGTCAGCGGCAGCAGCCGGACCCTGGAGAGTCCGACCAGGCGGACGCCGATGGCGAGCATGTAGAATATGATTACGAGCGAACCGAGGCCGAGCGTGTCGGTAAGCATGACGCGACCTATGAGCGCACCGGCCGGGCCGGCGTCGTTGGCCACGGTGCGGCCCGAACTTACAATCTGGCCCAGCGAATTGTATTGCAGCACGGCCTGGTCGGCGCCCGAGTTGAAAATGGCTGAAACGGCTGCAATCAGACAGTAGGCCGCCAGCAGCAACATCATGATGCCGGCAAACATCCTGACGCGGGCGTCAGTCAGGAACTCGACCAGCGGCCCGGGTTTGCTTTCGGGCTTGGCTTTGGGTCGGCGGCGCTGTTGCCGGCGGCGGGGTTCTTCGGGTTCCTGTTCGTCGCAACGGGGTTCGGGCGCCGGGCGCTGCGGTTCTTCGTAGGGGTTATAGTATTCGCTCATTTGGGCAGGTTCGGTTTGGCGGTTTATTTGTGGAAGGCGCGGGCCATGGCACGCTTGTCGTCGCGCTCCTTGATGCTCTGGCGTTTGTCGAATTCTTTCTTGCCGCGTCCGATGCCGATGACGAGCTTGGCCAGGCCGCGGTCGGAAATGAACATGCGCAGCGGCACAATCGTGTTGCCCGGCTCTTTGCTCTCTTTTTCGAGCTGGCGTATCTCCTTGCGGTTCAGCAGCAGTTTGCGCTCGCGACGTTCGGTGTGGTTATTGTAGGTGCCGTAGAAATATTCGGCTATATACATGTTTTTTACCCAGACTTCGCCGCGGTCCACGTAGCAGAACGTGTCGACCAGCGACGCCTTGCCGAGCCTGATGCTTTTGATTTCGGTACCGGTCAGCACGATGCCGGCCGTAAACGTGTCGGCGATGGCATAGTCGAAGGTGGCTCGCCGGTTCTTTATGTTGACTTCCTTGAATTTCATTGATATTTGCGCGTTTTTTTATGATTTGAGGAATTGAGGGAAAGGAGGAGTCGGGGCGAAAAGCCCGGTCATGCGGCCGGAAGCAACAGGTGGCCTATCAGATACACGGGCAGGATTATGCCGGTTATCGCCGCCGCGGCAAATCGGAATATGTAGTTTTCGCTTACTCCGACAAAGTTTCGCCCCAGGCAAATGACCACGACCACGTAGATCGGCAGGAACTGGAGCAGGGTCAGCTCCATGGGCAGCAGGTTCTGCAGAATGCCGATGGCTGCCATCATGCCGGTGCAATAGGCGCAAAAAATCTCGATGTGCTCGCGGTCGGTGAGGCTGTCGGGGCAGATGCGGGGCAGGGTGTAGGTCAGCAGGGCCACGCCGATGAAGTAGCTGATCGTGTAGCTTGCAAAAATCACTATGGCGCGGACGAGCAGGCGGGTTGCCGAGGGGTGAAGCTCGTAGAAGGCCGACAATCCGACGCTGACGGCGGCGATGCTGACCAGGGGCAACAAGCCGTAGAGAAGCGTGTGGCGCGACGATTCGCCATCCGCTTCCACGTCTTCCCAGCCGCGCTGTGGCGCCATGAGAATCTGTAGCATCAGTTTCAGATAGTGCAGCATAAATTTACAATTGCAAATTTACGCACTATTCCACTAACTTGCAAAAAAAAATGAGGGCGGACCACACTTTTTCATCGCAGCGTGTGGTATCCGCCCTGTATGGGTAGGGAAAAGTTGTCGTATCAGCAGTTTTCGAGCTGAGCCTTCATCTGGTCGGCCAGGGTCTTGGCCGCAGCGCCCGCAGCCTCGGCGAAGTCGGTGCCCGACGATGCGTAGATGATGCCGCGCGAGCTGTTGACCAGCAGGCCGCATTCGCCCGGAATCATGCCGTAGCGGCACACCTCCTCGAGCGAGCCGCCCTGGGCGCCTACGCCGGGCACGAGCAGGAACGAGCGCGGGGCCACGCGGCGAATGTCTTCAAACATGCGGCCCTGAGTGGCGCCGACAACATACATCATCTCGTCCGGGCCGGCCCATTCGCCCGACGTGCGGATTACGCGCTCGAACAGGCGCTCGCCGCCGTCGGTGGCACAGAACTGAAAGTCCTTGCTGCCGGGGTTGGAGGTCAGCGCGAGCAGAATCACCCACTTGCCCTCATAGCCGAGAAAGGGCTTGACCGAGTCCGAGCCCATGTAGGGGGCCACGGTTATGGCGTCGACGCCCAGATGTTCAAACGCCGCGCGGGCATAGAGCGCCGAAGTGTTGCCGATGTCGCCGCGCTTGGCGTCGGCAATGATAAACTGGTCGGGGTAGTTTTCGCGGATGTGTCTGACGGTCTCCTCGAGAGCTGTCCAGCCGCTGACGCCCTGACTTTCAAAGAAAGCGAGGTTGGGTTTATAGGCCACGCAGTAGGGGGCGGTGGCGTCGACTATCTCCTTGCAGAAGTCGAGCAGCGGATTCTCGCGGTCGAGCAGGTGGGGCGGAATTTTTTTGATGTCGGGGTCGAGGCCCACGCACAGAAACGAGCCCTTGCGGGCAATGTTGGCAACGAGTTCTTCTCTTTTCATGACTGATTGCGGCTGTGTTGATATGAGTTTATGCGGCAGTGCCGCCGGTTTATTTAAATGAGCCTCCAAATTTACGCAATTTTCCGCAAACTTCCCTCAATTTTCAAAAAATGATATCGAGTCCAAGAGAGGACTCAACCAATGAATCAGGTCGTTTTCAAATTTATTTCAAGAAATTTTGGAAACGCTGATAAAATGTTGTAAATTTGCACCCATCCAGTGCCCGTATAGGCTCCAGAATATGGATGTCGCTGTATCTGCACTTTAAAAAGGATGTCAAGGCGCCCGACTTCGGTTTGAGGTGCCTTATTTTTTTTTGGAATGTCGGGGGAAATTCGCTAACTTTGCCACATCAATTATCTATTGTTTGTTTCACTCAATAAAAAACGTTTTTTTATGAAGAAATTTTTACTCTCTTTGGCTGTTTCGGTGACAGCAGCGTTTGGAGCATTCGGCCAAACAGTCATCAAAGCCAACCAGTTTAACCTGACCGAGCCGGCGACGGTAGGCGGTTACACTGTAGAACTTAAGAAAAATGATGGACAGACAGCACCGGCCTATAACGCAAAGACGGACGCAATCCGCCTGTATGCTAAGGGAACTCTCACTGTCAGTGGTGAAAAAATCACCAAGGTTGTTGTGGCCCTGGCCAGCGATGCAGGTTTCCGTTACACTTCTTTCACTCCCAGCGTTGGCGCCCTGAACCCCGCTCAGGCTGCCGGCGACACCGAAATCACCTGGGTAGGAGACGCCGCTTCTGTTACATTCACCGTAGGCGAATTCGCCACCATGGGCACTGACGGCGCAACAAAGGCCGGTCAGGTGCGCTTCAGCTCCATTACTGTTTATGGCGAAGGCGGCACGGTTACTCCCGACCCCACCCCCGGCGCTCCGACCGAAGGCCCCGGCTCGGAAAATGAACCCCTCAGCGTTCAGGAAGCTATTGCAAAGAACAACGACAACTCAATCAACTGGGTCAACGGCATTATCGTAGGCACATATGATGATGTTGAAGGCACCGGCAACGTGTTTGACGGCACCGCTCCCTTCACCACCGGCACCAACATCGTGATCGCCACCTCTGCAACCGCTACCGACTACTTCTCGGTTCAGCTCCCCGCAGGCAAACTGCGCGACCTGAGCCTCGTTAAACGTCCCGCACTGCTCGGCATGGAAGTCAGCGTTTGCGGCAAACTCATCAAGTACTGCGGTGTCAACGGCATGAAGGAAACCTCTGACTATGCTCTCGTCGGCGGTCTGCCCGAAATTCCCGTTGATGCCGAAACCGCAACTCTCACCACCTTCATCGAAGAGCAGCCCGAAGATTACACTAAAATCCTCGGCAATGTGAGCGTTACCTATCAGAGCCCCGACAAGAAATATACCTTCATCACCGACGGCGAAAGCTCGATCGAGGTTTTTGCCGCCAGCGGCCTTGCAAACGCTTATGTCAACGGCGACGTGCTCAGCGGCATTGCCGGCAAGTACAGCGTATATAAGCAGATGCCCCAGATGACCCCCATGACCGAAACCTTCGGTGCTGCCACCAAGGGCGCCGAAGTCGCTCCGGTCGAAAAGTCGCTCGACAATGTCTACATTGCCGAATATGCCAAAGTGGAAGGTGTTGACATCGTGGCCGACGGCACCGACTTCAACGTGACCGACGGCGCCGTTACCCGTCAGCTCTTTGACCGTTTCGCCATCGGCGGCATCAAGGAAGCACAGGGCGTGACCATCATCGGCATCGGTGCTGTTTATGAAAGCAAGGTTCAGTTCTTCCCCATCGAAATCGACTACGACAGCGCCATCAGCGAAATCAGCGCCGAGCAGCAGGGCAGCGCCGTTATCTACGACCTGCAGGGCCGCAAGGTAGCCAAGGCCGGCAAGGGTGTCTATATCGTTAATGGCAAGAAGGTTCTCTTCTAATCCTAAAAATGCAAAAAAGTTTTGGCAACCGCAAAGTTTTTCGTAACTTTGCGGTTGCTGAAATTCAAGCACAAACTCATAACAACCAAATTTATAAAAAACTAAATCATCATGACAAAAATCGGTATTAACGGCTTTGGCCGTATCGGTCGTTTTGTTTTCCGTGCTTCCACCAAGCGTGAAGACATCGAGGTAGTTGCCATCAACGACCTTCTCCCCGTTGACTACATGGCTTACATGCTGAAGTATGACACCATGCACGGTCAGTTCGACGGCACTGTTGACTATGACCTCGAAAAGAGCGAACTCATCGTTAACGGCAAGCACATCCGCGTAACCGCATGCAAGAACCCCGCTGAAATCAACTGGGGCGCAGTAGAAGCTGAATACGTTGTTGAGTCGACCGGTCTCTTCCTGACCGAAGAAAAGGCTCAGGCCCACATCGAAGCCGGCGCAAAGTATGTTGTTATGTCGGCTCCCTCGAAGGACGCTACCCCCATGTTCGTATGCGGTGTAAACGACAAGACCTATGCCGGTCAGACCTTTGTCAGCAACGCATCTTGCACCACCAACTGCCTTGCTCCCATCGCAAAGGTTCTGAACGACAAGTTCGGCATCACCGACGGCCTCATGACCACCGTTCACTCTACCACCGCTACCCAGAAGACCGTTGACGGTCCCTCGATGAAGGACTGGCGCGGCGGCCGTGCTGCTGCGGGCAACATCATCCCCTCGAGCACCGGCGCTGCCAAGGCTGTAGGTAAAGTTATTCCCGAACTCAACGGCAAGCTCACCGGCATGTCGATGCGCGTTCCCACCCTCGACGTTTCTGTAGTCGACCTGACCGTTAACCTGGCCAAGCCCGCTACCTACGCTGAAATCTGCGCTGCCATGAAGGAAGCCAGCGAAGGCGAACTCAAGGGCATCCTGGGCTACACCGAAGACGACGTTGTTTCGAGCGACTTCCTCGGCGACACCCGCACCTCTATCTTCGACGCCAAGGCCGGTATCGCACTGACCGACACCTTCGTTAAGGTTGTCAGCTGGTACGACAATGAGATCGGTTACTCTAACAAGGTTCTCGACCTCATCGCTGTAATGAAGAAGTACAACGGCTAATCCCTCCCCCCGATTAGTCTCAACGAAAAAGCGCACCGCACGGTGCGCTTTTTTGTTGCAGTCATGTCGCGGCGGCCGCCGGCCAACCCGTTCAGAACGGGTAACCGATGGCAAGGTGGAAGGCCAGCGAGCGTCCGAACGAGGTCATGTTGTAGTAGCCGCTCTTGCCGGTGTCGTAGGGCGCATGGAGGCCGATTCCGAGGTCGCCGCGAATAACGAGCATACCGATGTCGACGCGCAGGCCTACGCCCGTGCCGAGCGCCAGGTCGCGCAGAAAGCTTGACGCCTTGAGCTGTCCGCCGGGGCGCTGGGGGTCGTTCCTGAGCAGCCAGACGTTGCCCGAATCGAGAAACACGGCGCCATGCAGCGGGCCGAGAATCGGAAAGCGGAATTCGACGTTGGCCTCGAACTTGAATGTGCCCGTCTGGTCGAAGTAGTCGCCGTGCTGGCTCGCCTCAGGCCGATAGCTGCCCGGTCCGAGCGAGCGCACGGTGAACGCGCGCACCGAGTTGGCGCCTCCGACCCAGAACTGCTCGCTATAGGGCACCTCGCTCGAATTGCCGTAGGCGTGGGCCACACCGGTGGCCGCTCTCATCATGAGCCATACATCTTTCGAGTAGCTGAGTTTGCGGCCGTAAACGACCTGGCCGCTGACCTTGAAGAACTGTGAAATCGGAATACCGAACAGCCGTTTGTCGGTCTTGACGCCGCATGCCCGCCAGATGCCGCAGAGAATGCCGCCGGCCTCCTGGGCCGTGGCGCTCAGGCTGAGCTGGTCGGTGCGGTTGAAAAGGCGGTTGTAGTTATAGGAATAGGTTATCTGCGGCACGAACTGGCTGCGGAAGCTCAGGGCCACGGCGCGGTTGGCGTCCATCAGCGAGTCGAACTCGGCGGTGGTGTGGAGCAGGTTGTTATAGGTCAGCTTGAGCAGGGTGAGGGTGTTGGTCGAATAGCGCGTCGGGGCCCAGTCGTAGGCATAGGAGGCGTTGAACTGCGCCATGCGGAAGTAGTGGGGGCGGTTGAGCACGTCGGCGTTGAGCGATATGCGCGTCCAGCTGAGCTCGCGCTTCAGGCGCGGCAGGAACTTCGGCGCGAGCAGGCGCGGAAACGCGAGCGAGCCCTGCAGCCCGAACTCATAGGAGTTGAAAAGGCTGGAGCGGTTGGGCCCCGTTTGCCATTCATAGCTGCCGGTCAGGGAGACGTTGAGCTGCTCGCCTCCGCCGAACAGGTTGTTTTGGGTAATGCCGAATGTCAGGCCCGGGCCGAGGTAGCTGTTTGACTTCGACGAGACGTTGGCCTCGAGCGTGGCCTCGAGCGGGCGGTCGAGCGTGCAGTCGATCACCACGTCCAGCCGGTCGCCTCCGCGCGCCATCGAGGCTGAGTCGGGGGGCACGATGTTGATGTCGATGTTTGAAAAGATGCCGAGCCGGCTCAGGCGGGTCTGGGTCGTGTTGATGGCGTTGACGCGGATGTTGCGTCCGGGGCGCAGGGTTATGCACTCGTCGACGAGCCGGCGGCGGAAGCGCGACGGCATGTACTGCACCAGGGTTGCGTTGTCGAACCTGACGGTGTCGGGAGTGCCACCGCCGTCGTTGCGCCTCAGAATCATGTTGACGTCGCCCACCTTGTAGCGGCGCAGCATTATCGGCGGAGTGTTGGCGGCCAGAGTCATGCGCAGGGCAATGCGCATGGGGGCCTGGTTGGCCGTGTCGGCGAGATATTCAATGTATTCGGGGTTGAAGAAGTAGTAGCCGCGGTTGCGCAGGCGTGTGGCTATGTGGTTGCGCACGTTTTTCAGCGAGTCGACCGAAAAGCGGTTGCCAGCCCTCAGATATGGCTGCCCGGCGGCTATGGAGTCGATCATGTGGTTTATGGCGCACGTGTCGGGGAGCAGTTCGATCGAGTCGAGCAGATAGGCGGGGCCGGTGGTTACGTCGTAGCTCACGGAGGTGATGCGCGGATTGCGTTTGTGCGACAGCGAGTATGTGGCCGTGCCGCGGAAGAATCCGTTGTTGTCGAGCACCTGGTCAATCATTCTGACGCGCAGGTCGGGGCGCACTTCGGAAATGAGCACCGGCTCGGAGGCGAACTTTTCGTAGACCCAGTGCTTGAGGCCTTTTTCGTGGCCCGACCAGTGGTTCCACACCCACAGTCCGAACGGAAACGGCGTGCGGATGTTGGTCATCGGGTAGGGATTGTTGGGCTTGACGCTGACGGCCGACGAAATCTCGGCTTTGAGTCCGGGAGGCATTTTTTCGCCCTCGAAGCCCTCGACCCGCAGCTTCTTGATGCCGTTATAGAGCTCCTCGTCGGGCGCCAGGCGCGACGTCGTTGAGCAGGCCGCCAGCATCAGCAGGCACGCGGCGGCAGATATTATGCGCGGTAAAAGAGCGGATTTCATTGCTTGGCGGCTTTGATAAAGTTAAAAATGTCGGCCACACGCCTGATTTTGCGCTTGACCACGAAGCCGACGCCGGTCTGCGTCACTTCGCCTTCGAGAATGCTTTCGAATCCGGTGTGGCGGAACAGGCGCACATACATCGAGCCCGAATCGTTGAGCATGTATTCGAACGAAACGTCGCTGATCAGGTTTTCGGCAATATCCTGTTGGTCGGAGTCGGTCGAGTAGTTGCCGCCTACGACAATCTTGAAGCGGTCGTTGAAGAGCGACTTCGACACCTTGTAGCTATACTGCGTGGCGGTCGACGTGGTGCCGTTGCGGGTGCGGTCGAACTGGTCGAAGCCGAAGCTGACGTCGACGCCCTTGATGGTGTTGGCGGCCCACTTGTTGAGCTGCGACGACAGGAAGCCGTAGAGGGCATTGCCCGACAGGTTTGCCGTGGCCGAGGTCTCGCCGCTGCTGTAGAGGCCGTAGAGCAGCAGGTTCATGGCTTTGTTGGCACGCTGGGTGGGGCTCATTGCCTGGAGCTCGTTTTGCACGGAAATGTCGTCGTTGGTGCTCAGGTCAAATGTAACGTCCATGCGTTCGAGCGAGCCGGTGGCGGCGAGGCTGACGTCGAAGTTTACCAGCCGCGAGTTCTCGCCCGCGCGTGTCACGTTGGCGCGCACCTGGTCGGTGGCGCTGATATGGAGCGTCGGGTTGAGCACCGGGCCGTTGAAGGCCACGTAGCTGCCCGGGGTGAACGTGAAGAGTTTTTCGGAGATGACGGGGAGCGAGTAGCGGAAAAATCCGCCGTCGATTATCAGGCGTCCGGTAAGGCGTCCGTCGGGTTGCGCGGGTGTCATGGTGTAGTTCAGATTGCCTTGCGTGCGCAGATTGGCGCGGTTCTGGCCGTCGGTCGAGAGGTCGACCGTGAACTGCGCGCCCTGGCGTATGTCGACGTTAGCATCGAGCACCATCGTCATGCCCGAGGGAATCACGGTGTCGGCCTGAGCCACCCCGACAGTGTCGGCGAAGTTGACGAACCGGACTACGTCGTCGTCGGGCTCGAGGCCCACCGACGCCTTGGCGCTCGTTACCTGATAGGTGAGGTTGGTTTGCGGCAGGATGGTCAGGTCGGCGTTGACGTTGAGGAAGTTGAGCGTGCCGCGCGCGGTTGCGTCAAGATTGATGAAACCGCGGCCGTAGAGGTTTACGTTGCGCGCCTTTTTGGAGTTGAGAAACTGCATGTTGCGCGCGGTCAGCGACAGATCGACGGCGGGCGAGGCAAAGTTGCGCATGTTGAACGAGCCGTTGATAGTAAGCGGGTTCTCGTTGCTGCCGAATATGGCAAAGTCGTTGAAACGCACAAGGTTCGAGTCGACGGCGATGGCCGACGTGTCGAGGCGGAACGAAGAGCCGGTCATGCCGACGTCTACTTTGGCATCGCGGAAATTGAGGTGGCCGTTGATTGCGGGAGCCTTCAGAGTGCCGCTGACATCCATGGCTCCGTCGAGCGAGCCTGAAAGTGCTGCATATTCCTTGGGCAGGAACGGGTTGGCCACGTTGAGCGGGAAGTGAATCATCAGCAGCTCCATGTCGAGGGGTGTCAGGCGCGTCGTGTCGTTCAGGGCGCCTTTTAGGGTCATGGCGAGGTTGCCGTTGACATCAAGCCCGGCATAGGCGCGGATGGCGCCTCCGAAGTCGGTGTTGACGTTGAGTCCGAGGTCGAAGTTGCCTACGGGCTGCTTGCCGTAGGTGAGGTTTGAGAGTGATAGATTGCCGTCGCCGTTGACCGCCTTGGTAGTATAGCTCAGGGTCAGGTCGGCGTTGACATCGCCTGCAATCGGGGGCGCGAACGGGTTGATTTTAAGCCAGTCCTGTATGTGGATGTCGCTGATGGCGAGAGTCAGGTCGTTGGGCGCGGCGGTCGAGTCGTTGTCGGCGTGGTCTGAGGTCATCAGCCTTATGCGCGAGCCGTCGCCGCGGGCGTCGAGGTCGGCATGGATGTGTAGGGTGTGGGGGTTTACGGCAATGTAGTTGTTGTCGTTGATTGTCCACTTTTTGTAGGCAATGGTAGGCTCGGTCGGAATGAGGTTGAGCGTAATCAGCGAATCGGTTACGTTGGCCTGCAGCCCGAGCCGGTAGCCGGTTTCGCCCGCAATGTTGCGCTGGCGCAGAAAGAAGTGTCCGTCATGGTCGGCGAAGCGGCCGCGGAGGTCTACGTGGGCAAACTCGTCGAGCGTGCCGGGGCGGTTGTCGAGGCTGATGTCGAGGTTGAGCGCATGGCCCGCGGTGGCCACTGTGGCGTTGATGGTGTCGATGGTCAGCGATGCGCCCGATTTGAAGCCGGTCAGTTCGGCACGGGCCAGCAGCGCTGTGTCGGCTGCGGCATCAAGACTGAGCGAGGTGAATTCGATGCCCGAGGGCTTCAAGAAGCCGGCAATGGCGTTGCCCGGCAGGGCGCGGGCGCGCAGCGTGAAGGGGGGCAAGAGCCCGACGAGCGAGTCGGCGCGGAGGTCGCGGCGGGTAAACATGGTGTCGGCCGCAGCGGCTGCCTTGGCGAAACATCCGCTTAGGGCCATGAGGGTAGTGTCGGCCCGCAGGGCGGCGTCGAGCGTGCGGTTGCCAAGGGTAAGTGAGGTGTGGCGTCCGGCGTCGGCCGTCAGGGTCAGGGAGTCGATGTCGATGGTAGATGCGTTGATGTGGAGCAGGGCGTCGCGCACGGTAGCCGAGGCGTTGACCGAGTCGAGGCTCAGCGACGCGAAGCCGCCCGAGGTGATGGCCAGACGGCCGTTCATGACTGAATCGGTCAGGCCGAGCCGGCGCAGGTCGACGTTGCTGATGCGTCCGTCGAGATTCCAGCTCACGGTGCGTGGTTCGAGCCGACCGTTGAGCTTCAGGGCCATGTCGGCGGCCGGGGCGGCCGAGTTTATGCGGGCGGCGATGTCGCCGTTGTTGAGCGAGGCGTCGAGGGTGATGCCGCCGATGTGGTGGCCGCGGTTTTCGAGCGAGCGCAGGTTGACGGCGGCATTGAGTCGCGCTCCGCGCCGCAGCGGGTTGAAGTAGAGTCCGTCGGCCTTGACAGTGCCGCTGACGGCACCGATGCCGAGTGCGGGCATGAATGCCGCTACAGGAAATGAATCGGTGCGCAGGTCAATGCGGTAGGCCGGCGCGGTTCCGGTCAGAGAGCCGTTAAGCGCCAGGCGTCCGGCTCCGGTGGTGGCCGCAAGGTTGGCCGCATAGCTGTTGCCGCGCGCCTTGGCATGGCCGCGCAGGGTCAGCGGCGGCAGGGTGACATCCTTGGGCAGTAGCCCGCGGAACGGGCGCGAGTTGACCAGGCGCCCGCTGAAGTCGGCGTCGAGAGTCAGTTTTTGCGGGTCGGAAAGATTGGCGGCGGAGCCGGAGCCCTTGATGCCGACCACACCCTGCATTGCGGCTTCGAGAGTGTTGATCGAGAGTGCGGCCATGGTGCCGGAGGCTACGGCGCGCAAGGTCAGCGGCCGGTCGGCAGGCAGGGGGGAGAGCAGCGGCGCATAGGCCGGCAGCGCGCGCATCACGGCGTCGGTGTAGACGTCGGCACGCGCGTCAAGCCCCAGGGGCGCGTCGGCCATGGGGCCCAGGCCCATGAATGCGTCGAGAGCTACGTGGGTGCGCCCGTTGAGCAGAATGTCGAAGTTGTGTGCCCGAAGCAACGAATCGGTCATTTCGAATAGGCCTGAAGCGGCCAGCGGCATGTCGGCCACACGCTCGACTTTCAATTCGCGCAGCGGCACGCGCAGAGCAGCGCCGTGCATCGTGAACGAGTCGACCCGCGCGGTGGCGCCATGTAGCGTCAGGTAGTTGAGGTCGAGCCCCGCCATCGGTTCCGCTCCGCGCCGGCCATAGAGAGCCGAGTCGACGGCAAGCGTCAGGGTCGAGGCGGCAATATCGATGGTGTCGGCAACGAGCAGGCGTCCGGCCGAGAGCGTGGCCAGGCCGAGTCGGGCGCTGACGGTGTCGTCGGTCAGGGCCATCGACATGCGATAGTCGACGTTGCGCAGCGAAATCGGTCCGGAGGTGATTGTCAGCGGCGAGGCGGCGGTCGTATCCTTGGGGGTAGCGGTCGTGTCGGGGCCCATGAGCAGCAACACACCGGCGCCGTTGAGGTCGGCGTGGTCAACGTCGATTCTGCTGAAGTCGAGCCTCATTGTAGCGGCCGCCCCGATGGAGTCGACATTGACCGCAATGTAGAGCGAGTCGGGGCCTCCCATGCGATATGAGCCGTTGCGTATCTCGGCATTGGTGACTGAGAGCGAGCCGTGCCACAGGGCAAGCGGGTTGACCGTCAGGACGGCGTTGCCGGCCGTGACCATGGTGTCGCCTCCGGCTTTCATGTCAATGACCAGGGCGCGCTCGACGCTGAGACGTAGCGGCCAGCGCAGACGTATATCCTCGGCCGAAATGCGCAGGCCTGAGGCTTCCTCGACCTTGGGCAGCAGCCATGTTGACGCGCGGTTGAGCACTCCGGGCACGTAGAGCAGGCCGATAACGGCCATCGCGGCCAGCACCAGCGTGGCCACGGCGACTCCGGTCAGGCGCAGCGCCCGGGTGAGGCGTCGGCGCGTTTTGCTGACGGCTGTCTTTTTGTCGGTCTCCTCGTTGCTCATAAATAAAATGATGAATCGTCATCAGATTAAACCACAAATATAGCGATTTTGTTTTAGAAAATCGCAAAAAAAGCCCGGAATGGACGGCAAAAAGAGAGGCCGTACCGTCGATAGGGAATCTGACGGCGCGGCCTCTCGGGGGTCCGATGGACGGACAGGTATATTAACTTAATTCAACCGGCGGGTTTAGTAGTTCCACTGGCAGGCAACCTGCTGAATGTTGTTTGAACCTGCGGTGCGGAAATCGGTAATCTGGTTGTAGCGGCAGTTGACGTAGCGCAGAGCGTTGTCGAAGGTGAGCGAGAGGGTCTGAAGCTGGTTGTTGTTGCAGACAACTCGCTGCAGGAAGTTGAAGTTGTCGAGATAAAGCTCTGTAAGGTCATTGTAGGAGCAATCGACATACTGCAGCTGGGGGGTGGATGCTACCTGCAGAGAGGTGAGGTCATTATAGGAGCATACGAGGTCAAGCAGTCCGGGGCATTCGCGCACCATCAGCGAGGTCATCTGGTTGTCGGAGCAGAGGAGTGTGCCGAGCGAGGGCAGTCCGCTGATGATGAGTGTTTTGACGTCGTTTGAGTCGATGTTGATGTTCTGGAGGTTCTCGACGCCGACAAGCGTGAGACTCTGCAGTTTGTTATAGCCTGCATAGAGGTGCTTCAGGCCGGTGCAGTAGCTGATGTCGAGGTTTTCGATGTGGCATCCCTGGCAGTTGAGGGTTTTGAGCTGGGTAGAATTAGCCACCGAAAAGTCAACGAAGTAGTTGTTGCTGACGTTGAGGGTCTGCAGCAGAGGCGTCGACGAAACGTCGAGGTCGGTCAGACGGTTGCGGTAGATGTTGAGCTTGGTCAGCTTGTCGCAGCCGGTAAGGGTAATCGAGGTCAGGTTGTTGCGGTAGGCGTTGATGGTTGTCAGCGCAACGTCGCCGGCAAAGCTGGCCGAAACGATTTTGTTGCGCGAAATGTCAACTGTGGTCAGGGCCTGGAAACCGTTTGCGGCGAAGTCGCCGGCCAGCTTCTTGTCGTTCCACTTGATGGCGGTAACATGGCCGTTTTCAATCGTTACGCCCTCCCAGGTCGAGGGGGTGTTGAGGTCGGTGATTTTCAGGGCTTCGGCGTTTGTCTTGCCGGCTTCGGCCGATGTCTGGGTCAAGAAGGTCTTAAGTTGCTTAAGTTCGTTCTTGTCAATCTTCTGTGCGACGGCGGTCAGGCTTCCAAGGAGGACGGCCATCATAAGTAATGCCTTTTTCATAATAATAGTTGAATTGAGTTATAAATTAAGTGTTGAATATGCTGTTTTCGAGTTTTCATAATTACAACACGCTCTGCGGTCTAAAAGTTTGCCTTGGCCCGAAAGTTTTTGTAACTTTGCGCTATGATGAACAAGAAGATACTATGGGTCGACGATGAGATTGACCTGCTCAAACCGCATATAATGTTTCTGAGGACTAAGGGCTACGACGTGCTGACCGTCAATAACGGCCGCGATTCGCTTGCCCTGGCCGAAGAGCAGCGTCCCGACCTGATTTTTCTCGACGAGAACATGCCCGGACTGTCGGGCCTCGAGACGCTTCAGCGCATCAAGCGTATTCTGCCCCACACTCCCGTAATCATGATTACGAAAAACGAGGAGGAGAACATCATGGACCAGGCCGTCGGCCAGAACATTGCCGACTATCTCATCAAGCCGGTGAATCCCAATCAGATTCTGCTTTCAATCAAAAAGAACCTGCACGCCGACCGTCTGGTCAGCGAGCAGACCGGCGCCGACTACCGCCAGGAGTTCATGAAGCTGAGCGCCGAAATCGACGCATGCTCCACATTTGCCGACTGGCAGAAGCTCTATGAGCGCCTGACCTACTGGGAGCTGGAGCTGGCCGGCCGCGGCACCAACATGGACGAGATGCTCGAAATGCAGAAGCGCGACGCCAACGTGGCCTTTGCCCGCTTTGTGCGCGCGGGCTATCGCGACTGGCTCGACGGGCGCGACCGTCCGCTGATGAGCCCCGACGTGTTCAAGTCGCGCGTGTTTCCGCTGCTCGACCGTGGCAAGAAGGTGTTTTTCATTCTGATCGACAATTTCCGCCTTGACCAGTGGCGCACGGTGCGCCCGCTGCTCGGCGAATATTTCAACATCGAGGAGGATACCTACTGCTCCATCCTGCCTACGGCGACGCAATATGCGCGCAACGCCATCTTTTCGGGCCTCATGCCGCTCGACATCGAGCGGATGTTTCCCGACCTGTGGGTCGACGAGGATTCGGAAGAGGGTAAGAATCTCAACGAATCGCCGCTGATTGCCACTCAGTTCGAGCGCTTTCGCCGCCGCGGTGTCAGGTTCAGTTACAACAAAATCAACGACAGCGCGGCCGGCGAACGCCTGATTCGCGAGTTCAGCAATCTGGAAGTCAACGATTTGAACGTGATAGTATTTAACTTCATTGACATGATGAGCCATGCGCGCACGGAGTCGAAGATGATACGCGAGCTGGCGTCGACCAATGCCGCCTATTGTTCGCTGACCGAGTCGTGGTTCAGGCATTCGTCGATCATTGACCTGCTGCGCAAAATCGCCGACAAGGGCCACAGCATTGTGCTGACAACCGACCACGGCACCATCAAGGTTGACAATCCCATCAAGGTTGTGGGCGACCGCAACGTAAATACCAACCTGCGCTATAAACTTGGCAAGTCGCTGGGCTATAACGCCAAGCAGGTTTTTGAAATTACCCGTCCGCGCGAGTTCGGCCTGCCTGCGCCCAATGTGAGCACGGCCTATATTTTCGCCACGGGCCGCGATTTCTTTGCATATCCCAACAACTATAATTACTACGTTCAGTACTATGCCGACACGTTTCAGCACGGCGGCATATCGATGGAAGAGATGATTATTCCGCTGATAACCCTGACACCACGATGATAGATTCCGAAACAGCGGCCCTGCTCGAGTCGGAGGCCGCGCGCATCAATTCACCCGAATTCATAGCCGACGATCCCGTGCAGTTTCCGCGGCGCTACGCGTCGCAGGCCGATGCCGAGATAGTGTCGCTGCTTGCCTCGCATATGGCATGGGGCAACCGCAAGATGATTTGTCGCGACGTCGAGCGCCTGCTGGCCGAGATGGGGCCCGAGCCGTCGGCCTGGCTGAGAGACGGCGCCTTTGAGGAAATTCCCGACGAGCGCAATATTCACCGCACCTTCTTTGGGCGCAACCTCAAGCACCTGCTGCGCGGGCTGGAGAGCATCTATGCCGCTTATCCGACGCTCGACGCCTTTGCGGCTACTCTTGGCCTGAAGGGGCGCGAGTGCGCGCCGTGGCTGCTTGCCGAAGTGCTCAACGCCCGCATTGCCGAGGCCAACGGCGGCCGGTGCGATTCGCGCTGCCTGCCGCTCAACCTGAAAACTACGGCGCTGAAACGCCTTAACATGGCGCTGCGCTGGCTGGTGCGTCGCGACGGCATCGTCGACATGGGCCTGTGGACCTCGCTCTCTCCGGCCGACCTGTACATTCCGCTCGACGTGCACGTGGGCGACACCGCCCGCTCGCTCGGTCTGACATTGCGCAAGGCCAACGACCGGCGCACCACAATAGAAATCACCGAGGCGCTGCGTGAGCTGTGCCCCGATGATCCGGCCCGGTTTGACTATGCCCTGTTCGGCATAGGCATGAGGCTGTGAGAGCGGTGTGGGAGAGTCAGAGTTTATCAGTGTGAGAAGGTGTAGGAGAAGCCCACTGTAACCTGCTCGCGCATCTGGGTCTTGTACCAATAAGTGCGCTTTTTCATTGTCGAGTCGTAGCGCATGTCAAGGAAGAGGTTGACCGACAGGAAGCGGTTAAAGTTGAAGCTGAGCTGGTTCTGCCAGTCATATTGATAGCGCTCATAGTCGGTGAAGACGAATATGCGTGACTTCCAACTGACGTTGTAGGCAATGTTCCAGGTCCAGTTTGACTCCAGGCTCGAACCGATTGAGTTCAGGCCCTTGTGGCCCTCTTCAAGTCCATGGGAAGTTTCGTCGATTTTCTCGTCGATGACAGTCTTGAGGTTATATGACAGCGGCGAAATCGAAAGGCTGATGTTGAATTTCTTGTCCTTGGTCGTGACGCCGTAGGTCATACCGATACCGACGTTGAATTCGCCGGGCGACATGAATGAGTTGGTTCGAGTGGTGGTGCCGTTCTTGTAGCCGCAGAAAATAGGCGTTTTCAGCACGGCGGTGATAGAATAGTACCAGTTGTAGATTGCCTTGTAACCGAATTTCGAGTTGATCTGGAAGCGGTTTTCCGTGAGGCTGTAGGCGCGATATTCGTCGTCGGGCGCCGAAGTCAGGGCCGTGCGCCACTGGAATGAGTTCTCAAACAGAAGTTTGGGGTGGAATTTCGTGTTGAGATTCGACTGATAGTAAAAGTCGGCCAGGAGGTTGAGCGAGTTGTTGCCGCCCTGATACCAGTTGGGGCTGAAAAAGTATTGCGAGAACTGCACCAGCGGAGTGAATTTGTTGAGCCAGTGTTGTTTCTTTATTTCCGAAGCCTCAATCGGCGCTTTTTCAACAATCACCGGCGGCGGGGTGGCACCGATTTCCTCGAAAATCGTCACCGTGCTGTTGGGGTCGGCTTTGGCTATATATTTTTTCGGGGGTGCGGCCATGGTCCGGATGTTGTAAGGCACCTGCCAGGGCGAGTTGATTGAATGATATTGCATCAGCCTGTTGGCGACCTTGCGTGCGCGCAGCGAGCGCAGAAGCCATTCGGGCATGGCGTCGGTGACTTCTACCCGGTCGGCAAACGCTTCGGTTGTCGAGGGTATGTTGATGTCATAGCCTGTATAGACCGCGGGAAGAAACATCACCGCGGGGAGCGGTTCGTAGACGGGCTCGAAACCGACGCTGTCGGCCACGGCCAGGAGTGAGTCGCAGACCGATATGGAGTCAGCTATGTTGATCGGTTCGGATAATGTGACTGGCTGAAGCACGGAGGCGCTCGCCGTGGCGCTGAATCCGGCAATAGCGATGGTTATGAGAATCTTGTGCGAAGACATAGTTTGTTGGTAACATGATGAAATTTCTGCAAAGTTACATAAAAATCCTCTAATATGCTATTTTAAAGCGTAACTATCAGTGCCAGTGTGAGCAGGGCGGCCGTGGCGCAGGCTGCGGCCGCAGCGGCGCGTGGCTTTGGCAGCGGGGCGCCGGCTATGCGTGCGGCGGCGAGCATGATGGTCAGGTCGGCAATCATCCATGCGATTACGGCGATGCCTAATCCGGTAAATCCCAGCAGTTTCAGCCCGGCAATGTTGAAGGCAAACCCTATGATTGAGCTGAGAATTTCAGTGGCGGCGAAAATTTTGGCGCGGCCGGCGGCGAGAAATGAGAAGCTGACTGTTACCGACAGCGGACGAAGTGTCATGCCGACCATGCCCCAGACCACATAGGGGGTCACGCCGATAAATTCCGACGTGTTGAGCAGCGTTATCAGCCACGGAGCTCCGATAATGACCACCGCGGCGCAGGGGGTGAAGAGCAACGTCGTGATGATGCCCTGGTGGGTGAGCAGCAACGACGTGTGGCGGCGGTTGGTGATTGATTTTGACAGTCGCGGATAAAATTCGGTTGAGAAGGCGGCAAAGAAAATCGCCGCGTAGCGCCATACGATCTGATAGCCTGCCTGATAGAGGCCCAGGGCGTCGGTGCCATAGTCGTGAATGATGCCGAGGAAAATGAAGTTGATGCCGTCGGCAGCGAGGGCGGGCAGGGTCATCAGGGCTCCCATTTTGATGAATCCGCGTCCTAGCCGCAGGCTGTCGCGCCACGGCGGACGAGGACCGCAGGGGCGGAGCTTGCGTGTGAACCACATGGCTCCGAGCCAGGCCATGAGCGAGTAGCCGACAAGCGAGGGCGCTATGCCGTCGAGGCGCAGACCCCAGTAGAGGGGCACGGCGAGGAGCAGGCCCGTGACGGCCGTGAACAGCCCCGAGGCGGCAATGGGTTGATAGCGCGACGTGGCCTGGAGCACCACGAGTTCCGTGCCTTGCAGGGCCTGAAACAGGATTGACAGCGATGCGATGCGATATGCCCAGGCATATTCGGCCGACCCGAACGTATAGCTCGACAGCAGCGGGGCGAACAGAAACATCAGCGACATGCCGACGAGACCGAGCAGGCGGCCGTAGCGGTGCACGCATATGAGAATTTCATTGAAGTTCGACGGTGTGGTCCGTGCCATCTGTGGCACGGCTGTGGTGCGCACGTTGAGCTGCGTGACGTTCGATATGAGATCGGCGGCCTGGCTGATTGCGCCAAGCAGGCCCACGCCGGCCGGGCCGACAAGGATTGAGAGCGCTTTCATCCTGACCACGGAGCAGACCATGTTGAGCCCCTGGGTGGAACCGAGCATGGTAATAGCTTTTACTACGCGAAGGGTCAGCGCTTTAGCCATTGCAGCGGATTGAACTTTTCGCGTTCACGGCGAATTTCAAAGTGGAGCTGGCCGCGGTCGGGGTTGGCATCGCTCGGGCCTACGGTGCCGATGACGTCGCCGGTTTTGAGTTTTTTGCCTTTGGTGACGCTCAGGGTCTTGATGTTGGCGTAGACGGTGAGGTATTCGCCGTGGCGCACCAGTACGACATGGCCGAGTCCTTCCTGGCGGAACACGGCGCTGACCACTCCGGGGTATATGGCCCGTGCGGTGGCCGACGAGGCGGTTTCGAGGTCTACGCCCGGGTTGTTGACTTCGAGGGTCTTGATGGACCGGTGTTGCTGCACGCCGAACCCTTGGGCCACGATGTAGGTGTGGCTCAGCGGTGAGGGGAGCTTGCCTTTCTGGGCAGCGAAGTTGCCGGGCGAGTTCTCGGCGGTGGCGCCGGGCTTGAATTCGCTTTTGGGCTTGTCTTTTTTGGGGGCGTTTTCGGCCGGTTTGGTCGGCTTGTCGGGCTTTGAGGTTTTGTCTGATTTGTTGTTGTCGGCATCGGCATCTTTTTTGCGGCGTGCTTCTTCGGCGGCTTTGCGGCGCGCCTCCTCGGCTTCGCGACGGCGTTGCTCTTCAATTTCTTTCTGAATCAGGCGCTCGATTTCGCGGTCGAGTTGGTCCAGGGTCGATTTTTGGCGTTTGAGCATGGTGTTCAGCTCTTTTTGTTTGCCTTGAAGATTGCCTACGGCGGTTTCGAGTGATTTGCGGTCGGTGCGCAGCCTGCGCTCTTCGGCGAGCGATTCGTGGCGCAGGTTTTGGACTTTCACCTTCATTTCTTCGAGTGTTGTCCGCTGCTGTTCGAGGCTCTTGATTATATTGTCTATTTCGGCGGTTTTGCGCTTGCGCCAGTTTGAGAATTCCTCGATGTAGCGCATTCGGCGCCATGCCTGACGGAATGTCTCGGCCGAGAAGATAAACGTCAGCGAGTTCATTTCGCGGCGGTTTTTGCGCGAGGAGCGGACGGCGCGCGTGTAGAGTGCGCGCAGGCGTTCGAGTTCGGCCTGGCCGGCGTCGATTGAGTCTTTGACGGCCGAGGCTTCGCGGGTAATCGAGTCGATGCGCTCTTTGAGGCGGGCCGATGTGGCTGTTGAGCGCTCAATGTCGCTTTCGAGTTTGGTCACCTTGCGCAGATTGCGCTGCAGTTCGGCTTCGGCTGCTTTCAGTTCCTTGGCCGTGCGGGCCATCTGTTGCTCGGTTGTTTTGCGCTGCTTTCGGGCGTCGGCGCTTGTGCGGGGGTTGGACCGGGTGTTTTTTTGCGGCGAGGCTTTGGGCTTAGGCTTGGTCTTGGAGTTGGTCCGGGTTGTTTGCGTCTTCGCTTTGGGCTGAGCGGAGTAGGCCGCCGGAGACGCCGGCAGCATCATCATCAGGGCGAGCAGTATGTGCAGAAGACGCTTCATTCTTGTAGGTCAGTGATGTTGCGGGTAAGAGTCAGTTGGCCAGAATCTTCATGGCGCTTTCGAGCGACATCGGGCTATAGCCTGAGCCGGGGGTGGTGAAGCGTGCGGGATTCTCCTGGTTCCACTTGGCGGCATTGAGGTCCCAGGCTACCGATGTTTCGAGTTTACGGCCCTTGAGGGTTGTTTTTAAAGTGACTTCAGGCGCGTTTTCAGAGCCTCCGACCGTGATGTCGACCGACTTGGGCAGGCGCGAAAACACCTCGCGGTTGCCGAGCATGGCCTCTTGCAGGGCGGTGAATTTGAGGCCGCGGCTCTGCAGACGGTCGCCGATCGGTTCGTGAATCCACGCCTTTTGGGGCAGTTTCATGACCATGTCTAAGTTCTCGGGGGTCAGACAGACCGTAGCGACTTCGAAGCCGAAGGTGCGGAACGAGACGAGCACGTATTGGCCATAGACCATTGTCGCAGTGCCGTTGAGCGAGAATCTGAACGGTTCGGCAATGGTTACGCGCACCGGCATGGTGACGTTGCTCCACGTGGGCTCTTCGACCGGCTCGACGGGTTGCTCGGGGGTAATCTGTTTTTGTGAGCGGCAGCCTGCGAGCGCCATGAGGATGAGAACGGGTAACAGTAGTTTCAGAGTCTTCATTTGTATTGTTGCGTTATTCGGCGGCGGTCAGTTGCGCCGCGCGCGTGCGGTATTCGTCGGCCTTGTCGTGCTGGCCGAGGCTTTCGTATATGTCGGCGGCGTGGCCGAGCATTTCGGCCATCGATTCGGTGTTGCCTGAGAGTTCCGACTTGTCGAACAGAATGGCCATGTCTATGTAGCGTTTGGCATTTTCCAGATCGCCGAGCCGATAGCACACCCAGGCAAAAGTGTCGTAGTAGGTCGATGAGCCCGGCTCAAAGACAACGGCCCGCAACATCAACTCTTTGGCCCTCAGCAGGTCGCCCCCGTCGATTGTCGACAGCCAGTAGGCGTAGTTGTTCATTGCCAGGTCGTTTTTGGGGTTGAGTTCAAGCGCGCGCTCGTAGTTGGCCGTTATGGAGTCGCGCGGTGCATCGGTGCGCTGGCCAATGTCGGCAATGTCGCGATAGATGTCGCTGCGCTCGGCCGGAGCGAGCGAGTCGAGCGCCAGTGCTCGTTCGAGTGTGGCCGATGCGGCGTTCAGGTTCTCCTTGCGCATGAATGCGGCGGCCTGAAGCTGATAGAGCTCAACGTAGTCGGGGTGGTGCTCCAGTCCGTTTACTGTGGCTTCGAGCAGTCCGTCATAGTTATCGGCCGAGCCGTAGAGTCGCGCCAGCAGAATGAAGTCTTCGGGGTTTTCGGGGCTTACGGCAACGGCGTGCGAGAGCTGTTCGGCAGCTTCGCTCCAGCGCTTCTGTGAAGCGAGATACGACGTGTAGATATGGCGAATCTGGTAGTCGTGGGTATATTGTGCAATTAGTGATTCGAACAGCGGGTCAATCTTACTGCCGCCATCTTCCTGGTTGATTTCTTCGCTGATGTAGTAGCGCAGCAGCTCAATCTTGGCGTCGGGTTCGATGTCATCGCCAGTAATGGCGGCTTTGATTGCCTCGTCGTAGTCGTCGTTGCGCCCCATGGCTTTGTAGACGTTGGCGGCGTAGTAGTAGGTGGTGCCGTTGGTCGGGTCGAGCTGTTTGGCTCGCTCGATGTAGTCGAGGGCCAGGTCGTTGCGGCCAAACTCCGATGCGGCCGATGCGCCGAGTTGCAGGGCTTCGACGCTGCGGGGCAGGGCGTTGATGAGGTCGTCAGCTTCGGCTATGGCGGCGACGGTGTCGCCCTGCCATATCAGCACGTTGATGATGCGCTGGGTAATGGCGGGGTTGCGCCCCATGTTTTTTTCGAGTTTGCGGTAAAGGCCAATGGCTTCATCGAGCCTGCGGACGCGCAGCAGCATGTCGGCATGGCCTGCGGTGAGCGCTACGTTGTCGGGCTTGGTCCTGGCCAGGGTTTCGTAGATGGCTATGGCGCGGTCAACGTGATTGACGCCGGCGTGATAGTTGGCCAGGTAGGAGCCGGCAAAGACGTCGTCGGGATGCTTGTCGAAGTAGGCCTCGCAGAGCTCAAGTCCGCGGGCAAAGACGACCGAGTCGCGGTTCTGGCTGCCGAACAGCATCATCCGGCCGCCGGTTTCGTAAGCCTCGCGCACCGATTTGTCGTCGCTGAGTTCGAGAGCGCGCGCCATCATTGCCGCCGAGAGGTCTTCGTGGCCCAGGGCTCGCTGGCGCAGGCCCTCGAGGAAATAGTAGTCGACCTTGCGGGCTGTTGCTTCGGCGTCGTAATCGGCTCTCAGGGCTGCTGCCGAGGCCGCGACGAGCATGATTATGAGGAGAACGCGGGTTTTCAATTCGTGCCTGAGTGTCCGAATCCGCCGTCGCCGCGTTGGGTATCGTCGAGTTGTTCGGCGGGTTCCCATTCGATTCGGGTATATTGCTTCACCACCAGCTGGGCAATGCGTTCGCCGGGGTTGATGATGAAAGGTTCGTCAGAGAGGTTAATCAGAATTATGCCTATTTCACCGCGGTAGTCGGCGTCGATGGTGCCGGGGGTGTTGAGCACGGTGATGCCTTTTTTAAGGGCGAGGCCGCTGCGGGGCCTTACCTGACATTCATAGCCCGACGGGAGCTGGATTGACAGACCGGTCGGCACAAGGCAGCGCTCGCCGGGCCCCAGTGTGCGGGGCTCGGCGATGGCGGCGCGAACGTCCATCCCCGCCGCGTCGACAGTTTCGTAGGCGGGCAGGGGATAGCCGCTGCGGTTGACTATTTTAACTTTCAGCATGGCGCGGACGGTCAGCGGGCTGGGACGGTTACGGCCTGTTTGAGGAACACTTCGGTGGGGAAGTGGTCAGAGTAGCCGTCGAGCCATGCGCCTGCCGAGAACGTGCGGAGCGGATAGCCCTTGCGGGTGCCGTTGGTGTCAATGAGGAAGTCGTGGTTGTGCACCACCTGCTTGAAGAACTGCAGGTCGTTTTTCTGTGCGTTCTCGCTCAGCAGGTTGCCCGAAACGATAATCTGGTCGAAGAGGTTCCAGGCGCCTTTGTAGGCGAGGGTGCCGACGCCTTTGTCGCGGAGCACGCTCCAGAAGGGGTTGTAGAATCCGTGGGGCTGGGCGTCTTTGGTGTTTTTGACGGCGCCGAGGTTCTGAACCACACTGCGGTCGTCGGGGTCGTCGTTGAGGTCGCCCATGATGAAGATGCCGCGGTCGGGGTCGATGGCCCAGATAGAGTCGGCGATGTGTTTGCTCAGGTCGGCGGCAGCCTCGCGGAGATAGCTGCTCTGTTCCTGGCCGCCCAGGCGCGAGGGCCAGTGGTTGACGATGACGCTGACGCGCTTGTTGCCGAGCATGCCGGTTACGCACATCTGGTCGCGGGTGCGGAAGTTGTCGTTGCCCGGAATGCGCAGAGTGTGGTTGGTCACGCTTTCGAATTTGAAGAAGCGGGGATTGTAGAGCAGGCCTACGTCAACACCGCGGCGGTCGGGCGAGTCGTGGTGCACGACCTGCAGATTCCATGAGCGAATCTGAGGGTCGTTTACCAGGTCGTCGAGCACACTCTTGTTTTCGATTTCGCTGACGCCGATGATGGCCGGGCCCTTGGGGGTGGTTTTGGTTGTCAGGTGCGAAATCGCATAGGCGAGTTTGTTGATTTTGCTCCAGTACTTGGTGCTGTTCCACTGGCGTGCGCCCTGGGGCGAGAATTCCAGGTCGTACGAGCCATTGCTGTTGATGGTGTCGAAGAGGTTTTCGAGGTTATAGAAGGCTACGCCGTAGATGCGATACTGGGTCTTTGCGGCGGGCTGCTGGGCCGACGCCGTAGCGGCGCCTGCGAAAAGCAGAGCCGCCATGATGAGTGATTTGAAAGAGTGTTTCATGGCTCGTCGGTGAGGGTGGTTGAGAGGATTTATGCTTCGGGTTCGGACTCTGCGGCTTCGTTGTCGGCGGGGTCGCTGAAGTCGGTTATGCCGGCGGCAATCAGCTGGTTATACCAGCTCAGGAGCTTGCGGATGTCGGAAATGTGTACGCGTTCGCGGTCGTAGTCGGGAAGCACTTTTGCGAAGAATTCGCGCAGGCCTTCGTCTTCAACCTTCTTGACGTCGACTTCCTTGCCGCCTGCCACTTCGCTGAGCGAGGTGAGCACTTCGCTCAGCTGCACGTCGTCGCCGTTGGTGTACATCGACACGTCGGCCAGCGAAATGACGCGGTCGCGCTGCTGCACGGGCAGACGCTTGCCGGTGGTGAGCTGTTCGACGATGAGCGAGCCGCGGCCGCTCTGAATGAGTTTGTAAAGGCCGGGACGTCCGGCTATGCTAAGAATACCTTTGATCATGGTTATGTCAGTGTGGAGGTTGTTGTTTTGTGGATTTTGCTGGGTTATTGAGGTGTATTCTGTTAGAGAACGATTATTCCCACTCGATAGTTGCCGGCGGCTTTGACGAAATGTCGTAGCAAACGCGGTTCACGCCGCGGACTTTGTTGATGATTTCGTTGCTGACCTTGGCCAGGAACTCGTAGGGAAGGTGGGCCCAGTCGGCGGTCATGGCGTCGGTTGAGGTTACGGCGCGGAGAGCCACTGCGCGCTCATAGGTGCGCTCGTCGCCCATGACGCCCACGCTCTGCACGGGGAGCAGAATTGCGCCGGCCTGCCAAACCTTGTCGTAGAGATCCCATTCGCGCAGGCCTTCGATGAAGATATTGTCGGCTTCCTGAAGCACGGCTACTTTCTCGGGGGTGATGTCGCCGAGAATGCGCACTGCCAGGCCGGGACCGGGGAAGGGGTGGCGCTTGATGAGACGGTCGGGTATGCCGAGCGCGCGGCCAACGGCGCGTACTTCATCTTTAAACAGCAGGCGCAGGGGCTCGCAGAGCTTGAGGTTCATTTTTTCGGGAAGTCCGCCTACGTTGTGGTGGCTTTTGATGACTGTGCCGGTAATGGAGAGCGATTCGATGCAGTCGGGATAGATGGTGCCCTGGGCCAGCCACTTCACGTCGGTTACCTTGTGGGCCTCGCGGTCAAACACGTCGATAAAGCCCTTGCCGATGATTTTGCGCTTGCGTTCGGGGTCGGTCACTCCGGCCAGCGCTTCGAAGAATTCGGCCGATGCGTCAACGCCGATAACGTTGAGACCGAGGCATTCGTAGGCTTTCATCACGTCGGTGAATTCGTTTTTGCGGAGCATGCCGTGGTCAACGAAGATGCAGGTCAGGTTTTTGCCGATAGCCTTGTTGAGCAGCACGGCGGCAACGGTCGAGTCAACGCCGCCGCTGAGGCCGAGCACCACTTTATCGTCGCCGAGGGTGCGGCGGAGTTCGCTGACGGTCGATTCGATAAACGATTCGGCGCTCCAGTCGCATCGTGAGCCGCAGATGCCGACCACGAAGTTGCGCAGCAGCTGCATGCCGCATTCGCTATGGTAGACTTCGGGGTGGAACTGCACGCCCCAGAGCTTTTCGCCGCGGGCCTGATAGGCTGCTACGGGCACTTCGGCCGTCGAGGCTATGATGCCGAAGTTTTCAGGCAGGGCGGTGATGGTGTCGCCGTGGCTCATCCACACCTGCGAGTCTTTTTCAATGCCGGTCAGAAGGGGGTTGGAGCCGTCGACCTGCTCGAGGCGTGCGCGGCCGTATTCGCGCGAGGGTGCGCTCTCAACGTTGCCGCCGTTTTCCCAGGCCATGAGCTGGGCGCCGTAGCAGATGCCGAGCACGGGCAGCTTGCCGCGCAGGGCGTTTATGTTGGTTTTGAACGCTTTGTCGTCGTAGACACTGAAGGGAGACCCTGAAAGAATCACGCCGATAACCGAGGGGTCGTCGTGGGGAAACTTGTTGTAGGGTACGATTTCGCAGTAGGTGTTGAGTTCGCGGACACGACGGCCTATGAGCTGGGTCGTCTGCGAGCCGAAGTCAAGAATGATGATTTTCTGTTGCATGTCGGACTTAATGCTATTTGGCGCAAAGTTACGCAAAAATCGCGACTCTCGCAACAGGAAAAGGCCGAGGCCGCGTCCGTGCGGGCGCGGCCTCGGCGAGGCGGGCGTCAGCCGGGCCCGTGCAGGGCGCCGGCTGCGTTGGGTGCTGATTATTTTACAAGAGTTTTAACTCCGTTGACTATGTAAACGCCCGGGCGTACGATTTTGTTGAGCCTGCGTCCGTTGAGGTCATAGATGCCCTTGGCTGACGGGCGGCTATCCGTGGCGATTTCAGTGATGGCGTCATCGTCGGCCGTGTAGTTGACAATGATGTTCTTGTTGGCGTAGACTTCGTCGAGGCCTTCGTTGCCCTCGATGCCGACAATTGCCTTGCCGGGGCGCGAGCCGGCTGCGAAGATGTAGCTTGCGCCGGCTTTGACAAAGATTGTGCGCGAGCTGAATTCAACGCCGTCGAGGCGCTCGGAAATCGAAATGGTGTAGAAGGGTTCAGCTTCGGCCACGGTGTAGATTCTGTGGGGGTGACCGGGGGAGTTCCAGCCTACCATGTTGTGGTTTTCAAGGCCGTCCCAGCAGACACCATTGGAGGTGTCGGTGATTTTCCAGGTGCCGTTGCTGTAGGTGAACGAGTAGGCGTGGGGAGTCTCGGCGAGCAGGGCCGGGGTGGGGGTAGTGGTGATTGACTGCACGTAGAGGCCCGAGGCGGCGTTCTTGACGTAGAAGTTAGAGCCTGTGGCTTCGAGCGTCCAGAGGTATGCGGGCGAGCATCCTTCGGCGTTGACCGAGCCGCCTACATAGCCGCCGGCGTCGCCGCGGAATGCGTGGCGTTCGGCGTGGGCATCTTCGATGGCGTAGATTTTGCCGGCTTCAACTGCGGCCACTTCGGCGCCGAGTTTGCCTATGCCGGGGGTGGCTTCGGTAGTGTAGACCACTGTTGCGACGTCGCCCTCAACTGCGCCCATGTGGTGGAACGTCAGGTAGGGAACCACGGGTGCTACGGGGGTGAACGGTTCGGAGGCGCCGATGGTGTCGGTTATGGTTTCCCACTGCATGCCGTTGGTGTCGGTGAGCCGGTAGGTCACAACGCGCTTTATGCGGGTAACAGTGACGGTGGTCTGCAGGTGGCCGTCGGCGGTGGCGCCGTCGGTCTGGCTGACGTAGGCATAGAGTTCGTAGGGGATGGCTATCGGGTTCGATGCGGCCGGTTCGCCTTCGAGGTCGTAGTGATAGAATGTGCCGATGGTTTCCTCGCCGTCGGTGGCAGTGGCCTTGACGGCCTTGGCCACGCTCTTGACGGTCCATGCCGAGCCTTGCATTTCAGGCGCGTTCTGACGGGTGCCGGCACCGTTGGGGTTGGCGGTCGATTCGCTGCCGAAAGCAAAGATACGCTTGCCGTCGATGGTCAGGTAGAAGTAGTTGTTATCTTCGCTGACGCGGCTGAGCGTTACGGTGGCTGCCTGCTGAGCGTTTGAGGTGAAGGTGACCTCATGGCCCAAGTTGCCGGCAAACACGCCCCAGCCGTCGCCAAACTGGATGTTGGAGGCAGCTTCAGCCGAAAGGCCGGCAATGTAGAGGCCGGTGGCCATGTTTTTCAGGGTGAGGGTCTGAGTTCCTGCTACGGCGTCGTATTCGCCGGCGGTAACGGTCCAGCCGATGTTGCCGAAGCGGGCGTCGGGTTCGGTGGTGAGCGCGCCGTCGGTCACCGACAGCGGACCATGGCCGAGCGTGTTCACAAAGGCGTAGTTGCCTGAAGTCATCGGCGTGAACGATATGCCCTCTTCGGGAGCGGGAACGTAGTCCTCGAGGTGGAAGAGCCACATGCCTCCGTTGCCGTCGAGCGGGTTGTTCCAGTTATTTACGGTCTGGTTCTGGGCGCTTTGGGCGCAGTTGAGATACCAGTCGCTGCCCTTGTCGGAGCGGATGGTGAAGATTGAGCCGTATTCGTTGTTCGAGAAGTTCTCGCCCACAAGGAAGTTATAGTGTTTGGTGGTCTGGTCGTAATCCCAGCGGGCGTTGACGCTGCTGCCGTTCATTGCGGGGTTGACCGAGCCCTGGGGAGCCATGCGGTTGACCATTGCGTACTTGCCTGAGCCGGCAGGGTCGATTTCGAATGTCCAGTACTGCCAATTGTAGTGGTCGGAGCTCTTTTCGGCCTGGTCGTTGGTCCAGAGGCGGCCTTCGGTGGCCGATTTCGAGGAAATCAGCGAGCAGCCCTGGTGAACGAGCTCTATGCAGCGGTCGCGGCGGTTGGCGTCGTGGCTCGCCTGGGTGATGAGGCGATAGTACTTGCCTGCTTCGGGCATGACTTTGTCGGCAGGGTTGTCGACATAGTGGCGTCCGTAGGTGTAGTTGCCGAGATCGAGCATGCGGGTGTCGGCATTGAAGCGGGCCTTGAAGTCGTCGAAGTTTTTGTTGGCTTCGGGGCTCCAGCCGGTTTCGGCCACGGCAATCATGCGGGGCAGGGCATTGTATTCGAGGTGTTCGGGCTCGGAAATGAACTCTGTCCAGAGGTTGCAGTTAACGCCATAGTAGAATTCCTTCTTGGCTTCTTCGTAGTCGGGGCGGGCGTTATAGACCAGCTCGAGGTTGAGGGCATAGCCCATGGAGTGGGGTTCGCTTGCGCCGCTCCACTGCGGATAGTCGAGGTAGTAGTGGGAAGTAGAGCACCAAACGGAGCGCAGACCAAGGTCGGCTGCCATTTTCGAGGGATTGTTGGCTGTGCCGGCGCCGAGCCATGAGTAAATCAGAATGTCGGCATTTTTGGCCAGTTCGGTGTCGGCGCCTGCGGTCGAGATGACCTCGTTCCAGCAAATCAGGCGGCGGTTGTCTTTGCGGGCATATTCGGCGAGCTCCTTGACCATCCAGTTCTGAATGGCGCGGTCGGATGAAAGGTTATACTCCTCTTTGAATGCCTGGCAGCTCGGCGAGGCGGCCCAGTTGCCTGTGGGACATTCGTCGCCGCCGATGTGGATGTATTCGTAGGGGAAGATTTCAACCATCTGGTCAATGATATCCTTGAGGAACTGCATGACGGCGGGGTTGGAGATGTCGAGTACATCGGACGACACGCCGGGCCAGTAGCGAACGGGGTGGTCACTGTCGGGCACTGTCGAGAACTCGGGATAGGCGGCAATGGCTGCCTGCATGTGGCCGGGCATGTCGACTTCGGGGCAGACCTCAATGTGGCGCTCCTTGGCGTAGGCCACGATGTCCTTCATCTCTTCGACGGTGTAGAAGTGCGGGCCATACTGTTGGTTGGTCAGGAACGAAGTGTGGTTCTTGAAGTCCCACCAGTAGCAGTTTTTGGGCGCGGCGGCGTCGGTTGTGAGTTTGGGGTATTTGGGCATTTCGAAACGCCAGCCCTGGTCGTCGGTAAGGTGCCAGTGGAAGCGGTTCATCTTGTAGACGGCCATGATGTCGAGCATCTTCTTGATTTCATCGACGTCGAAATAGTGGCGGGCTACGTCGATTTCCATGCCGCGCCAGGGGTAACGGGGCTCGTCGACGATGTTGACCAGCGGAATGGAGTAGCTGCCGGCCTGGTAGATGTCGAGCGCCACGTTGGCTGGCATGATTTTCTTGATGGTCTGGAATGCGTAGTACAGGCCGGCCGGTTTTGATGCCGTGATTGCCACGCCTTCGGCGGTGACGTCAAGAGTGTAGGCTTCGTCGCCGAGCGTGCTGTCGTAGGCTACGCTGACAAGGGCGTTGCCCGATGTGGCGGTGCTGACGTTGATGCCGGTCGATTTGTTGATGCCGGCAGCAAATTTTTCAACCTCGTCGGCAAAGCCGGGTTGCGACTGGTAGGAAATTGTGAAAGCTGACGGCAGCGCAAGCTCTCCCGTTCCCACGGTCATCTGTTTAGGAGTGGGCGTGATGTTTACCATCGTGGTTGCCCGGCCGATGCCGAAGCATGCCGCGCAGGCCATGACGGCCGATAGAAGTTTGACTTTCATGATGTTTGAATATTGAATTTAAGGTGTTATGTATTACGGGTTTGTCAGTGCAGCACCACCTTGCCGGTCGAGAGCCCGCAGCGGTAAACGTAGACGCCTGCGGGGATGTTCGAGAGGTTTAGCGAACCGGTGCCTGAGAGCGAGCGGCTGATTACCGGGCGTCCGCTTATATTATATAAGGTAATGCCGGTTGCCGACTCGAGTGAGTAGTGGAGAGTGCGGCCGATGAACTTCACGGTGTTGGCGGCAGTTGCGGGAGCATTGATGCCGGCCTGCTCGGAGGTGAAGTTTACGGTGAGGTTTATTGTCTGCACGCCGTCGGTGATTTCGATTTGGGTTTCGATGTTTTCGGGAATCATGGTGGGGGATTCGACAATGTCGATCGACAGAGGAAACTTGGCTCCGGCAGCGTAGGTGTTGCTCTTGGTGACGGTGGTCCTGAGAATGTCGGATGCGCCGGTGAGGCCGCGGAACTGCACGATGTCGGGTCGTGAGGCGGTGGCGGTTACGGTAAACGCTGTCTTTCCGGTAGTGGCCGAGGCTGCTTTGTTGACGTTGACGGTAAGCTTGGGCTGCCAATCGTAGAATTCACCGTCGAATTCGTAGCCGACGTTGATGACGTCGCCGTCGGCGTAGGTTTTGCCGTCGGGTGTGGTAACGGTGAAGTTCTGCGCTGCGGCGGTGAAGGCTGCGGCCATCAGAAGGATTGAAGTAAATATTTTTTGCATAAGCTTATGCCTATTGATTGTTATTGACGAATTACCGGGCCGTGGGCGGCGTTGATGACTCCGGTCGATGCTGTTTCGATGAACACGATAGCGCGCATGTTGTCGACGTTCCACGCCGTATTGACCGGATAGTTGAACTCGAAGGAGCAGTCGGTGTTACGCACAAAGTTGACCGCCTGGCCGCTGATTGCCGTGACTGCGGCGCGGAACACGTTGTTGTGGATGTAATCACTGTCGATCGAGCCGTCGGGCAGGTGCTGGCGCTTCTTTATGTTGTCTTCAACGAGCCAGACGTGGAGCCTGGCGTCGCTTATGTTTGTTGACGGGCTGACACGACACTTCACGGTGATGTTGTCGCGGCTCTCGGTCGCGCTTACGCCCTCGGGGTAGGTCAGCGACGGGGCCACGGCGGCGTAGATTGCCGTTGTGGAAGTCCATCTGTCGCGGTTCAGGATGCCGCTGCTTCGGTTGATGCGGGCTTGAGGCGGGGTGATGCCGTCGGGTGCGATTGCCGAGGCTTCGGGGGTTATGAGTCCGCCGTTTTCAACGGGGTCGCCCCAGTTGGGAATGTGGATGCCGACCACGAGCACGCCGGCTCCGACAAGCAGGTTTTCGGGTGTGTTGTAGAAGTTTTCAATCACCTCGATTACTGCGTGGCCATTAGGGCAGTTAATGCAGTTTGTGCCCGTGTATTCCTCAATGAGCACTGTGCGCCGGGGCGGTGGCGGCGTGGTTGGCGAATAGCGGGCGTTGCCGGCCGGAATGGTATCCTCGCAGGCTGAAAACATCAGCGTTGCTGCGGCTAACAGCGAGAGTATTTTAGAGTTCTTTACCGACATGGGTGCGTTGTGTGTATGTGGAGAGATTAGAAGTTGTAGTTATAAGAGAGCCGGAACCCGCGGGTCTCGGGCACGAAGCGGCAAACGCCGCCCGAGCAGTTGAAGCCTTCGCGGGTGTGTCCGTAGCCGAGCATCAGTCGGTTGTTGCGGTAGTTGCCGGTTATGTTGAACATGTAGAAATGTTCCTTCTTGCCGTCGGGATTGCCGAGATTCCACTCGTCGGAGGCTCCTATCATCAGATAGGGGAGCACCGACACTTCTACCAGACCGTAGAGCCAGTCGCCTTTGTCCTGTCGTGTGGCGAGATATTGAATCTCGGCGCGCAAGGTCACCTTGTTCGAGCATTTTACCTTGGCTTCGGCCACTCCTATGTGGGTGTTGATGGTTCCGCCCGCGCCCTCGATGGCTGTCTTGTTATAGCGCTGATACATATACATCGCGTTAAACGAGAATGAGCGGCTTACCTTTTGGTCGAGCCGGAGGTTGAAGTCTTGGTAGTAGAGCGGCCCGGTGCCGAAAAATGAGGTTTTGACGCCATCTTTGCCATACATTGAGTCGTCGACCTTTTGCCATTCACCTTCGCGCTTGATACCGCGTATGTAGCTCAGATTTAGGTGCAGTTTGGTTTTGCGCTTGAGGCTGAGCGCAAAGTTGCCCTGGAATGCCCATTCGCCGGGCGCATATTGCGTGGCGTAGGGATACATTGACGCCAGCGCATAGGTGTGCTGGTAGGCAAGGGGAGGCAAGTAGTTGATAAACGACGTGATGTCGGTCATTGCGCGGCGTGAGCGATATGACATGTCTTCCGAGCGCTTGGCCTGAATCTGGGCGCTGACGCCCCGTTTGGAGTAGGTGGCGCTCAGCAGCAGGGCCGTGCCGCGGCTGAAGGTGTAGTTATTGTCGGCCGTAGGGTCGGGGTGCTTGTAGGCGAACTCGGCGAGCACGTCGACGTTGCCCTTGTTGAAATGGGTGCGGAAGTCAAACGCGTTGACGTGGCGCGGCAGGTTGAGGTTCATGAACTGAGCCGTGCCGTCAGGGTTGATTTGGGGTAGCGGAGTCATGATGCTGTCGGCCTTTTCGGAATAGCGCTCCCGCTTCACAGCCCACGACGCGCCGAGAGTCCAGACTACGCCGTGACGGTTCAGCGCCGGAATGTGTTCTTGGATATCCCACTCGAGGTCTGCGCCGTAGATTCGGGTGTTTGTCGACCATTCCCAGTAGCGGCGCTGGATGCCGCCGAGCAGGGTGAAGTGAAATCCGCGCAGGGCGTCGATTTTGAGTCGGCCGCCGCGGATTGAGTTGTCGATGCCGAGGGCGCGGTCTTCGTAGGTGCGGAGCACCAGGCCGGAGCCGAACTGCTCGTAGATATCGCCGGCTGTGAGCTGAAAGCCCTTGTATTTACCTGTGGCATAGAAGTTACCTATGCCCCAACCCTTGAATCCGGGTGAGTCGTAGAAGGCGGGTAGCGGGTGGTCGAGATACTCAACGCGCAGGCCGGCGTCGATATATTTGTTGAAAAGGCCTACGTTGGCATATATGCCTCCGAGCACTTTCTCCTTGTAGGTTCGCGAGTCGTTGGCTTCGGGCACGAGGCCGTTGACCTGAATCGAGCCGTTGACCGACACCTGGCGGTCGGGGTTGTTCGGTGAGCCGATGTCGAAAGCCGATGCTCCCGACGGCATGACGGCCGCCAGCATTAAAATAATCGATTTCAGGAGTTTCATTAAGGGCGTAGTGGCTGGTTTTATACGCAAAGATATGGAAAAAAATCTACACTGCCAAATCGCGCCTGCGTGTGAGGGCAAAAGCAGCACCGGATGTCGCGTTTACGGGCCTTTGGAAAGGCGGTTTTTACGGGGCTTTTACGGGGTTTTGTCCGGTGTGCGAAATTTTGCAAACGCAAATAATTAAGCGACTGAGTAGCAGGGGCTTTTTCGGTGTTGAAAACTTTTTTTGTTTTGATTTGTAAATTATTGGGAAATTTGTTGTAAATTTGGGGTCATGAACGTAGAGCAAGTGTATCATGTCCCCGCGCTGTTGCCTCAGGTAATCGATGCTTTAAGTATAGACCCTTCAGGTATTTATGCCGATGCCACTTTTGGCGGCGGCGGTCACTCGCGCGCGATTTTAGCTTCGCTCGGGCCTGAAGGCCGCCTCTACGTTTTTGACCAGGACGAAGAAGCCCTGGCCAATGCGCCCGCAGACTCGCGCCTGACGCTGATTCATGGAAACTTCCGCTACATCAGCCAATATCTGCGCTATTTCGGCGTGAAAGGGAGCGTCAACGGAATTCTGGCCGACCTGGGCGTTTCGTTTCATCATTTCGATGACCCGGAGCGCGGTTTTTCGTTTCGCTTCGATGGTCCGCTTGATATGCGCATGAATCGACGCGCAGGCTCGTCGGCCGCCGATTTGCTGGCGCGCGAGAGCGAAGAGCGTCTGGCTGAAATCTTTTACCTCTACGGAGAACTCAAGCAGTCGCGGAAACTAGCTGCGGCAATCGTCAAGGCGCGCGCCGCCGCTCCGGTGGTCACGGTTGAACGCTTGCTCGAAGTTATCCGTCCCCACATTTCGCCCAAGAGCGAAAAAAAGGAGCTGGCACAGGTGTTTCAGGCATTGCGCATAGTTGTCAACGACGAAATCCGTGCGCTCGAGCAGCTGCTTGAGCGGGCGCTTGACTCGCTGGCTCCCGGCGGACGCCTGGCTATCATTACCTATCATTCGCTCGAAGACCGTCTGGTCAAGAACTTCATGCGCACCGGCCGCATCGACGGTAAGGAGCAGAAGGACTTTTTCGGCCGCAACCTGTCGCCCCTGAAACTGCTGACGTCGAAGCCCATCGTGGCTGACGCCGCCGAAGTTGAACGTAATCCGCGCAGCCGCAGCGCCAAGCTGAGGGTAGCGGTCAAACTCTCCGCCGAACAATGAGCCACACATCAGCCGACAAATCGGGTCGCGAGCGCGACAGCTGGCTCGGCCGCATAATCGAGGGCCGGCTTGTGACGGGCGATTTCTTTACCCGCCACTGGCTGCAGGTGTTTGTCATCCTGGCAATGCTGCTGGTTTACATTACAAACCGCTACAGTTGCCAGCGCTCAATGGAGCAGATTCGAAGGCTTAACACGCGCCTCGATATAGTACAGACCGAAAGCTATCGCATCAGAGGCGAATACATGGGCCGCATCCGCGAAAGCCAGATGCGCCATACCCTTGACTCGCTCGGGCTTGACCTGGCCGTTCAGAGCCGTCCGCCATATCACGTAACCACTTCAAATCCCCGCAAGTAATCATATGGCTGCTGTGAAACCCAAAAAGAAGAAGGGCAAGCGCGCATCAATGATGTCGCGCTACTCAGTTCTGACCGGCCTGTTTCTTCTGGTGGCGGCATGGATTGCATACAATACGTTTAAGAACGCGGTGGTCGATGCTCCTCACTGGAACGAACTGGCCAAGAAAGAGCTGAGCCGCTCGTCGCTGGTGATTCAGCCCGAGCGCGGCGATATTCTCGCATCTGACGGATCGGTGCTCGCCACGACGCTGCAATACTACACCCTGCGCGTTGACTTCGGCTCAGAGGCTTTTGACTGGAAAGGGTATGTGTTGCTCAAGGATACGCTGGCCGACTCGCTTCATCGCCACTTTCCCATTGTTGGCGGCCTGAAGGCATGGCGCGACTCGCTCGAGGCGCCGCTTCGCCGCAACCGCCGTCCGCGCGGATGGCGTCTCATCAATAATGTGAGCTACGCCGACTATCAGCAAATCAAGAACTTTCCCTTCTTCGAAGGACGCCGCCTCGGGTCACACGGCCTGCTGCCCGAGCCGATGAAGCGCCGCCGCAATCCCTACGGGTCGATGGCCAAACTGAGCATCGGTGTGGTTTCCGAGCGCCCTAACGGCGAAATTCACGGCATGTCGGGCCTCGAATATGCGCTTGACTCGCTGCTCTACGGCCGCCCGGGTATCAACAAGAAGGTCAACTTCACGCGCGGCATCGGCGACTGGGCCGAAGTGCCTGCCGTCAGAGGCTGGGATGTGTTGAGCACAATCGATGTGCAGATGCAGGATATTCTTGAAAACGCCCTGCTCAACCGCTTGCAGCTGACCCGTGCCGAGTGGGGTACGGCGGTGCTGATGGAAGTGGCCACCGGCGAAATCAAAGGCATATGCAACCTCGAGGAAGACCCCAAACGCAAAGGCGAGGGCATATATATCGAGGCGATGAACCGCGCCGTCAGGCGTTTCGAGCCCGGTTCAGTGGTCAAGCCCCTCAGCCTGATGATTGCGATTGAAGACGGCTACGTCAATGACCTCGATTCGGTCGTTACCATCGGCAACTCGTTCAGCGCCTATGGCCAGGGTCGCCCGATTACCGACTCTCACTTCAATGCCCAGCTGACTGTGGCCGGATGTATAGAGCAGTCGAGCAACATAGGCATGGCCCGCATCTTGTCGCGCCACTACAAGAGCCCTCAGGGCTGGCACGACCGCGTTGCCGCAACCGGCTTCCTGGAGCGTCTCGGCTCGGGCATAGGCGAGGAGATGGCTCCGTGGTTTCCCGTAGTGCCGCTCGGCTCGGGCGGTCTGGTCACGCTTTCGCGACAGTTCTATGGCTACGGCGCCGAGATTCCGCCGCTTCACACGCTGAGCATCTATAACGCCATTGCCAACGGCGGCCGCTACGTCCGGCCGCGTCTGGTCAAGAGCCTCCACCGCGAGGGCGTCGACTCAGTGGTGCCGATAAGCTACGTGCGCGACCGCGCCTGCTCGGAACGCACGGCCAAGATGATGCAGCAGTGTCTGTCGCTCGTGGTCAACGGCGACCGCGGCACGGCGCGCTCGCTGAAAAATCCATATGTCAAGCTCGCCGGCAAGACCGGCACATGCTACTCGGTCAATCCTGAGACCCGCCAGTATGACACCGGGCGCAAGCGCCTGGCGTTTTGCGGCTACTTTCCGGCCGACGAACCGAAATATAGCTGCGTGGTGCTCATTTTCCATCCGCGCGAAAACTTTTTCGGCGCGGCGACAACGTCGGGAGTGGTGCTGCGCGATGTAGCCATTGCCATGTATGCGCGCGGTATGCTCGGCAACACCAGCGACTATCTTGCCGAAGCCGACGAGAATCCGTCGCGCGCAATCAGGCCCGTGGCCTTTGCCTCGGGCAATGATTTGGTGGCCCAAGCCATAGAGCGTGCAGCCGGAGTGGCGCCGCGCCGCATGAGCGGAGGCGAACAGCCGGCCGATGGCGTGGCCAATGTACGCGGCATGGGCTTGCGCGAAGCGATAGCCAGGCTTGAGAACCAGGGCCTCGAAGTTACATTCGGCGGCTCGGGTCACGTTCATTCCCAGAGCCCCGCACCCGGCACGCCGCTGTCCGGCGTCCGCACCGTGAACCTGATATTGAAACAATAACCCTCAACCCTCTTATAGATATTCCCCTACAATGCAACTCCTACAGCTCATCTCCTCATTAAAGCCCCTGCAGACGTTAGGTCCCAAGAATCCTGAAATCTCCGCTCTGACGTTCGACTCGCGCAAGGTTACGCCCGGGTCGATGTTTGTTGCCGTGCGCGGCACCGCCGTCGACGGCCACTCGTTCATTCCGCTGCTCGAACACTCGGGCGTCGCCGCTATTGTTTGCGAGAAACTCCCTGAAAAGGTGCTGCCCGGAATCGCCTACGTGGTGGTCGACAACAGCTCGATAGCCCTGGGCATGCTCTCGTCGGAATGGTTCGGCCACCCTTCGCGCAAGCTCAAGCTTGTCGGCGTTACCGGCACCAACGGCAAGACCACTACGGCCACCCTCATTTATGAGATGGCGCGCCTGCGCGGATTGAAGGCAGGTTTGCTCTCAACAGTGTGCAACTATATCGAAACCGAGGCTGTGCCTACAACGCAGACAACCCCCGACGCCTACAGTATCAACGAGCTCCTGGCGCGGATGGTCGACGCCGGCTGCACCGTCGCCTCGATGGAAGTGAGCTCGCATGCCGCCCACCAGCACCGCATAGCCGGACTGAAGTTCGCCGGCGGTGTGTTCTCGAATCTGACGCGCGACCACCTCGACTATCATAAGACCGTCCAGGCCTATCTCGAGGCAAAGAAGTCGTTTTTCGACGGCCTTCCCGCCGACGCCTTCGCGCTGGTCAATATCGACGACAAGGTTGGCCGCGTGATGCTTCAGAACTGCTCGGCGCGCCATTACACGTACTCGCTGCGCACCATTGCAGACTTTACCGGACGCATAGTCGAAAGCCGGCTTGACGGAACCCTGCTGAGCCTTAACGGCCATGAGGTCGAAACCTTGTTTACCGGCCGGTTCAACGCCTATAACCTGACGGCCGTGTTCGGCGCATGCCTGCTGCTCGGATGGCCCGAAGAGGAGGTACTGACCAACGTTAGCCGCCTGGTGCCTGTGGCCGGCCGCTTCCAGGCCGTGCGTTCTCCCAAAGGGGTTATCGCCATTGTTGACTACGCCCACACTCCCGACGCCGTGGTCAACGTCCTTGAAGCTATCCGCGAAGTTGGCCCCAAGCGCATAATCACCGTGGTCGGCTGTGGCGGCAACCGCGACGCCGGCAAGCGTCCGATTATGGCTGCCGAGGCCGCCAAGCGTTCCGACCGCGTTATCCTGACCTCCGACAATCCCCGATTCGAGGAGCCGGAAGCTATTCTTGCCGACATGGAAGCCGGACTCGACGCCTCGCAGCGCGCCTCGGCCATGGTTGTAGTCGACCGCCGCGAGGCGATTCGCGCGGCTGCCGCACTGGCCGAGCCGGGCGATGTCATTCTCATTGCCGGCAAGGGCCATGAAGATTACCAGGAGGTCAAAGGTGTGAAACATCATTTTGACGACCGCGAGGAGATTGTGGCCGCTTTTAACGAATAAACCTGCCCATGCTCTATTATCTTTTCGGCGATCTCGGACTCGGTGGCGAGTCATTGGCCCGATTGAGCGGCTACATTACCGTGCGCTCGTCGGTAGCGTTCGTGTTGGCGCTGTTGTGTGCGCTGATTGTCGGCCGCCGTATTATCAACCGTCTGCAGCTGATGCAGATGGGTGAGATTGTGCGTAATCTCGGCCTTCAGGGCCAGACCGCAAAGGAGGGCACTCCGACCATGGGCGGCCTGATAATCATAGTCTCAATCATGGTGCCTCTGCTGCTCATCGGCGACCTTTCGAACGTCTATATGATTATTATGGCCGTGGCTACGTTATGGCTCGGTGCTCTCGGTTTCGCCGACGATTATCTGAAGTTTCGCCGAAAGAATAAAGACGGCATGTCGGGCAAATACAAGATTGTTGGTCAGACGGGCATCGGCCTTTTCGTGGGCCTGATGATGACCTTCAGCCCCGATATTACCATGCGCGACACCGCAGCGCTGACTGAAATGGTCGAGCCCGACCGCATAGAGGAGGTCGTTGCCGACGGCCCTGACGTCAAGGCCGCGCAAACCACCATTCCGTTTGTCAAGAACAACAACCTCGACTATGGCTGGCTTACGAGCTGGGCCGGCGATTATGGCCGTCCGCTCGGATGGGTGCTGTTTGTGGTCGTGGTTATTTTTGTCGTCACTGCCACGAGCAATGGCGCCAATCTGACCGACGGCATCGACGGCCTGGCCACCGGCGTCAGCGCCATTATAGGCGTGGCGCTGATAATCATGGCCTATCTGGGCAGCCACCTGATATATTCTACCTATCTCAACATCATGTATATTCCCGGCTCGGAGGAACTGGTGGTCTACATGGCGGCGTTTATCGGCGCGCTGATAGGCTTTCTGTGGTATAACGCCTTCCCTGCCCAGGTATTTATGGGCGACACGGGGTCGCTTACCCTCGGCGGCATCATCGCCGTGTTTGCGATTCTGATTCGCAAGGAGCTGCTGATTCCGCTGCTTTGCGCCGTGTTCTTTATCGAGGATATTTCGGTGATGCTCCAGACCGGCTGGTTCCGGTTTACCAAAAAGCGCAACAATGGTGTCGGTCAGCGCATATTTAAAATGGCGCCGCTGCATCATCATTTTCAAAAAGATGCCATTGCCGGGGCCAACGTCATCTGGAACAAACCCGTCAACGGCATTCATGAATCAAAGATTACCATCCGTTTCTGGATTGTGTCGATTCTGCTTGCTGCGCTTACATTCGTAACTCTTAAGATTAGATAAATCGTTTATAATATATGAAAAGGTTAGTAATTCTCGGCGGAGGTGAGAGCGGCGTCGGAGCCGCAATTCTCGGCAAAGATAAGGGCATGGACGTGTTTCTCAGCGACAGCGGCACGCTCGCCCGGCACTATGCCGACATTCTCCGTGCGGAAAACATACCCTTCGAGCAGGGCGGCCACACCGAGGCGTTGATTCTCAATGCCGACGAGGTCATAAAGAGTCCGGGAATCCCCCCGACGGCCCCTCTGGTCGAGAAACTTGTGGCCAATGGCATTCCGGTCATCTCCGAAATCGAGTTTGCCGGACGCTATACCGACGCGAAAATGGTGTGTATCACCGGTTCGAACGGCAAGACCACTACCACTACGCTGATTACCCACGTGCTGACGTCGGGCGGCGTCGACGCCTCGCCCGCCGGCAATGTAGGCCGCAGCCTTGCCTGGCAGGTGGCGCGCGAGCCTCACGATGTCTACGTCGTGGAGCTGTCATCGTTTCAGCTTGAAAATATGTATGACTTCAAGGCCAACATAGCCGTGCTGCTCAACATAACGCCCGACCACCTTGACCGCTATGACTTCGAAATGCAGAACTATGTCAATGCCAAGTTCCGCATTATCCGCAACATGACGCCCGACGACGTGTTTATTTACTGGCAGGACGACGAAGTAATAACCCGTCAGCTCGAACAACTGCACACCGAGGCCACGCGCATGACCTTCGGCCTTGCGTGCGAGGAAAACACCGCCGCCTACGTCAATGCCGAAAACGACATGGTAATCAATGCGCGCCACGAGCCTCTGGCCGTGCCTCGCGCCGACCTCGCGCTCAATGGCCTCCACAACCTCTACAACTCGATGGCCGCCGGCATCAGCGCGCAGCTGCTCGACATTCGCAACGAGGATATCCGCCACGCGCTCTGCGACTTCGAGGGTGTGCCCCATCGCCTTGAATACGTCGCCACGGTCGACGGTGTTCGCTGGGTCAACGACTCAAAGGCTACCAACGTCAATTCGACGTGGTATGCCCTCGAAAGCATGCCCGCCGGACGCACCACCGTGTTGATTCTCGGCGGCAAGGACAAGGGTAACGACTACTCCGAGATTTTGCCGCTGGTAGAGCGCAAGGTCAAGGCTATCGTGGCAATGGGTCTCCACAACGAAAAGATTATTGACTTCTTTACGGGCCATGTGCCCGAAATTGTCAGCACCGACTCGCTCGACGCGGCTGTTGCCGAATGCCGGCGCCTGTCGGCCGAGGGCGACACCGTGTTGCTCAGCCCCTGCTGCGCGTCGTTCGACCTGTTTACCTCATATGTTAATCGCGGCGACCTGTTCAAGGATGCCGTCAAATCTCTTTCCCGCTAATGGCTTTTCGCGCAAATAATCCGTCGGAACCCCGGGGTGGAGGCGCAACTGTGACTCCGCCCGAGGCTGCCGTTGTCAATCCGACCGACACCCATATCTGGGGTGTTTATTACTGGTTGGTGGCGATATCCGTCATCGAGCTGTATAGCGCCTCGTCGTTCGAAATTTCAAAGCAGGGGCTCTACGGGCCTCTGGCCCGCCATGTGCTGTTTCTCTTTATCGGCTACTGGATAATACGGATTATTTCGCGCATCCACTACACGAAGTTTATCAAAGTGGGCCATCTGGTAACGATTGTGAGCGTCCTGGCCATGATTTACGTCATGTTTTTCGGCGAGGTCGTCAATGGCGCAAAGCGAGCCATAGCGTTGCCGTTCTTTAGTTTGCAGCCTGCGGAGTTCATAAAAATATCTGCTGTGCTGACCCTGGCCTACGTGCTCGGCACAACCCAGCTCAAAAAGGATGAGGCGGTGCGCAACCGCGGCCTGAAGTGGGCGGCGGGGCTCGTGCTCATGTTTTCAGCATTGCTATTCTCGCAGGGCCTGACCAACACACTGATTCTGATGGCGCTTTGTGTGTCGATGCTGCTGCTCGGCTCGCTCGAGATGCAAAAGTTCTGGATGATTATGGGTGTGTTTCTCGTGTTTGCCGTCGTGGCGTTAGGCGTGAAAATGTTTCTCGCTTCCGACGAGCCTGCCGAGAAGGAAGTGTTTGAGCTGGTTGATCCGCGCGGCAATAAGTTTCATGTGCCTGAGGCCGCCGGCTCGACGTCGGCCAATGCCACGAGCCGTCTGCGCGACAACACCTGGAAAAACCGCATCAAGGCATTTGCCGACACTACCCCGCGCTACGAGCGCCCGCTCACGGCCAAGAATCTGCAGGAGATGCGCTCCTATATGGCGCAGGCCAACGGCGGCTGGACCGGCGTGTGGCCCGGCAACTCGCGCGAGACGTCGCGCTTGCCGCTGGCGTTCAGCGACTTCATATTCGCCATTATAGTTGAGGATATAGGTTTTCTGGGCGGCATGTTTATAATGATACTGTATCTGTGGTTGCTCGCGCGCGCATACTTCATAGCGTATAAGTGCAACCAGATGTATCCGGCGTTCCTTGTAACGGGGTGTGCGCTGCTGATTGCTCTGCAGGCGCTGTGTCATATGGCCATCGTTTCAGGCGCGGGACCGGTTTCCGGCCAGCCGTTGCCGCTCTTCTCAAAAGGGGGCACGTCGATTTTAGTAACGTCGATGGCGTTCGGCATCATGCTCAGCGTAAGTCGCTTTGCCGCTCGCGGCAACGAAGCGACCCGCGCCGAACTTGAGTCTGACCGCAATTCATTGCCCGAGTCATTGCAGGCCCAGAACCCGTCGCAGGCCTGACGGGCGCAGGGCAGTTATCCGAATTAGTTTCATATAAGCAGAATCAACAATGAGAATACTGATATCCGGAGGAGGCACCGGCGGCCACATTTTTCCCGCCTTATCGATTGCCAACGCATTGAAGCGCAGGATGCCCGACTGTGAGATTCTTTACGTCGGGGCCGAGGGGCGCATGGAAATGGAGCGCGTGCCCGCAGCCGGTTATAAGATAATAGGGTTGCCTGTGGCCGGATTTGACCGCAGGAAACTATGGCGCAACATTCCGGTGCTGTGGAAGCTCTGGAAGTCGATGCGCATTGCCCGCCGCACGGTCAGGGATTTTGCGCCCGACTGTGCTGTCGGAGTGGGTGGCTATGCCTCGGGTCCGACCCTCAAGGCTGCTCAGAAAGCCGGGGTGCCTACCCTGATTCAGGAGCAGAACTCATATGCCGGTGTGACCAATAAGCTCCTGGCCCGGAAGGCTGATGCAATCTGCTGCGCATATGCCGGCATGGAGCGCTTCTTTCCGGCCGGAAGCATCGTGCTGACCGGCAACCCGGTGCGTGCCGATCTGACCGAATGCCCGCTGACTCAGGCTCAGGCCAAGCAGAGCCTCGGATTTGACCCTGACAGGCTGCTGGTACTTGCCGTTGGAGGGTCGCTCGGCGCACGCACAATCAACGAGGCCATGGCCGCGGCGCTCCCCTCGATTGCTGCAACCGGCGCACAGTTGATGTGGCAGACCGGCAAACTTTATGCCGACGAGTTCGCTCCCGTGTCGGCCGGCTACGACGGAGTCAGGTCTTCGGCGTTTATCGCCGATATGGCCGTGGCCTATCGTGCAGCCGACCTGGTGGTATCACGTGCGGGTGCAGGCACTATTTCCGAGATTCAGCTGCTCGGCAAGGCTGCGATTCTCGTGCCGAGTCCCAATGTGGCCGAAGATCATCAGCGCAAAAATGCCGAGGCTCTTGTAAGCGAGAACGCGGCCGAGATGATTCTTGATGCCGATGCCCGCCGCGAGCTTGGCTCTGCAGTGTGCGCTTTGCTCGGCGATGCGTCGCGACGCGAGCGCCTGAGCCGCAATGCAGCCGCCATGGCCTTGAGTAATGCCGACGAGAAGATAGTTGATAAAATAATCGAAATCTGTTCAGAATCACGATGAGCAAAGAGAAAAACAACATATATTTTGTAGGTGCGGGCGGTATTGGCATGGCTGCGCTTGAGCGTTACTTCCTTGCGCGTGGATGTAAGGTTGCCGGCTATGACCGCACACGCTCCGAACTGACCGACGCTCTGGCCGGCGAAGGGGTGGAAATCGCTTTCAGCGACGACCCCGAACTGATTCCGGCCGCGTTTCGCGACCCCGCGGCCACACTCGTAGTCTACACTCCCGCTATTCCGGCCGACCATCGGGGGATGCAGTGGTTTCGCGATAACGGTTTCGAAGTGGTGAAGCGCGCCGCGGTGCTTGGCCGCGTTACACGTTCGGAAAAGGCGCTGTGCTTCGCCGGCACCCATGGCAAGACTACTACCAGTTCGATGGCCGCGCATCTGCTGACACTCAGCGGGGTGGGGTGCAATGCGTTTCTGGGCGGTGTGCTCCGCAACTATAACACCAACTGTCTGCTCGACGCCAACAGCCCCTATGCCGTTATTGAAGCCGACGAGTATGACCGTTCGTTTCATCAGCTTTCGCCCTCGATTGCCGTGATTACGTCGACCGATCCCGACCATCTCGACATCTATGGCACCGAAGAGGCCTACCTTGAAAGTTTTGCCCGCTTTACCGAACTCATTCAGCCGGGAGGTGCCCTGCTGGTTCACGAGGGGCTGAAGCTGCATCCCCGTCCGTGCGACGACGTCAGAGTCTACACTTATGGCGTCGGCAGCGGTGACTTTCATGCCGCCAACCTGCGCATGGCCGACGGCACCATAACGTTCGACCTGGTGACTCCTGGCGAGGTTATCGAGGGCATAGAACTCGGAGTGCCCCTGGAGGTCAACGTTGACAATGCCATTGCGGCATGTGGCGGCGTGTGGCTTACCGGCAACAAGGCCGTTGAGCCGCGCCATTACCGCGAGGCCATGAAGAGCTTTCTCGGCGCCAAGCGCCGCTTCGAATTCTGGCTGCGCGAGCCCGGCCGTGCCATTATTGACGACTATGCCCACCATCCCGACGAACTCCGTGCATCGCTCCGCTCCGTGCGCCGCCTCTTTCCCGGAAAGCGCATGGTTGTGGCATTTCAGCCCCACCTGTTCAGCCGCACCCGCGACTTCGCTCCCGACTTCGCGTCGGCGCTGAGTCAGGCCGACTCAGTCATGCTGCTGCCTGTCTATCCGGCCCGCGAGCAGCCGATCGAGGGTGTGACTTCCGAACTGATTCTCAAAGACGTCACCTGTGCCGAGAAATGCATTGTCGAGAAGGCTGATCTTGTCAGTGCCGTCAAGGATAGCCGATTCGACGTGCTGCTCACCGTAGGCGCCGGCGACATTAACCTTCTTTTACCCGAAATAGTCGAAGCATGCAGATAACACCTCAGATACGCAACCTGATCATGGCCTTCGGCTGTGTGTTGCTGGCGCTTTATGTGCTGGTGGTGTGTCTGTGGCCCGGCTTCAAGGCCGACAACGAGCTCTGTGCGGGGCTGGAGGGCGATGTGGTCGCCGTCGACGACCGCCGTCACACCGGGTTTGTAACCCCGGGCGAGCTGACGGCCGAGATTGCCCCGATGCTCGGCGACCTGACGTCGCGCAAACTCAGCGAAATCGACCTCGACTCGCTCAAGCGCTATCTTGACGGGCTCGACAAGATTGAGACGTCGGAGGTTATGCGCTTGAACAACAACCGGCTGAGAGTGCGTGTGGTGCCTATGGAGCCGGTGGCGCGCGTATGGCCGCCGAATGGCCGCAGCTACTACGTTAACCGCGAAGGCAAGCGTATCCGCGCAACGGCGCGCTATCATCTCGACGTTCCGCAGATTACGGGCAGTTATCCTGCTGAAAAACTCCTGCCGCTGCTCGATTATCTGAACAAGAATGACGACGACAGCCGTCTGGTCACCATGATTACCGCCAACGACAGCTGCAACATCATTCTTGTGCCCGCCATTCGCGGCCACGTCATAAATCTCGGCGATGTCAGCGACGTGGCCGGTAAGTTCGTGCGCCTGAAGCGCTTCTATGCAGAAGTGATGCCCGCCAAGGGATGGGAACACTACGACACCATTTCGCTTAAGTGGGACCGTCAGATTGTGGCCACGCGTCGCCACGGCAAGTTGCCCGACCTTTCGGTAAAGGTTATTGACGAACTCGAAAACGAGGGCGACGACCTTGCCACCGTGCAGGCCCCCGGCGCCGTTCCTTCCGATGAAAAACAAAAAACACCGATATAAGACATGAACAAGACCCCCTACATCGTTGCCGTTGAAATCGGCAGCTCGAAAATCAAGGGCGCCGTCGGTCTGGCCGACCGCGACGGCACTCTGACAGTCAAGGGCATTGAGGAAGAGCATCTGCTCCCGAATAATGTCCGCTATGGCTGCGTGCATAATATAAAGGAGGTGGCCAACCAGCTCAACCAGGTAATTACAAAACTCAACGCCCAGATTAAGCCTGCACGCGTGTCGGCTGTCTATGTCGGCGTTGGCGGCCGGTCGCTGAAAACCTCTCCCGAGCAGCTGAGCGTTACGTTCGACGGCGACACGGAGGTTACCGCCGAAATGGTCGGCGACCTGCTGCGCCGCGCCCGGGTGACCGACCCCGATGCCGAACTTCTCGATGTCGTTCCCGAGGAATTCCTGATTAACGGCAAGAGCCAGGGCGCCGACCCTGTGGGCCTGCTGGCGTCGAAACTCGGTGCAAGGGTCAATCTCGTAACCTGCCGCAGCCAGATTCTGCGCAATCTGCAGCTGTCGGTCAACGAAAAACTCGACCTTCCGATCAACGGCTACGTGGTGCGTCCGATGGCGCTGGCCGACCTCGTGCTCACAGGCGATGAAAAACGGCTCGGCACGATGCTGGTTGACTGCGGTGCCGAAACGACCACTGTGGCAATCTACAAGGGCGGCGTGCTCGTTTATCTGGCCACGATTCCGCTCGGCTCACGCCACATTACCCTCGACCTGATGAATGTTTCGGCCCTCGAGGAGCGCGCCGACGAAATCAAGCGCACAATCGGCGACGCCCATCCCGACGAGACGCACCGCTCCGAAACGCCCGACGAAATCGACACGTCGAAGATTAACACCATTGTCGTGGCCCGTGCGTCGGAAATCGTTGCCAACATCGGCGCGCAGATTGAATATGCCCATCTGACAGTGGGCGATCTCCGCGGCGGCATAGTGGTGGTCGGCGGCGGCTCGATGCTCAAGGGTTTTGCCGAGAGCCTGGCCCAGAACGTAGGTCTCAGCGTGCGTCGCGGCACTCTGCCCGCTTCGGTGCGCATGAGCGGTTCCAAAATCTCCACTACCGAGGATCTCGACGTGATTTCCGTGTTGCGCCACTTGGCGCTGCTTGAGTCGCCCCGCGAGTGCACTGTCGAGCCCGAACCTGAGGCTGTGGTAGACGACGAGCCTGCTGATTCCCGCAAACCCGCTGTCGATGACCCTCAGCTCGACGACTATGGCGAAATCGATGAACCCGAGAAGAAAGAAGGCCTCATTGCGCGCCTGCGCAAAGGTTTTCTCGGTCTTGGCAAACCCGAGCAGCTCGACGCGTTCGACGATGATTAACTCCCCCCTCTCACACTTTAACTGACACATGATTATGAATGTAGATGATATTTGCTGCGACATGGACTTCGTGGCTCCCGAACCTCTTAATCCCAACCGTGACAGCATCATCAAGGTGATTGGCGTGGGCGGTGGCGGCGGCAATGCCGTTGGCTATATGTACAAGCTCGGCGTCAAGGATGTGAAATACGTTGTCACCAACACTGACAAGCAGGCGCTCGACGCTTCGCCCGTGCCTGACCGCGTGTTGCTCGGTCATACCGGCCTCGGTGCCGGCGACAAGCCCGAAGTGGCCCGCTTGGCTGCAGAGGAGAGCATCGAGTCGATCAACGCGATTTTCGACGAGCGCACCAAAATGGTGTTTATCACCGCCGGCATGGGCGGCGGCACCGGCACCGGCGCCGCTCCCGTAGTGGCCCGCGTAGCCCGCGAGCATGGCGTTCTTACGGTCGGCATCGTTACCATACCCTTCTTTTTCGAGGGTGTGAAAAAAATTACAAAGGCGCTCGAGGGCGCAAATGAAGTGCGCAAGTATGTCGACGCTCTGCTGCTCATCAATAACCAGCGCCTCATTGACATATATCCCGAGCTTGACTTCGATTCGGCCTTTGCCAAGGCCGACGACACGCTGGCAACCGCCGCCCGTTCGATTTCGGAACTGATAACCACGTCGGATACCCGTGTGAACATTGACTTCAACGACGTTGACACAACACTTCGCAACGGCGGCTCGGCCATTATCAGCTGTGGTTACGGCGAGGGCCCCGACCGCGTCAAGCAGGCTATTGACAGCGCGCTGCAGTCGCCGCTGCTCGGCAACAGCAATATTCTCGGCTCGAAACGACTGCTGTTTAACCTCTACATTTCGCGCAAGAGCGAGAAGCCGTTCGGCATCGGCGAGATGACGGCCTTTACTGACTTTGTGACGTCGATCGAAGATGTCGAGGTGATTCACGGTGTTGCCTACGACGACACGCTCGGCGACAAAATCAAGCTGACCATTCTGGCCAGCGGTTTCGACGCCGACATTCTCGTGCCGGAGCGCAAGGCGCGGCCTGCTGCCGAGAAGCATGAGGCTGCCGACGCGCCCATCAAGCCGCAGTCAGACATCGAGATGATTCGCCGGCAGTATGGCGACGACTTCGCTGCCAAGTTCACCACCGCAAAGGCCCGCAACCTCTACGTGGTGCTGACTCCCGACCAGCTTGATAACGACAATATCATTGAACGCCTCGAGAACTCGCCCGCCTATTCGCGTTCGAAGGAGGAGAAGGCCGCCATTGTCGACACCTCGTCCGACAAGGCCGAAGCTCAGGCTCACCATGCCAAGCCGTCTGCGTCAGGCAGCTCCGCCTCGGTCGGCGACGATTCGTCGAACTCGGTCATTTCGTTCTGACCACTAGAACTTAATCCAGTTTAATCCGGAAGATGCCGACAGTGTCGCGCGCCTTCCGGATTGATTGTTTGCGACGTTTTCGGACTGTTTTTGTTTGGAGAGTAAGCAAAATGTAGTTATCTTTGCAGCCGAAATGGTTGCCCCATAGGCGATGCCGAGGGGCTCATATAGGGAACGGGGTGTAAGTCCCCGACAGTACCCGCTGCTGTGATTCCTGCCGACGGCCCTGCAAGGCCCGACGCAAAGTTTGCCGCAAGTTATGTCACTGGCCGCAAGGCCGGGAAGACGCGGCAAGCTGGGATAAGTCAGAAGACCTGCCATTTCGCCGATATTGAACTCGCCCCGGGCACTGGGCGGATGGATTCATTTCTGTCATGGTCCCGTGTGTGCGCGCATTCGCTTGTCGGCACATAACGGGATTATTATTTTTATTTATTATAACCAATTCATTATTAGTTCGTAAAGATGTTTAAAAAAGCGATTTACCTTTGCCTGGCCCTGACGCCGGTTATGTTTTCATCCTGCTCGGAAGAGGATCCCGAAATTCCTGACGTGATTCCGACAGGAGGCGTTGACTTCGGCCCCGGCGGAGATGTGATAGGCATTTATGTGCTTAACGAAGGCAACATGGGTTCCAACAAATGCACGCTCGACTACTATGACTACACGACCCAGACCTACTATCAGAACATTTATGCCCAGAACAACCCCGATGTTGTCATGGAACTCGGTGACTCGGGCAACGACATCGCCGTTCACGACGGCCGTCTCTACATCGTGGTAGGCGGCAGTCACAAGGTAGAGGTGCTCGACGCCTATACCGCCAAGCGTATCGGTCAGGTCGACATCTCCTCGCCCCGCAGTCTCGCCTTCCGCGGCGACAGCGTCATGGTGAGCAGCTTTGTCGACGTCAATGGCGGCTCTAACGGCTCTGTGGTATGGTTCGACGCCAATACTCTCGAAGTGAAGGGGCAGTGCACCGTAGGCATCGCTCCCGAGGAGATGGTTGTTGCCGACGGCAAACTCTATGTTGCCAATTCTGCCGATTTCAACACCTACACGTTTGATAATACGATTTCGGTGGTTGACCTGAATTCATTCGCTCTTGAGAGCAGCATTGATCTTGGCTCGATAGTTAACCTCCACCACCTGCGCCTCGACAATTACGGCAACATGTGGGTAACCGCCCGCGGCAACTATGCCGACAAGCCCTCAGCTCTGGCCCGTCTGGCAAAGAATGAGGCCGGAGAATATGCTCTGGCAGAGACCACTCCTTACGGCTGTGCGAACCTTGCGCTCGGCAACGGCTTGCTCTATTTCTACGAGCAGAACTACGACGCGTCGTATAACGCCACCTATAACTTCGACGCACTGCGCCCCACCGCTACCGGTTATGACGACATGCACGCCGATTTTATCAACGACGTCGACGACATTGCCACTCCCTATGCGCTCGCTGTCCAGCCCTCGAACGGCGACATCTTCGTTACCGACGTGAAGGACTACACCTCGTCGGGCGAGCTCCGCTGCTACACTCCCGCCGGCACGCTGCGTGCCAAGGTGACCACGGGCGATATTCCCGGTCATATCGCATTTCTGGTTCGCCGCTGATTCGGCGGTTTGAACCTCAGGATATAAACGACTCACCCTCCGGGCCCGATTGCTCAGAGGGTGGGTCTGTTTTTCCTGTGGGGTAAAATGCGGGCCGCGCGGTTATTTGCGTCCGAAGTCGGCCGGAATCTCGCCCCAGACGTCGGTTTGCCACTTCAGCACCGGGTTGCGGGGCGAGTGGGTGGCAATCCAGCGGTCGGCCCGTTCGAGCAGGGCAAAGACTGTCCGGTTCTCGTCGGTGGGCGCGAGGGTGGTTTTGCTGTGGCGGTTGCGCAGCCAGGCCAGGGCGGTGACGCTGTCGGAGTAGATTGGAGTGGTATGGTCACCCTGCTTGTCGAGCAGCGCCAGGGCGTGAATCAGCGCCAGATATTCGGCAATGTTGTTGGTGCCGCCGGGGTAGGGCCCTACATGGAAGAGCTGGCGGCCGGTCGAGACCTCGACGCCGCGATATTCCATCGGGCCGGGCACTCCGGAGCAGGCGCCGTCGACGGCTATGGCGTCGGTGCGTATGTCGGGCATCGCACTGTAGTCGCTTACCGACTGTTCCTTTCGGTTGGCCATGGCTATGAGCAGCGTGGCCTGGTCTTCATATGAACCGCGAAAAGCCGCCGTGGCATCCTCGATGTTGCTGAAGGCCTTGTAGCGTGCGCCCTTGAAGCCCTCGACCTGTGCCTGACACTCCTCCCATGAGTCGTAGATGCCGGGCGAGAGTCCCTGCCACACGACGTAGAATTTTCGTCTTGGTGCCATAATGATGCAGTTGGTGTTGATTGTGAGGTTGTTTGTTGATTCAGGAGGCTCAGTTTCCTGTCAGCAGGTTAATGTCGAGCGCGCGGGTACCGAGGGCGTCGGCGCACGCCGGGTTCACACACTTGCCCCAGTACATGAGCATGGCCGGGCGCATTGCCGCCGGAATGTCGGCAATGGAGCCGAGCGCGTCGCGCAGGGCCGGAACGTTGGCTGTCAGCGCATTGCTCAGCGCCATGGCTGCGGTGCGCGGCACTCTGCAGCCGACGTTGCAGTAACAGACGCGCGCTTCGGCGGCCGATAGAGTGCTGACGTCGGGCGCGGCCAGGTCAATGAGCGGCACGGAGGGGAAGGTCGTGCCCGGCGAGCATGTAAGGTCGAATATCAGTGCGCGGCGTTTCATGAAGCCGACAATGTCGGAGTCGAGCTGAAGCGGCGAGCTTGTCGGAGTGGCCACGATGACGTCGGCGCTGCGCAGCGCCGAGTGGAGCACATGGGGGTGGAGAGCCGAGGCTATGGCGCGGTGGTCGAGCACGCGCGAGGCCGTGCGGAGCGAGTAGAGGTCGTTGTCGAACATCCTGACTGTAGCGCCGAGTCCGAGGGCATTGTGGGCGGCTGCAATCGCGCCCATTCCCGAGCCGAGCACGGTAACTTCGCAGGGCACGATGCCCGTAACCCCGCCGAGCAGTATGCCCTTGCCATAGATGGGGTCGGTAAGCAGCGCCGACGCAATTGAAATAGATGCGCAGCCGTCGATTTCGTGGAGAATGTCGGCTACGAGGCGGTGGCCCTCATGGCAGATCAGGTCGGCGGCCACGACGTTGACCCCGGCGCGCAGCAGTGCTCGGGCATAGTCGGGGCGGTCAATGACCGCATGGAGCAGCGTCAGCAGCAGTGTGCCGCGTCTGAGCAGCGAAGCCTCGCCGGTGCGCAGTGCCGCGGGGCTTACAACGACGTCGGCCTTCAGCGAGTCGGCTCGCGAGCAGATTTCAGCGCCTGCGCGTGCATAGGCCGCGTCGCTGTAGTGAATCGGAGAGCCTGCGCCCCGTTCCATCCTGACGGTTACGTGCTGTTCCGTCAGCCGGGCCACTCCCTCGGGAGTCAGCGGAAATCGGCGCTCGCCGAAAGCGGCGCCACAAGGCAGGCCTATGGTTATGCGGCGCTCGCGCCGCTCGTCGGTCAGGGGTTGTTCGAGAGTGGTGAACTCGCCCAGGGGTTCTGACTGCTGTTTCATTGTTGGAGCAGTGGAAGGTTAAAACGTTCGGCAAACTGGCGTGCCGTGGTGGTTATCTGATTCTTGTCTTCGAGCAGCGTGGCGCAGAATGTGGCCGATGCCTGCGAGTAATATTGTTCGCGCGCACGCAAGGCGCCGACAATGAACTCCATCAGCTCGGCGTCGGTCTTATCGGCTAAAATGGGCCGCTTTGAGCGGTTGCGCTGCAGGCGCTCGTAGAGGCGCTCGAGCGGAGTGTTGAGCCATACTGTCAGGCCGCGGCTGTTCATGACATCCATGTTGTCGAAAAAGCAGGGAGTGCCGCCGCCACAGGCAATTACGACGTCGGTAAACTGGCTGGCCTCGTCGAGCATCGCACGCTCGGCGCGCCTGAATCCATCCTCTCCGCGCGAGGCGAAAAGTTCGCTCACCGTGGCGTGAAATCTGGCTTCGATATAATGGTCGAGGTCAATGAATTCCAGCCCGGTTGCGGCGCTCAGCGCCCTGCCGAGAGTCGACTTTCCGCAGCCCATATATCCAATCAGAAAAATCGGTTTCATACTGACGGCAAAATTAGCGAAAAAAAATGAAAAAAACGAGAGCTTCGCAATCATCATAGCACGGGTAGGGCAGACATTGATGAAATATTCGCTAATATGCTTAATTTCAGTGGAGAAAAGTTTTGCAGTGTCGGAAATTTTTCGTAACTTTGCAGCTGAAATCGAGGCATATTGCGTCGCATTGCAGTGCTAACACTTTGAAAGTGAATGCTAAGCGTGTGGCGTGCGTGCTGCGGTTATCGCGAAGAAAACCAACAAAAATTTTATAACCAACATCATTAACCCTATTAAAAACTAAGATGCCTACTATTCAGCAATTAGTACGAAAAGGCCGCGTGGCTCTGACCGATAAGAGCAAGTCGCCCGCTCTGGACAGCTGCCCTCAGCGTCGCGGCGTATGCGTTCGCGTCTACACCACTACTCCTAAGAAACCTAATTCGGCAATGCGTAAGGTGGCCCGTGTGCGCCTGACCAACGGTAAGGAGGTCAACAGCTACATTCCCGGCGAAGGTCACAATCTGCAGGAACACAGCATCGTGCTTGTTCGCGGCGGTCGTGTGAAGGACCTTCCCGGTGTTCGCTACCACATTGTTCGTGGCACTCTTGACACTCAGGGCGTAAAGGATCGCACACAGCGTCGTTCGAAGTATGGTGCAAAGCGTCCCAAACCCGGTGCAGCTCCTGCTAAAGGCAAGAAGTAAGAGTAACCGCAGCCAAACAGCGTACTAAACAAACAATCAAACAAACCGAACTAAAAATCAGTCGTTCGTTTCGTTTGGTCGGCTAAATAAAAAACATATCGGTTGAGTAAATGGCGGCAGCGGCCGTCGTTGAAGATAAAAACGAAAGTTTTGACCATAACAGCCAACCCCGAAAACTGAAGACACAACTCAAACAACAACAATGAGAAAGGCCAAGCCTAAGAAGCGGGTGATTCTGCCCGATCCCATGTTTCACGACGTCAAAGTGACCAAATTCGTGAATCATCTGATGTATGACGGCAAAAAGAATACCGCTTTCACTATCTTCTATTCGGCTCTTGAAACCGTCAAGGCCAAGATGCCCAACGAAGAGAAAACCGCTCTCGAGATCTGGAAGCAGGCTCTCGACAATGTGACTCCTCTGGTAGAGGTTAAGAGCCGCCGCGTTGGCGGTGCGACCTTCCAGGTGCCCACCGAAATCCGCGCTGATCGCAAGGAGTCGATTTCTATGAAAAACCTTATTATTTACGCACGTAAGCGTGGCGGCAAAACTATGGCCGACAAGCTCGCTGCTGAAATCGTCGACGCTTTCAACGAGCAGGGCGGCGCATTCAAGCGTAAAGAGGATATGCACAAGATGGCTGAAGCTAACCGCGCTTTTGCTCACTTCCGTTTCTAAACCATTTGAACTGAAACAACAATGGCTAAAAACGACGAAACCCTCAAGCTTACGCGTAACATCGGTATCATGGCTCACATTGATGCCGGTAAGACCACCACTTCCGAACGTATTCTTTTCTATACCGGTCTGACCCATAAGATTGGTGAGGTGCACGATGGTGCAGCTACCATGGACTGGATGGAACAGGAGCAGGAACGAGGCATCACCATTACCTCGGCCGCTACCACCACCTTCTGGAAATATGCAGGCAACCAGTATAAGATCAACCTCATCGACACTCCAGGACACGTTGACTTTACCGTTGAGGTAGAGCGCTCGCTCCGTGTGCTCGACGGCGCCGTTGCAACCTTCTGCGCCGTTGGCGGCGTAGAGCCCCAGTCTGAAACCGTATGGCGTCAGGCTGACAAGTATAACGTGCCCCGTATCGGCTATGTGAACAAGATGGACCGCTCGGGCGCTAACTTCTTTGAAGTAGTGCGTCAGCTCCACGACGTTCTCGGCGCAAATCCCTGCCCCATTCAGATTCCCATCGGCGCTGAAGAAACCTTCAAGGGTCTCGTTGACCTGATTACCATGAAGGCTATCTTCTGGCACGACGAAGCTATGGGCGCTGAATACAGCATTGAGGAAATTCCCGCCAACCTCGTTGCCGAAGCTGAAGAATGGCGCGACAAGATGCTCGAAAAGATCGCCGAGTTCGACGATGCTCTGATGGAGAAATATTTCGACGATCCCTCGACTATCACCGAAGACGAAATCCGCCGTGCCCTGCGCAAGGCAACCCTCGCAATGGAGGTCGTGCCCATGACCCTCGGTTCTTCGTTCAAGAACAAAGGTGTGCAGTGCCTCCTCGACAATGTCTGCGCTTACCTGCCCAGCCCCCTCGATAACGGCGCGGTTGAAGGCCACAGCGTTGACAACGCCGATGAAATCATTACCCGCGAACCCTCGAGCGACGCTCCGCTCTGCGCCCTCGCGTTCAAGATTGCAACCGACCCCTATGTAGGCCGTCTGTGCTTCTTCCGCGTTTACTCGGGCGACATGGTTGCCGGTAGCTACGTGCTTAACAGCCGTTCGGGCAAGAAGGAACGCGTAAGTCGTCTGTTCCAGATGCACTCGAACAAGCAGAACGCCAAGGAAATGATCGGCTGCGGCGATATCGGCGCAGGCGTAGGTTTCAAGGATATCCGCACCGGTGATACCCTCTGTGCTGAAGACGCACCCATCGTGCTCGAAGCAATGGAGTTCCCCGAACCCGTTATCGGTATCGCAGTAGAGCCCAAAACTCAGAAAGACCTCGACAAGCTCGGCGTCGGCCTGCAGAAGCTCGCTGAAGAAGACCCCACCTTCCGTGTGGCCACCAACGAAGAAACCGGCCAGACCGTCATCTCCGGTATGGGTGAGCTTCACCTCGACATCATTATTGACCGTCTGCGTCGCGAATTCAAGGTTGAGTGCAACCAGGGCCGTCCCCAGGTTACCTATAAGGAAGCCATCACCAAGCCCGTTGAACTTCGCGAAGTGTTCAAGAAGCAGACCGGTGGCCGCGGTAAATTCGCCGACATCATTGTTCGCGTCGAGCCCGTTGACGAAGGCTTCGAGGGCAACCTCCAGTTCGTTGACGAGGTTAAGGGCGGCAACATTCCCAAGGAATTCATCCCCTCGATTCAGAAGGGCTTCCAGACTGCAATGAAGAACGGTATTCTCGCCGGCTACCCCGTCGAGCACCTCAAGGTTACCGTTATCGACGGTTCGTTCCACCCCGTCGACTCCGACCAGCTCAGCTTCGAACTCTGCGCCATCAGCGCGTTCAAGAAGGCAAGCGAAAAGGCCGGTCCGACCCTGCTCGAGCCCATCATGAAAATCGAAGTCGTTACTCCCGAAGAGAGCATGGGCGACGTGATCAGTGACCTTAACAAGCGTCGCGGTCAGGTCGAAGGCATGGAAACCAGCCGCAGCGGCGCCCGCGTCGTCAAGGCTAAGGCTCCCCTGGCCGAAATGTTCGGCTACGTGACCGCCCTGCGTACCATCACCTCGGGTCGCGCAACCTCGACCATGAGCTTCAGCCACTATGCAGAAGTTTCTTCGTCGATCGCCAAGAACGTTCTGACCGAATGCCAGGGCCGCGTAGACCTGCTGAAGTAACCCAAATTCCTTGAACAAATAAAGAACAACAAATATGAGCCAGAAAATCAGAATCAAACTGAAATCTTACGACCACAACTTGGTTGACAAGAGCGCCGAGAAGATCGTCAAGACCGTCAAGGCTACGGGTGCAATCATCAGCGGTCCCATACCCCTGCCCACCCACAAGCGCATCTTCACCGTTAACCGCTCGACTTTCGTCAACAAAAAGAGCCGCGAGCAGTTCCAGCTCTCGTCGTTCAAGCGCCTCATCGACATCTACAACGCAACCAACAAGACCGTTGACGCCCTGATGAAGCTTGAACTCCCCAGCGGTGTAGACGTTGAGATCAAGGTCTGATACCCCTCCCCTCCACTTAACAACAAAACCAAACAACATCACTTTTTAATAATCCACAAAAACTACAAAGAAATGCCAGGTTTAATTGGAAAGAAAATCGGAATGACATCCGTTTTCAGTGCCGACGGCAAGAA
>DKUN01000005.1 GCA_002490725.1 Porphyromonadaceae bacterium UBA7203 | reverse complement strand
ACCAGCTGAGCTAAGCGCCCGTTTCGCTGAATTGCGCTGCAAAGTTACGGACTTTTTCCGGATTTGCAAGTGTTTTTGCCATTTTTTTTCATAGAATTTTACGGCTGATTTATTATTCCGCTGACCAACAAATATTTGCACTGAAATAAATTTTAAACCTAATTACCGGTGAGGGCTAAGGGTCGAAAATAATTACACATTATATAATCGAATTGTTGCAGATGTGAAAATTTTTAGTTAATTTTGCACGCAAATGTTAAAGACGGATTTTAAATAATTTAAAACAAACGGCGCCGTCAAGTGTTAAAATAGATATAAAAGACTCTTTTTAGCTCCGATGAAGAAATCGACAATCTGGTATCTGACCATTATTATGGTGCTCACCTTCATAGGTCTCATATACGTTCAGTTCTTGTATATGAGCAGCATGGTGCGCATGCGCAATGACCAGTTCGACGAGAACGTCAGCCGGTCGCTCTATGCCGTATCCGTAATGCTCGAGCAGCAAGAGGCGAAGCATTTCCTTGAAGAGAATCTGGCCGCCGTTGAAGATTTCACCACTGTCAAAACTGCCGGTTCAGGCGAGGGAGTGGCTCTGAAGTTCACTACTCAGACCGGCATCACAGGCAATCTGACACTCGAGGGTTCTCAAAGTCAGATTTCAGACATTAAGTCTAACAATCAGGCCGTGAGGCTTGGCAATCCGGCTTCCGCGCCGTCGAGCAAACTCCATGGCCAATATCTTTATAAACGCGGACTGCTTGACGAGGTTATTTTGAAAATCATGTCGCAAAGTGCTTCTCGCCCGATTTCACTGCGAGCTGATTCAACGATGGTGCGCAGCCTGCTCCATGGCGAGTTGGCCAATAACGGCATTGACATTCCGTTTGACTTTGCGGTAACAAACCGTTATCATAACATTGTTTACCGCACGAACGGTTTTCCGCTTTCGTCAGCCAAGATGCTGCGTGAGAATCCCGACGTGTATTCCATGGCTTTGTTTCCGAGCGATCCTGCGAATCGCATAAACTATCTGACCGTCTACTTTCCGACAAAGCGTAACTACATTTTCTCGTCAATCAGTTTCATGTGGCCCTCGATGGCGTTCACCTTCATAATGCTCCTGATTTTCATCTATGCCATCATGATGGCTTTCAAGCAGAAGAAAATCAACGAAATGAAGACAGACTTCATCAACAACATGACCCACGAGCTGAAAACGCCCATCAGTTCCATTTCGCTCGCCGGCCAAATGCTTGCTGACCCGGCCGTGCGCAAAAGCGACATAATGATGAAGCATGTCACCGACGTTATCAACGACGACACAAAGCGACTGCGCTTTCTGGTCGAAACGGTGCTTCAGATGTCGCTCTACTATGAGCAACAGCAGGTTCTTAACCTCAGCGATGTCGATGCAAACAAGGCCATCAGTGCCATAGCCCACACCTTCAAGCTAAAGGTTGAGAAATATGGCGGCAAACTGACCACCAACCTCGATGCACGCAACTCAAGGGTTGAAGTCGACGACATGCACTTCACCAACGTAATTTTCAACCTGCTCGACAATGCCGTCAAGTATCGCCGCAAAGACGTGGCCATGGCGCTCAGCATCACTACCTCCAACCCTGCACCGGGCCGACTGCGCATAGTCATTGCCGACAACGGCATAGGCATTCGCCGCGACGATTTGACAAAAATTTTCGATAAATTCTATCGCGTAAGCACCGGCAACCGCCATGATGTCAAGGGCTTTGGCCTCGGCCTGGCCTATGTCAAGAAGATGGTCGGCGACTTCAGAGGCGAAATCACTGTCGATTCCGAACTGGGCTCGGGCACCCGCTTCACCATCACCCTGCCCCTGCTCACCAATGAAAACTCTGACGAATAATCAATAACAAACAACATAAACTCTCAACTATGGAAGAAAAAACAAGAATCCTGCTCTGCGAAGACGATGAAAACCTGGGTATGCTGCTGCGCGAATACCTCCAGGCCAAGGGCTTTGCCGCCGACCTTTATCCCGATGGCGACCAGGGCTATAAAGCCTTTATCAAAGGAAAATATGACCTCTGCGTGCTCGACGTGATGATGCCTGAAAAAGACGGCTTCCAGGTCGCACAGGAAATCCGCAACGTCAATGCCGAAGTGCCCATCATCTTCCTGTCGGCCCGCGCTCTGAAAGAAGACATCCTTTCAGGCTTCAAGATTGGCGCCGACGATTATATCACCAAGCCGTTCTCGATGGAAGAGCTCGTGTTCCGCATCGAGGCCATTCTGCGCCGTGTGCGCGGCAAACGCGACAAGGATATCACAATGTATCGCCTTGGCAAGTTTACGTTCGACACCCAGAAACAAACCCTCATGATGGGCGACAAGTCAACCAAGCTCACCACCAAGGAGAGCGAACTGCTGACCCTGCTCTGCAACCACTCCAACGAGATCCTTGAGCGCAATTATGCCCTGAAAACGATCTGGATTGACGACAACTACTTCAACGCCCGTTCGATGGACGTGTATATCACCAAACTGCGCAAGCATCTGCGCCCCGACCCGTCAATCGAAATCATCAACATCCACGGCAAGGGCTATAAACTCATAGTGCCCGACGCAGAATAACCCCACTCATTAAAACTCCGACAACCAAGAGGCTGCGCAGTTCTGAATGAATGAACTGCACAGCCTCTCTCATTTTCTCCCTCCCTGAACATCCCCCAAAAGAGGCTGTCTAACAGGTCATTAGACAGCCTCCGGATGAACTTTTAATCAATATTTAATAACAGTTATGAGATTCGAAATTGATAGTAACCGATTTGCTCGGGTTATGCAGACAGAAGCATTCTGTTGCAGGCGAATCAACGTAGCATGAAAAGTCGCAGGCATCCTTATAATTACCCCAAAAATGCATCGGGAAGAAACAATGCACCTTAATCGCATCAAGAAACCGGCCGGCGCCTTCGGCAAAATCAGTGCCCTGACGCGGATCGACCGGAAACATGACTACATCCATCTCCGGCACCTCCGACTTGATTCTGCCAAGTATCTCATCGAATTTTTGAGAAGCCCGGGCCTGCTGGCGGTCGGAAAACTCATCTTTCCAATGCCACAGATTCAAATCTCCGGCATGAAATATAGTCAGGCCTGAATCGGTAGTCACAAAAAACGACAATCCGACATCCGTTGAGCCATAAGCCTTGACGCGGCGACATCCTGGAATATCCTCTACAACATCACCTGGACTCATGCCTTGAACGGCGGCAGTCGTCGGTATTTTCTGCGAAGGGATGTCGTTAGACAGGATATAGGTGCGACGATGGTTCTGAGCAACCTCAAATATTATGGGATTATAGTGGTCAGGGTGACGGTGTGTCGCAAAAAAGGTCACCGGCTTCAGGGGATTCCGATTCAGAATTCTATGAAGCGCATGCGAAGGATCACGATAATAGTCAAACACCAATATGGCATTGTCGAGAGTTATCGCAAACCCGCTATGATCGAGATAAGTTACTTCTGTCATGATATTTGAATACTAATTCAATATCACAACATTGCAGCCCCGCGTTTTGTTCAGACGAACATGACTACCAGAATCTGGGCAACAATCACTCTGACAAACATCGAAACCGGATAGACGGTAGCATACGCAACAGCCGGATCATCACCGTCACAGGTATCGTTAGAGTAGCTGAGAGCCATCGGGTTGGCCATCGCACCTGCAAGCATTCCGCACGTCTCGCCGAAACCGACTTTCCAAAGACGCATCGCAGGCACAGCCATAACAAGCACCGGCACTACAGTCAGCACAAAACCGAGCAGAATCCACAACGGACCGTCGCCCGACATAACCGTTTCCAGAAAATCCGCGCCCGAACTGAGGCCAAGACACGCCAGAAATAGCGACAAGCCTATGCCCCGGAGCATCAGATTAGCCGAACTGGTTGTATAAGTAACCATATGAAAACGAGGACCAAAAGCGCCGACAAGTATTCCGACGATAATCGGACCACCGGCCAAACCAAGACTCACGGGCGAATCAAAACCGGGCAGATACAAAGGCACGGCGCCAAGAATCAGACCCAGCACCATACCGATAAAAATAGCTGCGAGGTTCGGCTCGCGAAGATCGGAAGCGACATTGCCGAGCAGTTTCTCTACATTTTCAATCGCCTTGGCCTCACCGACAACCGTAAGGCGATCGCCCAACTGAAGCACGAGCCCGGGAGTTGCAAGCAGCTGCACACCCGCACGCGACACGCGCGAAATATTTATGCCATATGAATTACGCAACTTCAGCGAACCGAGACGCTTGCCGTTGATTTCAGGTTTGGTCACCACTACATGCTTCGAAATCAGCGAACTGTCAATGGCATTCCAATCAATGTCGGTAGAGTTGTAATCAGTATTCTCCTGCTCGCCGAACAACACGGTCAGAGCCGGCGCATCGGCGTCGGTAGTCACGACCAGTAGCCTGTCGCCCTCGCGCAAGACGGTTTCTGAAGTCGGTATGTAAACCTTACCATCATGCCACAGACGCGAAATCACGAACTTATGTGGAGCAAACGAGGCGACGTCGCGCACCGTGCGGTCAAAAATACCCGGATTAAGTACCTGAAACGCCGCAATATACGTATGATTAGCCTCCTCGTGCACATGACAGACCAAATCTTTCGGACGAGTAAACAGCTTGCGCACTACTACAAATGCGAGAATCACGCCAACAACGCCGAGCGGATATGTCACAGCGCAACTTAGTGCCGCCCCCGCCGACGGTCGCCCGAGCTGCGACAGGGTTTCCTGGGCAGCGCCGAGCGCAGGAGTGTTGGTCGTAGCGCCACAGAGAATGCCGACCATATCGCTCATCGGAATGCCGAGAGATAGCGAAAGGGCAATCGCCATCAGCGTGCCCACAGCGATAGTGCCCAAGCCAAGCATATTCAGCTTGACGCCCCCGGAGCGGAACGACGAGAAAAATCCGGGCCCGACCTTCAGACCGAGCTCATAGACAAACAGCACAAGGCCGAAACTCTGGGCATACTGCAGCATGCTCCCGTCAATCTCGAATCCGAGATGACCGGCAAGAATGCCCACAAAAAACACAAAAGTGACTCCCAGCGACACGCCGAAGACCTTGATTTTACCCAAACCGAGGCCAAGGGCGATTATCACTGATATGACTATAACCGCCTGTAATGGCGACTGAGATACAAAGAGTGAGTTAAACCAATTCATTTTTTCAGGCGCAAAGTTACACATTTCAATCGTAATGTCAAGAATTCTCCGTAAATTTGCACCACCATTATTGCATATCCACGTGTCAAAACGGATAATATACACAGTCATATTACTGATTGCCAGCATTCTTGCGCTCAATGCCGAGAATACTGACTCCGTCGTTGCCGTTTTGACCGACACCTTGGTTTCCGTTCCGGCCGACTCTGTCGCCGTCAACGGCCCGCCATCGCGAATCAGACGCCAGAAAGTGGATCTCGACAATACGGTCGTATTCAATTCGTCTGACTCCATGGTAATTATAGGGCGTAACCGCACATTCATGTATGGCGACGGCCATGTAACATACGGCGACCTTGTGCTTGACGCCGCAGTCATCGACATGGACTTGAAAACGGCCGACGTTAACGCCGCAGGCCGCACCGACTCGCTCGGCAACCTGATCGGCACGCCGAAATTCACCCAGGGAAGCGATGGCTATGACGCTGAAACCATGAGCTATAACTTCAAGAGCGAACGCGGCTACATTTCAAACGTAGTTACCCAACAGGGCGAAGGATTCCTTGTCGGCAAACGCTCTAAAAAGATGGAAAACGGCGAATTTTACATCGAGCAAGGCCAATACACCACCTGCGACCACCACGACGACCCCCACTTCCACTTCCAGATTACAAAAGGTAAAGTCAAACCCGGAAGCAACATCGTTACCGGACCCGCTTACTTGGTGCTGGCAGGCCTGCCGCTGCCCTTGGCAGTGCCGTTCGGTTACTTCCCGTTCACAAAAAAATACTCGTCGGGCATCATATTCCCAACGTTCGGCGACGACTACCGGCGCGGCCTCTACCTCGACAACGGCGGATACTACTTCGCCTTCAACGACTACGTCGACCTGGCTCTTACAGGCCAGATCTACACCAAAGGCACATGGGGCCTGACCGGACGCTCAACCTACTCCAAACGCTATAAGTTCGCCGGCAACGTATCTGTAAGCTACCTCAACACGGTCGATGGCGAAAAAGGAAGCGCCGACTACTCCAAGTCAACAAACTTCCAGGTGCTATGGTATCATCAGCAGGACTCTAAATTCAACCCTAACATGACTTTTTCGGCGAGTGTCAACTTCGCCACGAGCGGCTACTCCCGAAACAATGTCAACTCATATTACAACTCTTCGTTTACCGAAAACACCAAAAGTTCGACGGTCAACATGACCTACCGCTTCCCAGGAACGAAATGGAGCATGTCGGCCGGCATGAACATCACCCAGCGCTCATCTGACGAAACTCTCAACGTTTCGCTTCCGAACCTGACCGTAAGCCTTTCGCAGGTTGCGCCATTCAAGCGCAAGCGCGCCGTGGGCGACGAAAAATGGTATGAGCGCATCAAGCTCTCCTACAGCGGCCAGTTGCAGAACTCCCTTACGGCCAAGCAAGACGAATTTTTCCACAAATCGCTCATCAAGGACTGGCGCAACGGCATGCGCCACAACGTTCCCATCTCTGCTACTTTTCAGTTGTTCAAGTACATCAACATCTCGCCGAGCCTCAATCTGACCGACCGGATGTACACCCAGCGCGTTGACCGCATGTGGGACTCGCAGGCTGCCGCCGAAGTCCAGGACACGACCTATAACTTCTACAACGTGTTTGACTTTCAGGCATCGGTCGGTCTTTCGACCAAGATTTACGGTTTCTGGCGACCGCTCTTCAAAAGCAAGCTGAAAATGGTGCGCCACGTCATGACTCCGACCATCAGCCTGTCGGCATCGCCCGACTTCGGCGCTCCCGGCTGGGGATACTATGGCCGCTACACCTACACCGACCCGCAGGGTCAGATTCGCGAAAACGTTTACTCGCGCTATCCCAACGCCATTTTCGGCGTTCCCGGCCAGGGCAAGTCAGGCATAGTAACATTCTCTCTCGCCAACAACCTTGAGGCGAAAGTGGCTTCTAACGACTCTATCGGCGAAAAGAAAATCTCGCTCATTGAAAACCTGTCGATTAACGAAAGCTATAATTTCGCTGCCGACTCGCTCAACTGGAGCAACCTGAACACGTCAATCATGCTGCGCCTGATGCGCAATTTCAACCTCAATCTCTCGGCCGTCTGGGATGTCTACACCTACAAACTGAACTCCTACGGCAGGCCATATAAATGCAACGTAACCCGCCTACAGGCCGGCAAGGGCCTGGCCAAACTATCATCGACCGGCACGAGCTTCTCCTACACTTTCAACAACAGCACGTTCACCAAACTGCTGAAACGCCGCAAGGAAAAGTCAGTCGACGGCGATGACCCCGACAACGAGAACTTCTCGGCTCCGACAACGTCAAAAAGCACCGCCTCCGGCGAATTCGACGACGACGGCTATCTGAAATGGGAGTGCCCGTGGAGCCTGTCAATCAACTACTCCGTCAACTACGGCTACGGCGAATTCGACAAAGAGAAACTCGAATACAAAGGGAGGTTCACCCATAACCTCAGTTTCTCAGGATCCATCAAGCCTACACCGAACTGGGATTTCAACTTCTCGGCCTCATACGACTTCAAACTCAAAAAAATCTCATATATGAACTGCAACATAAGCCGCGACCTCCACTGCTTCACAATGACGGCCAGCTTCGTGCCCTTCGGTCCATATAAGAGCTATAACTTCCACATAGCCATCAAGTCATCGATGCTCTCCGACCTCAAATACGATAAACGCTCATCATACTCAAATGGTATAGAATGGTACTGACATATCACTCATCCGCACCCTTCGAACTCGAATCGGGCGTTGTTATCCCCTCAATCACCATTGTCTACAACACTTTCGGCACTCTTAACGCCGACAAAACAAACGTCATCTGGGTTTGCCACGCTTTGACGGCCAACAGCGATGTGGCCGACTGGTGGCCGCACACTGTCGAACCGGGATGCTTCCTTGACCCCGAAAAATATTTCGTCGTCTGCGCCAACATACTCGGCTCACACTACGGCACGACCGGACCCATGTCAACCGACCCTCGCACCGGACAGCCATACTTCAGCACATTTCCGCAAATAACCGTGCGCGACATGGTCAGAGCCCACCGTCTGCTGGCAGGCCATCTCGGCATCGACAGCGTTGAACTGCTCATCGGAAGTTCGCTCGGCGGATTCCAGAGCATGGAATGGGCCATTGCCGACAATGCATTTGCCCGTCGTCTGGCACTGATTGCCACCTCGGCCTACACTACTCCGTGGGCTGCCGCCTTCAACGAAAGCCAGCGCATGGCAATCGAAGCCGACTGCACATTCGGCGAGCCCGCCCCCGAAGCCGGGGCCCGCGGACTCTCGGCCGCACGCTCCATAGCCCTGCTCAGCTATCGCGGCCCGGCAGCTTATAATCTCACGCAGGCCGACAATGGCGCCATGACCGACCCCGAGTCGCCATTTAGGCGCCGCGTGCTGACATACCAGCAACATCAGGGCGAAAAACTCTGCAAGCGCTTCAACGCCTATAGTTACTACCTGCTGAGCCGCGCGGTCGACGCCCACGACGTTGGACGCAACAACGGCGGACGCGAATCGGCCCTTGCCTCCATCAAAGCCAAAACCATGGTTATCGGCATTACCTCCGACATCCTCTTTACAGTCGACGATGCCCGCTACCTGGCCAACCATATTCCCGGAGCCGAACTCCACACAATAGAAAGCGACTTCGGCCACGACGGATTCCTTGTCGAACACGAAAAACTAAACTCCATCCTTCTGAAATTCCTCGAAAAATGACAGCCCGCAAACACCTCAAAATTGGCCTGTTCGGATTCGGAACAGTTGGCCGCGCACTGTTTGAACTGCTCAAGACTACCCGCCCCGACGGCGTCGAAATCAAGCGTATATGCGTCAACAACATAAACAAGGATCGTGGAGTCAGCGCTGACTTTACCGATAATCCCGACGATATATTCAACGACCCCGAAATCAATATGATTGTGGAGCTCATTGACAACGCGGAGGCTTCATACGGCATAATCACGCGAGCCCTGCGCCAAGGACTTCCAGCCGTCAGCGGCAACAAAAAAATGCTTGCCTCACACCTGCCCGAGCTCATTGAACTGCAGACCGTCACCGGCGGCACCCTGCTCTACGACGCATCGGCATGCGGCAGCATTCCGGTCATTCGCAATCTTGAGGAATACTACGACAACGACCTGCTCATCTCGGTCAAAGGCATTCTAAACGGCTCGTCGAACTATATTCTCACCAAGGTTTTCAAGGAACACATAAGCTACGACACCGCCCTGCGCATGGCTCAGGAGGCCGGTTTTGCCGAAAGTGACCCGAGCCTCGACGTTGACGGATGGGATGCCCTTTCAAAACTGGTCATCATAACGGTCCACGCGTTCGGCACCTATGTCGACCCGAGCAAGATATTCACATTCGGCATATCGTCGCTTAGCGAAGCCGACATACGCTTTGCCAACGAAAAAAGCCGCCGCATAAAACTCGTAGGCCACGTTGAAAAGCTCGCCGACGGTCGCATCTGCATGTGCGTCATTCCCCAACTGCTCTCGGCCGACAAATACATCTACGGTGTTGACGACGAGTTCAACGGCGTGGTCATCAAAGGTCTGTGTTACGACAAGCAATTCATGTTCGGTCGCGGAGCCGGCGGCTTCCCTACCGGCTCAGCAATTCTGAGCGACATTACCGCCGGCCAGTACAACTATCGCTATGAATACAAGAAGCGTCAGACCCATGCCGGCGAACTGCCCGAGTTCACCAACGACGTATGCTTCAGAATCTACTATCGCTACAACCGCCCGGAAGACCTCAACATCATTGACTTCGATTCGATAAGCGAGAAATACTCGTCGGCCTCGGTCAACTATGTTGTCGGCACCACGTCGCTGAAAGCTCTTCATGACGCAGCGCCCGAACTGCGCAAACGCCGGGTATTCCTGGCAGCCTACCCTAAATCTTGATGTAAATTTTCTTGAGATAAAGCGGAAGCCCCACAAGATAACATACAGCGGTGATGCCCGACGCATAAATCAGCGAGGGCATCGCCGATTCCGGGCCAAACACCGGCTCAAGCATGTTGACGTAAAGATAGTGAGGCAACACCATTCCGCCAACTTCTATGCGCCACATTACGCAGCCGAGCAACGAGCTCAGAATATACAGAAACAGCGGATTGGCGCCAAACACTTCGGCCGGCTGCATCCACACGCGGTTGAGCCATTTAGCGCCGGTTTTCTTGAAATCGACAGCGTATATGAGCAATCCGAGCAACGAAATGCCAAGGCCACACGATACCAGCACGAACGTCGGCGACCATACCTTTTTGTTAATCGGCACCACGCTGTCAAGCCCGAGACCGAGAATTGTCAGCAGCGCGCCGACAAGCAACAGCGGAGTCAGGTTCATGCCCGAACGTTCAAGCAGAATTCTGCCGCACAGATAGCCTATCAGAACGTGAGCAACCGACGGCAACAGACCAAACAGTCCCTCGGGATCAAGAGGAATGCGTCCGCCCGGCACCCAATCATGATAGATATGCCCCTGGCCAAACACAGCAACATCAACCCGTGAGACGATATTCTCAACCGTAGGTTCAAAACCCTTGAAAGCGAGCAATATGACCGCATACACGGTAAGCATCGCAACCACAAAGCGCCACAATGCCCGACGGCTGAAATAGAGAGCCATCAGCGACGCGATGCCATAGCTGAACGCCAGTCGCGGCAACACGCCCGTAAAACGCAGTGTGCTGAAATCCAATCCGTCAATCGCGCCCGATATGCCTTTCTCGACAAGGTCGAGCGCCAGTCCGATAATATATATGAGCATCGTGCGCTTCAGAATCTTGCCGACGGCAGCCTTTCCGGGCGAGTAATTAAACCGTTTGAGCGAAAAACTGACACTCACGCCCATAATGAACATGAACATCGGAAAGACGAGATCGGCAGCCGTCATGCCATTCCAAAGCGAATGCCCGAGCTGACCGTAGACAGGGGTGCCCCACAGGGCCGTATTGACCAATATCATCAACGCCACGGTAAGACCGCGCATAATATCGAGCGACTCTAATCTCTTCATGCAATATTATCAATTTATGTTATTGATTGCAAAGTTAATAATTTTTTCGTAACTTTGGGGGCAGTAACCTTATATTATTATCTATGAATGACCTGCTGACAACGTTCGAGGAGTTGCTGCGAGCTTACGGCAACGTCGACATGGCTGAGGCTGAATTCAAGCGCCTTATAGCTGACGATGCCGCTCTCCGCGAAGAATATCGCGAATGGTGTGACGAACACGGCCACACCGAGCGCCACGGCTTTATGGACTTTGCCGAAGATTATATTACTAACCAAAATTCCGTCTGGGATTCTTTGAATGACGACTTTGACAACTGACACCCCGCGACTGATCGCCGAATGGGAATACCATGGAGCGGTGATGCTCGCATGGCCCCATTCCGGCACCGACTGGGCTTACATGCTCGATGAAGTGCAACAATGCTATCGCTCGCTGGTCGACGCCCTGTTGCGCGCCGGTGAAAAGGTAATTATACTCGCTCCCGAGAGCGAATCGCCCGAGTTCGACTCAGCAGATGTAACTGTGATTCACGTCGACACCAACGACACATGGATTCGCGACTACGGACCGCTGACACTGTCAGACGGCACCCTGCTCGACTTCCGTTTCAATGCCTGGGGCCAGAAATTCGCCTCCGACCTCGACAATCAGACTACACGCCGGCTTGCTGCAATGAAAGCCATCGGCGCCCCCGTTGAATGCAACAAGGACTTTGTGCTCGAGGGCGGCTCGATTGAATCCGACGGCAACGGCACCATCATGACCACGGCTTGCTGCCTCCTTGCGCCCAACCGCAATGAGCCGATGGAGCGCGATGACATTGAGCGCCAACTGCTGTTGCGCCTGCGCGCGCGTAAAATATTGTGGCTCGACTGCTCTCCGCTGGCAGGCGACGACACCGACGGCCATGTAGACACACTGGCCCGACTGGCCCCGATGAACTCGATTTTCTACTGCGGAACGGTCTCGGCCGACCAACTTGCAACTCTGACCAACGCCGACGGAGAGCCGTATAACATCATCGAGCTCCCTATGCCCGACCCGATTCACGACCCCGACGACGGCTCTTTGCTGCCGGCCACGTATGCCAACTATCTCGTCACCTCGCGCGCCGTGCTGATGCCCGTCTACGGCCAGACGATGAACGACATCCGCGCGGAACAAACGCTGAAAACGGTATTCTTTGACCGCGAGATTATCCCCGTTGACTGCCGCGCCCTTATACGCCAGCACGGCTCGCTCCACTGCGCCACGATGCAGGTAGCCGCCGGTGCATTCTCATTTCTATGACACAACGCAATGAAAGTAGCAATTATCCAGCAACATAACACAGGCGACATGGCCGACAACCGCCAACGCCTGGCCGAAAAAATCAGAAAATCAGCCACCGAAGGCGCTCAGCTCGTAGTGCTCCAGGAACTGCACGAAGGTCTATACTTCTGTCAGACCGAAGACGTTGACCTCTGTGGCCTCGCCGAACCGATTCCCGGGCCGTCAACCGCGTTCTACTCGGCGCTCGCCGCCGAAACCGGATGCGTCATTGTAACATCACTGTTTGAACGCCGCGCACCCGGACTGTATCACAACACAGCCGTCGTTTTCGACTCCGACGGCTCATGTGCAGGCAAATACCGCAAAATGCACATTCCCGACGACCCCGCATATTACGAAAAATTCTACTTCACTCCGGGCGACCTCGGCTTCGAACCCATAACCACCTCGCTCGGCAAGCTGGGAGTACTCGTGTGCTGGGACCAGTGGTATCCCGAAGCAGCACGCCTCATGGCGCTTAAAGGCGCGGAAATTTTGATATACCCCACCGCCATCGGCTATGCCGCAACAGACCCTGCCGACGAGCAAGAGCGCCAGCGCCAGGCCTGGATTACAATTCAGCGGGCACATGCTGTAGCCAACGGACTTCCGGTCGTTTCGGTCAACCGCGTCGGCTACGAACCCGACCCCTCGGGAGCTACCGACGGCATCACCTTCTGGGGCAGCAGCTTTGTTGCGGGTCCGCAGGGCGAATTCCTCTATTCGTCGCCAACCGACAGCGAAGACCGTGCCGTGGTCGAAATCGACATGCACCGCTCCGAGCAGGTTCGCCGCTGGTGGCCCTTCCTGCGCGACAGGCGTATCGATGCCTATTCAGGCCTGACAAAGCGTTTTCTCGACTGATTGAACATTAAAATAGTAATAAGTGTTGAGAAGATATAAAAAATCTTCCCAACTACTTACTACTATGATAAAGAAAGTTCTAATCGCCCTTATGATGCTCCCGTTCATGGGATTGCTCCAGTCATGCCACGACGACGAAAAAGACCTGCCCGAAGTTGACTTCGAAGTTGCCATTGAAGGCGGCGTCCAGAACCCCGACGACAATAAAATCTACATCACCCGTGGCACTACCTTCAGCGTCGAAAGCATCACGCCGGTGTCGCGCAACGGCAAGCGCGTAGCCCTCGGCCTGACATCGTACTATATCAACGGTCTGCTTCAGGCCCAGACTGTTACCGCACCGTTCGGAGCCTCATTCGACACGGCTCCGCTTGAACCCGGCGAGTATGCGTTCCAGATCAAGACCTCAGTCTACCAGATAGACAAATCGGCCGCTTTCGCGCTGCTGAGCTACGAACTCGTAGTGGTTGAGCCCGACCCCGGTAAAACCCCCGACGAAACCCCCGGCCGCTCGATTATCAGACCCGACGACCAACAGATTGCTGAACAATAAAAAAGCCTCACTTCTCTTCTTCCCTCACCATAGCGAGCCCGGGCATCATCCCGGGCTCGCTTGCTCATGAAAATTTATTTGACAGTCACAGGAATTATACGTATATTTGCAAAGATTTTACCACCTTAAATCATTTGATTCATTTTATGAGAAAACCAATCTACACTTTGACACTCGTGCTGGCCTCCTCTCTTATGGCTGATGCCGTAGTGACTGTGCCGTCGAGTTCCTGGTTCGAAGACCAGTCTACCATCGGAGTAAACAAGGAGAAAGCTCATGCAACTTATACTCCTTATGCAACAACTGCCGAGTTGAAGGCCGACACGGAATTCTTCAACCGCCCTTGGCTTAACTCCAAGTCATCTCTCAGCAAGAGCCTCAACGGCAACTGGAAGTTCCACTATTCACCGTCGCCCGAGGAAGCTCCCGAAAACTTCTATGAGAGTAGCTACAACTCCGCGTCGTGGGACCGCATTCCAGTGCCTTCATGCTGGCAGATGCTCGGCTACGACACTCCCATATATGTCAATGTCGACTACCCGTTCGACAAGAGCCAGTGCCCTCGCATCACACCTCGTTATTCCAATCAGAACTATGACGTCAACCCCGTCGGTTCATATCTGACCACATTCGACGTACCCGCATCCTGGAGCGGGAAGCAGCTATTCATCAACTTCGAAGGCATCTATTCCGCAGCATACGTTTGGGTCAACGGCAAGTTTGTCGGCTACACTCAGGCGGCCAACACCAACCACGAATTTGACATCACCCCCTACGCCAACCAGGGCAGCAATACCCTCGCCGTAAAGGTTATCAAATGGAGTGACGGCTCTTATCTCGAAGACCAGGACATGTTCCGCTATGGCGGCATCTACCGCGACGTAACGCTGACGGCAGTGCCCACGACGTTCGTGCGCGACCACTACATCACAGCTGAAATGAAACCCGGCTACACCGCGGCCGACATGACCGTTAACCTCGAGCTCGACAACCGCTCGGCCGCCGCATTCAACGGCAAGGCCACCGTTACCCTTCTCGGCCTCGACGGCACCACTGTTACCGCACAGCTTCCCGACGTGAACGTGAGCATCGCCGCCGGCGAAACAGCTACGTTTACCACATCGGCCTCAGTTTCGAACATCAAGGGCTGGAATGCCGAAACCCCCAACCTCTACACCGTGCTCGTAAGCCTGCGCGACGCCTCCGGCAACGAAACCGAAGCGTTCGCCACCAAATATGGCTTCCGCGAAATCAAGCAGGTGGGCCATTTCATACACATAAACGGCAAAAAAGTGTTCTTCAAAGGCGTAAACCGTCAGGACACCCACCCCATCACCGGCCGCATGCAGACCACCGAAACCTTGCTCAAGGACGTTGAACTCTACAAGCAGTTCAACATCAACACAGTGCGCACTTCTCACTGCCCTCACCAGCCGAAAATGATGGCCATGTATGACCACTATGGCATCTACGTCATGGACGAAGCCGACCTTGAAACACACGCCATGAACGGCAGCCTCACCAACGACGCTTCATGGTCGAAGGCATTCGTCGACCGCCAGCAGCGCATGGTTCTCCGCGACCGCAACCACCCCTCCGTAACCTTCTGGAGCATGGGCAACGAAAGCGCCAACGGCAGCAACTTTGCCGACTGCTATGCGGCCATCAAGGCCCTCGACAGCCGCATGATTCACTATGAAGGCCAGCAGGACTACCGCAACACAGACTTCACCTCGAAAATGTATCCCTACGAAGCCGATGTCATAAATGCCGACAACCAGAACGACGAGCGTCCCCACTTCTACTGTGAGTACGCCCACGCAATGGGTCAGTCGCTTGGCAACTTCGTTGACTACTGGGATTACATCGAAAACTCAAAGCGCACAATCGGCGGCTGCATCTGGGACTGGGCTGACCAGGCCATCTATGACCCGAAGGAAATCATTGCCGGCACCTACAAACACGGCGACTACCGCACCGGCTACGACTACCCCGGCCCGCATCAAGGCAACTTCGTCAGCAACGGTGTAGTCGGCCCTGAACGCGAAGTGACTCAGAAACTCGTTGAAGTCAAGAAGGTTCACCAGTGGATCAAGATGAAGGACTTCTCACGCGAGGCAAAATCAATCACCGTCAACAACACCTACGACTTCATTGACCTGAGCGACTTTGAAATCGCCTGGAGCATAAGCAAGGACGGCATCGACGTTGAATCAGGCAAAATCACCAACTTCAATGTAGCCTCCGAAGAGAGCAAAACTCTCACCATACCCTACAACACCTCTATCACCGACGATGCGGAATATCTGCTTACGATTCGCTTCCTCACCCGTCAGGCCAACGACTGGGCCGAAGTCGGCCACGTAGTAGCCGAAGAGCAGTTTGCCATCAACGAACGTCCGAAACTCGCCGACATCGACCTCAACGCCCTGACCGCATCGCTTGAAACCCGCGGCAACGGTCCTGTAAAGATTTCGGGCAACGGATTCTGCTACAGCTTCGACAACGAAGGCCGTCTCGTTTCAATGAATTTCGGCGGCCATGAATACATCTACAACGAAGCCGGTCTGACTTTCGACTCCTATCGCTGGATTGAAAATGACGCTCCCTACAGCGGCACTCCCCCCTCTACCATGAAGGGATATAACCTCTCGGGCAACGCTCTCTACTGCAGCTTCATCGAAGGTGACGCAACCGGAGCGAAAGCCGTTGAACTCGTTGCATGCTTCGACCATCCCACTGCCGCAAGCCTCCGCAACCACTATACCATCTATGCCGACGGCACTCTCGACATCAAGTCGGTCTATGTCAACAAGACCAGCGCAACGGACGATACTCAGGCAATCGAGCGCCTGGGCCAGAGCATGGCTCTCAATCCCGCACTCGAAAATCTCGAATACTTCGCCCGCGGCCCTCTCAGCAACTATTCCGACCGCAAAACAGCAAGTTTCGCCGCCGTTTATAACTCAACTGTCACCGACGAGCACGAGCGCTTCATCCGCCCGCAGAGCATGGGCAACCACGAAGAGCTCCGCTATCTGAAACTAACCTCGAAGGAAGACCCCGAATTCGGCCTCCTCATCGAAACCGAAGGCCAGGTCAGCTTCTCGGCTCTCCACCACACCGAAGCTGACTACGGCACGGTTAGACACGATGCCGAACTCGCACCGCGCAAGGAAGTTATTCTCCACCTCGACTACCAGCAAAAGGGCATCGGCAACGGCTCGTGCGGCTCGCGCGTATGGACACGCTACCTCATCCCAGCCAACAAGCAGCTCACAAACAAGCTGCGCTTCACTCCGCTCGTGTCGAAGGGTGCCGGATATGCCGTCCCCACCGGAACCAAGGGTGCATACCTGACCGCTCTCAACGGCGCCGGCCTCGACTATACCGCTACCTCCGCTCCCGCTGAACTCTACAACGTAATCGCCAACGTGGCCTATGCAAAAATCGGCAGCTCAACACCCCTGACCCACACCCTCTCGAAAACTGCCAACATCGCAGCTTGGGTTGACTGGAACCAGGACTTCGAATTCAGCGCCGACGAAGCCATATCGAATTTCAACATCAATGTTGCCGCTAACGCAAAAGCCGGCGACTACCGCATGCGCATCGTCATCGACGAAAACGGCACTCCGAAAGCTGACGGCCCCGTCGCTTCCGGCTCGGTCTACGACATAACTCTGCGTATAGGCACCCGCGACATCAACAATGAACAAGGCTACGGCACTCCCTCGGGCGAGATGCATCCCGAAGGCAAAGCCTGGGTAAAATCAATCACGACCGAAGGTGCAGAAGAGAACATCAGCTTCACTGCCACATCGGCCCCTGAGAACGTTTACACCTGTCTGCCCCAGACCCTCAAAGTCAAGTCCGGCTCAACCGTTACACTCAACCTCGTGGCCAACGAAGCCGGTCCACGCGACGAAAACGTAGCATATCAGGACCTCCGCTATAACTATGCCGTTATCTACACCGACCTCAACAACAGCGGCTCGCTTGAACAGTTCGCAATCATCGGCGACGTTCAATGGGGCGCCGCTAAAGTAGCCAACTACGACAAGGTAATGAACATAGTGCAGGAGATGAACATTCCCTACAACGCCAAAACCGGCGAAGGCCTCATCCGCGTAATCTACCAACACGCATGGCAGGGAACCGGCAGCGTCAGTCCGGCCATGCAAAACATCAAGGAAGGTGTGGCTTACGACATCCCCGTTGTAATCGACGGTGAATTCGCCGCAGGATTCGATTATACCGAACTGCCCGAAGTTCCCGTATTCCCCAACAACCCCTTCGAAGCGCCCTCCGGCTCAATGCACGGCGAAGGCAAAGCATGGGTAAAGACCATAAGCAGCACCGGCGCCAAGCGCGACATCAATGTCACCTACAAGTCTCAGCCCGCATTCTACACCAGCGTGCCTGAAGCGATTGCTGCCGACGCCGGCTCTACGTTCACCCTCAACCTCGTGGCCAACGAAGCCGGTCCACGCGCTGAAAACGTCACCTACCAGGACCTCCGCTACAACACCGCTCACTTCTATCTCGGACTTCCGGGCGACAGTGAAATGGAACATGTGGCAAGCCATGGCGACAACTTCTCCGGAGCAAACAACCTTGCCAACTACGACAAAGTCATGGACCTGACTCAGTCTATCACAATTCCCGCAGGCACAGAAGACGGCACAGCAGTTGTACGCGTTATCTATAATAACGCATGGCGCAACGGTATTCCCGCGTACAACGCGCAGAATGTGCACGAGGGTGTTGCCTACGACATCCTTGTCAACGTTGGCGAAAAAACCGCTATCAGCGAAATCACTGCCGACGGAAACAAGATAAACGGCATCTACGACCTGCTCGGACGGCGCATCATCGAAAATAACCTTCGCCCGGGCATCTACATCGTAAACGGCCACAAAACATTCATCAGATAAACAACAGTTTTTTTTAACACCTAACAATCCTATTCCAACCGGGGCGCGAAGACTCGCGCCCCGGTTGTTAGACTCAAACCAAACAATGCAGACATTTAAAGAACTTGGCGTAAGCGACGTCCTGCTGCGCGCTATCGAAGACCTCGGCTTCGAACACCCCATGCCCGTGCAGGAAAAAGTTATACCCCATCTGCTCGAAAAAGACAATGATGTTATAGCCCTGGCCCAGACCGGCACAGGCAAAACCGCCGCATTCGGCATTCCGCTGCTCCAGCGCATTGATCCTGACGACTACCGCACACAGGCGCTGATTCTCTCCCCTACCCGCGAACTCTGCCTCCAGATAGGCGCTGACCTCGCCGACTATTCCAAATACATCAAAGGCCTCAAGGTGCTTCCCGTTTATGGCGGGTCGTCAATCATGAGCCAGATCAGAGCCCTGCGCAACGGGGTGCAGATTATCGTAGCTACCCCGGGCCGCCTCATCGACCTGATCGAGCGCAAGGAGGTTAACCTCGACAACGTTCACACCGTAGTTCTCGACGAAGCCGACGAAATGCTCAACATGGGCTTTCTCGACTCGATTGACGCAATTCTTGCCAACGTGCCCGAACAGCGCAAAATGCTCATGTTCTCGGCTACAATGCCCAAGGAAATCAGCGGCATAGCCAAGAAATACATGCACTCGCCTACCGAATTCGTAATCGGCACGCGCAACTCGGGCGCCGAAAACGTGCGCCACATCTACTACATGGTCAAGGCATCAGACAAGTATCTGACCCTCAAACGCGTGGCCGACAACTCTCCCAACATCTACGGCATTATTTTCTGCCGCACGCGCAAAGAAACGCAGGAAATTGCCGACAGTCTGATTCAAGACGGCTACAATGCCGACGCACTCCACGGAGACCTTTCGCAGCAGCAGCGCGACATTGTCATGAAAAAATTCCGTGACCGCGTGCTCTCGCTGCTCGTTGCCACCGATGTCGCCGCCCGCGGCCTCGACGTCGATAATGTGAGCCACGTTATCAACTATGGTCTGCCTGACGACACCGCCGTCTATACCCACCGCTCCGGACGCACCGGACGCGCAGGCAAAACCGGTGTATCAATCGCTATTATCCACTCGCGCGAAAAAGGTAAACTCCGTGAAATCGAAAAGAAAATCGGCAAGACATTCGAACACCGCGACGTGCCCACGCCTGACCACATCATCGAAAAGCAGATCTATAACCTTGCCGACCGACTCGAACGAGTCGAGGTAAATGAGAATGCGATTGGCCGCTTCCTGCCCGGAGTAGAGAAAAAACTCGAGTGGCTCGACGGCAACGACCTGCTGAAACGCGTGCTTTCGCTCGAGTTCAACCGTCTGCTCGACTATTATCGCGACGCACCCGAAATCGAAAACATCAGCGACAAACCCAAAAAGTCAGACCGCAAGGAAAAGCCTAAACGCGAAATACCGACCAACGAAGAAAAAGACCGCCGCACGGCCGCGCGCGGCATGGCACGTATGTATGTAAGCGTTGGCAAGCGCGACGGCTTCTATGCAGGCAACCTTATTGACATGCTCAACCACCTCGTACCCGGCCAGCGCGTCGACGTGGGCCGCATTGACTTGCTGCCTACCTATACGCTCTTCGACGTCAAGAAAGCAGACGGCCCCCGCATTGCCGCAGCGCTCAAAGGAGCGGAATTCTTCGGAAAGCGCCTCCATTGCGAACAGGCCGATGCCGAAAAGGATTACACACGCCTCAACGCCAAGAAAGCGCGCCATGCGGCAACCGAAACTCAGTCCGAGCCTCCGTTTGCCAAGTTCCGCAAAAAGCGCCGTTAACGGTTATCGCCCGCCCCGTGCAAGGCCCCGCGCTCTACGCGCGACGCTATCTTATCAATGTTCATTGCGGCAATATCGTCAAGCGAATAGCCGAGGTCGCGGGCCAGCGTGGCGGCATACCACATAACATCGCCGAGCTCCAGTGCAATCTGCCGGCGACGATCGTCTGAAAACCGTCCGCCATTGTCGCGGATGGTTTTCTTTACTTTATCGGCCACTTCGCCCGCCTCACCCGTCAGGCCGAGGGTCGGATAAACAATGCTCATCTCTGAAGGGTAAATCGCCGTTTTCAATGCGGCGCTTTGATATTCGTCAAGTGTCATATCTATCTAAGTGTTATTTAACTGTAATGAACTTCGAGGATGTTGCCCGCGCACTGAACACGCCAAGCCCTCCACTTATGTTTGTGGGCAGCGACGCATTAGAGCCAAGCAACATGTTCTCGCTGAACATGACCGCATCGTCATAAGCGCGCCAGAACTCATAGACCTCCTTGGTCACACGATGCAGCGACACTACCGCCGACTGCCCTATACGCAGCTGGGCAACAAAGTGCTCGACCTTGTAATTCTGTTTGGAGTTGAAAACCGGTATGGTGACATGCTCGCCGGCAACTGTGGCCTCCTTACATCCCATCAGCGCGGGCAGCGAGCCGGCCGTTGACTCACTGTCTCTGATGGTAAGATAGTAGTAGGCCGGCACATCGTCCGGAGCCGTGAAGTGAAGCGTTGTCGACCGCAGGGTATCGTTGTCGCTGTCGGCCGTAAAGGTTATATCATCGATAGGCGTCGGCTCATGCATATAACAGACCGACTCGGCGTGCATTGATCCATAGTCGGCCGTAATCCTGTAGTTTTTATGCGGCTCACCGAGAATTTCGGCTGTGAAATAACGATAAGGCGGAAAGTGGTCGTTTGAGCGCGCTCCGGTCATGACCACCTCGCGCTCTCCGTCGCTGATTGTCACCTTGCCCCAGCGAATCATCTTATCCATCAAGTCTCCACCCTCAGGGTCAGGGGTAATGGCCGACGTAAACATGACCGCCGGATGGCCTCCCGAATCAATCCAGGCTTCAATCACCGGAACGTCTGCGCGCACGTCAGGCTCGTCGCCGTTACATCCTGCCAGTATCATTACCGCCGGCAAAAAAATCACAAGTCTGTTCATGCTTAAAAATCTATGCTATAACTGACTGATGGAAGGAATCGATAGAGCGACGACACGCGATACAGTTTATAGCGCATCGTCTCGCCGTCAATTGCAAAAAACTGGCTCTCGACATTACGGTGGCCATAGGCGTTGATAAGCGAGATGTTGACGGTGTGGTTAAGCGGAATGCGGCCGCCGGTGCGAAAACGGTAAGTTCCCGATAGGTCAAGTCGCTGATAGTCGGGCATACGCCCTGAGTTGCGCGCGCCATATTCGGCAATCAGACGGTTGGCTATAATATAAAGATAGCGGGTCGGTGTGTAGACACGGCCTGAACTGTAAACGAATGAGGCGCTCACTGACCAATGGCTGTTGATTCCGAATTCGGCATCGGCCTTGAACTGATGGCCCGCGTCGGTGAGCGAGTGAAACCGCTCGCTGCTGCCGGGAAGATGCCTCATGGCGCGCCCGAATGAATATGACGCCGACCCGGTCAGCCGGCCGAAGCGCTTCTGAATGCCTATATCCAGGCCTGTATTGTAGCCGTCGGCCGTGAAGATATGGCCTGCTGCGTCATAGTCGGCGTCAATGATGTCGAGCACCTGCCCGCTATATTCCGACTGGGAGCTGACAATCTTGTAATAGAGCGAGGCCGTGAGAAAGAGGTCACCGCCCATAAGCGGTCGTGACCATCCTGCCGAGAAGTCCCACGAACGTTGGGGCGTCACATCGCTTCCGCTACCGAGCCAGAAGTTTGACGCCAGGCCAATTTCCGAGAAGCCTATCAGATGGAGATACTGGCTATAGCGCCCTGCGCCGATGTTCCAGCAATTGTCGCCCGCCCTCAGCTCGGCCGAAAAGCGGGGGTCGACGGCATAGTAGCGAAACGAGAATGTCGAAACCGAAAGCCCGGCCGAAAATGTTAACACATCTGACGGCATGAACTCGGCGTCGGCAAACACCCTTGCCTCATACGGCCGCGTACGCCTTGCGGGCGCGCTCGGCTGCCGGACCTCGCCATGAAGTTCGGCCCATAGCGGCGTGATTGAATAGCCCGCAGCTTCGCCGCCAACCGTGAAACCTGGCTTGAACCCGCGGGCCCCGTTGAGCCGAATCCTGCCTGTGGCACCGATTGATGCGATGCCGGCTCGTCCGGTAACGTCAAACTGCGGAAAACCGACGTTGAGCCTGCTGCCGAATTCCGAGTAATAAGCCGTGATTTCAGCAGGTCGTCGACCTCGGTGGGTCCAGCGCAATGACGCCACATTGTTACGCCAACGCAGGCGCGTATTCATGGCGTAGTTGTTATTGCCCGAGTGCAGTTTGTCGGAATTGAAAAAATAGCCGGCCGTCAGATAGTTGAGACTGTCAATGCGCCAACCGGCCGATAGGTTTATGTCACCGAAATTATAATGGTTTGCATTGACATCGTTATTCAGAAAACGGCCATAGAGAGCGTCGATATATGAAATGCGGCCCGATGCGCTCAGGGCAAACCGCTTTTTCACACCGGTTCTTACCGTAAGGGTCGATGCAAGCAGACCAACGTTGACTGACCCCGAAAGAGGGTTGAAATAATCAAGGCGGGGTGCGATGTTAACCACGGCACCGAGGCGCGATGGTGTGGCTGCCAAACGCCCGTAGCGCATAACGTTGACCGAGTTGAAATGTGAGGTATTGAATGTCGAGAATACACCACCGAATCTGTAGGGAAAGAAAACCGGGGCGCCGTCCACCAGATAAATCACCTGCGACGGGTCATTACCCTGGATAACGAGGCCGGAGCCATAGTCGCCGACGCTCGACACTCCGCCCACCCTCTTCAGGGCTACAAGCAGATCAGCCTCGCCCATCAGCCGGGAACCATAGCGCAGCGACTCGGCCGACACCTTGACATTTCCACCCGACGTAATCCTTGCCGCAGGGCCGGTATTGGCCTCGACAACAACCTCGCTCAGTTGCGTTACGGTTGAATCGGGCTGCGCGCCATAGGCAGCCCCCGGCAATAGGAGTAATAGTAATGGGAGCCGTAAAGCGACCCCCATTACAAATGATTTCAAATTTCTGCAAATCAGTTCCAAAGGTTTAAATAGGAATTGATGAGGTTCTCCCACTGGTTGACAACGGAGTCGAATCCGGTGTTGAGAAGTTCGTCGGTGTAGGTGGTGCCGTCGGCGAACTTGATGGTTGCGACAGGCGTGTAGTAGCCGGCTTCGTGACCATCCCAGCCGTAGTCGTCGCAGTAGCTGACGAATTCAACAGTGGCCTGCTTTTCGGCGGTATTGTTGAAGCCGAGCCAAAAGTTGAAGGCATTGTTGAGAGCGGTGACTGCGTTGTTGCAGGCAGCAGCAGCCTCTGCTCGGGTCATATCGTAGTATTCGCCATAGTCATAATATGAATCGACATACTGGAAGAAGTTGCGACTGAAGTTAATCGAGCCGTTAACATTCATGCGGTTGAGCACATTGCCGCTTACATTGCAACCGCTAATCAGCTGCTCGAAGGTTTCGTTCCAAACGGCATTGGTAATGACGTCGGGGTCGCAGAGATTGCGGCCGTTGAGAGTACCGTTGGCAGAAATAATCTGCTCGCCGTTGACCTTGAGCGCCATAGTGGTGCTGGCGCTGGAGTTGTTACCGTTGACGGTGCTGACAATTTCGATGTTGGCAGCCTTGGTGGTTTCGGTAGCGGTGAGGGTGGCTGCGCTCTGGCTGAAAGTGGTCGACAGGTTCTGCGAGAACATTGTTTTGCCGCCGGCGGTCAGGGTTGCGCTGACGGTTCTGGGTACGATTACCTCAAAGCTGTCGCCGCTCTCGGGATCATAGACGTTGGCTGTGTTCGAGCCGCTGCGTGTAACGGTCATCTCGATGCGATTATAAACAACGTCGTTAACGCGGAAAATCAGGTCGTTCGAATCAGCGACTTTCACCCACTCGGTAGCCGAAGGCTCGTAGATGCCGGTATATTCCGAATAACCTGTGGCGATGTCAATCACCTCATTGCTACGGCCTATTTTATTGTAGGGATAGTAACCCTCCTCTTCCTCGTTTTGGCCTGGCAAGATGAGATAGCCGTATGTACGGTCAATGTAGTTCAGCAGCTCAATGACCTCGCGCTGCTCTTCGGCGTTGAACTTGAGCATGAGTTCCGAAGCGGTTTCAGCTACAAATTGTTTTTGCTGCTCGATAGAGGATCCGGGCACTATGGGTTCACCCAGTTCGTCGTTATCATCACCGCCGCAAGACGTGAGTGAAACGAGCGCCACTGCGGCCAGAGCCGGGATAAAGCGGAAAAGTTTCATAATGTGATTGTTGATTTTATGTGTTGATTTATTGTATGTGTTTCTTCATCGGCACAAAGATACAAAATTTTTGTTAATAAGCAAAAAATATTCGTAAATTTGCACTATGTTACTATCTATCGAAATGACAGCCGATAAGCGCCGCAAACTGATGGAGCTCTACGAATCGGCATTTCCCGCCGAGGAGAGGCGCCCGTCTGACCAGATGCCGCCCGATGACCCGGCCTTCAGATTCTATGCCATAGCCGACCACGGCCTTCTGACCGCATGGGAATTTCCCGGAGTTACATATGTGGAGCACTTTGCCGTTTATCCTGAAACACGCGGCAATGGAATCGGCAGCAGTGTGCTCGCCGAGCTTCAGGGCGCGGTGATTCTTGAGGTCGAACCGCCGGAACAGAGCACTGAAGCCCGCCGCAGAATCGCGTTCTACGAGCGCAACGGGTTCAGGCTGCTCGACGTCGACTACATGCAGCCAAGCTATGCGCCCGGCCTGCCGTCAATTCCGCTGCGCCTGATGCTGCGCGGCGAAACTGACGTCGACGAGGCCGTCCGCCTTATTCACAGTCGCGTTTATCGCGCAGGAGCAGACACGCATCCCCGTAGCTGAGAAAGCGATAGCCCGGATCGGCGAGAGCGTGATCATACATCCGGCGCCACTCGTCGCCGACAAACGCGCTGACCAGTAGCAGCAGTGTCGACTTGGGCTGATGGAAGTTGGTAATGATTCCGTCAACCACCTTGTACTCATAGCCGGGCGCAATGATTACACGCGTCGATGCAACAAGCCGGTCGCAACTCAGAGCCGCGGCCAGTGCTTTCATGGCCTCGCGGCGCGAAAGCCTCGGGTGAGAGTCGGCATAAGGATACCACTGCGGCAGTTCGTTGATTGCCAGCCCCTGCGAGGCCATGCATCCGAGATGATACAGGCTCTCGAGCGTTCTGACCGACGTAGTGCCTACCGCAACTACCGGACGATCCGTTTCGGCCAGCTCTTCAATCAGCGTTTTCTCCACGCTGATGAATTCGCTGTGCATTTCATGCTCACCGATCTGCTCGCTCTTGACAGGCTGAAATGTTCCCGCACCGACATGCAGAGTCAGCTCCCTGCGCACCATGCCTGCCTCGTCGACCGCGTCAAGCAGCGCGGGTGTAAAATGCAGGCCTGCCGTGGGTGCGGCCACCGAGCCGTCAATTCTCGAGAATACCGTCTGATAATCCTGCTCGTCACTCTGTTCGGTAGCACGGTTAAGATAAGGAGGAATCGGCAGTTCGCCCGCCTCGGCTATAATCTCGGCAAACGAGGCTGCTCCGGTCCAAGTGAAGCGCACAACCGACGCATTTCCCTCCTTGGCTATACGCTCGGCCGTCAGAACGCAGTCGCCTACCCTGCCATGCAGCGGGCCCTCCTTCCAGCGCTTGCTGTTGCCGACAAAACACTGCCACTGCACTCCGTCGGTGCCCGACGAAGCGAAGCTGACGGCATAATCTGTCGGCATCACAGGTTCAAGGCAGAAAATTTCAATCAGCGCGCCGCTCTCCTTGCGGAATCGCAAGCGCGCGTTAATAACGCGGGTGTTGTTATAAACGAGCATCGAACCGGCCGGAAGCAGCGACGGCAGTTCGTTGAATACGCAATCGTCAATCTTGCCGTCAGGGCTGCGGAAAAGCAGCCGGCAACGGTCGCGCTCAACGAGCGGATGTTTTGCTATACGTTCGTCAGGAAGAGGATAGTTGAATTGCTCTATGCTGATTTGCTGTGGATTCATTCGCGGTAATAAACACGCTTGACGCGTGGGGAAACTGAGGTTAAAATTTCGTAAGGTATAGTGCCGAGCAGGTCGCTGACATCGCTCACAGGCAGATTCTCGCCAAAAAACTCGACCGATGAGCCGGTTTCGGCGCCCGGCGCGTCAGTAATGTCTATCATGCAGGCATCCATGCAGATATTGCCCAAAATCGGACAAAGCGCACCGTTGACCCAGACCTTGCCGACTCGATTGCCCAGATGGCGGTCAAGTCCGTCGGCATAACCGACGGGAACAGTCGCCACCTTCGAGTCGCGATCGAGAATAGTGCGGCGTCCGTAGCCGATAGACGTTCCGGCCGGCCAGTCCTTGACCGAAATGATGATGGAGCGCAGCGTGCTGACCGTGCGCAGACCTCGCGTTTCGGGAACACTGATGGTGTCTACGCCGTAAAGGCTGATGCCAAGACGCACCATCTCGAACTGCCATTGCGGAAACCTGGCTATGCCGGCGGAGTTGAGAACATGGCGCTTGAAGGCATATCCCAGCCCGGCGCGCATCCGCTCGCAAATTGAGGTGAACATATTGAGCTGCCCCATAGTATAATCATCCATGTCGAGGCAGTCGGCAGTGGCCAGATGAGAAAAGACCGATGCCACCGTAACCACCTCGGTTGCAAGCAACCTGCGGCAAAGGGAGTCGATGTCGCTCTCAAGGAATCCTAGGCGGTGCATGCCGGTGTCGAACTTTATATGCACCGGATAGCCGGTCACACCGCGCTTGGCTCCCTCGCGTATGATTTCGTCAAGCATATCGAAGCTGAACACTTCCGGCTCAAGGCGGTTGGAAAAGAGCGAGTCATAGTTGGTGACCTTCGGGTTCAGGGCCATTATAGGCATCGTGATTCCGTTACGCCTGAGTTCTTCGCCCTCGTCAACAACGGCGACGGCAAGATATGCGGCTCCCTGACTTTGCAGAGTTTTGGCCAGCTCATAGGCACCGGCCCCATAGCCCGACGCCTTGACCATCGCCACTATACCCGTCGAGGGCTTCAACAGCGCCCTGAAATGATTGAAGTTATGGACTATGGCATCAAGATTTACCTCCAGCACAGTTTCGTGATGACGCGCCTGGAGTTGTTCTGCAAACTCCGAAACCACCCCTCCCTCTTCGCCCTTGGCCAGAATCAGTTCGTCAGAGAAATCACCGACCGACACCTCGGCGCGAAACTGTTCGGCCGTAAGGCCGCCATTACCAACGTAGATTACGCGGTCGGCACCGTCGATTTGCGGCATGCGGTCGCAGTCGCAGTCGCGCAAGCGGTCGAGAATCACAGTAACCCTGCGCCCGGCGGTGCGCCGACGCATCATGAAATCAAGCGCCGACGTCAGCGAAAATGAGTCGCAGGTAAAACGGTCGGTAATAATTGTACAGTTATTCACGCCGTCACTGGCATCGAGCCGTGTGCGCAGCGGCCTTACGACGTCGTCGGGCAACTCCGCGCCCAAAAGGCGCAGAGCCTCACGTGCCAGCAGGCTGTCGTGTTGCATCCAGTCGGCCGACGGAGGCACCTCGACCGCAATTTTCATCACCGACGGGGGCACGCTGCGGTCAACCGCTTCCTGAATCGACGCCTGATACACTACTGCACGCGCGTTGCGCGCAAGCAAGAGCTTCTCGCTACATTTCGCAGCGTAGTCTTCGTAACCTTCAGCCGGCCTGAGCTCTTCAATGCCGGTTATGACAACGACCTCGGGGCGAATCATACGCTCCAGACGCGCCATCTCGCCGGGCATGGATATGCCCGCTTCGATTACGGCAAATTCGGCCGTCTGACTGACTCCGAGCAGCGACAGCGGCACTCCTATCTGCGAGTTCCAGCTGCGCGGCGAGCGCGAAGTTTCGCCTTTCAGGGCAAACGCTTCGGCCATCCATTCCTTGACAATGGTTTTGCCTTTCGAGCCGGTCACGGCCACAACCCTTGCCGACAGGCCACTGCGATAGATTTCGGCGGTATGCTGCAGTGCGGCAAGGGTATTGTCGACCTTGATAAACTCACCGTCCACGCCGTCGGGAATCTCCTCGACCACAAACAGGCCTACGCCCCGCGCCGCAAGTTCGGCAATATATTTATGACCGTCGTTGTTGGCGGTTCTGAGTGCAAAAAAAACTGTGCGGGCGGGTTCACGCAGCGACCGTGAATCGGTCAGCACTACGTCAGCTCCCCTGCGACAGATTGCTTCAAGTATAATATCCGACATGACTGCTCAGTTCAAAATTACAAACAATAGCTCGCGCAGAAGGTCATACTCGTCAAGTCGCGAGCCGACGCCCTTTGCGCGTGCATCAAAGCGCCTGCAGGCCGAAATTGCCGTTATGGCCTGACGGGCATTATACATTTTCATGGCGCTGAGAATATTGCGCATCTCGATTGAACCTGCGCGCGAACCTATGGCCCCCGCAAGTCCTGATTCGGAACGTTCCGGAGTATAGATGGCCAGCAACAGTTTAGCAAAGAAATTGAAAATAGCGACGCCGGTCACTATTGACGGATTGGCCTTGGGATTACGTCTGAAATATTCGGCTATGCGATAGCACTTGGCGGCATCGCGATGTGCCAGCGCATCAATAAGTTCGAAATTGTTGAAATCCTTGCTTACACCAATCAGCTTCTCAACCACCTGGGGCGTAATCGAGGCGCCTCGCGGCAAGACGAGCGTCAGCTTCCTGACTTCATTAACAATACGGCTTAAATCCGTGCCGACATGATCAACAAGCATGGCACGCGCCTTGGAGTCGACATTCAGCCCCGATTCAGCCGCCAATTCGTCTATTTTAGGCCCGATCTGACTATCCCACAGGCGCGGCGAATTAAAAATAACACCTTTCGACGCCTTTACGGCATTCATAAACGCAGCACCTGTCAAAACAGCTCCGCGGCCAACAACAACCAGAACGGTCTGGGGATTGGGACGGCGCGCATATTCAGCCATGGCATTAAGGAAATCGGCCTTACGCGCCGCGGCCTGCGCTTCTTTTAAAATCACGACCTGGCGCTCAGCCATCATCGGATAACGCAGACAGGCATCGATAACCGCGTCGGGCTCAACCTGCGGGGCATATAATATATAGAGATTAAAATCCTTCTCTTCGTCGGGCACCAGAGCCTCGAAGTCCTTGACCAGCTCGTCAACATAATACGCCTCTTCGCCATGTATGACATAGATAGGAGCCGGACTGCCGGCAGCCAGTTGCCGGCGTATATCTTGTATTGTTGGTTGAGCGGATGCCATGAGTCTGAAAAAATTTACGTACTTTTGCGGAGGTCAAATTTACGAATTTTCCACGAAACCAGTGCCCACAATCAACCAAAAAAATTGCATCGTTCCACTGAACCTTCCGCCGCGACAACTACAGTTGCGACACAATTCGTCTGCACGCATAGAGATTTACGACACGCTGCGCCGGCGCTGGCTGCTCCTGACGCCAGAGGAATGGGTCAGACAGCACTTCGTTGCCCACCTGATTTGCGACCACGGCTATCCGGCCTCTCTGATGGCCAACGAGGTCAGCATCAGCCTCAACGGCCTTCACCGCAGGTGTGACAGTGTTGTCTGGCGCAATTCAGACGGCACGCCGCTGATGATAGTGGAATATAAAGCCCCGACCGTAGAACTGACCGCAAAGGTCTTCGAGCAGATTGTGCGCTACAACATGGCGCTTCAAGCCCCCTACCTCATTGTAAGCAACGGACTGAACCACTATTGCTGCGCCGTTGACTGCGCCGAGGGCACATATACTTTTCTTCCGGGCATCCCCGACTACTCAAGCCTCTGAACACGGCTGACCTCTCCCGCCGAATCAACCTCGACCAGACATGGAGTAAACAAAAGAATTCCGTCGAGAGCCAGCGGACCGTCGGGCAGCAGCCCCTGGGTCCACGTAGCCGAATCCTGCCGGGTAATGATGCGCCACTGCGTCAGGTCGGTCGACACATAAACGTCTCTGACAATCTTGTCGGCCTCTACATATGCCTTGATTGAATCAAGCACCGACTGAGTGCGCTCCTGAGAGTTCGACGTAAAGAACCAAACGCCTTCAGGCTCGTAAACATGCGACGAGTCGCGGGTAATTATCAGTTCCTGGCTGACAAACTCTGGCCAACTGCTCACCACTGTATCGGCATAGACAGTCATTACCGGCCTGAAATCATCCGTACCTGAAACAAACAGGCTGTCGCCTTCGCTCTCGAGTTTCACCTTTTCGCCATCGCTGACCGCGAACGCCGCAAAAAGAGTCTTATTTGCCCTGTAAAGCTCAACAGTCGACTGCTCGCCGCCACGACCTTCAAACTCAAACCTGCCGTCAATAGCAGGCACGCGGATAACCGAGCGGTCACTGTCGGCAGTCGTGTAAACAACCGTTACCTCCTGAGTTCCAATGGCCGGAACGTCTATTTCAACTCTAAACGACTTCTCGCCGCCGCATCCGGCCACGGCAAGACAAGCTGCAACAAAAGCTATATGGGCCCTTTTCATAACGGCGCAAAGTTACGCAAAAAACCGACCGCCGCAAAAAAAGTGCAAAAAAATTTGCGCATCTCAAAAAAACTCCATAACTTTGCACTCGCAAACACGGAGAGGTGGGTGAGTGGCTGAA
>DKUN01000023.1 GCA_002490725.1 Porphyromonadaceae bacterium UBA7203 | reverse complement strand
TACCAGCTGAGCTAGCGAATCTCCGTTTTTGCGCTGCAAAGGTACGCAGTTTTTTTTTACTGTGCAACTATTCGGCGATTTTTTTACATTTTTTTTATTTTAGGTCAACTACTGTGATGCCGGCGCCGCCGAGTCTGACGTCTTCGTCGTGGTAGTCGGCCAGTCCGCTGACGGTGGAGAGATATTGGCGTACGGCTTGACGGAGGGCTCCGGTGCCGGTGCCGTGGAGTATGCGGACGCGATGAGCGGTGAAGCGGATTGCGTCGTCGATAAAGTATGTGACGGCCTGGAGTGCTTCGTCGGCTCTCATTCCGCGCACATCGATTTCTTGTTTGAAGTCCAGGCGACGGTTGTGGTGTTGCTCAACTGAGGCGAGAGCTACCTGGGTCGGCGCGTCGGTGCGCGGTTTTTGCAGGGTGTGGCGCAGGCGGTCGAGTTTAACGACGGTGCGTAGCATGCCGAAGCTCACTGTGGCGTTTTTGCCTTGTATTTCCAGAACTTGTCCAGGGGTTTCCTGGCCTTCGAGTTTGACGTAGTCGCCGACGGCTATTGGCCGTAGGGCTTCGGCGGGTTTGGGCGTACTGGTTGGCTTGGTTTTGGGTGCTTTTTTCAGGAGCGGGTGTTCCGGCTCGGATGTCTGCAGTCGGTTTTGTTCGGCTTTGAGGTCTGTGCGCAGGCGGCGGGTGGTGTCGCGGTCGGCTTGGGCCTTGCGTATTTCGTGAATGGTGCGTTCGATGGCAGCATTAGAGGTTTCGACGATGCGACGGGCCTGTTCTTTAGCGTCGGCGAGTATTTCGCGGCGGTGTGCTCTGAGGTCGTCGGCCCGGGCCTGGTAGTCGGCGAGCACGTTGTCGATTTTTTTCTCTTTTTGGCGAATTGCCATGCGTTTGTTTTCCCAGTAACGTCGGTCGCGGGCTATGTCGAGAAGATATTTATCCATGTTGACGTAGTCGGTGCCGACAATTTCTTTGGCTTCGTCGACAATGTCGTCGGGGAGCCCGATTTTGCGGGCTATTTCTATGGCGAATGAGCTGCCTGCGGTGCCGACAACGAGTTTGAACATCGGTTCCATGCGCTGGCGGTCATAGAGCATCGAGCCGTTGACCAGCCCGGGAGTCTCCTCGGCGAGTTGCTTGAGGTTCTGGTAGTGGGTGGTTATGACGCCCCAGAGGCCGAGCCGGGCAAAGCGGGCGAGGATGGCCTGGGCTATGGCGCCGCCGATGAGCGGTTCGGTGCCGGTGCCGAATTCGTCGATGAGCACGAGGGTCGACCGTCCGCCTTTGGCCATGAAATGCTTCATGTGGGTGAGGTGGGAGGAGTAGGTAGAGAGGTCGTTTTCGATGCTTTGGTCGTCGCCTATGTCGATGAATATATTGTCAAAGACGCCCATGTGTGAGTTGTCATGGAGTGGCGGGAGGATGCCGCATTGCATCATGTATTGAACGACGCCGACGGTTTTGAGAGTCACTGATTTGCCGCCGGCATTGGGACCGCTGACGATCAGCAGACGATGTTCGGGTGACAGCCTGATGTCGAGTGGCACGATTTCTTTGCCTTGCGAGCGCAGCGAAGCGAGCAGTCCGGGATGGCAGGCGTGATACCATTCCATTTCCGGGCTCATGGATATGTTGGGCAGGGTGGCTTCGATGTCGCGGGCATATAGGGCTTTGGCGTGAATGAAGTCGAGTTCTGCGGCAATGACACATGAGTCGAGAATATCCGGTATATAGGGGCGGATGAGGGCCGTCAGAGCCGTGAGGATACGTGCTATTTCACGCCGTTCTTCCATTTGCAGTTCGCGCAGGCGGTTGTTGGTCTGTACGAGTTCGGCGGGTTCGATGAATATGGTTTTGCCTGACGCCGATTCGTCGTGGACGATACCTTGAATTTTGCGTTTGTGCATCGGGCTGACGGGAATGACCATGCGGCCGTCGCGCACTGAAGGGGTGGCGTCGGCGTCAATGAATCCCGAGGCGACCGCGGCTGCCATGACGCGTCGCATTGTCGAGGCAATCGAGCCTTGGGCACGCGTGAGCGAGCGGCGGATTTCAGCCAATTCAGGCGATGCAGAGTCGAGTACGTTGCCGTATCGGTCTATAACGCGGTCAATGGCGCGCACAGGTTCCGGAAATTGACCAAGGGCGGAAACCACGGTGCACAGGCGCGGATACAGGCCCTCGCCTGCAGCTTTGGCAAAGAACGATGCAATGCGTCCGAAAGCATCAAGAGCATTGCGCACGGCGGCCAGTTCGTCGGCGGGTAGAAACGTGCCGTCGATTCTGACGGAGGCGAGGGTGCGGCGAATGTCGGCCACGCGGCCAATCGGCAATCCGTCGTCGTCGCCACCTGTTATTATGGCAAGCATCTCCGCAGTTGCCTCGAGGGCTGCGGAGATGGCGTGGAAGTCGGTCATAAACCGTAATTCAGCAGCGGCGAAGTCGCGCCCCGGCGGTGTCGTGCATTTTGAGGCAATGGCGGCACGCACAGCACTGAATCCAATTTTGTTTTCGAACGATTCAGGATATATCATCTCAGAAAATTTTGCTTGCAAGTGTCTTGTCGGTCAGCGTTAGCTGCTCTTTGAATGCGTCGATATAGGCCGAGGCGGCAATCGAGTCGCCCAGTTGCCTTATTTCCCATTCACGCGACTTAACGGCCAGGAGGGCGGCATGGAGATCGCGGTCGGCGGTATAGCCCGCGGCACAGAGAGCCTTGGCGTCCGCCCTACCCTGCGCCATTGCGCTTTCAGCACTTTCGGGCACTTTATCCTTGCCGCATGAACAGGCGGCCACGGCTATCGCAACCGACAGTATCATTGAGGGGAGATAAGTTTTCATGCTTTTTCAACAGAGGGGTTCGTAATTTTTTCAATCATGTCGCGCACCTGTTCCATGAGCCAACGCGGCGTTGACGTTGCGCCACAAATGCCGATACATCCGGCATGGCCCACACAGGCTGCATCCAGCTCGTCGGCGCTCGAAATGAAGTAGGTGCGTGGATTTTCGGCTTTGCATTCTTCATAAAGGAAGTGGCCGTTAGAACTCTTGCGGCCCGCGACGAAGACTATAACATCATGATTGCGTGCGAATTCGCGCAATTTTTCAACCCGGTGGGCCACGGAACGGCAAATCGTGTCAAACGAGCTGAACTCTACGGAGGGGGCCATCCGTTCGGCCAATTTGCAACGAATCAGACTGAGGCCGTCGAGACTCTTGGTTGTCTGCGAGTAGAGCATCGTCGGCCTGCGCGAATCGACGTTGTCGAGGTCTGACTCGGTTTCGACAACGATGGCATTGCCGTCAGTCTGGCCGAGCAGACCGTTAACTTCGGCATGGCCGGGCTTGCCGTAAATGACAATCTGCGGGTGGGAGGGACTGTCGTAAGCAGCCTTGATGCGCTGCTGAAGTTTGAGCACAACCGGACATGTGGCATCAATAATCTCAATGTTGTTGCGCCGGGCAAGCTCGTAGGTTGACGGCGGCTCGCCATGAGCCCTGAGCAGCACCTTGACATTATGCAGCTGCCCCATCTGCTTGTGGCTGATGGTGCGCAGACCGCGGCTGCACAGGCGCTCCACCTCGTCGGAATTGTGCACTATGTCGCCCAGACAGTAAAGCGAACCCGAACGACGCAACTCTTCTTCGGCCATGCTGATAGCGCGCGTCACGCCGAAGCAGAATCCGCTGTCGCTGTCAATCTCTACGAGCGGCTTCTTCATATCGTGCAATTAGCCACGCATCCTGCTCGGCTATGGTCATATTGCTGTTGTCGAGGCAAATTGCGTCATCGGCGCGGCGCAGAGGGCTTTCGGCGCGGGTGGTGTCAATCATGTCGCGATAGCGCACGTTTTCAAGCACCTCTTCGTAGGTAACGGTCTCACCCTTTGCTGTCAGTTCTTTGAAGCGGCGTTCGGCGCGCACCTCGGCCGGCGCGTTCACGAAAATTTTCAGTTCGGCCCCGGGAAACACGGTCGTGCCAATGTCGCGCCCGTCCATAACGATGCCTTTCTGCTCGCCATAAATGCGCTGACGTTCGACCAGATCGCGACGCACAGCCGGAATCGCCGAAATCGTGCTGACGTTTGCGCTCACTTCCATTGACCGGATTTCACGCTCCACATCCTCGCCGTTGAGCATGGTGCGCTGGCCTTCGGCACCGACAGCGAAATCAATATTGGCGTCGGCGAGCGCAGCAACAAGCCCGGCTTCATCGACCGTACCGTTGCCACTAATCAGTCCGCCCCGCATAGCAAGGAGTGTCACTGCGCGATACATGGCGCCCGTGTCGACATAACGATAGCCAATCTTTCCGGCCAAGGCCTTGGCCATACTGCTTTTGCCCGACGATGAGTAACCGTCGATAGCAATTATGATGGGTTTAAGTTCTTTAGAATTCATAGAGATTTGTTGTGATGTTCAACATCAGGGTGGTTGCACTCTTGTGGGGCTGGGCCAGCGCTATTCCGAAGCCAAATGCCCTGACCTTCATTCCGGCGCCGATTGAAAATCCGCTCAGGAAGTTGCGCGCATAGGTCGACATGTCGGTCCGCATTTTGTAATTATAGGCCAGGTCGACATAAAAGCGGTCGGTCGGCTTCCATTCAAGTCCGAAAACCAGATGGCGGAAAAAGTTGGAGAAGAAGCCGTCGACGAGTTCGCCGCCTGCATCCCTGTCACTGTGTTTCCAGTAAGGGAGATGCCATTTGGTCAGATTCCAGGCCGTAATCGACAGATTGATTGGCGAGTTGCCGATGGCCTTGGTCCAGCCCAGGCGCACGTCGATTGGAAGACGGTCGGCCTGATCGTAGAACTTTTTGACCTGGCCGCCAAGGTTACTTACCACCAACGAGAGCGACGAGTCATAGTCTTCGTCGTAATAATTCACGCCAAGGTCGGTTGCGACGGCAAGCGCCGAATATCCGGCATAATGACTGTAAAGCAACTTCAGAGCGATGCCTCCACGCCAGCGCTCGCCAATGTTGTGGCTATACATGGCGCTGAAGGCCATATCCATCGGGGAATACGTGCCGGTTTGTGTACCGTCGGGCAGCGCGGTCGTAATCGAGCCGTAGCCGAAATAGTGAAGCCCGACCCCCCAGGCGCCGTTATTGCCTGCGGCATGCGCGAAGCGGGCGCCGGCAAAGTTCGAGCCGCCGACATAGCGCATATAGCCCACGCCGACCGACTTCGACATCTCAGGCCCGAGCAAGGCCGGATTCTGGTCGGTGGTCATCACGTCGTCGGCGTCAATCAGCGAAATGTTAACGCCTCCGAGTCCGTAAATTTTGGCAGAACCGCTGATATCCATAAAGTTATAAGCCGTAGTGCCGCCCGTCTGCGCATTGCAGACAGCAGCCCAGGCCGTCGTGATTATCAGCGCAATAACCGTTCTGAAGCTTTTAGTTGTCATTCGTTGAAATAACGCGGCGACCGAGTGGTTTATTACATCAGCCGCCGAAATTATTCAGACAAAAACAATAGGAGCACAATAAAAAAAACGGGGCGGCCGGGTTGTAAGCCGGGTTATGTCGCCGACGGCTGTTATCACCCTGAGGTGAACGGCCGCCGTGGCCCGTCATTTATCTACGCAGTCTACCCCCCGGCAGCGGGCGAGCAACCCTTAATTGCCGGTATACTTGACCTTGCAACCCATAAGGCGTGCGGCAGCCGATGTCGCCATCGGCCCCGGTGAGCTCTTACCTCACCTTTTCACCCTTGCCGGCCCCCGGAGGGGCAGGCGGTTATTTTCTGTCACGCTACTCTGCCGTTATTTATTCCGACAGCTACCCGTTAGGTAATATGGCGCTCTGTGTTGCCCGGACTTTCCTCACGCCGAACCGAGCGGCGCGCGACGGACGGCCCGGCGGCCCCGTTAAATTGTTACTCCAAGTTCAATCAATAGCTGCGGGCAAAGATTACGCGACGCTTCGAGGGTTTGCCTGTCAGCATGTCAACGCCATCTTCCTCTTCGGCATCGAGAGGAATGCAGCGAATCGTAGCCTTTGTTTCCTCCTTGATACGCTCTTCTGTTTCAGGAGTGCCGTCCCAGTGAGCCAGGATGAAACCGCCCTTCTCAATCTGAGTCTTGAACTCCTCGTAGGTGTCAACCTTGTAGGTCATGGCCGTGCGGCGGTCAAGAGCCTTGCGGTAAATGTTATCCTGAATCTCCTCGAGCAACTGGGGAATGCGCTCGACGATTGTGTCGATGCGGTCAATCTCCTTCTCGAGAGTATCGCGGCGCATCACCTCGACAGTGCCGTTCTCCAGGTCGCGCGCACCGATTGCAAGACGCACGGGCACACCCTTGAGCTCATAGTCGGCAAACTTGAATCCCGGGCGGCGGTTGTCGGCGTCGTCATACTTGACGCTGATACCCTTGGCGCGCAGAGCCTCAACAATAGGCATGACCTTTTCGGTGACGGCGTTGCGCTGCTCATCATTCTTATAGATAGGCACGATGACAACCTGAATGGGAGCCAGATGCGGCGGCAGCACCAGGCCGTTGTCGTCGGAATGGGTCATGATAAGTGCGCCCATCAGTCGGGTCGACACGCCCCACGAGGTTGCCCACACATATTCGAGTTCGTTCTGCTTATTGACGAACTTCACGTCGAAAGCCTTGGCAAAGTTCTGACCGAGGAAATGACTCGTGCCGCTCTGCAGGGCCTTGCCGTCTTGCATCATAGCCTCGATAGTATAGGTTTCGAGCGCGCCTGCAAAGCGTTCGTTGGCGGTCTTCACGCCGGTAACGACAGGCACGGCCATATACTTCTCAGCAAAAGTCTTGTAGACATTGAGCATCTTGACGGTTTCCTCCTGCGCCTCCTCGTAGGTGGCGTGGGCAGTGTGGCCTTCCTGCCAGAGGAACTCGGCCGTGCGCAGAAACATGCGCGTGCGCATTTCCCAACGCATCACGTTTGCCCACTGGTTAACCAGGATAGGCAGGTCGCGATAGCTGGTAATCCAGTTTTTATATGTGTTCCATATAATAGTTTCGGAAGTGGGACGGATAATCAGTTCTTCTTCAAGGCGTGCCTCGGGGTCAACAACCACACCTCCGCCGTTGGGGTCGTTCATCAGGCGATGGTGTGTCACCACGGCACACTCCTTTGCAAATCCTTCAACGTGTTCGGCCTCGCGCGACAGGAACGACTTCGGAATCAGCAGAGGGAAATAGGCGTTCTGGTGACCGGTTTCTTTAAACATCTTGTCAAGCTGCTGCTGCATCTTTTCCCAGATTGCATAGCCGTAGGGCTTGATTACCATGCAGCCGCGCACAGCGCTCTGCTCGGCCAGGTCGGCCTTGACGACGAGGTCGTTATACCACTGCGAATAATTCTCGCTCCGTTTAGTTAAATGTTGGAGTTCTACTGCCATATTATATATAGAGTTTTGACTTTTAATTCTGACCGCAAAGTTACACAATAATTTGTTTTTAAGAAAATTTTCGTAACTTTGCGTATCAATAAATCGAAATGGGCAAAGTCAGAAAGACACTCAAACGCGTCAGGCTGCATCGTGAAGGCACAGATATACTGCTTGTTACCTTCGCGCTCCTGCTTATTATAAATCTGCTGGTATGGTGGATTTCCACTACGTCCGGCATTGTCGTATCAACCATTACCACCGTAGTGTACCTGCTGATGGTAAACTTTTTCCGTTCGCCGAAACGAAAATTCACGGGCGACCGCAAAAATGTTGTCGTCAGCTCCGTTGACGGCAAGGTTGTAGCACTCGAGGAAACCTACGAACCGGAATTTCTAAAGTGCCGCTGCATTCAGCTCAGCGTGTTTATGAGCATACTTGACGTACACGCCAACTGGTTCCCGATCGACGGCGAAGTCATCTACGTCAAGCACCATAACGGACGCTTCATGAGCGCCTGGCTGCCCAAATCGAGCACTGAAAACGAGCGTTCGACGGTTGTTATACGCACCGATGACGGCCAGCTCGTGCTTATGCGCCAGGTTGCCGGCGCAATGGCCCGCCGCATAGTCACCTATGCCGAGGTCGGCAACGCTGCCAACATCGAAGACCACATGGGCTTCATCAAATTCGGCTCGCGAGTCGACATCTACCTGCCGCTCGGTACCGAGATTCTCACCGAAATCAACAAGCGGACGGTTGGCGGCGTAACCACCATTGCCCGTCTGCGCCCTGAAACTTCCGAACAAATCAACGATGAGCAATAAAATCATCAGCTCTATCCCCAACACCATAACCTGCCTGAACATCACCTCGGGATGCGTCGCAATAGCCCTGGCCTTTGCCGGAAATTTCACCGGTGCCAGCATTGCCATCATCGCCGCGGCCGTGTTTGACTTCCTTGACGGAGCCGTAGCCCGTGCCCTCAAAGCCTATTCCGACATGGGCAAGGAACTCGACTCGCTCTGCGACATAGTCAGCTTCGGCCTGGCCCCCGCAGCCATGGTCTACATGCTTCTGCCAGCACCTGCGTCATACGCATCGCTGGCCATTCCGGTCTGCGGCGCCCTGCGCCTTGCCCGATTCAATATCGACACTCGCCAGACCAATGGCTTCATCGGCCTGCCCATCCCTGCCAATGCCCTCTTCTGGATTGGCATGGCCGCCCTTTGGAGCCAACACCCCGTAGCGGCCGACGCCGCCCTGCCCTATGCAGCCATGACCATACTCGTGGCGCTCGCCATGGTCGCCCCAGTGCGCCTGCCCTCCCTCAAATTCCACAACTTCAAGCCCGGCCGCGAAAACAATCCTCGCTTCATGATAATAATCATGACCCTGACGCTTCTGCTCTGGATCGGCATTCCGGGCCTTGCAGTCGCCATTGCCATTTACTTTCTCTATGGCATCGTGGCATCGTTCTTTACCCCTGCCAACTAAATCCTTTTCCCCTCAGACTCAACGACTATGTCATTCTTCATAGCCCTGATTATAATCATGCTCGTATGGTTTTTCATACTTGCACCATTCATACGCCTTATCCGCATCTCGCGCCAATGGCGCAACACCTTTGCCGATGCAACCCGACGCGCCCGCGAAACCCGAAATCCGGGAGCTGAGCGCAAACCCAAACGCCCCAAAAAGAAAATCGACCACAACGTAGGCGAATACGTTGATTTCACCGAAACCGTCGACGACCGGACCGACACCGCCCCCCGTAACGACTCTGACAACTCAGCAGCCGAAACAGAGTCGCAGATTGTTGACGTTTCATGGGAGGATATTCTTGAAAAATAAAGCATTACATCCAAAATCCTGACCACACACGCCTCCCGCTCCCTGCATGCACATAGCAGCAGGGCCATCTCCGCGCTCCACGCCCTCCCGCCCTACACAGCGGATTTGACCTGCAAAAACATCTCCATAAGGCTCCACTGCAAAAAATTACTAATTACCAACTGCTAATTCTCAATTATTTCGTATCTTTGCAGTTGAATATTGTAACCGAAATTTATGGACAGAGAAGTCAGAGTAAGATTTGCCCCGTCGCCGACAGGGCCGCTCCACATCGGCGGAGTACGCACCGCCCTCTACAATTATCTTTTTGCCCGCCAGCACGGCGGCACAATGATTCTGCGCATCGAAGACACCGACTCACAGCGATTCGTGCCGGGTGCGGAAGCATATATCAACGAAGCCCTTCGCTGGCTCGGCATCGAAATTGACGAAGGTGTCGCCGAAGGAGGCCCCTACGGACCTTATAAACAGAGTGAACGCCGCGACATTTATCGCGAGCACGTCAAGATGCTGCTCGACAGCGGAAAAGCCTACATAGCCTTCGACACTCCGCAGGAGCTCGACGCAGCACGTCAGTCTACGCCCAACTTCCAGTATGACTCACACACCCGCATGGGAATGCGCAACTCGCTGACCATGCCGGCCGAAGAGGTAAAGCGCCTCATCGACGAGGGTACGCCCTACGTTGTACGCTTCAAAATCGACGGCGGACGCGCCGTTGAAGTCAACGACCTCATACGCGGCAAAGTCGTCATTAAAAGCGACATCCTCGACGACAAAGTGCTCTACAAAAGCGCCGACGACCTGCCGACATACCACCTGGCCAACATCGTCGACGACCACCTGATGAAGGTGAGCCACGTAATTCGTGGTGAAGAATGGCTGCCGTCAGCCCCGCTCCACGTGCTCCTCTACGAGGCATTCGGATGGGCCGACACCATGCCCGAATTCGTTCATCTGCCCCTGCTGCTCAAACCCGACGGCAAAGGCAAGCTGAGCAAGCGCGACGGCGACCGCCTCGGCTTCCCCGTGTTCCCGCTGCTCTGGACCGACAAGGAAACCGGCAACATATCGCGAGGCTATCGCGAGGACGGCTACCTGCCCCAGGCGGTGGTCAACTTCCTGGCACTACTCGGATGGAACCCCGGCGACGACACTGAAATCATGTCGATGGACGAACTGATTCAGCGCTTCTCGCTCAGCCACTGCTCGCGCTCGGGAGCCAAGTTCGCCTATGAAAAGGGCGCATGGTTCAACCATCAGTATCTCCAAAAACTGTCGGACTCGGAACTTGCCGACCTGTTTATCCCGGTGCTCCGCGAACACGGCGTCAACCCCGACGACTTCACGCGTGCCTACATCGAGCGTGTCGTCAGCCTCGTCAAAGGACGCATCAACTTTGTCAGAGACCTTTGGGAAAACGCCCGCTTCTTCTTCGTGGCCCCGACGGAATATGAAGAAAAGAGCGTGCGCAAGCGCTGGAACGCTGAAACCCCCGCCTATCTCACCCAAATGCTCGGCTGGATGAAAGAGCTCCCCTCGCTGAGCCCCGCCGACGCCGAACAACCCGTGCTCGACAAAATCAAAGAGCACGAATGGCACATGGGCAACGTAATGAACGCGCTTCGCCTTGCAGTTGTGGGCGAATGCAAGGGCCCGCACATGTTTGAAATAACCGAACTGCTCGGCTACCCCGAGATTGAACGCCGCGTCAATGCGGCCATCGCCAACATCAAACCCGTCGAGCAATGATACGCGCAGGTATTCTTGGCGGTGAAGGTTTCGCCGCCGGCGAACTGATTCGCCTTCTCATCAACCACCCCGACGTCGAGCTCAGCCGCGTGCAGAGCACACTCTACGAAGGCAAACTCCTCACCGAAGTCCATCAGGGTATGGAGGGCGAAACCTATCTGCGTTTCACCCCCGAAATCGACCTCAGCGACCTCGATGTAGTGTTCTGCTGCTACCCCCACGGCCACACCTCACGCATCTTTGCCGGCCGCGAGATTCCGAAGAACCTGAAAATAATTGACCTCAGCCGCGACTTCAGAATCGAGAGCGAACAGCACGAGTTCGTTTACGGCCTTCCGGAGCTCAACCGCCGCAGGCTCGTCCACGGCGTTACCCGGGTGGCCAATCCCGGATCATTCGCCACGGCAATCGAACTCGCCCTGCTCCCGCTCGCCAAGAACCTGCTGCTCAACTCGCCCATACACATTACCGCCATAACCGGTTTCAGCGGTTCGGCCGTCGAAAAATCGAGTCCCGACCAGCTCGCCTGGCATCGCGACAACGTTTCCATCTATCAGCCGCTGGCCCACCAGCATATACCCGAAATACGCCAGACACTGCAAACCCTGCAGTCATCTTTCAACTCCGACATCCTCTTCATTCCGATGCGCGGCAGCTTTCCGCGCGGCATGCTGATTACGGCCTACATGGACATGCCTGTCAGCGTTGACCAGCTGCGCAACCTCTATGAAGACTACTACGCCGACCACTCGTTCACCTTCGTGCTCGACAGGCGCCCGGACCTGAAAGACGTAGTCAACACCAACAAATGCCTTATCCACCTCGAAAAGGTGGGCGGCAAACTTCTCGTAACCGCAGTAATCGACAATATTATCAAAGGTGCAGCCGGCCAGGCGGTCCACAACATGAACCTCCTTTTCGGACTTCATGAAAAGGTAGGCCTCGCCCTCAAATCGAGCACCATATAATCAAATTCTAAAAACCTAACAAAAAAACTTGACTCATGGCCACACTTTCAGAGCAAGAACAGATACGCCGCAATTCGCTCGAGCAGATGCGCTCGCTCGGCATTGAACCCTACCCTGCAGCCGAATTCATCGTCACCGGCTACTCCGATGAAATCCGCGATAACTTCGACGACAATCTCGAGCCCCCGCGCGAGGTCGCCGTGGCCGGACGCATCATGAGCCGGCGCATTATGGGTAAAGCCGCCTTTGTTGAACTTCAGGACAGCCACGGCCGCATGCAGGTCTACATCAGCCGCGATGACATCTGCCCCGACGAAAACAAAGACTTCTACAACGTCGTGTTCAAGAAACTGCTCGACATAGGCGATTTCATCGGCGTGCGCGGCTTCGTGTTCCGCACCCGCACAGGCGAAATCACCGTCCATGCCCGCGAACTGATAGTGCTCAGCAAGAGCCTGCGTCCACTGCCTATTGTAAAGATGAAAGACGGCGTGGCCTACGACTCATTCGACGACCCAGAACTGCGCTATCGCCGCCGCTACGTAGACCTCGTGGTCAACGAAGGCGTGCGCGACATTTTCATCAAGCGCACCAAAGTGTTCAACTCCATGCGCAACTTCTTCAACGAACACGGTTACATGGAGGTCGACACTCCCATTCTCCAGTCGATTCCCGGCGGAGCATCGGCCCGTCCGTTCATTACCCACCATAACGCACTCGACATTCCCCTCTATCTCCGCATTGCCAACGAGCTATACCTCAAGCGTCTGATTGTTGGCGGATTCGAAGGTGTCTACGAGTTCTCGCGCAACTTCCGCAACGAAGGCATGGACCGCACCCACAACCCCGAGTTCACGTGCATGGAAATCTATGTGGCCTATAAGGACTACAACTGGATGATGGCGTTTACCGAACGGATGCTCGAACGCATATGCCTCGAAGTCAACGGCACCACTGAAGTCAAGGTCGGCGACAACGTAATTTCCTTCAAAGCCCCTTTCCGTCGCGTAACCATGACCGAGGCCATCAAGGAGCACACCGGCTTCGACATCACCGGCATGGACGAAGCTCAGCTGCGCGACGTCTGCAAGCAACTCCACATCGACATTGACCCCTCGATGGGCAAGGGCAAACTCATCGATGAGATTTTCGGCGAAAAATGTGAGGGCACATACATCCAGCCCACCTTCATCACCGACTATCCCATCGAAATGTCTCCCCTGACCAAGCGCCACCGCTCAAACCCCGAGCTGACCGAACGCTTCGAACTGATGGTCAACGGCAAGGAGCTGGCCAACGCCTACTCGGAACTCAACGACCCGATTGACCAGTATGAACGATTCGTCGACCAGATGAACCTTGGCAAGAAGGGCGACGACGAAGCCATGATTATTGACCATGACTTTATCCGCGCTCTCGAATATGGCATGCCCCCCACATCGGGCATGGGCATCGGCATGGACCGCCTCGTAATGCTCATGACGGGCCAGGTCGCCATTCAAGAAGTGCTGCTCTTCCCTCAGATGAAGCCTGAAAAGAAAGACTGATTCCATCATGCCTCTTACCAACGAAAATACCATCAGGACTATAGCCGTCATGGGAGGAGGCTCCTGGGCCACCGCGCTCGCCAAGATGATTCTGCGCAACTGCAAGAACATCGTCTGGTACATGCGCCGCGATGACCGCATACAGGAGTTCAAGGAATGTGGCCACAATCCCGCATATCTCAGCGATGTGGAATTCGACGTGAACCGCATTCACTTCACTTCCGACATCAACGAAGCCGTGCGCCTGGCCGACACACTGCTGCTCGCAATGCCGTCGCCATACTTCCTGGCCCACATGGAAAAAATTACCGAGCCCCTGGCCGACAAGACCGTAGTCTCTGCCATCAAAGGCATCGTGCCGGAATTCAACTGCACGGTGGCCGACTATATGGTCGACAAATATGGAGTCGACGCCGACCGCGTACTCGTTATCGGCGGCCCCTGCCACGCCGAAGAAGTGGCCCTCGACCGTGCAAGCTACCTGACAATAGGCTGCTCAGACCCCGCACGCGCCGAAATCTTTGGCCGCTGCATCGGCTCCCACACTGTTCGCCCGATAATCTCGCTCGACGTCCCCGGCATAGAATTCGCCGCCGTACTTAAGAACGTGTATGCAATCGTAGCCGGAATTATCCATGGCATGAAAGCCGGCGATAACTTCACCGCAATGCTCGTCAGCAACGCCGTGCGCGAAATGGAACGCTTCATTGACGCCGTAGACCCCCGCCCCCGCAACATCTGCGACTCGGTCTACCTCGGCGACCTGCTCGTCACCGCCTACTCAAAATTCTCACGCAACCACAACTTCGGCTCAATGATCGGCAAAGGCTACTCCGTCAAAGCCGCGCGCATGGAAATGGAACAGACGGCCGAAGGCTACTACGCAACAAAGTGCATCCATGAGATAAACGAACGCTACGGCGTTGACATGCCGATACTCGAAGGACTCTACTCCATTCTCTACGAAGGCGTCATGCCCCGCAGGGCAATTTCACGCATTGCCCTGCGACTGACCTGACACCGCTAACCCTCAACCAACTGAAAACTAAAAAACAATACTAAACTATACTATAATGGAAACTTTCGACATCAACGTCACCGACGCCATTTCAAACGGTATTGACCTCGAAACCCTCAAACCTGAAGCTGACAAAGCCCTCGAAACCGTGCTCAACGCCACCGGCGCCGGCAACGACTTTCTCGGGTGGGTAAACCTGCCCCAGGCCACCATCGACTCAGACCTCATTGAAGAAATCACCTCGGTTGCCAACGTGCTTCGCGCCGAATGCGAAGCTGTTGTCTGCATCGGCATCGGCGGCAGCTATCTCGGCGCCAAAGCCGTAATCGAAGCCCTGAAAAATCAGTTCGTAGCTACTAAACCCGAAATCCTCTTTGCCGGCCAGAACATCGGCGAAGACTACCTCTCGGAGCTCATGGACTACCTTGCCGACAAGCGCTTCGGCATCGTTGTGATTTCAAAATCGGGCACCACGACCGAACCCGCAATCGCCTTCCGCCTGCTCCGCGCCATGCTCGAACAGAAAGTTGGCCGCGAAGAAGCCGCAAAACTCACGGTTGCCATCACCGACGCCAAACGCGGCGCACTCCGCTCGCTCGCAACCGACGAAGGCTACGCAACCTTTGTCATCGACGACAACGTCGGCGGCCGCTTCTCGGTTCTTTCGCCCGTAGGTCTGCTCCCCATCGCCATTGCCGGATTCAACATCCGCGCTCTCCTTCAGGGTGCAGCCGACATGCAGGCCATCTGCTCCAAGCCAGGCAACCCCGCCCAGCTCTACGCAATGACCCGCAACGCCCTCTATCGCTCAGGCAAAAAAACCGAAATCCTCGTAAACTATAACCCCAAACTCCACTTCTTCGGCGAATGGTGGAAACAGCTCTACGGCGAAAGCGAAGGCAAGGACCACAAAGGCATCTTCCCGGCAGCTGTCGACAACTCCACCGACCTCCACTCAATGGGACAGTGGATTCAAGACGGCGAACGCACCATCTTTGAAACCGTAATCAGCGTTGACCAGACCGCACGCTCGCTCGTAATCCCCTCTGACGACGAAAATCTCGACGGCCTCAACTTCATTGCCGGCCAACACGTTGACCACGTCAACAAAATGGCGGAAATCGGAACTCGCCTGGCCCACATTGACGGCGGCGTACCCAACCTCCGCATCGCCATCTCCGAAATCAACGAATATAACCTCGGCCAGCTCATCTACTTCTTCGAAATGAGCTGTGGCATCAGCGGCTACATGCTCGGCGTGAACCCCTTCAACCAGCCCGGTGTCGAAGACTACAAGCGCAACATGTTCGCCCTGCTCGCCAAGCCCGGCTACGAAGCCGAGACCGAAGCAATCCGCGCCCGCCTCGCAAAATAAACCCCCGCTCGAACATTAAGCATAACAATGAAATCGGCTGCCCACACCTAAACAGGGCAGCCGATTTCATTGTTTAGTTCGCTCCCAAACAGCCACTTCACTCCCGCATCAACTCTCCATAATGTCGACAGGTAGGCAATGTACGGTATCGCCGGCGAGACATGAGTGGCGCTCAACTGCAGAATACAATCCCAGTTATATGTATAGGCGCTACGGTAACTCTCGCCCTTGAGCGATAAGATGAACGACAGCCCCATATCAAACGCCGCCCCCGTGCCTACGTAGGCATCGGCCACTTATTCGTGAGCAGTTTCACTGAACCCGTTTTGGGAATCGCCGGCATATGCCAGCCAAATGCGGTCGTCTGACTGCTGAGCGATGACAACAATGGCTCGCCTGCCGCACACAACGCCTGGCGGCAGCGCTCGGAGTAACGTGTATAATCAGCACCAACTGTCAGACCTAACAGAGCCGCATAGCGCACTGCTACGTTATGATAACCGATTGGTCTGTCATAACTATAACCATTATCAAAATCGCCAGGCATTCCCGTCGTCCGGCTTCGCTTGCCGCTTCCTAAAAGAATCTGACCATTATTAGTGACTTTAAGAGCCTTCAGGGTAGCCGAAGCATAGATGCTGTGCCTCGCGAATCATGCTCTATTATCACTCTGCTGTCGCCGAGCGGATGGTTTGAAACACTCTCTTCGTGAGTCCACTCTTCAGCACGAGTCAGTCCTTAATTCAGGTCAAACGAGCAGTCTTTAATACACGTTTAATGCAACCGACCGGACTCTCGGCTTTGAAGACAAAGTTACCAGGCTTTACCATTTCGAATCACGAATTCTTGAACTGCTCATCAACAACCGCGGGCACATGCTGACCTCTACCGAACTGATGCACGCAATCCGGGGTCGCGATGACCTAAGCTCACGGAACTCACTTCACGGCTACATACACAAACATCGCCGGCACCTCCGCACTAACGTTCAGATGCGGGGCGGTTCGGCTGGCGTCGGGTATGCGCAAATCGAGTAGGTCGGAAAACGAA
>DKUN01000001.1 GCA_002490725.1 Porphyromonadaceae bacterium UBA7203 | reverse complement strand
TGCGGCGCAGGCTGCCATCGAAGAGTAATCCCTTCATCTGAACAACCGCTAACCCAAGGCTGCAATGCCTGCCACCACGGCAGCATTGCAGTCTTTACTTTACCCCGACGGCTACCGCAAACGGCATACTCTCGTCTCAATTTGCCGGCGAGCAAACTTTTCCGTAATTTTGGGGGTTAATGAAATTGATTGTCTAATTCACCTTTATAGTGCTTCATGACTCAAAACGCATTTGACGGAAACATGCTTGTTATTTGCGCCGCCGGGCTGGGCCTGTCGTCGCTGCTTGGCTCGATTATCGGTCTGACAGTAAGGCGTATTCCGCATAGTTGGAACGACATTTTCCTGGGTTTCTGCGCCGGCATGATGCTGACAGCGTCGATTGTATGCCTGATTTTGCCTGCAGTCGGGATGTGTGGAGACCCGATGCAATGGTGGCAGGTAATTGCCGGCGTTGCCGCAGGAGTGGCCCTTATAGGCGTGCTTGACCGCATCACGCCCCATCTCCACCACATTTCCGGGCTCGGCGAAGAAGAGCACCACGCCCATAACTCATCGCTCAACCGCACGATGCTTTTCGTCATGGCCATAGCGCTACACAAGCTCCCCGAAGGCATGGCCACGGGCGTTTCGTTCAACGGCGACGGAAGCAACGCCATGGCCATAGCGCTGACCATTGCCCTGCAGAACATTCCCGAGGGAATGGTCGTAGTGACTCCGCTGCTGATGGCAGGAGTGCGCTTTTTCAACACGGCGGCAATTGCCCTGGGCGTTGCCTTGCTCGAGGTTGCCGGTGTGTTTGCCGGATTCATTATCGGCGACATCTGCGCGCTGATGCTGCCGGCGCTGCTCGCCATGGCCGGCGGCGCCATGCTCTACGTCATCAGCGACGAGATGATTCCCGAAACACACTCTCACGGCTTCCAGAAACCGGCCACCTATGCGCTGGTCGGCGGTGTGCTGGCCATGCTTTTCATCGAAGCCGCCGTCTGACCTCAACTTTGTGCGGGCGGCAGACGTTGTAGTGTCAAACAGCGTATCTCTCAACCTCTAAACCTCTCCTTGCCATGACTACTGCGACAATGACACGCGACGACTTCATCCGGTCCATCGGCCGCATGATTCAGCTCTACATCGACAATGCCGACCGTTTCGATTCCAACCCGCAACTGAGGGTCAATCCGGCCACTCTCGACGCCTCGGTCGTTAACGGCAGCGACATGCTTGCCGAACTCGAGAACTCTAACGAAAACGTCGAAATCGAGGCCGGAGCCGAAGGTGCCGGGGCCCAAGACGACGCCGATTTCCAGGCAGGCCGCAACCCCGACTTCTATGCAGTGAGCCGGCTTGTCAGCGAAACAGCCGACCGGACCCGGCCCGACCTTGCCGCCATTGCCGAGCTGGCGGAATCTTACACCGGCAAAAAAAACAAGCCTCCCTGATAGCCGATTGCCGATTTTTGCGTAACTTTGTGGGTTATGAAATTCAAGCTTGACTCTGCTTATAAACCCACGGGCGACCAGCCCCGGGCCATCGAGGCCCTGACCGAGGGCGTCGAAGAGGGACGCGATTCCCAGGTGCTGCTCGGCGTTACCGGCTCGGGCAAGACGTTCACTATGGCCAATGTGATCGAGCGCGTTCAGCGCCCCACTCTGATTCTGAGCCATAACAAGACGCTTGCCGCGCAGCTTTATTCTGAATTCAAGCAGTTTTTTCCGGATAACTCCGTTCAATACTTTGTCAGCTACTATGACTACTATCAGCCCGAGGCCTACATTCCGGGCATAGACCGATATATCGAAAAAGACCTCATGATCAACGACGAGATTGAGCGTCTGAGGCTGTCGACCGTATCGGCGCTTCTTTCCGGGCGCAGCGATGTGGTCGTGGTCAGTTCGGTGAGCTGCCTGTTCGGCATGGGCAATCCGGCCGACTTCGACGCCAGCGTCATTGACATCAGCGTCGGCATGCAGGTGTCGCGCAACAATTTTCTGCGCCGCCTTGTGGGCGCCCTCTACAGCCGCAACGAGGCTGACCTCAGCCGCGGCACGTTCCGCGTGCGCGGCGACACCGTGGAAATTCGCCTGGCCTACGAAGAAATAACCTTGCGCGTAAGCTTCTGGGGCGATGAAATCGAGTCGATCAAGACGGTCCATCCAACCGACGGCGCGAGCCTCGGCAGCCACGACGTCTTCAAAATCTACCCGGCCAACCTCTTCGTCACCTCCCAGGAGCGCCAGAACGCCGCCCTCGCCCAAATCAGCCTTGACCTCGGCGAGCGCATCGGCGACTTCGAGCGCGAAGACAAGCTTCTCGAGGCCCAGCGCATACGCGAGCGCGTTACCTACGACATGGAGATGATTCGCGAGCTGGGCCATTGCTCCGGAATTGAAAACTACTCGCGCTACTTCGACGGACGCAAGCCGGGCGAGCGTCCCTTCTGCCTGCTCGACTATTTCCCGAAAAATTTCCTTACCATCATCGACGAGAGTCACGTGACCGTGCCGCAGATTCGAGCCATGTATGGCGGCGACGTGTCGCGCAAGAACAACCTGGTCGACTATGGCTTCCGCCTGCCTGCGGCGCTCGACAACCGTCCGCTTAAATTCGAGGAATTCGAAGCGCTCGTGCCGCAGACCATCTACGTTTCGGCCACTCCCGCCGACTATGAGCTGGCGCGCTCCGAGGGCGTGATTGTGGAGCAGGTAATACGCCCCACCGGCCTGCTCGACCCGGTAATCGAGGTTCGCCCCTCGCTCAACCAGATCGACGACCTGATGGAAGAAATCAGGCTGCGCACCGAACAGGGCGAGCGCACGCTCGTTACCACCCTGACCAAGCGCATGGCCGAGGAACTCAACGACTATCTGACCAAGTTCGACATCCGCACGGCCTACATGCACAGCGACGTCGACACCATGGAGCGCATACGCATTCTCGACGACCTGCGCGCCGGCACCTACGACGTGCTCATCGGCGTCAACCTGCTGCGCGAGGGCCTCGACCTGCCCGAAGTGAGCCTCGTGGCTATTCTCGACGCCGACAAGGAAGGCTTTCTGCGCAGCCACCGCTCGCTCACCCAGACCGTGGGCCGCGCCGCGCGTAACCTCAACGGCCGTGTAATCATGTATGCCGACAAGATTACCGACTCCATGCGCCTTACAATCGACGAGACCGAACGCCGCCGCTCCATGCAGCTCGCCTACAACGAAGAGCACGGAATCACGCCCAAGGCCATTGTCAAGGCTCGCAACCGCATCGTCGGCATGGACCGCGACGCAATCGAAGACCTCACTCCGGCCGGACGCATCGACAAGCGACGCGGCGCGGCGGCCAAGGCCCCGGCGCCGGCGGCCAAAAAGAAAAGCGCGGCCCCGCTCCCCTACGAGGCCGAATTCTCGCGCACGGTCAACATCGCCGCCGACCCGGTGGTGCAATACATGTCGCCCGCCGAAATGAGCCGCAACATCGAAAAACTGAAACAGCAAATGATGGCCGCAGCAAAAAAAATGGACTTTCTCGAAGCCGCACGCCTGCGCGACGAGATGCTTAAGATGCAAGACGCTCTGGAGGCGAAGGAGGCCGGACTATGATGCCCGCTGCCGACCGTTTTCTGCCCACCTCCGTCAAGGAGATGGAAGCCCTGGGATGGACCCACGTCGACGTGGTGCTTTTCAGCGGCGACGCCTACGTTGACCACCCCTCGTTCGGCGCCGCCGTCATCGGGCGCACGCTCCAGTCCCTCGGGCTCAACGTTGCCATCGTGCCCCAGCCCAACTGGCGCGACGACCTGCGCGACTTTCGCAAATTCGGCGCCCCGAGGCTCTTTTTCGGCATTTCGCCCGGCGCCATGGACTCGATGGTCAACCACTACACCGCCGCCCGGCGCAGGCGACGCGACGACGCCTACACCCCCGGCGGCCGCGCGGGCGCCCGGCCCGACTACCCCACCGTGGTCTACTCCGAGATTCTGCGCCGGCTCTTTCCCGAGGTCCCCATCATTGCCGGCGGCATCGAGGCCTCGATGAGGCGCCTGAGCCACTATGACTACTGGCAGGACCGCCTGCGCCCGTCGATTATCATGGACGCGCCTGTCGACATGATAATCTACGGCATGGGCGAGAAGCCGATAACCGAACTGGTTGGCCGCCTGCGCGCCGGCGAGAAGATTGCCGACATCACCGATCTGCCCCAGACCGTGGTCCGCGCCCGAGCCGCCGACATCCCCGCGCCCGACGCGTTCAACATTGTGCTCAACAGCTTCGAGCAGTGTCTGGCCGACAAGCGGCTGCAGGCCGCCAACTTCAAGCACATCGAGCAGCAGAGCAACCGCCTGAACCCCGACACGGTGCTATGGCAGCAACATGGACGCCGGGCCGTCAGGGTCAACCCGATGTATCCGCCGCTGACCACCGCCGAGGTCGACGCCTCGTTCGACCTTCCCTACACCCGCATGCCCCATCCGCGCTATCGCTCAAAGACCATTCCGGCCTACGAGATGATACGCCACTCCGTCTGCCTCCACCGCGGCTGCTTCGGCGGCTGCTCGTTCTGCACCATCTCGGCCCATCAGGGCAAGTTCATTGCCTCGCGGAGCAAGGAGTCGGTCATGCGCGAAGTCAAGGCCGTCACCCGCATGCCTGACTTCAAGGGCTACATCTCCGACATCGGCGGTCCGAGCGCCAACATGTATGCCATGCACGGACGCGACCTCAGCCGCTGCGCGCGCTGCCTGCGCCCGAGCTGCCTCCACCCCTCGCCCTGCCCGAACCTCGACAACGACCACTCGCGTCTGCTCGACATCTACACCTCGGTCAGCAGCCTCCCCGAAGTCAAAAAGGCGTTTGTCGGCTCGGGCGTACGCTATGACCTGGCCATGGCCCCCTCCGGCTCGTCAAAAACCGATGCCGTCAACCGGCGCTACGTCGCGCAGCTCGTTGCCTGCCATGTCAGCGGCCGGCTGAAGGTTGCGCCCGAACACACCGAGGACCACGTGCTCGACCTCATGCGCAAGCCCTCGTTCAGCCTCTTCTACCGCTTCCGCGAGATTTTCAGCGACATCAACCGCCGCCACGGCCTCAACCAGCAGCTGATTCCCTACTTCATTTCGAGCCACCCCGGATGCCGCGAGGCCGACATGGCCCAGCTTGCGGCCACCACGCGCAGCCTCGACATGCACCTCGAGCAGGTCCAGGACTTCACGCCGACCCCCATGACGCTCAGCACCGAAATCTACTACACGGGCTATCACCCCTACACCGGCAAGCGCGTCTACTGCCCCACCGACCCGGCCGCCAAGGAGGCCCAGCGCAGCTACTTCTTCTGGTACGACCCTCAGCGCCGCCCCTCGATCATAGCGTCGCTGCGCCGCATCGGGCGACCCGACCTCATTGACCGCATCTTCCCCGGAGGCCGCGACTCAGGCAGCCGGCGCCGACGCTGAACGCCTTCCGATACCCATCATTTCAAACCCGTCAATCATGAAAGATTGGTCTATTATCAGCTACACTCCCGAGTTTGCCCCGCGGTGGAACGAGTTCAACGCCGCCGCGCGCAACGCCACCTTCCTGACCGACCGCCGCTACATGGACTATCACTCCGACCGCTTCACCGACCGCTCACTCATAGCCCTCAAGCGAGGCCGCGTAATGGCGCTGCTTCCGGCCGACATCACTGCCGACGGCACTCTCCACTCCCACCGCGGCCTGACCTACGGCGGCTGGATTCTCCCCCCGCGCCATCTCGACTGCGGCGACTACCTCGAACTCTGGGAGGCGATGGCCGACTATTGCCGCGCCAACTCAATCACCGCGCTCGACTACAAGCCCCTGCCCGCAATCTACGCCAAGGCACCGTCTGACGAGGAGCTCTACGCCCTGTTTCGCAGCGGCGCCACGCTCAGCGAGCTCAACATCTCGGCGGCAATCAGACTCGACGCCGACCCCGGCTTCAACGCATCGAGGCGTCAACGGCTGCGCCAATGTCGCGCCACCGGATACGAAACCCGGCGCCTGACCGAAGCCGACGACTTCCGTCGCTTCCACGCCATACTGGCTGAATGTCTGCAGTCGCGCCACGGCGCCACCCCCGTCCACTCGGCCGACGAGCTGCTGCTGCTCGCCTCGCGCTTTCCGCGCAACATCGAGCTCTGGGGCGCCTGCTGCCACGGCGAAATCCGCGCCGCGACGCTGATCTTCATTTCCGACCGGGTAGTCCACAGCCAGTATATCGCCACGACCCCCGCCGGGCGCGAGGAAAACACCCTGACCGGACTCATTGCCGACCTCATCGAGCGCACCCGCAGCGGTGCATACGGTCCCGCCGTCGACTACTTTGACTTCGGCATCAGCAACGAAGACCACGGCCGGGTGCTCAACTCCGGCCTCTACAGCCAGAAAGCCTCGATGGGCGCCTCGGCAGTTGCCTATCCCCGCTACCTGCTTCGCTTCTGACAGCGCGCCACGTCACTTTCACCTGCCCCCTAACCAATATGAGAGCGGCCGCCCGATTCGGGCGGCCGCTCTGGTTTTGCGGTTATATTTCAGTGTGAAACGACCGGATTACTTAACCATCACCTTCTTACCGTTGATGATGTAAACACCGTTAGAGGCCTTGTTCACACGACGACCCATCAGGTCATAAACAACGTCCGAAGCCGCATTCTCGCTCTTGGCGTTGACTTCGCGGATAGCGGTGGTTTCGGGGTTGTCGACGCGGAGGTTGGCAACAACGTTCTTTTCACCGAGCTTAACGTTGCCCATGCCGTCGTAGGCAGCGGCAGCGGCGTCAGCCAGGTTAACGGTAACCAGACCATTTTCGTCGGGAGTAACAAGCGAGCGTTCAACTGCTTCTTCAGACGCGGTAGTGAAGCAGTGGCTCAGGGTCACGTTGCCGTCGGCGTCAACAGCTGCAAGCCAGTTATAGGCGATGTCTTCAGCGTCGAAAGCTTCGTCGAGAACCGCATCGAGCTCATGTTCGCCGGTTTCTTTGTTGCGGCTGACAATGACAGCCTTGTAGGCCGACTGGCCGTCGGTTGCAAACACGTTGTAGACCTTACCGTCCTCAAACTTGTTGACATTGTCGCCGGCAGCGATGCGGCCGCGAACCAGTGCATAGTACTTGCTTTCGGCATCGGCGCTATTGTCGGCCTCACCTACTTTGCCGCTGAATGCTTCGAAGCCTTCGGCATTATAGTGGCCTACGCCGGTTTCAGCGACTTCTTCGCGGGTTTCGTCGGCAATGTAGGCAACTGCAGCCGCATGTTCGTCAGCCATAGCTGCAAGCATGGCGTCTACTTCGGCGGTGCCGGGCAGATCGGCGGGAAGAACCGCGCCTTCAACTTCTGCGATGATGAATCCGCAACCGTCCTTGCGGCTATTGCCTGCCACACCGGGAACGGGGTGCTGGCCCTGGCCGCTGTTGCCGTTGATAATCATCATGCCGGCAGCGCTACCGGAAGCATTGTTGCGACCGCCGAGAATGTTGACTGCGTTCTGGCTGTCATTCTTGATCCAGTCGTAGTAGATGGCGTTAACAGCGGTGGGATAGCTGCCGAAGTGCCAGCCGAATTCAGAAGTGCCGGCACCTTTATAACTCTCATAAGCGCCTACAAGCTGCTTCGAGCCGAGGTTGCAGAGATAGCTGTTGCCGTTGCTGTCGCTGACAAAAGTCCAGTGGAAGTTCACGTTACCGGCAGCGTCGGCGGTAGCGTTACCGCTCACGTTCGAGGTCCAGAGAGCTGTCTTGCCTTCCTTGTAGCCCAGATAGCCGCGTGCGTCATAGCTGCAAATGGTGAACGCCTTGCCCTCGAGAGCGGCGATTTCAGCATAGGTCATCGGCATAACGTCAGCCTCGGCTTCGACATATGCGCTGAAACCGTTGACAACTGACTCGGCGGCAGCGAACTCAACACCGTTGAGAACCTTGTGGGTGCCCTCGAACGCAAGAGTCTGACCCTTCAGTGCGTTCTGAGCGGGAACCGTGCCTTCGTTGTTGCGGTCAATCATCAGATAAACGAGATTGTTGGTAGCGTCGCGCTGGGTGCCGTCCATCTCCGTGTGGAGCACGAAGGGAGTATTGGCGGGAATAACGTTATCGGTAATGGTGAAGGGAGTCAGAACCACACGGCCGTTTTCAACCTCTGCGGTCAGCACGTTCAGCTTCTTGCCTTCGGTGTTGAGAGCCACGGGCATGCAGATTGTGGTATACGATTCGTTAGAACCGGGAATCGGGAGCCAGTTAATTTCCTCGATAGTCCAGCGATAGCCTGCACCGTCACTGCTGCCACAGTCAACAGTGGCGTTCTTGCCATAAAGGTAGCGACCGGAAGAAGCGATGATGTTATATGCTCCGCGCTGGCCGGCGCTGGCCTGGATTGTTACATTCGCGGCCTTGTCAGTGGAGCCGAGCACACACTTCCAGGAGTTATTCTGGTCGTTCCGCGAGAACTTGCCGAGACAGAGACCGTTTGACAGAGCAACGAGGTGGTTCTCCTCATCAAGATAGAAAATGGTAGCAAGCGCGTTGGCGGCGCTGTTCTCAACCATCTGCAAGCGGTTGGCGTTCGAAGCAGCGGGGAGAGCGCTCAGGGCCAGCTTATTGTCAGTCATACCTGCAACCGTAGAGTTGTCGGCGCAGACAAAGCGATAGAAATGACCGGCAACGGGCATGTTGAGTGAAGTTTTTTCAACACCCCAGAGAATATCTGCGCTTGCGCGTACAACTTCGGCGGTTGCGCCTTCGGCATCACCTGCGGCGATGGCAGCCTCGGCGGCAGCCTTATCGGCTTCGGTTACAGAATACTCGCCCACAGCGGTCGAGTTGCTGTTCAGCAGGTCGTTATAATAAACCTTACCGCCCTCAAAGTGTTCTTCGGCAGCGGTGGCTTCGTCAACGCGTTCAAGATACCAGCGGGTGTTTTCGCCATCGCCCCAGTTTACAACGCGGTTCGAGGCATCGGTGTGAAGCATTTCGACGTTGCCGGTCTTGCCAATCTGTGCAATGCCGTAACGGCCGCCTTCCACGTCGAGCAGTTTCAGGGTATAGACCGTGGCGTCGGCGGCATCGGTCAGAGTTGCCTGGACGCTTGCATTGGCGCCGGACTTCAGATATTTGTTGGTATATTCATGGTAGAGATTGAAGCCGTTATCGTCGGCAGCGTGCTTCAGAGTGAACGCTGTCCTACCGGCAGTTTCTGTAGCGGTGCCGCTGATAATATTGCCGTTGCCGTTAGCGTTCGGAGCCATGTAGCGCGACTCCTTGGTGTTACGGAACTTGAGCGTTACATTGTTGACCGACAGCGAAGCGCCGGCAACCATATTACGGTAAGCCTCGGTCAGTGCGGCAATAACCTTGGGAGTTTTCTTGGCGTCAGTACTTGAGATAGCGTTATATGCGCTGAGCACGTCGCCAGAAGCCAATCCGAGCGCAGCAAACGCGTCGCCGTTGATCTTGACGGCGTTAAAAGCGTCGACATCCTCAACTGCCAGCAGTTCTTCAATCGCAGCCAGAGTGGCGTTAACTTTTGCCTCGTCGGTAGCTTCGACAAGCCAGATTGAACCCGCGTCATTTGCGGCCCAGTAACCGACAGAAGTGCCAGAGCCCTGGAAATCGTTCCAGGAAGCATTTGTATCACCCTTATTGGTATTGTGCATAATGCTGACACCGGTATTGCCTTCAGAGGAGTTGTTGACAATATACCAGAGAGAAGCGCTGTTATCGGCAGTATCCCATGTACCGGAAACAGGATCAGTAATCGCTTTTTCGGTATATGCGTTATACATTCTCACAGGGAGTAGACCGTCGGTGGTAACATCGCCGGCAGCTACGAAATACCACAGCGAACCCAAATGATACTGCCCTTCGGTAGCTTCAAGCTCTTCAGTGGATTTCTGCTGAAGCTGGCCGGTCATACCGGGAGTCACTGCATACTTGTTCTTACGCACGTTCTTGATGATGTAATAAACCGGATTGTTCAGATCGGTGGTCAGAGTGACGGTCATTTCGCCGTCGATGTTGACCACATCCTGACCGACACGGAGAACGCCGGTAGCCGAGGTGCTGTAGAACGGAGGATTCAAATCGTAAGAATCACCCACGTAACCCGATACACTCTTCGACCAATATGTAGTGCCGTCGGCATTGAAGTTGAAAACGGTGGTCTGCGTGGCGTTTTTGAGAACCTCGCTGAGAGCGGCTGCCGCAGCTGCATCATAAGGATTAGCCTTGGCGGCGTTATATGCTTCAACAGCACCGGGAACCTCAGAAATTGCCTCAGCCGCGTTTTCATACGTCTCAATCAAGGCTGCGGAGGCTGCGAAGAAGCGGTTGCTCGAACCCTCGTCAGCCTGCCACCATGTTTTAAGCGCACCTCCCTGATGATTGATGAATTCTGACTCAGAACTGCCCTTGACCAGCTTGAAGCAGGCATAATCCGCATAATTGCTGCTGTTTACATATCTATTTGCCACTGTCGGATATGCTTTCCATACACTATTTTCCGGAGTTGCGGACATTAAGGCAACGTTCGAGCCATTAAAGGTCATATAGTAGCCTTCGCCGGCAGCTTTATTCACAATTTTATAACCGTCGCCATCGGGAATGAAAGCAAACAGCTGCGAATCAGCATAGACATTGCGGCTCGGACGATTAACCACGGTCGTTGAGATAGTCGTACCGTCGTTATGGGTCCACATGAACTTATTTGAGTGGCCGGCGATTTCAACGGCTTGCCACTTCATTCCGGCACCGCCGTTAGACCAGTCCTCAGTCTCCGTTACTGCGAACGGAACTTCGGCGCTCGGAATAACGTCGGCTGCTGAAGCCGGCGCAGCATAGCCAAGTGTGGCTAATGCTGCCAAAGTTAAAAATTTTTTCATGATAAAATATTGATAAGAATTGATTGGTTTGTCGGTCAATCGATATTAAAGACGCGAACGCCATGCAAACAGCAATGCGCCGTTCACACAAGCAGCAATATGCTCTATGTCAGCAAATTGAATCGTCAATGATATCAGATTTAGTCTGACAAATATACGACAAAAAATGTTAATTCACAAAAATAGCCGCAAAAAACCGCGCCTAACGCACCGGTCAGCCGCCAACGCAGGTTCAACTGGCAAGTG
>DKUN01000002.1 GCA_002490725.1 Porphyromonadaceae bacterium UBA7203 | reverse complement strand
AAGGTTAACTAAGATTGGTTGTCGCGACGACAATCAATTTTTTTGTTTATAGCCCCCCCGATTTGTTTTAATGCCTGAAAAGAGGTAATTTTGCAGTAAGATTAAATTACTTCCTCTTGAGTTCCCACACAGACAGAATGAACACAAGTGTCAGTACAGACAGAGCCGGGGCGCTATATAGCTTTCTGGCGTTCCTCACGGTAAGCGTGTGGGGCGTCACTTTTGTGTCGACCAAAATACTCCTCGGCCAAGGCATGTCGCCGACCGACATATTCATCAGCAGGTTTGCCATTGCCTACATCTGCATCATATTCTTTTCTCACAGCAGGCTGTTTGCATCGAGCGTGCGCGACGAAATGCTGCTTGCCCTGGCCGGACTCACTGGCGGCTCACTCTACTTTCTGGCCGAAAACAGCGCACTCGGCATCACCTTTGCCTCCAACGTGTCGCTGCTGATCTGCATGGCGCCCGTTTTCACCATGATTCTGGGCAGCGCCGTGCTAAAGGACAGAATCAAACCTATAGCATGGGGCGGCTCGCTGCTGGCGCTGGCCGGAGTGGGCACGGTTGTGCTCAACGGCTCGCTCAACCTCGGCATCAACCCGCTGGGCGATTTCCTGACGCTGACAGCCGCACTGTCGTGGGCCGTCTACACTCTGCTGGTCAAGCGGCTCAACTCGACCTACTCCAACATGTTCATTACGCGCAAGGTGTTTTTCTACGGCATCGTCACGGCCGCCGCCTACGCCGCCCTGAGCGGTGTCGGCATCAGACTGCCGCTGTCAAATCCCGGCCCGGTTCTCGCCAATCTGCTCTTTCTCGGCGTCGGTGCCTCGTTTGCCTGCTATATGATATGGAATATTGTGGTCAAGGCGCTCGGCCCTGAAAAAGCGTCGAACTATATATATCTCAATCCGCTGGTCACCATTATGGCCTCATCGGTCATTCTCGGCGAACAGCTGACACCATGGACCATAATCGGCGCCGCCGCCATTATTACCGGCGTTTACCTTACATCAAAATAACCACATCAACCCTCCCCCTCCTTAATGAACAACAACCTCCACCACACCGTAACCGACCTGCCGCCGAGGCGGCGCGAAACCATCGGCTGGATCGACCTGCTCAGGGTTATGGCAGCCTTCCTTGTGGTCTTTGCCCATAACTGCGACTCATTCATAGCCGCCTTCAGTTCCGACCGGTCAAGTTTCCTGACCGGTGTCTTCGCGGGCTCGCTCACCCGACCGTGCGTGCCGCTGTTTGTCATGATGACCGGTGTGCTGCTCCTGCCAGTCGACACGTCGATGCCACTGGGCGCGTTTTACCGCAAACGCATAGGCCGCATAATCCGCCCGCTGATATTCTGGTCAATAGCTCTGCCGGTAATGTTCACGGCCTACTTCTCTACCGTAGGCTCCGGATCGGCCAACCCGATGGTAACGCTCGCCGACTACGATTCGGCCGGGCTGCTGGCCAAACTCTACACCTGGGTGTTTAACTTCAACTTCGACACCGTGCCTCTCTGGTATATCTACATGCTCATAGGCCTCTACCTCATCATGCCGGTCATGTCGCCGTGGCTCGCTCGCGCATCGCGCCGCGACGTAGGCCTGCTGCTCGGAATCTGGTGCGCATCGCTCTTTATTCCCTACCTGCAGATGCTTGCTCCGCATCTCGGCTACCGCGGCAACTTCGGCAATATGGGCCTGCTCGGCGTGTGCGACTGGAATGCCTTCGGCTCGCTCTACTACGTCAGCGGCTTCACAGGCTACCTGGTGCTGGCGTTCTACCTTACCAAATGGCCGCTTCAGTGGTCATGGAGCAAAACCCTGGCCGTGTGCATTCCCGTTTTCCTCGGAGGCTATGCCATCACGGCCGGCGGCTATCTCCAATTTCAGGAACTCTTTCCGGGCAATTACGCCTATCTTGAAATCATATGGCTGTTCTGCGGCATCAATGTGACAATGATGACCGTGCCGGTATTTATCGTGGTGCAGAAACTGGCCGTCAAAGGCTCGCCGTTGCTGACGCGCCTGGCCTCGCTCAGCTTCGGCGTCTACCTCTGTCACTTCATCTTCGTCTACATGGCCTACGACCTCTTTGACATTGCCGGACTCCCCGCCATAGTGCGCATTGCCGGCGCCACGATCGTGTCGTTTGCCGCCGCCCTGGGGCTCAGCGCCCTTTTCCGTTCAGTTGCTCCGCTGCGGCGCTTCATTGCCTGAATCCTCTCGAACCTAACCCTGCCTGCCAACCCTTTCAACGCTCTCTATATATTACATGAAGAAACTCGCCATATTCGACCTCGACGGCACCCTGCTCAACACTATCGACGACCTGGCCCATGCGGCCAACCATGCCCTGACGGAATGCGGATTCCCGACCCACGACATCGCAAGCTACCCGTTTTTTGTCGGTAACGGAGTCGGACGCCTGCTTGAGCGCGTGCTTCCGCCCGACCACCGCGACCCGCAGACAATCGGCCGCATACGCGAGATTTTCCAGAATTACTATGACCGCCATCTCTGGGACCACACCCTTCCCTACCCGGGCATCGAGGACCTGCTCTTCGAACTCGCGGCCCGCGGCGTGAAGCTTGCCGTGGCGTCAAACAAATATCAGGCGGCCACGTCGGCCCTGATAGCCCACTTTTTTCCGAGGCTACCCTTCGAGGCGGTCCACGGCATGCGCCCCGGCATTCCCGCCAAGCCCGACCCGTCGATTGTGTTCAACGTGCTGCGCACCATTCCGACTCCGAAGGCCGACGTTATCTACATCGGCGACAGCGGCGTCGACATGGAAACCGCCCGCCGCGCATGCGTGGAAAGCGTGGGCGTTACGTGGGGTTTCCGCCCCGTCGGCGAACTGCGCCAGTTCCTGGCCGAACACATCATCACCTCGCCCGACGCGCTGCTCGCCTTCATCTGACCGCACTCAGATTGATACGGCAACCGTAAGGCGATAGTTGCGGCGCGGCATCGGATAATTGAGAATCACGTCGTAGTCGCGCCCCATCAGGTTATTGACCTCGACCATAGCGCGCAGGCCTACCTTGCCCAGAGCGAAGTCGGCCGCCAGCGAGGCGTCGCTCGTCTGCCACGGGCGCATGTGGTTGGCGTCGGTGTTTTCGTGCTGATTCCACCGCTCGCCCACATAGACATAGCTATAATTCAGCTCCCACCGCCCATAGCGCACGCTAACCGCCGCCGAGCCCGAATGGAGCGGCACGTAAGGAATCTGGTCGCGATAATAGGTGCTGCCGGAGTCGGTGACGTCGATGGCCTTCTGCAGAGTGTACTGCCCGCGCAGGGTAACGAACAGGCTTCCGACCGGATTGAGCGTGAGCATGCCGCTGAGGTCAAGTCCGCGAATCTCTACCTTGCCCAGGTTGAGCATGGTCCAGCGGAACTGCTGCCCCTTCGGATAAGCCACAATCTTATCCGTCACCAGGTTCATGTAGGCATCGGCCGAAAAGCGCGCCGCCGTGAGCATGCCCGCAGCGCGAGTGCGCGAATAGAGCAGGCCGCAATCGAATTGCGTCACCCGTTCGGGCTTCAGAGCCGCATTGCCCGCATCGGTGTAATAGAGGTCATTAAACGTTGGCATGCGGAAACTCTGCTTGGCAAACGCGCGCACCGACAGGTCAGACGTGGAGCGCAACGGATTGACCGACAGGCAGGCTGCCGGAGTGACCACTTTTTTTGTCGGCTCGGGCGCGCGTCCCTCAACGCGGTCGTCGACAAACGTGGCGAGGCCGCTGAGCTGAAACTTCACGCGGCTGAAATTGAGCGATGACGCCAGGGCAAGCAGATTGGAAATGCGCTGCGGCGTGTGGAAGTTGTAGAGGTCGGCCCACATGGAGTTGAACTGCAAGTCATAGCTCAGCGCCACGTTCCAGAACGCCATGATGCGCCATTGGTTGGCCGTCGAAAAGTAAAACTCATGCTGGCGATAGCGGTTATCCACCTTTTGCTGGCGCGAGTCATTGTTGAGATAGTGTGTGTTATAAAACGAGTATTTAAGATTGCAAAGCGTTGCAAACCGACCCCACGACGACTGCCACGACGCCTGGGCAAATGAATTGTTGTCGCGCAGGCGCTCGCCACGGCGCCACACGTTGTTGACAATCGCACCCGGCACGCCCCGGTTGCTCGAGTAATTATAGAGTTTGGCGCTCCAGTAGCCGGCAGTCAGCGTGCCGTAGACATTGGCCTCGGAGCGCAAGGCGCAGATGTCGCCGTTATGGCGCACGGCGGTCGTGTCGTAGGCTACTTCGCCCAGACGGTTGAAGCGCCGGTAGCGGAACTTATATTTACCCGACGAATTCAGCCCGTCGACGCTGACCGAGGCATTGACGCGGTTGCTCAGCCTCACTTCGGCTACGGCGCCGACGTTAATCAGGTCAAACGAGCCCGTGCGCGCCGTGGCCCTCAGATGGAAACGCTCGCCCGGGGCAAACTCGGGGCGACGCGTGCGCATATAGACCGTGCCCGCCGAACCGAAATCCCTGGCGGGCTGCAGAATTTCGCTTCTCTGGCCGTTGTGGAGCGAAATTTCCGCTATGTTGTCGAGCGAGAACTGGCCCAGGTCAATCTGGCCGTTCTGGGCGTTGCCGAGTTCGACTCCGTCGTAGACCACTCCGGTATGGTGCGACCCCATCGAGCGCACATTGATGGTCTTGATGCCCCCCATGCCGCCATAGTCCTTGATCTGCACTCCCGCAAAGTAGCGCATCGCGTCGGCTACATTATGGGAATTCAGGCGCCTCAGCTCGTCACCCCCGAGCGTCTGCACGGGAATGACCTCGACCTCCGGGCGCACAGCCGTCACCTCGACCTCGCGCAGGAGGGTCGAGTCGGCAGGTTGCCCGGCAGCCGCGGTGAAGCCGGCTGCGGCAAGGATTATGTAGCTTATAACGGTTAAAAATTTCATAAAGTCGAACCCGTAAACCCGCGGGCGTCAATGCGAATGATGTAGGGTCGTAGCGGCAGGTTTTCTGACTCGTCCTCAAAGCGATGCGCCTTCCCGGCCTTACGGGCCAGTGACTTTTTGCTCGCTCTTACGCAAGGAGCGCACAGGACTCACAGCAGCGGGTACTGTTCCGGCTTCAAACCGGATTCCCTATCCGTTACTGCCGCAAATTTACGAAAAATTTCCGTATTCAGAAAAAAAAGACTATATTTGCGCGTAATATTAGACTATTACCATTTTCATTCATATTTATGGCAGAACATAACGAAAAACTTTTTGACATGTTCCCCCCCGTCAGCGCCGAGGAATGGCGCGCCAAGGTCGACGTCGACCTCAAAGGCGTTCCCTTCGAAAAGAAACTCATTTGGCGCACTAACGAGGGCTTCAATGTCAACCCCATGTATCGCCGCGAGGATATTGCCGGCCTGAAGACGACCGACAGCCTTCCGGGAGAATTCCCCTACGTGCGCGGCACCCGTGTCGACAACGATTGGTTCATCCGCCAGGAAATCATTGCCGACAACGCAGCCGACGCCAACGCCAAGGTGAGCGAGGTGCTCACAAAAGGCGCCACCTCATTCGGCTGGCACATGCCCGAAGTCACCGCCGAAGCCGTTGCCACCCTGCTTGCCGGAGTCGACCTGACCAAAGTGGAGGTCAACCTGACCTGCTGCATGCGCAAGGCCGTAGAACTCACCAAACTGCTGGTTGAATACGTGGTCAGCGCCGGCGCGGCCGACACCTTCCGCGGCAGCATCGGCTTCAACCCCTGGAAGCGCGAACTCAAGCACGGCACCGCAACTCCCGTTGACCCCGTGGCTACGGCTACCGCCATGTTCGCTACCGCAGCTCCCGTCAAGGGCCTGCGCCTGCTGAGCGTCAACTCGGCCATGTTCACCAACGGCGGCGCTTACATTTACCAGGAACTCGGCTACGCCCTAAGCTGGGGCGCACAGTGGATGACCCTGCTCACCGACGCCGGTTTCAGCGCCGACGCCGCAGCCGAGCGCATCAAGTTCGACATGGGCATCTCGACCAACTACTTCATGGAGCTCGCCAAATTCCGCGCAGCCCGCATGCTCTGGGCCCGCATTGTCGAACAATACAACCCCGAATCGGCCGACTCATGCAAGATGATGGCCCATGCCTCTACCTCGCGCTACAACCAGACGGTCTACGACGCACACGTCAACTTGCTCCGCAGCCAGACCGAAGCCATGAGCGCAGCCCTGGCCGGCGTCGACTCCATCACCGTGACCCCGTTCGACACCCCCTACAAGACCCCCGACGAATTCTCGGAACGCATTGCCCGCAACCAGCAGCTCCTGCTCAAGGAAGAGAGCCATCTCGACAAGGTAGTTGACCCCGCCGGCGGCTCATACTACATAGAAACCCTCACCGTCAGCCTCGCCAACGAAGCCTGGAAACTCTTCCTCGAAACCGAAGCCGAAGGCGGATTCGCCAAAGCGCTCGCCGAAGGCAAGATTCAGGCCGCCGTCAACGAAAGCAACGCCAAGCGCCACGCCGACATGGCCCGACGCAAGGAAGTGCTGCTCGGCACCAACCAGTTCCCCAACATCAACGAAATGGCTGCATCGAAAATCGAATCGTGCGCCGAAGGCTGCGGCTGTGGCTGCAACCACGAGGAAGAACAGGCGGCCGGCGGCATCACACAGACCCGTCTGGCCAGCGACTTCGAACAGCTCCGCCTCGCTACCGAACATGCATCTAACCGCCCGAAAGTGTTCATGCTCACCATCGGCAACCTGGCCATGCGCCTGGCCCGCTCGCAGTTCTCGGGCAACTTCTTCGGATGTGCCGGCTATGAAATCATCGACAACAACGGCTTCAAAACCGTAGCCGACGGCATCGACGCAGCCATGAAGGCCCAGGCCGACATCGTGGTGCTCTGCTCGTCCGACGACGAATATGCCGAATTCGCCCCCGAGGCATTCAAGCTCCTCGACGGCCGCGCCCAATTCGTGGTTGCCGGCGCCCCCGCCTGCACCGACGACCTCAAGGCCCTCGGCATTGAAAACTTCATTCACGTGCGCAGCAACGTGCTCGACACCCTCCGCGCATTTAACGCCAAACTTCTCCGTTAATCTATGAAACCCGATTTTAGCACTATCAACATTGCGGAAGTGACCGCCCCCAAAGGCCACGCCGCAGCCCCCCACGGCGAGGATTGGCTGACTCCGGAGCTCATTCCCGTTAAACCCGTCTACACCAAAGCCGACCTCCAGGGCCTCGAACACCTCGACTACGTGGCCGGCCTGCCCCCCTTCCTGCGCGGCCCCTACAGCGGCATGTACGCCATGCGCCCCTGGACAATCCGCCAATACGCAGGCTTCTCGACCGCAGCCGAATCAAACGCCTTCTACCGCCGCAACCTCGCATCGGGCCAGAAAGGACTCTCGGTAGCATTCGACCTTGCAACTCACCGTGGCTACGACGCTGACCACGAGCGCGTTGTCGGCGACGTCGGCAAAGCCGGCGTAAGCATCTGCTCGCTCGACGACATGAAAGTGCTCTTCGACGGCATACCCCTGAACAAAATGTCGGTTTCGATGACCATGAACGGCGCCGTACTCCCCGTGCTCGCCTTCTACATCAACGCAGGCCTCGAACAGGGCGCAAAACTCGAAGAGATGGCAGGCACCATTCAGAATGACATTCTCAAGGAATTCATGGTGCGCAACACCTACATCTACCCGCCCGAATTCTCGATGCGCATTATCGCCGACATCTTTGAATACACCTCGCAGAACATGCCCAAATTCAACTCCATCTCGATTTCGGGCTACCACATGCAGGAAGCAGGCGCCACTGCCGACATCGAACTGGCCTACACCCTGGCCGACGGCCTCGAATACCTCCGCGCAGGCGTCAACGCAGGCATGGACATCGACGCCTTCGCCCCCCGACTGAGCTTCTTCTGGGCTATCGGCATGAACTTCTTCATGGAAATCGCAAAAATGCGCGCCGCCCGTATGCTCTGGGCCCGAATCGTAAAGCAGTTCAACCCCAAAAACCCCAAGTCACTCGCGCTGCGCACCCACTCTCAGACCTCAGGCTGGTCGCTCACCGAGCAGGACCCCTTCAACAACGTCGGCCGCACCTGCATCGAAGCAATGGGCGCCGCCCTCGGCCACACACAGAGCCTCCACACCAACGCGCTCGACGAAGCCATCGCACTGCCTACCGACTTCTCGGCACGCATTGCGCGCAACACGCAGATCTACATCCAGGAAGAAACCTATATCACCAAGGAAATCGACCCCTGGGGAGGCTCATACTACGTTGAAGCCCTCACCGACCTCATTGCACGCCGCGCATGGGAGCACATCCAGGAAATCGAAAAACTCGGCGGCATGGCCAAAGCAATCGAAACCGGACTCCCCAAACTCCGCATCGAAGAAGCCGCCGCACGCACCCAGGCTCGCATCGACTCAGGCCGTCAGACAATCGTAGGCATCAACAAATACCGCCTCGACCACGAAGACCCCATCGACATCCTCGAAATCGACAACACCCAGGTGCGCAAAGAGCAGATTGAACGCCTCGACGACGTCAAGGCCCACCGCGACGAAGCCCTGGTCAAAGCCGACCTCGAAGCCATTACCGAATGCGTCCGCACCAAGCAGGGCAACCTCCTCGACCTCGCTGTCAAAGCCGCCGGCCATCGCGCCACCCTCGGCGAGATTTCCGACGCCTGCGAAGCCGTTGTAGGCCGCTATAAAGCAGTAATCAGAACCATCTCAGGCGTGTACTCAGCAGAAACCAAAAACGACCCCGAATTCGTGCGTGCCCGCAAGCTCACCGAAGAATTCGCAAAACGCGAGGGCCGTCAGCCCCGCATCATGATTGCAAAAATGGGCCAGGACGGCCACGACCGCGGCGCCAAAGTCGTAGCCACAGGCTACGCCGACTGCGGCTTCGACGTCGACATGGGTCCGCTGTTCCAGACCCCGGCCGAAGCAGCCCGCATGGCCGTTGAGAACGACGTCCACATTCTCGGCGTCAGCTCCCTCGCCGCAGGCCACAAAACACTCGTGCCCCAGGTAATCGACGAACTCAAAAAGCTCGGTCGCGAAGACATCATGGTCACCGCCGGCGGCGTTATTCCCGCCCAGGACTATGACTTCCTCTACCGCGCTGGCGTCGCCGCCATCTTCGGTCCCGGCACACGCATACCCCTGTCGGCCATCAAGATGCTCGAAATCCTCGACCCCACCCTCGCCGACCTCAAGTAATCCCTGAACCCTGAATCGACAACAAGTCCCCGGCATTTTTGCCGGGGACTTGTTCGTTTTTTCACAATGTCGGTTATTTCGCATCCGAAGCGGAAGTGCCGGCCTCATTGAATGCTTTGACATCTCCGCGAATCACTTTAATGTCACTGACTTCGGCATAATCAGCGCCTATATCTACGGAATGGTCTTTTTTGTATAACACGCGCAGCGTATAATAGCCCTGCTGCTCAATCGGCAATATAATTCTGCCGGATTGCGACCGGCCGCCATATGACCCGGATTTCGATGTTCCGGGGCCCGTAAACCTATACTGAAATCTGTCGGCGCTCTCACCGTCAGTATAATACCGAAACTCGAGCACATCGCCCGGATAGCCATAAACCGGATAAATACGATCGCTTACTGAATTGACGCGATGATAATTGGTGGAACGCCATGACGGCAAATAATAGCACTCATGCAAACCTTTAGCGCGTACCTTATAACTCGCAACCGATTTTTCGGCAACCTCCAGCTCTTGCTGCGTATTCTTCAGTTCTCGCCTCGTGCCGTAGAGCGAGTCGTTAAGAGTGAGTATCTGAATCGAATCGGAATGAATGCGCTCGGCCGCATCAGCCAGTTCATGCCGTGCCGACACCAGATTGCTTCTGAGAGAATACAATCCTCCGGCCGCCGCCATCAACAGCGCCATCATTATGAGCACCGCCTTATATTGCTTTTTCTGACGGTGGAGCCGTGTGTTCTCGTCGGCCAGCTTGCTGACCTTTGTCCGTAAACTGGCTAAGTTCTTTGACAGAGCGGCTATCGAATCCGCAAGTTGCGACCGCGAAGACAGCGAGCGGTCAATCACCTCGACGGTAACGTGCTGATACGTCAACGCCATTATGGCATTATCCCCGTCGGTCAAAAGGGCCTGCTTTAAAGTCCGGTCATCAGGATATCCCTTCAACGACTCACATCCATAGTGACTGACAAATGCCCCGAGGTGATAATCTATGAAGCTCCTGATGTTCTCAATCTCATCTTTGCAGACCCCGAACGAAGGCACGGCATATGTCGGCAACCCGCTGTCGGTATAACGCAAAAAACGACCGCGGGTCAACATCATATCGACCACCTGACCGAGCAGAGCCATCAGCTCTACGGGCCTGGAAATCTGCATTGACGCCAAAGTCAGCCTGAACCCGACAAACGTGTCGGCCGCGAGCCGTTCGGCATAAACATAGCTGACAACCGTGCCTTCCCGATGAATCGTCAGCGTCCGCCGCGACTTGTCGTCCAGTCGCGCGGCCGCTGCTGAATTCTGCTCCGACGTCTCATCATCAGGCCACTGCGAGAACCTCCCGTCGGGATTGCCGAATATGTGAAACCCGAAGTTCATCGATCTTTGAATTCTATCTGACAGCTCGACTCGTTAAACACGTGTTCGGGAAGTTCCTTCATCACATTCTGGCCCAAAAGCATCGAGGCGGAGAGGCTCGGCATGACCGACACCTCGACATTGTTCACAATGAACGGTTCGCCATCGGTTCTGATAACGACCTCTCTGATGGCATATACAGGCACCTTGACAGTCGAGCCGTCGGCAACAGTACACAAGACCTCGCCTATAATGTCATTGTCAGACAGCTCTCCGGCCTTATAGAGCGACATGCATTCCTGCATCGAGATAGACGTGCCGGTCGCGCCGGTATCCCACAGCATTTTGAAAGGCACACCGTTCATTTCCACGTTGATTTCAGGTGTCGACGTTTCTGATGTGCGGGTAAACATCACTTTTCTGCCACCGGCAGACCGGATAGCATCGGCCTGGCCGGCACGTATGCGCGGCGAGGGTTTCTGATTGTCGCACGAAGCAACAATCAACAGCAATGCTACCGATATGAGAGAAAAAATCTTATGCATGTTTTTTAGTTTAGAAGAATGTTTATTATTCAAAAAAGTACTTATCCATCAGTTGGAAATAAGGCGTCTGAAGATGCGTCGCGACATATTGCGCCTGCTCGTCTGAGAAGGTTGACGAATCCATCTCAAAAAACGCTGACCACAAAGCTCTCAACTTTTCAAGCAGCGGCGCTTTATTCTTTCTGATTGTCATTGGGGCATCAGGGTCACTTCCCAACGCATTCTCAAGAACTTCAATTTCAGAGTTGGCACGCTTTAGCTCTCTTTCAAACAGCTGAGTCTGCAACAACAGTCTATAATGATTTCTCAGAGGCAAGGGCACTGCCGACTCATCGGGCAACTGCGCTGCAAACACCGAATCAGATGGTGTTACAAGCAATTGAACAGGATTCCACGACGCAAGGTCACGGCGCAAATTCCGAATCTCATCAGCATTGCGAACCGAATCGTCCATTGCAGTTTTATCAAGTGCTGCCACAAGCGAATCCAAATCCTCCATCTGCTCACGAATCAAATCGTCCTTTTCAAGTTTCTTAAGGAATTTCGGATCTGCCTTGCGCTCCGCAATCGCCTGACGCAGCTCGGCCGCTGAGAGTTCGTCCTGAGCCATAACGCTCGAGCACAGCGCACCCAACAGCATAACGCCAAGCGATACTATGATTTTTCTATTCATTTCTTCTCCTTTATAAAAGTAATTGTTATCTGAACTTTGTCACCTTTCTTATTCATAAACTCACTTGTCATAATGAATTTCAGTTCCTTTTTTTGCATTTTCAACACTTTCAGAGTATAGCTTTTTGAACTTTCCTTATTAACCTGTAGCCCATCCAATTCTTTGTATCCTAACGGGTTATTAGAATCCACTCTGATAATTTTATTACCGATATCGCCGTTTGTTATATATACTTCAAAGCCAAGATTGTTGCTTGTGCCCAGGTCCTTTTGCTCTCCACCACAGGTAACAATCAAATCTTCTGAGTTGCCGGAAACTTCAGTTGCAAGTTCTTCGGTTTGTTTGCGACGCGCTTCCGCCTTTTCCGCCTTTTGAACCTTCTCCAGCATCGCGGCCAACTGTCCGGTAAAATTGAAATGACCAAGAGTATTAGCTAACTGAACGGCTCGATTATACTGCTCCGAGGTCGGTTTTTCCTTATCAAGCAATTCCTTAAGCGTATGATAATTTTCATATCTGGCATTCCATTCCTCTCCGCCATTGTGGATGTCATTGTGGTCATTATCTACAAATCCGAGAGCCTGACACATTTCCGCATTATTCAAATTCAAGAAGAATTCGGTTATTGCATAGGCACCGTCACCTGCTTTTACGAGGGTCCATAGATAGTCGTCAATCTTTGTCTTCAGGTAAGCAGTTCGGATAATTGAATCACTCTTTCCTTTAAGCATTTCATACGCGTAGTTGAACTTGTGTGCTTCTAAAGCCTTACGAAACTCGGCAGGATCAACTTTTTCGTAGATTCGCGGATTTTGTACCACATCAACCCTGGCATAGGCATCGGCTTCGGTCGCATCGCCACCGGAGCATTTAACCAGTGCGGTGATAAATAGCGCTATGGCTAAGAATACTCCGCCTACCGGAAGATACGGCAATACCATATTCTTGAAGTGCTGAAAGTCGGGCAACGGTTTGTCGGCGGCGCTATCATGCCCGTCAGCTGCCCGGCCGGCGGAATCGGTCGGCTGCCGGTCGACTTTGTCGTCAGTGTCAACTTTCAACGACTCCTGCTTTATTTTCAGTTGTTCAACCTTATCACGCAGTGTTGAAAACTCACGCTGCAGATGGGTCGCTTCCTTTATTTCAGATTCATCTGTTATGCTCTTTATATAAACCGCAAGCAGACCTCTGGCGTCGTTAATCTTTGCCAGCATATCGTCCATCTGCTTACTGCTGATAGTTGACCCGGCAATAGCCCAGTCAAGAATACTCCCGGTCAGCTTTGTGTGTAGTCGGGTCACATCAAACAGGTTCAGTTCAATAGTGGTTTCGGCGTTCACGGCGGCGGCCTTTGTGCGATATTCGGGCGAGATGGCAACCCAGCTATTGCGTTTAAAAGCGTTGAGAATTTCGCCATCGGTTGCCTCGTCAGACAGTGTGGCGATTCGGCCTGATAGTTCAGATGAGAATTCGCTGTCGTCAGCTATTGAGCGCAATGAGGTTTTTTTCAGCACATTCGGCATGTTGTAGCGCAACCACTCCATAACGGGTTTCGCCTCGTCGAATTTGTGAATTCGGTATAGATAAGGCAGTTCTTTGCCGGGATCATTGACACCGACGGGCGAGTCCGCACGCTCAAGCATCCTATAAAACAAATCCGAAAAGAAGCTATAAACCAACCTGAACTCCGGGATATAGTTATTATCAGGCAGTATCATTGCAAAGCCTATATGGCCAATTCCTCCTCGTCCTTCTATCTCTCCTGTTTCTTCTATTTTCTCTATGATTTCCTTGATGCCATACATAAGCCAAACGTACACCACACTGCCGTCATAGCGGCGGTGTACCATCAGGCGCGGCCCGCGGCGGGAATTCACATAAAGGCTTTTGAAGTAACTGACCTCAGTCTGGTCCTTGTTATAAAGTTTCCAGCCGTCAGGATTACCGAATATGAATGTCTGAACGTTCATTATTGCCTCCCGAAATCAGCGTATCGCTTTCCAGAACGATTCACAATAAAACGGCTTCCCTTTAATCCATGACTGACGGCCGTCGTTCGTAACCGCAAACGTTCCTGACGAGAAGCAGACGGAGCTGAACTTATAGGGGCCGAACAACACCTTGGCAATTCCGGTGTTGCTGTATCTGCTGAAAATTCCGGGATACTGCTGCGCCACGGTCTGCAGAAACAGGTCTACGCGCGGACGGCCGGCCTTGTCATACTGATGCATTTTTTTGTCACACTTATTGAACAGGAAAACCAGCTTGTCATCAGGCGTAAGGCTCTGCATTTCGCCGATTTTCGATGCATAGTTGTTTCGGTCGGTCTGATCGCGCCAGTCCTGTTCTACAAAGTATACCCACACCTTGCGGTTAGGTATGCTGTGAATTATGTGCTGTATATAAGCTGGGAAAGGCATGTTAGGCATATTCTCGTCATAATAGTGCTCGCCGGGAGCCTCGAGAATCTGCAGTAGCGGACGTCCGTCAGGGCCAAACACCTTGACGAGCATAAAGGAGATGGTGTCGTTGTTGCGTGGGGCGAACTGGCTGTTGACCATAAGGTTCAGCTCGTTGCACATTCGGGCATAATGCCTGTCGTGCGAGGGCCGGAATGTCCGTTCAGCCTCGACGGTATAGCCCAAATCCTCCTTGAAGTAGCGTATCATGCGGAGCAGCGCCATGGTCTTGCCCGATGAAGCCGGGCCGAAAAACACCGCAATCGGAGTCTGCGTGTCAGTAATGGTGGTGACAATCGCATTTACATCGTTCAGTTCCTCGTCGGAATATGTGTTGGCGTCGACCGACGAGGTTGAGCGACTCGGCGTCGAAAACTCTCTGCTATCGTCGACGAGAATAGTTTCATCATCATTATGCGACACTACGGGAATTGCATCGTCTATAAGATCGTCAAATTCTTTGTTTATCATATTTTAGAGGATTTAGTTCTTTTTATTTGTTTGCGAGATAGTAGAAAATAAATCCGGCTATGTCAACGAGCACCGAAATCAGCACCGTCCATATAAAGCCGTGACCGACATAACGCTTGGTCGTCAGAAAGTCTTTCCACACTTCGGGAATGACCTGCAGGGCTTTGACCTTCGGAAGTGCGTTTTCACGACAATAGCGGTCTTCATCTCCGGGCTTGAAAGTAAGATAGATGGCATTGTCGCGAATATGAGAGTAGGCGTCCGTAAGGTCTTTGACCGCCTCTTTTATGACCGCGTTGTTCACGCCGTCCATGTTCTCGATATCTTTCTGCGCCGTGCGGCAGTCTGACAGCAAATCGTGCAAACGCCCACTGTCCATGTTTTTGCGCACAGCCGCAATTTTTTCGTCACACTGGGTCCTATATATTACCAGAATCCTATCGGCTTGAGCTTTATAATGAGACAGCGTTGCAAGCCATTGCTCGGGAGTTGATCCGGGATTTTTGACCTTCTGAATCACATCCTTACCGTCACTGTTCACATCTATACCTGAAAGAACAACATTCAAATCGGCGAGCAAATGGTCAAAACGGATACCCATGCCCTTGTTTAAATTGTCTTTCATCTCTGAAAGCATGCGTTGAAAAAGCATCTGCACCTGAGCCTGTTTGCTGTCATAATCCGCGTTGATTTTCTTGATGGCGGTGTTGTTGTTTTCCAGCGCCTCGAGATAACCGATAGTTGTGGTCAAATCCTCAGAAATCGTGTTACGCACCTCGGCGCTATATAAAAGCGTGTGTGTGTTTGTCGGCATCGAGCATATAAGCCAAAACAACAACAGCCCCAGAAATCCGAACAGCAACGATGCTCCGCGGCCAAGAAATTTTCCATAGAAATCATAGTTTTTGTCAATAGCATTGAGTATCATCGAAAAGCTTAACGACGCCATGACATAGAACAATATGGCCAGAAGCCACGAACCGACCTTGCCTAATATCGGCAGCCATATATATAGCGAATCGGAAGTCCAGTAACAGCTGAAAATACCAAGTACAATAAAAGCAAACCAGTAGAATAAGGTCTTTACTTGTAAGTTGCGCATAAGTGATAGAGTAATAACATTTAGAATTATAGCGCAAAGTTAGGCAGATTTAACCTTGGCGCAACATCGTTTACGCACCACGTTTATAGACACAGTGTATCATATAACAATACACTCACTTCCCCGCACTACCGTCATTGACCGTTTCAATATCGTCGGCTATCTCCTTGAAAAAGTTATGGTTCAATATTTTAGATATTCGCGCAAGCAGTTCCGTATCGATAGTCGGCCGGCGAAATATATCGTACACATTGTTACGACGGCAGTTGAGTTGCCGGGCAAACCAAACCACTGTTACATGCTTGGGTTGCCGGTCGAAAACTGTCTTGATACGCATTCCGATATGAACCATTCTGACCGATGACGGGTTAAACGGCCGTCCCGCTCCATCACGGCCATAGAAGAATACATTTACAAAAAAGCGTGGAACGATGTTCAGTCTATCTCACCACGGGCATCGCCAAACGCCTATCCTGAAATAAACAGTCCACTCCCACGCCTTATCGGATATCGAAACCCCCTTGTCGGGGAGTGGATAAACGACAAGCATGAGCGTTTTGTGACTGCTTTGACCCTCAGGATATAAGAAATTGGCGATTTCGTGGTGAAGGCTAAAGCAAAAACGCTTTCAACAATATGTCCGGCCGAAGCCTTTATGGCGGCAAAGTTACACTTTTTTTCGTGAAACGACAAAATGCAGTAAAAACTATGGCCGCTATCCGAGGGGGAGGGTGAAGGTGAGGGCGAGGCCGTGGGGAGGGCGGCGGGAGGCGGTGATGTCGCCGCCCATGGAGGCGATGATGCGGCGCACGAGCGTCAGTCCGAGGCCCGAGCCGCCGTTTTTGCGCGCACGGCCCGCGTCGACACGATAGAAGAGATCGAATATGCGCCCTATGTGTTCGTCGGCAACGCCGATGCCGTCGTCGGCAAACACGAATTCATGACGGCCGTCTTTGATGCCCTGCCAGTCGAGGGTGATGCGCGAGCCTTGAGAGTGACGCGCGGCGTTGTAGATGAGGTTCAGCAACGCGTTGGTCAGCAGCGATTCATGGCCCGTGACCATGCAGTCGGCGGGAATGTTGAATTCAAAGGTCATGTTGTCGGCAATATGGCCGCGGTCAACGTCTTCAGCGATGCGTTCAACGAGGTCATGGAAGTTAAGCGGCTCGACGCCGAGGCTGCCGCCGTCGTTATCGCGCAGGCGCATGACCATGCTCACGTCCTTGACCAGGTTGGCGAGCCGGTCGGTGGTTTGCCCGGCCCGCACCAGAAAGCGGTGCTTGAGTTCTTCGGGCATGTCAGGATTGTCGAGCACCGTGTCTATATACCCCTTGATGATGCCCACGGGGGTGTTGAACTCGTGGCTTATGTTGAGTGCCAGCTGGTGCTCATGGCGCATTTTTTCTTGCTCGGCGCGGATTTTGTCGAGGTAGATGGTCAGCAGGTTGCGCGACACTTCGCCGAGCTCGTCTTTCGAAAAGCGCAGCGAATCGATTTTGTCGGGCAGCTTGTCGGAGGCTATGGCCCGGGCATAGTCGCGCAGCGCATACACGTTGTTGCATATGGCCCTGACGCCTATGAATGCCGTTGTCGACGATAGTATGCCGAGGGCTATGACCATGAGCCACACCATCGGGTCTATGCTCAGGAAGTCAAGCACTTCGCCCTCGTAGGGCAGTGCGGCGAATGAGTATATGCGGCCGTCTTTGCTCATTTTGGAGCTGATCATGCTCTTGTCGTGGTTGACCACCATATCCTGAATAGTAGCCCGGCCGTTGCCGTCAATGAGCCGCAGCAGGCGGCTGTCGGGGTTGCCGTCGCTGTCGTAGAGCCTGATGGTCTCGGCAGAGTTGTCGGCAATCATGTTGCCCCGGCTGTCGTAGACTGTGATGCGCAGCGGGGCCAGCGTGGTCTTGTCGGTAAACAGCCTGATGAAATCGACGGTTTTCTGCATGTCGACGCCGCGCTCATAGGCATCGATCACAGTGTTGTTTACGTTGAGCAGGCGGTTTTCGAGGTTTTCTTTCTGGCGCTGCTTCTCGTGGGCCACGAAATAGAAAATCGAAATACCTATGATGAGCCATAGCAGCCCTACGAGCGGAATAAACAGCCGCCAGTGGAGCCTCATGATATATTTGCGTTTATACATAATGCGGAATCATTGTGAATAAAACATTAACAACTGACTCCGCTCTAAGGTTGCGTCGGCGGACGGTCAGAACGGGTAGCCGACCGAGAAGTGGAAGGTGGCGTCGCGATGCCAGTCGGGATGAATCAACGGCCATGGCTCCTGGTTCATGGCCGGATTGTAGGCCTTCATGCCCAGGTCGAGGCGAATCAGGAAATAGGTAAAATCGAGGCGCAGGCCCAGGCCGTAGGCCCAGGCAATCTCTTTATAGAACGAGTTGAAACGAAACAGGCCGCCGGGCTGGTTTTCGTAGTTGCGTATGGTCCAGACATTGCCGCCGTCAATAAACGCCGCGCCCTCCAGAACCCAGAAGAGTTTGAAGCGCGCCTCGAGGTTGAGGTCGAAACGAATGTCGCCACACTGGTTGATGAAGTTGCTGACCGTGTTGCGCGCGTCGTAGCGGCCGGGGCCGAGAGTGCGCACGCCCCAGCCTCTGACGCTGTTGGCGCCGCCGGAGTAGAAGCGCTTTTCAAACGGCACCATCGATGAGTTTCCGTAGGGCACGGCCACGCCCGCACCCACCCTGAAGGCGAGCGACGCGCGGCTCGAGAAGCGACGCGATATCATATAGTCGGCCTCGGCTTTGGCATACTGGGCATACTGCGTGCCGAACACCTTGTAGGCGCCGTCGCTCGTGTGCTGGCCAATGGCGTTTGAAATGGCATAGAGCAGGTTGCCGGCAATTTCGGCCGAGCCGCGAAACGTCCAGATAAACCTCTGGGCCGGACTCGCATTCACGCCCGGCACCGGGGCCGAAACGCGCTTGTTGGTCAGGAATGCCGAATAGCCCGAGCGCATGATGAAGTGGTTTTCGTAGCTATAGCGCAGCAGCGGATTGCCGCCGGCCACCTCATCGAGAAAGTTGATAGTCGAGCGGGGCAGGAACACGTAGCTGATGTCGACCAGATCAAAAATGCGGCGGTTATTGTTGCGGCGGTTGTTCCACTTGTAGCGCCATGCCGCGCCGGCAATGACGCGTGTGTATTCCGGCCGCTCCTGATAGTTGCCGTTAATCGAAAATTCGGTCGAGGCAAGCATTTTGCGCTTGTAGTTACGGCTCAGAAAGGGGGCGCAGAATTTTGGCAGCGTCAGGGCCACTTCGGCCGACGCCTCCGTGTAGTGGTTATTGATCAGCCCTTCGAGGTTGCCAGACAGGCTCTCGTAGCTCGCGCGCGCCTTAAGGGTCAGGGTTTCGGAGCCCTTGAACAGGTCGCGGTGCTGATAGGTCACGCCGACACCCGCGCCGAGGTCGCCCTCGGAGTTGGTGCCCTCCAGCTCCACGCTGACGCCCTGGAGCTGATTGCGCGTAAGCCTCACAATGGCGTCGAGTTCATATGGTCCGGCAGGCTGAAGCGATATGGAGGTCGAGCGCACGATGCCGAGTCGGCCCATGGCCTCATAAGTGCGGTTGAACTCGGCCGAATTATAAGGTGCCCCCGGGGTTATCCGGTTATTGTCGGCGAGCACTTTGGGCGAAATGTAGCCCGAGCTCCCGTCAGGGTTGCTGACAATGTAGATGTCGCGATAGGCCACCGTGTCGAGCAGCGCAGCCTCTTCGGGCGTGATTGCCGGGTCATAGTCCGGATTGAAAATAACGCGGCGCACCGTGTAGCGATGGTGCTGCTTGCCGCCGACATTGAGCGTCAGGGCCACGTTGAGGTTGCCCTCGACCGTGTCGGCGGTAAATGAGATTTTATCTTTTGCAAAGGCATAATAGCCCATCTGCGACAGGCTGTTGGTTATGCGCGTGCGCTCGGCGTCGAGCAGCGTCATGTCGAGGTTCATGCCGGGGCGCAGCAGCGTTTCGGCCCATTCACTCTCGATGCAGCGGGCCAGAGCTGGATCCTCGCACACCGTTGTCACCGACGCGATTTTATGAGCCGTGCCGGGCTTTATGCGATATGTCACGTCGATTTTGCGGTTGCCGCCATGGCTGATCGTGTCGACCTCGACCGACGAGCGCATATATCCGCGATTAACGAGCGCCTGAGCCAGCTGGCGGGCCGAGGCGTCGGTGAGCCGCCGGGAGTAGATGACCGGAGGCTCGCCGATGCGGCGCAGCCATCGGTTATACCAGCGCGTGGAGTCGCGCCCGCTGAGGCTATAGGTGTGAAGCCTCATCGGCACTACGCCGAGGGTGCGGGCGTTAGGCTTCTGGCGCAGATAGTTGACGAGCTCCGACGGGCGCACCTCCGACTCGCCCTCGATTTCAATGCGCGAGTGGTCGAGCAGCATGCTCCCCGACGGCACATGGCGCGTGGTCGAGCAGCCGCCAAGCGTCAACAGCGCGGCCGACGCCATCAACATTCTGACGCCGACCCGCCTCATTTTCTGCCTGAAGCAATCTTTCACTCTGCAAAGTTACGAAATTATGGCGAATTACCGCACACAAATACCTTCAGGCAGGTATGGGTGGTAAAAGTTTACCATTTTTTGAGTATTTCGGAGCAGGAAATGTCGCCGTAACTTTGCAGCGGTTAAAAAAAGTTTTTTGGAATTATAAATTGTTTCGCATTATGCACCCGCTAAAATCATTGCTGATAAGCGTGGCCGCACTCGCCCTACCTGCCGCCGCGCAGGAAGCCGCCGACACTGCCGGATTTTCCCGGTTCAGGTTCGGCGGTTATGGCGAAATGCTGGCGTCATTCAAGAATTATGACATCAACCGATTTCAAGTAAACGGCTCGGGCCGCACCCGCCGCGCCACTATTGCCATTCCGCGCGCAGTGCTTGCCTTCGACGCCAAACTGACTCAAAAATGGATTGTCGGCGTTGAAATCGAATTCGAAGGTGGCGGCACAGGCACCGCCGTCGAACTCGAGAACTCCGAAAACGGCGAATATGAAACAGAAATCGAAAAGGGAGGCGAAGTCGCCCTTGAGCAATTTCACGTTACCCGTCTGATTATTCCGCAGATAAACGTGCGCGCCGGCCACCTGATTCTGCCCGTAGGCATGGTCAACGCCCACCACGAGCCAATCAACTTCTTCGGCACGTCGCGCCCCGAGGGCGAAACCTCGCTGCTCCCATCGACATGGCATGCCACCGGTCTCGAGCTCTTCGGCTCCTTAGGCCCGGTAAACTATCAGGCCATGGTAACCGCAGGCCTCAATGCCAACGGATTCGAGCGCAGCACCTGGGTGGCTCCCGGACGCCAGGGCCTGTTCGAAACCGACAATTTCACCTCGCCGGGCTACTCGCTGCGCTTTGACTACAACGGGGTGCGCGGCCTGCGGGCCGGAGTGTCGGGCTATTACTGCCGCGACGCCGGAGCCAATGCCGACAAGGAGCAGCAATATGCCGGCCTGGGGCGCATTCCGGTGTCGATTCTCGGGGTTGACGCAAGTTATCGCAACCGTCTGCTGACCGCGCGTGCCTCTTTCCTGCTCGGCCATGTGGGCAACAGCGACGCCGTCAACCGCCGCAACGTGCGCCTGCCCAACGCCTCGCCCTACTCGCGCCTGACCCCCGTGGGCTCGACAGTGATGACCTATGGCGCCGAAATCGGAGTGAACCTGCGTTCGCTGACGGGTGTTGATAACGTACCTGTTATTTACCCATTTGTACGTTATGAATATTTCAACCCCCAATATAAAGTTGCGTCGGGCTACGCTGCCGACTCCCGGCTCGAAGTCAGCAAATGGAGTGCCGGCATCAACTGGTATGCACTGCCCAACCTCGTTGTCAAAGCCGACTATAGCCACCGCGCCGTGGGCACGCAGAACGTGTTTGGCTCAGGTCGCTTCAACTCCGAGAGCGACATTTCGATAGGCGTGGCCTACATCGGCTGGTTCATTCGCAAGTAACCGGCACACTCCCCCTCCCATCCCATCAAAAAAACTTAACCCATTCCCATTAAATATTTATGAACAACTCATCTAAACTTATGCTTGCGGCCGCCATGGCAGTTGCCATGACTGCGTGCAGCGACAAAAACGACGAACCGGAAATCGATATCAAATTCGACGGCGGCGCTATAGAAATCACAGCCGACAACCTGCACAACTGGACCCGCTATGCATCGCAGGTTGCCGTTCTGCTCGAAAAAGACGCCGACAACCTGCTCAAATCGTGGGAGCAGTCATATGAAGGCGGCCGCCCGTTTGCCGAAATTTTCAAGCAGCACACTTCAGGCGCATACTCGAGCTCCGACAACTGCATCGAGCAGATTATTGACGGCTGCTCGGATATTGCCAACGAGGTCGGCACTGCCAAAATCGGCGATCCGCTCGAACTGTTGCTCCAGGGCCACCCTCAGCAGGCTCTCTATGCCGTTGAATCATGGTTCAGCTGGCACTCGCGCGAAGACTATGCCAACAACATCATATCAATTCGCAACAGCTACTACGGCTCGCTCGACGGCCAAATCGCCACGGCATCAATGTCGAATCTGGTGGCATCAATCGATTCAGACCTCGACCGCTCGGTCAAGGAAAGAATAGCACTGGCTCAGACCGCAATCATGGCTATTCCCGCTCCGTTCCGCAACAACATCAACAGCACCGAAACCGCCACGGCCATGACAGCCTGCGCCAACCTCGAGCAGACCCTTGAATCGCTCAAAGGTTTCTTTGCCTCCCTTCAGGGCCACGAAGCCGAAAAACAGGCAATTGTCGAGAACTATGTCGACGCCGTAGTGCTGCCGACCTATCGCTCTCTCGCAGCCGAGACCACAGCCCTGCGCAATGCTGTCAGCGACATGGCGCTCAACCCCTCCGACGCCACGTTCGCAGCCGCCGCCGAGGCCTGGTTTGCCGCCCGAGTGCCCTGGGAACAGAGCGAGGCCTTCCTCTTCGGCCCTGTCGACGCCCTCGGCCTCGACCCCAACATGGACAGCTGGCCCCTCGACCAGACAGCAATCGCCAACCATCTGACCAGCGGTGACCTCTCGGACCTCGACATCACCGAAGGCGGACTCGTCACCGAGGCTTCACAAAACGTGCGCGGATTCCACACTCTGGAGTTCCTGCTGTTCAAGGATGGCGCACCACGAACCGTTGATCACCTCTAATCAGATGATACACAACCGACCATTATCACTCACCGCATTATTGATTTTCCCACTGAGTCTGCTGACGTCGTGCAACCTCTCCGAAGGTCTCGACGTCACAGACGTGGATATACCCGACGGCTATGAGCTCTCGGCCGGCACGTCGACCATATTCATGAACTCCTCGAAGGCCTACGACTCCCCCGCCGACTGGGTCAGCGGCAGCTATGCCACCCGTTTCATACGCGGCGACAAGCTCTATGACGACATGCGCACGTCGGAGTCGGGCTATGGCGGCGGACTCGGCCCCGTATATGCCGGCTTTTCATGCGGCAGCTGCCACTCTAACGCAGGCCGCACCAAACCGGCCGGCTGGTCCGACGGCGGCAGCGGCCCCTATGGTTTTTCGGCCCAGCTTGTCTACATCACCAGCCGCACGGGCGCCCAGTTTCGCGAATACGGACGAGTGCTCCACGACCAGGCCATCTACGGCGTGAAGCCCGAGGGCAAACTGCGTGTCGACTGGCGCTATGAGTCATTCACATTCCCCGACGGCACCCCCTATGAACTTGCAGCCCCGACCTACACCATTACCGACTGGTATGACCGCGAGTTCAACCCCGACGACCTGATTTGCACCGTGCGCATTCCGCTGCGCCACGTAGGCATGGGCCAGATGATGGCGCTGGACCAGACCGAAATCGAGGCGCTCGCCGCCCGCAGCAACTATCCGGAATATGGCATTTCAGGCCGCTGCAACTACATCAGCGAGCGCGGTGTGACGAGCCTCGGCGTCTCGGGCAACAAGGCGCAGCACGCCGACCTCACCGTCGAGCTCGGTTTTTCGAGCGACATGGGCTGCACCAACTCGCGCTATCCCGAGGAAATCTGCGAGGGCCAGGTGCAAATCAACCAGGGCTCCATGATGGGGCTGCTCTATGACCGCCTCGACGTTTCGACCGAAGATATGGAAAACGTCGACCTCTATATGCAGAGCCTCGGAGTGCCGGCCCGGCGCAATGTAGGCGACCCTGAGGTCAGGCGCGGCGAACAGATGTTCTACGAAGCCCGATGCCACCTCTGCCACGTAGCCACCCTCCACACCCGGCCGCGCGGCTCGACTCTGCTGAACGGCACCCAGCTGCCCTGGCTCGGAAATCAGACCATTCATCCCTACAGCGACTTTCTGCTTCACGACATGGGCTCGGAAATCATGGGCGTAGGCCTTAACGACAACTATCCGTCGGGCCTCGCCATGGGCAACGAATGGCGCACCACCCCGCTCTGGGGCATCGGACTGCAGGAAAAGGTCAACGCCCACACTTATTTTCTCCACGACGGACGCGCACGCAACCTGACGGAGGCTATCATGTGGCACGGCGGCGAGGGCTATGCCTCGCGCCAGCTCTTTGCCCGCATGAACGCGTCGGACCGCGCCGCGCTTATCCGCTTTCTCGAGTCGCTGTAACCGCACATCATCCATCCCCCCCTCCACCCAATCACTCATCACTGTTACTTAAGCCACTAATGAAAAAACTCTTCCTGGCGCTGACGGCCTTTGCCATGGCCCTCGCCGCCTCCGCCCAATATGAAGCCGACACTGAAAACGGCGTTGTCTCCTTTGCCGGACGCGACGGATTCTCATGGGGCTCCAAAGACGGCCGCTTTCTTTTCAAACCCTATCTGCTTGTGCAGGCCTCGGCCGACTTCAATTACTATGACTCGCAAGGCCTCGACCCCGCCTATAACCAGGACAACGTGGCCCGCTCTGGTTTCGCAATTCCTTACGCCGTGCTCGGTTTTACAGGCAACGCATTCGGGTTCATAACCTATAACCTGTCGGTCAACGCCGCCGCCTCGGGCCAGCAGATTCTGCAACAGGCCTGGGCCGACATGAAGGTGGCCGACGCCTTTGCCGTGCGCGTCGGCAAGTTCAAGACGCCGTTCTCGCACGCCGTTCTCACCACTCTGGGCGAAACGATGTTCTCGAGCCTTCCGCTCTCGCTGACGTCGCCGGTCATTCTGCCCCATTCGCTCAATGCCGTCACGCCCGCCCTGTCGACCGGATTTGACCTCGGAGTCGAGCTGCACGGCCTTGTCGGAGGCAAGTTCGGCTATCAGGCAGGCATATTCAACGGCACCGGTGCGGCCGTCAACACCGCCACCAAGACCTGGAGCGACGACTGGCACATCCCGTCGATGCTCTACTGCGCCCGACTGACCTATCAGCCACATGGCGTCATGCCGGCAACTCAGGGCAACCCCAATCAGCTAAACCTCAACAAAATGCTCATCGGTCTTTCGGCCAATCTCAACGTCGAGAGCGAAAACGAGAGTACCAACGACTTCCGCGCCGGAGCCGAATTCGCATGGCTCTACAACCGCCTCTATCTCGGCGCCGAACTCTACTACATGCACATCGGCTTTACGCGCCGCCAGAAAATCAGTGACTCTTTCAACTATCTCGGAGGCTACATCCAGGGCGGATATTTCATAACCCCCAGGCTCCAGTGCTGCCTGCGCTATGACCTCTACGACCGCAACGGGCTCGACGAGGGCGGTCTGCTCAACATGCCCTCGGCCGGACTGAACTACTTTGTAAAGGGCGCCAACCTCAAGCTCCAGGCCATGTATCGCTACATGGGACGCACAGGCCACGCCACCCAGCTCGACCGCGACAACGACGGCCTGGGCCTCTCGACCCATTTCGCACAATTACAGCTTCAATATACTTTTTAAGCCCCCTGCTCCGTTATGTATATGAAATGTCTCTTCACACCTTTAGTCTCGGCCATAATTCTGGTCGGGCTATCGGCGTGCGACGAGGGCAGTATTCCTGAATCGCACTCAGTCAGCGAACCGGCAGCGGCCGAGGACCTGACCCTGATGGGAGCGGTGCAGCGCCAGGTGTTCGACGCCCGCTGCATACAGTGTCACGGCGGCAGCAACATCGCCGCGGCCGGACTCAGGCTCGTTGAAGGCGAGAGCCGCGGGCAGCTTCTTGGCCGCCCGTCGAAACTGGTCGAAGGCGCCCTGCTCGTCACCCCCGGCAACCATGAGGCCAGCGTGCTCTATAGCGTGGTGGCTTCCGACGTTTCAACCGACTGGAGTTTCAACCACTCCTCACTCCTGACCGACGCAGAAAAATATCTGCTGTCGACCTGGATTGACCTTGAAAACTGAACTATAACCGATTGTTATGACATTCAATATCCAAAAGCGAACGTTCACCTCGGCCGGCGGCCGAAAGGAAGCGCACGCCATTGTGCGCCCCGCAATCCTCCCGACATTCGCCGACCAGCTTGCAGCAGTGGTCAGCGGCATTGAAAGCGCCGCGGCAACATCTGGGCTCAAGCCGGTCATGATACGCTTCTTTCTGAGCGACCCGTCGAACCAGGGGCGTCAGGTCCGCGAACTCGAACTTGACTGTGCCGTCTCGACAGTGGGTCAGCCGCCGCTCGGCGGCGAAAAAGTCGCCGCATGGGTCTGGCTGCAACAAGACGCCGAACCGGTGCGCCAGGCCGACGGCTGCCACCACATCAGCCACGGCCCCTACACAACCGTCATTCAGACTTCGGCCTGCGAACCCGGCCTGCAATCATCAACCGCCACGCGCGCCATGCTCGGCGACCTCGCCCTTAAACTTTCGGAACTCGGCGGTTCGCTGCTCGACAACTGCCTGCGCACATGGCTCTTTGTGCGCGATGTCGACGTCAACTATGCCGGCGTGGTTACCGGACGCAATGAACTCTTTGCGATCAACGGCCTCAATTCATCAACCCATTTCATAGCATCGACAGGAATCAACGGTTCGCACGAGGACCACACCGTCAGCGTGCAGATGGACTCGCTCAACTGCATCGGCATCAAGCCCGAGCAGGTGACTCAGCTGAAAGCTTCGACCCATCTGAATCCGACCACGGAATATGGCGTAGCCTTTGAGCGCGCCACAGCCGTAGACTTCGGCGACCGCCGCCACGTCTACATTTCCGGCACCGCAAGCATCAACAATCGGGGCGAAGTTGTCTATCCCGGCGACATTGCCCGCCAGACCTGCCGGATGATTGAGAATGTAGACGCGCTGCTTGCCGAGGCCGAATGCGGATTCGCCGACGTGGGCCATCTGATCATATACCTGCGCGACATCGCCGACACCGCCGTGGTCGAATCTATTTTCAACGAACGCTACCCCGACATTCCCCGCATTCTGGTGCTGGCGCCTGTGTGTCGCCCCGCATGGCTCATTGAAATGGAGTGCATGGCTTGCAAGAGCATTGCCGCTCCCTACGCCGCCTATTGAACATGACCCGGCTACTCAAAGCCCTGCTCCGCAGCCCGGCGCTGACCATGCTTCACGCCTCGCTGTCCGTAATCATTGCCGGCGCCATAGTCACGGCTCTGACCGCGCGCGACGACATGGTAATTCTGCGTCAGGGCGAGCCGGTCAGCGTTCATGGCATCGAGCTTGAGCTAACCGAATTCCGCACAATCACCTATCCCGACGGCCCTGCGCCACGCAACTATGAGTCGCGCCTCAAGGTCAACGGCCTCGAGCGCACGCTTGCCGTCAATGCACCGCTGACGGCTGACGACTGGCGGCTCTACCAGTCGTCGTTCACCCCCGACGGCTGCTCGGTCATTGCCATGCGCAGCGACGGCCCGGGCACGGCTATAGTCTTTGCCGGCTATGCCCTCTTCGCCCTCGGCGGCCTCCTTGCGCTTGTCAGGCGCCGACCGCGCCTGACAGCCCTGGTTGCAGCGGCGGCGTTCGGAATCGGCGCCGCGCAAGCCGTTCCGGTGGTCACCCCCCATGCCGCCGACTCGCTGGCCCGCATTCCCGTCGAGTATCAGGGACGCACGGTGACATACTCGACCGTGGCCCACGAAGTAATGCAGAAAATTACCGGCAAGAAGTCGTTCCGCGGACTCTCGGCCGAGCGCGTAGTCACGTCAATGACCGCCTTTCCCGACGAATGGAACGCCGTGCCGCTCATTAAGTCTTCGCGCGGGCTGATTTCATTTAACGACTGCTTCGACACCGAGGGCAACTACCTGCTGGCCGACGAGCCAGACGCCGATGAACGCGTCGGCATCATTCTGCTGCTGCGTGCCGGCAGTCTGTTCGCGCCGGCGGCCGAGGGCGCGTCGCTGCCCCGCGCCGACCTCGAGATTCTCTATAACCGCACGCCTTCAACGCTTGTTATTTTCATAGCCTTCTTCGTTGCGGCAGCACTCTGCTTCATGGCGCCGCGCGCACGGTGGCCGCGGTGGCTCGGCGCGCTCCCCACGGTCATGCAGGTCGGCGTCATTGCAGTTCAATGCGTTCTGACAGGCCACGGCCCGTTTGCCTCGACCTTCGAGACCCTTCAGTTCATGGTTGCCGCGGTAGGTCTGCTCGCCCTGGTGCTGCCGGGCTCGCCCGGCCCGGCCCTGCTTGCCGCCGGCTGCATGGCGCTGGTTGCCCATCTCCAGGCCTCAAACCCCGTGGTCACGCCTCTGATGCCGGTGCTGCATTCGCCCTGGCTGTCGCTCCACGTCAGCCTCGTCATGACCTCTTATGCCATGCTGGTAGTAGTTGCGGTGACGGCTGTGTGCGGCCTGTTACGCAATCCCGACGAATGTCGCCGCCGCGCCCGCGCACTGCTCCGCCCTGCAGTCTATCTTCTCGGGCTCGGCATCATAACCGGCTCCGTCTGGGCCGAGCAGTCGTGGGGTCGTTACTGGGGCTGGGATCCCAAGGAAACCTGGGCGCTCATAACCATGCTTGTCTACGCCATTCCGCTCCACAGGCGTCGCCCCTCGCTCTGGTGGTTTATCATTCCGCTGCTCAGCGTAGCCATGACCTATTTCGGCGTCAACTACTTCCACTCGCTCCACGCCTACTCCTGACCGGCCGAAAAAAAGCCTGCCGTTATGGGCAGGCCGAAGTAAACAGGTTAGTTATTACGAGGATTGTTGTTAAGTGTTCGCGTATATTGCCTTTCGAGGGCGGGGGTGACTGCATCCTTATCGGCGGCATCGACCGACGCTCCGGGATACTTCTGCTGGTCGCGTGTCTTTTTCGTAGTCATAGAAACAGGCAAGAGGTGTTATTGTTCAACTTATATAACAATAACACCTCTCGCGGCAAAAAAGTTTGACGTCAGTCCTGGGGAGTGCCGATATGGGCGTCGATGACTGCTACCGCCACCACATTGAGAATATCGCGCACGGGCGTGTCGACGTTGACAAAGTGGACCGGCTTTTTAAGGCCGAACTGAATCGGGCCTATGGCATCGCCGATGCCCATTTCGAGCAGCAGCCTGTAGGCCGAATGTGCGGCGGTGAGGTTCGGGAATATCAGAGTGTTGACCTCACGCCCGTTAAGGCGCGTAAACGGGAAATTGGCATCGCGCTGCTTGGTGTTGAGCGCATTCTGAATCTGCATTTCGCCATCGATGGCCAGCTCCGGAAACTCATGCTGCATACGGCTGACCACACGCGCCACCATCGTGGCCTCGCGCTCAGAGCTCGACCCGAAGTTCGAGCTGCTCACCATTGCAATAACGGGTTCATGGGCAAAGTATTCGGCCGAATGACGGGCCAGGCGCGCAATGTCATAGAGCGTCTCGTCGGTCATGTGGGAGTTGATAGCCGTGTCGGCCAGGAAGTAGGTGCCGCGGCGGGTGTTGACAATGTGCATGGCCGCAAAGTTGCTGTAGGAGTCACGCACGCCGATAACCTCGCGGGCAATGTCGTGATTCTGGCCACACGACGAATACGTGCCCGAGATGAACGCGTCGGCATCGCCTGTCTCGACCATCATCATGCCGAAATAGTTGCGGTCAAACATGCGGTCGATGGCTACGGCCCGCGTCATGCCCCGGCGCTGCAGCTTGCGCGCCAGCAGGTCGGCGTAGCGTTCGCGGCGCGGTGCCTCGCGGTCATGGCGCGGATTGATGATTTCGATGCCCGCAATGTCGACGCCGAGACGGTCGGCACGCTTGCGTATCATCTCCTCGTTGCCGAGCACCACGGGGCGGCACAGACCGTCGCCCAGGGCGGCCGCGGCCGCGCGGAGCATGTTGTCGGTGTTGCCCTCGCCGAACACTATGCGCTTGCTGTCGGCGGCACGCGCTTCGTCGTGAATGCGGCGCAGCATCTTGTTATCGACGCCCATGAGATGGCGCAGACAGTCGGCATAGCCGTTCCAGTCGGTAATCGGACGACGCGCCACCCCGCTTTCGGCGGCCGCACGCGCAACTGCCGGGGCCACGGTGGTGAGTAGCCTCGGGTCAAGCGGTTTCGGCAGAATGTAGTCGCGGCCAAATGTCAGCTTGCCGGTATTGTAGGCGGCCTTGACCACCGGGGGCACCGGCTCCTTGGCCAGGGCGGCGATGGCGCGCACGGCGCCGAGCTTCATGGCCTCGTTGATTTCGGTAGCGCCGCAGTCGAGGGCACCTCGGAAAATGTAGGGAAAACCGAGAACGTTGTTAATCTGGTTCGGATAATCGCTGCGGCCGGTAGCCACGATAACATCCTCGCGCGAGCTTATAGCCTTTTCATATTCGATTTCAGGGTCGGGATTGGCAAGGGCAAACACGATTGGCTTCGGAGCCATTGACCGGAGCATTTCAGGCGTGACGACATCCTTGACCGACAGGCCGAGAAACACGTCGGCTCCCTCCATGGCCTCGGCCAGAGTGGAAATCGGGCGCTCGGTGGCGAATTCGCGTTTCTGCTCCGACAGGCCCTGGCGCGATGAGGAGATGACACCGCGGCTGTCGCACATGACCACGTTTTCCCTCTTCACACCCAGCGCCACGTACAGGCGCGTGCAGCTCACGGCTGCCGCGCCGGCACCATTGACCACGAGGCGTATGTCGCCGATCTTCTTGCCCTGGATTTCGAGGGCGTTGAGCAGACCGGCCGCCGAAATAATTGCAGTGCCGTGCTGGTCGTCGTGCATCACCGGAATGTCGCACTCGGCCTTCAGCCGGCGCTCGATTTCAAAGCACTCGGGAGCTTTGATATCCTCAAGATTGATGCCGCCGAAGGTCGGCGCTATAGCCTTGACGGTCTGTATAAAGCGTTCGGGGTCTTTTTCATTGACCTCGATGTCGAAGCAGTCAAGTCCGGCAAAAATCTTGAACAGCAGCGCCTTACCTTCCATGACGGGCTTGCCGGCCTCAGGGCCTATATCGCCCAGGCCGAGCACTGCGGTGCAGTTTGAAATCACTGCGACAAGGTTGCCCTTGCCCGTGTACTCATAGACCGCCGACGGGTGCGCCTTGATTTCCTCACACGGATAGGCCACGCCCGGCGAATAGGCCAGCGCCAGATCGGTCTGCGACGAATATGGTTTGGTGGGCTCGACAGCAATCTTGCCCGGGCGCGGATACTTATGGTAATCGAGCGCCTCCTTTTTGGTAATCTTTGTCATTTAACCATTAAACAATCGGCCCTCGCCGCCGGTTCATCGGCCGGTGTAGGTCGAGGGAGTGATGGCACGCAGCTCGGCCTTGACGGCGTCGTTGACGTCGAGCGTGTCAATGAACTCATTGATGCTCTCGGGGGTCACGGAGGTATTTACGCGCGTAAGAGCCTTGAGCGTTTCATAGGGGTTAGGATAGCCTTCGCGGCGCAGAATCGTCTGGATGCCTTCGGCAACGACGGCATAGTTGGCGTCGAGGTCGCGGGCAATGGCGTCTTCGTTAAGCAGCAGTTTGCCCAGTCCCTTCGAGGTCGAGGCGATGGCAATCAGCGTGTGGGCCAGGGGCACACCGACGTTGCGCAACACGGTCGAGTCGGTCAGGTCACGCTGCAGGCGGCTGACCGGGAGCTTCTGGGCCAGGTGGGCAAACAGGGCGTTGGCAATGCCGATGTTGCCTTCCGAGTTCTCGAAATCAATGGGGTTGACCTTGTGGGGCATGGCCGACGAACCGACCTCACCCGCCTTGATGCGCTGCTTGAAGTAGTTCATTGAAATATACATCCACACGTCGCGGTCAAGGTCGAGCAGAATCGTGTTGACGCGACGAAGGGCGTCAAAAAGCGCCGCAAGATTGTCATAGTGCGAAATCTGAGTTGTGGGATACTCGCGCACCAGACCGAGCTTGTCGCGCAGAAAGCGCTGGGCAAACGCATTCCAGTCAACCTCGGGGAAGGCTACGTTGTGAGCATTGAAGTTGCCGGTCGCACCGCCGAACTTGCCGCTGATAGGAGTGGCCTTCAGCAGGGCAAGCTGAGTCTGCAGGCGGCTCACGTAAACCACCAGCTCCTTGCCCAGACGGGTCGGGCTGGCGGGCTGGCCGTGAGTGTGGGCAAGCAGTGCCACGTCGCGCCACTGGGCGGCAAGGTCCTCGAGTTGCTCAACCAGCGCGTCGATGGCAGGAGCATAGACCTCGACAATGGCGTCGCATATGCTCATCGGCACGGCCGTGTTGTTGATATCCTGGCTCGTCAGGCCGAAGTGGATAAATTCCTTCCACTTGTCAAGCTCCAGTGCGGCAAATTTCTCTTTAAGGAAATATTCCACGGCCTTGACGTCATGGTTGGTCACAGATTCGATTTCCTTGATGCGCTCGGCGTCGGCAAGCGTAAAATTCTCGTAAATGGCCCTCAGCAGCGGAAACGCTGTAGGAGCAACGTCGGCCAGCTGAGGCAGCGGCAGCTCGCACAGGGCAATGAAATATTCAATCTCTACCCTTACACGATAGCGAATCAATGCGTACTCCGAGAAAAAATCATCAAGTCTCTCACACTTAGAACGATAACGTCCATCCACCGGCGAAATCGCCGTTAACCGGTTCAATTCCATGTCGTAAATTTTGTATTTTGGTAATTCTTGCCGCAAAGTTACGAAAATTTTTTGTAACTTTGTGCCCGAAAAACTTCATCAGGTCGCGTAGCTCAGTTGGATAGAGCAACAGCCTTCTAAGCTGTGGGTCTTGGGTTCGAATCCCAACGCGATCACTACCCCACGAACGTTTATAAGCCTGTGCACAACACTTATAGACCCGAAAAATTTAGAGCCGCGCGCCATAATTATTTATAAACCACAAACTATAAAACTCGGCGTAGCGCGCCGAATCTATGAGCAGAAACGAATCCGTGTCTGTCGGACACATTGAACTGAAGAATACCGAATTCAACGTCAAAGTCAACCTTGACGTCCTCCCCGTATTGCCGGCACGCAACCTCGTGTTGTTTCCCGGAGTGATTTTCCCGATACATCTTATAAGAGAATCGTCGCGCCGCCTGGCCGAGCTCGCCGAACAGAACGGGCTTGCCATTGCCGTAGTGTGTCAGAAAGACCCCTCGGTCGACAATCCGCGCATCGACGACCTCTACAGCCTCGGCGTTGTCGGCAAGGTGCTGAAGGTGATTCCGATGCCCGACAACCACGCTATAGCGATGGTTGCAACGGCCCCCTACAAAATCAACATTGAAGGACCCGCCGAAACAATCGTGGCCGATGCGCTTTGTGTGCGCGCGTCAGTTATCAAGGAAATGCGCGCCCGCGTGGACGACGAACTCAAAGTGCGTCTCGACGTCGCCGCAAGCCTGCTGAGCGAGCTTGCCGAACAGCAGGGACCGCAGGGCATGCCTAACATGGCCGGCGGCAACAAGCAGATGCAGTTTGCATCGATTGTCAACAACATGTGTATAGCCGCCCCGATTCCTGTCAGCGCCCGCATGGCGCTGCTCGCCGCTTCAGGCATACGCCAGCGACTTGAAAAACTAATCGGCGCACTGCTGACCCAGAAAGACGAAATCGAAATCCGCGCCCGAATCGAAGAAGGAGCGCGCCAGCGCATGAACGAACGCCAGCGCAATGCCATACTCGAAGCCCAGATGGACACAATTCGCCAGGAACTCTACGGCGAAGGAAGCGAAACCGTGGCCCTGCGCGAAAAACTCGATAAACTCGCGGTAACCGACGACGTTAAAAAGACCATTACTCGCGAAATCGACAAACTCGACCATCTCAACCCCAACTCGCCCGACTTCCAGACACAGTTTGCCTACATTCAAACCGTGCTTGAGCTCCCATGGGGAAAGAAATCGGAAACCAACACCGATTTCTCGTTTGCCGAAAACGAGCTCAACTCAACCCACTCAGGCCTCGAAAAAGTCAAGGAGAGAGTGCTCGAACAACTCGCCATGATGATGCACTCGCCGCAAACTCACGCGCCGATCATCTGTCTGGTCGGCCCTCCGGGAGTCGGCAAAACCTCGCTCGGCCAAAGCATAGCCAAAGCCCTCGGCCGCGAATTCTGCCGCGTAAGCCTCGGCGGCATGCACGACGAAAGCGAAATCCGCGGCCACCGGCGCACATACATCGCCGCCATGCCCGGCCGAATCATCGATGCTGTGCGCCGCGCCGGAGTGATGAACCCCGTCATAATGCTCGACGAAATCGACAAACTCGGCCAGGACTACAAAGGCAATCCGTCGGCAGCCCTGCTCGAAGTGCTTGACCCGGAACAGAACGTCAAGTTCCACGACAACTATATTGACCTCGACTTCGACCTCTCGGACGTGCTTTTCATCACCACGGCCAACACCCTCTCGACCATCGAGCCCCCGCTGCTTGACCGAATGGAAGTAATCAACCTGTCGGGTTATTCCGCTCAGGAAAAACTCGAAATCGCCTCAACCCACCTGCTCCCGTCGCTGCGCGGCGAAATGGGGCTGCAGCCCGACGAGGCGCCCGTGACCGACGAGGCCGTTTCATACATCGTTGACAACTATACAGCCGAAAGCGGCGTGCGCCAGCTCCAGAAACGCCTCGCATCGCTGCTGCGCAAATACATTCGCGCCAAAGTTTCAAACCTCCCGTTTGAACTGCCCGTGAAACCCGAAGCCCTGCGCGGACTGCTCGGAGTCGAAACAAACAGCCACGACAAATACTCGACCGACCATATTCCCGGAGTCGTGACCGGACTCGCCTGGACTGCATCCGGAGGCGAAATTCTGTTCATAGAAGCCGTGCTCACCCCCGGCAAAGGCGACGGAATGCTCTCTCTGACGGGCAATCTCGGCGATGTTATGAAAGAGTCGGCATCCATAGCTCACCGCTACGTCAAAGCCCATGCCGGCGAACTCGGAATTGACCCGGAAAAAATCAAGTCAGACCTCCACATCCACGTACCCGAAGGCGCCATTCCCAAAGACGGACCCTCGGCAGGCATCACCATGACCACGGCCATCGTGTCGGCCATGACCGGACGCCCCGTGCGCGAACGCATAGCCATGACAGGCGAAATCACCCTGCGCGGAAAAGTGCTCCCCGTAGGCGGCATCAAGGAAAAAATCCTCGCCGCCAAGCGCGCCGGCATCCGCGAAATCATCCTCTGCAGCGAAAACCGCCGCAACATCGAAGACGTCAAACAAGAATATCTCGACGGACTGACATTCCACTATGTCAACACAGTCAGCGAAGTCATCAAACTTGCCCTCGCATGATATTCAGCCCGTTCCTCAAACTGCCGCGCTGGCTGCTCACCGCAGTCTGCGCGGCTCTGATTTTCTACCTCACCCTGGCGCCCCACCCGCTTCCCGACAACGACATTCCATTCTGGGAGCACACCGACAAACTCGTCCACGCAATCATGTTCGGCGCGCTCTACGTCTGCGCATGGCTTGACATCTGGCGCGGACGCCGGCCGGCACTATCCGCCTCATGGTGGCTTACAGTCCCCGTAATCATAGCCGGTGGCACGATTGAACTGCTCCAGGGTGCCATGGCCATGGGCCGCGGCGCCTCCTGGGCCGACTTCGCCGCCGACATCGCCGGCACAATCGCCGCCCTCCTCCTGACCCGCCTCATACCCCCGATTACGCAAAAATCATAATTTTTACGGAATCGAGGCTGTTTTTGTTGTAGTAGCCGACGTGTACGTCGGCGCGAATCAGGCTTCGGCGCAGTCGAAGCCTGCGAGTTTGACGGCTTCGATTACGGCGGCAGGCAACACCTCGCCGACCACACTTGCCGAGCCGCCTTTAAGGTCGACATCGACGCTTTCAACGCCGGGCAAAGCCTCGATTGCGCGCTTTACGCTTGCTTGACAGTGGGGGCAGTTCATGCCCGTGACTTTAAATTGTTGTGTCATATCTTCTATGTTATGATTATTATGGTGATGTTTGCTGCGGTTTAGAATCTGCGTGTAGACGAGCAGAGCAACCAGTATGGCCGCACACGTAATCGAGAACCATCCCGGACCTCCGTGGGCGTGCATGCCATGAATGCCGGGAGTGAACCAGCCTGCAGGAAGCAACAGGTCTATGGCCAGACCGAACGCCAGAGCCGTAATGACGACCGACGCTACATATATGGCTGTGGCCTTGCGTCCCTGAGTTTTTGACAGAATGATTATTGACGCGAAGTTGGCGGCAGGACCGGCCATAAGCATCACGAACGCGATGCCGGGCGAGAGGCCTTTCATCATCAGCGAAAGCGCAATGGGAATCGAACCCGTAGCACACACATACATCGGCACGGCAACGGCCACCACGGCAAGCATGGCCAGCAGCGGATAGCGGCTGAGGCTGACAAAGAGTTCGTCGGGCACGAAAACGGTTATCAGCGCGGCAACGACAAGGCCTACGACCAACCATCCGCCAACGCTCGCAACCATGTCGATGAAGCCATATTTCACGGCGCCGAGCAGCTTGCCGAAAAAGCCGCCCGCAGGGGCGTCGGGCTCGGTAACATCGTCTTTGATTTCACGGTCGGCGTGATCTTCGTCGCCCATCTTGCTGACAGCCAGTCCGCCGAATGCAGCGCCTACAAGCGCGGCCACCGGGCGGATAACGGCAAAGGCCGGTCCGAGCAGCGAATATGTCGCAGCAATCGAATCGACGCCCGTCTGAGGCGTGGCTATCAGAAAGGATGTCGTTGCACCCTTGGATGCTCCGCGGCGTCGCAGGGCAACGGCAGTCGGCAGCACGCCACACGAGCAGAGCGGCAACGGGATGCCGAACAACGCGGCCTTGACCACAGGCTTCCAGCCTCGGCCCGAGAGATGGCGCGCCATAGTGCGCCGGTCGACAAACACCTGCAGCAACCCGGCAATGAAGAAGCCGAGCAATATATAAGGAGCCATGCCGCAGAGTATGCCCCAGATTGAGTTGAAAAATTCATTTGCTTCCATAATTCAATAATGCTTAATTACGTGGCAAAGTTAAGCCATATTTTTCGCCACCAGGTTGCAGACAGCGGTTTCGCAGTGAAAACGCGAGTGCTTTTACATCTGATTTTCATGGCAGGTCAGCGGATTTTTCTGTAAATTTGCCGGCGAAATGGAAACAAAAAAGATTGAAGACATCTTATTGAGCCACGGCGTCAGGCCCACCGCCGTGAGAACGCTGATTTACCGCGCGGCGGCGGCCAGAGCAAACACTTTCAGTCTGACCGACCTGGAAGACGAACTTGTTACAGTTGATAAATCGACCATCTTTCGCACACTGACGCTGTTTGCCAACCACCACTTACTCCACGAAACCGAAGACGGAAGCGGCTCTAAAAAATACTGCATCTGCCACAGCGACCATGACTGCTCAATCAGCGAGCGCCACGTTCACTTCTACTGCGAACGTTGCCATACGACATACTGCCTTGACAATACATTTATTCCGGCAGTGACGCTGCCTGACGGCTTCACGGCTACCGCGGCAGAATATGTGGTAAAGGGGCTTTGCGTCAATTGCTCAGGCCGCTAAGCCGGGCAACGTACTTGCCGATAATGTCGAACTCGAGGTTAACGACCGAACCCTCTCTGACATCGCCGAGATTGGTGTGCTCGAGAGTGTATGGAATAATGGCAACACCGAAACCGCCGCGACGCGAATTGCACACAGTCAGCGACACACCGTTGACGGTGACCGAACCCTTCTCTACGGTGAAGTAGCCCTGGCGCTCCATTTCAGCATCGGGGGTATAGTCAAACGTAAGCTCAACCGAGCCGTCGAGCTGCTTGAGGCCGGAGCAGATTGCGGTGCAGTCAACGTGGCCCTGAACGATATGGCCGTCGAGGCGACCGTTCATAATCATCGAACGCTCCAGATTAACATGGTCGCCCGGCTTTAGCAGGCCGAGATTCGAACGGCGCAGAGTTTCTTCCACAGCCGTTACTGTATAAGTTTTTTCATCGGCATTAACCGACGTGACTGTCAGGCAAACACCATTATGGGCAACCGACTGGTCTACCTTGAGTTCGTTTGCAAAGCTGCTGCTGATTGTGAGTTCAACGTTGCCGTCGCTATAATTGGTGCTGACCACTGTTGCGGGTTCTTCTACTATTCCTGAAAACATATTGTCTATTGTAGTTGTTTTATTCATTGCAAAGATACGGCAAATGAAATTAGACACCGAGTCTTCAAGGTTAATTTTTGTTAACTCAAATCGTTTTCCCTTTCTTTTACGTATCTTTGTAACAGAAAAATCAACTTATAACCAAATTTAATTTTTAGATATGTCAAAAGTTACAGTTGTAGGCGCCGGCAACGTAGGCGCCACTTGCGCTAACGTACTGATTACATGTGGCATCGCCGACGAAGTAGTTCTCATCGACATCAAGGAAGGCCTCTCGGAAGGCAAAGTAATGGACATCATGCAGACGGCAAACATCCTCGGTGTGCAGACCCGCGCCAAGGGCGTCACTAACGACTACACCGCCACCGCAGGCAGCGACGTCGTTGTAATCACCTCAGGCATTCCCCGCAAGCCCGGCATGACCCGCGAAGAACTCATCGGCGTCAATGCAGGCATCGTAAAGAGCGTTACTGACCAGGTTCTCGCCCACTCGCCCAACGCTATCATCATCTGCGTGTCTAACCCCATGGACACCATGACCTACCTGATTCACAAAACCAGCGGCCTGCCCAAAAACCGCATCATCGGCATGGGTGGTGCTCTCGACAGCGCCCGCTTCCAGTATTTCCTCTCTCAGGCCCTCAACTCCAACCCCGCTGAAATCGAAGGCATCGTAATCGGCGGCCACGGCGACACCACCATGATTCCTCTGACCCGCTATGCTGCAAAACGCGGCATCCCCGTGTCGACCATGCTCCCCGCCGAAACCCTCAAGCAGGTTGCAGCCGACACCATGGTTGGCGGCGCTACTCTGACCAAACTGCTCGGCACCTCCGCATGGTACGCTCCCGGCGCAGCCAGCGCGTCAATCGTTGACGCCGTGCTCCACGACACCAAGCGCATGATTTCCTGCTCGGCCTACCTCGAAGGCGAATACGGCCAGAACGACATCTGCATCGGCGTTCCCTGTATCCTCGGCAAGAACGGCATCGAACAGATTGTTGAATTCGACCTCAACGACGAAGAAAAAGAACTCTTTGCCAAGAGCGCCGAAGCCGTTCGCAAGACCAATGCCGCCCTCGCCGGCTCAATCTGATCCGCCGACCAGAAACGCTGAATCAATACGAACACAAACGGGCGCCCGGCACATCCGCGGCGCCCGTTCTCATACATATCCCCCCACCAACAACTGACAATGAAACGCAAAGGCAAAATAATTATAGGCACGATAGTCGGCGCCACTCTCATTGCTGCAGTCGGCGCACTCGGCATCTGGGAATACGTCACATCGCCCTACGAAGGCGACAAACCCGCATGGATTTACCTGCCTGAAGGAACCTCGACCGAAGCCTTAGCCGACTCGCTACGCTCCTCGCTGGGCAATCGCGTTGGCTCACGCACATTTGCCATCTACAAAGCCGTAGCCAAAAGCGGCAACAAGCCTTACGGAGCCTATCGCATTGAACCCGGCACTCCGGCAAAAGACATTGCACGCCAGATTGTACGCCATCGCCAGACACCGGTACGCGTTACATTCAACAACATCCGCACGCTCCCGCAGCTCGCACAACGCATAGCAGCACAAATGGAATTCACTGACTCGGAATTCATCGAAGCACTCGACACCATACTCCCCGCAGCAGGATTCAAAGGCCGCGACGAATACACCGCAGCCTTTCTGCCCGACACATACGAATTCTACTGGACCACGCCGGCCGGCTCTACGGCCCAACGCCTGCTCAAAACGCGCAATGAATTCTGGAACGACACACGCCGCCGCAAAGCAAGCCGACTCGGCATCACGCCCGTCCAGGCTGCCACACTCGCCTCTATAGCCGAAGAGGAAACCAACAACCGTCAAGAACGAGGCAAAGTGGCACGGCTTTACCTCAACCGCGTGCATAAAGGCATGAAGTTACAGGCCGACCCAACAATCAAATTCGCGCTCGGCGACTTCTCTCTCCGACGCATCAAAAACAACCATCTGAAAGTCGCATCACCCTTCAACACTTACGCCAACCCAGGCATCCCCCCGGGCCCCATCCGCGTTGCCGACGCACGCACTATCGACGCACTGCTCGATTCCGAGCCCCACAATTACATATATATGTGCGCCAAGGAAGACTTCTCAGGCACACACAACTTTGCCTCAGACTACGCTACCCATATGGCAAACGCGCGCCGATACCAAAAAGCTCTCAACGCCCGCAATATCCACTGATAACATCCTCCGACATCAACGCGCAGCGCTGCCCGGTATAACGCCGGCGGCGCTGCGTCAGTTATGCGCACAAATATACCCTCCATCACCGCGAGCAGCGCTTGCTGCCGACCCACAGCCCCTCACACTACTTGCATAGCGGGCGCCCCTATATGGGCGGCGCACTGAGGCTGAACTCGCGCCGCGCAAGGTTCTCTTGCGGGGCGGTTCGGCTGGCGTCGGGTATGCGCAATCGAGTAGGTCGGGAAACGA
>DKUN01000018.1 GCA_002490725.1 Porphyromonadaceae bacterium UBA7203 | reverse complement strand
GATGAGATCCTCTTCAAGTTTAGCGGCTTCCTGTTTCAGCCTTTCATCAATAGAGAGATTTAGCTTACGCAGATTCTCCATGGTGATATATAGTTCGCTAAGTGTTGACATATTCTAACTAAACTATAGATTGAATACCAATCAAATAACGTAGACACATACTTAATCTTTGATATGTCTCAAGTTCAGGTCTTAATGCCGCAACTATAACATTCATATAGTTTGTCATTAAGAAAGGGTTTGAAGATATCATACTTAATGTATTTCTAGAATAATCCAACCAATACCTAAATTGATTCTCTTGCAAACTATTCCCACGACGCATCAAATCAAGACCTTGCCGAATAACGCCGTCAAGAAGTATATAATTATTATTCATCATTACCTCCCTCTCTATGCATTTGATCTAACTCTTCAACACTCATTATATCTGTAGAATCCATGGCTCTTGATGCTGCATCTGTTGAGATCCTGTTTTGACGGTTTAACTTGAGATTCACACCAAATCCCTCAAATTTCTCAAATAGAGGTAATATTAAAAGAATCAGCCAAAACACAAATATGACGTTAAATCCATTAAATTCGGGGGTAAAAGTCAGATCTCGGCATTCATCAAAATGTATGAATAGATAAATTGAACTACTTACGAATAAAATCGCATACCAAAGACGTTGTAACCAATATCCCAAAAACTCTATTGAGTTTTCCATACGTTTACAAAACTTTGGGTATGAAGTTCTCTTAAACCATAAGTGATGGAAAAGAAACCATGAGATTATGAAAGTCGTTAAAACAGCTACTGCTACGATCCACCAAACGGTAGATACTGGTAGCATTTCGACGTTTGCATTACAGTGTGAGCACATATCGTTGTTATTATTACTCAGTTATAGTTATACCTTTTCCCTGAAGAATATTTATCCATTTCTCCTTTTGTTCTTCAGCGTTGAAGTCTATTTGGGCTGATACTTCTTTCTTTATCTCGTCAGAAATAGGGAAGGCCTCTAAAGCAGATTTATTAATTTCTTTATAGCGTTTTTTTGCTCCATCGATAATAGACATTGATATTTCAGGAAGGAATATGAATCCATCACAAAGATTGGTAACAATAATATAATCTCGCTGATACATAGCACTCATAGAACCATGCATCAGAGATTTCACCATTGGGCTTGGAGCGATGGAGCAGAGCCATTCGCCATACATTTTCATATAATCACGATTGTCCATAAGTATCTAAGTTAAAGAATTAGGGCGTGAGACCAACTCTTTGATATATTTAACGAACATGAACCGCTCGGAGTTATCTATCAAGGCATTCGCCATATCTATGAAAAATAAAAACTCCGGTGGCAGTTATCTGAGGGCTGGCCGTGTCTGCAACGACTGCTTGGGAGTTTTGAAATTTGATTCTTTGCGCAGCAAAGCGCTACGCGATTAGGTTTTTACGGCGGCTTCACTGCCTGTTGGGTTAAACCGTTTCGGCCATACTCAGATTTTTATGGTTGCTATTTATGCAAAGTTACAAAGAATTTTTGAGATGACAATCGGTTATGTCGTAAAACACAACCTATTGCCATGAAAGCGTTTGCAACGCAGGTTCACCCCTCACATGTGGAATAATCCAGTCAGTAAATCAAGGGCGATGTATTTTAATCGACATGAAATTAACCAGACTGCTGATTATGCCCGTAGTATTATAGAGTATCTCTATAAAAAAATAGCAGATGAAAAATCTGATGGCCGTAACGATGACGAGTCCGATAAACTTCAGTATGGATTCAATAGAGGGGACCGTAATCTCATAGTCGCTGAGATTGATGGTAAAACAGTCGGAGAAAAGCACACAAATGCTGACCAATGCAAGAGCCCAGAGCGCAGTGATTACATTTTTGCCGACGAGTATGTTGAATTTAGAAATATAGAATGACGATTGCTTAATCCAGAGTTTTTCCCGCGCATTGGCGTGTCTCACCCGGTTGACTGATAACTGTATGTCTCTGATTTCATCGCCCTCGGCAATATCAAGGTTATAGTCTGCGCAATCGTTGTCGGTTGGCCGATATCCCTTGTCGAGCGCAAACACCAAGGCAGTGAGCAGCAAACCTATCAGTACAGACAGGATAGTTGCGACCATTTCAAGAAACGCCGCATGATAGCCTGACGGAAGAAGCACACAGATCAGAACCGACAATGGCAATGCTATAAGATAGCGTGCGTTACGCCGCCAATAGTTTTTGGGCTTTCCATTGATGTCAAGCCGCTCAAACTCACGCGCCTGGCGATATACCCGAGTAATGAATATGTCGTTGGGACGAGGGTCAGTAATCATGCCAAATCAGGCCGGAGTTCCGGCAGCACTTCATCGTAAAACAAATTCCGGGTCAGCAAGTCCAACTCATCGAAGTCGGGGGTGTCATCGTCGTTGAACTTCGTTATCCGCCTGTCAAGATAAACCACAGGCACAACATCCATCGCATCGCCGTCGAGCTCAAACGTGCGGTCGGAGCTGTCAAATGGACTGCGCAATTTCACACGCTTGGACCTGAAATCTGTCAGAGATTCGCTCTGATCGGAACGGCTGAAACCGAGCTTCTTAAGAAAAGGCTCCATTTTCTTTAAAGCATCAAGTTTGAGAAAACCGTTTTTGGGAATTATCTCAATCTTTACATCAAAATGCTTCACACTTTCGCCTATACCATCTTCAGTATACACTCCGTCCAGATACGTTTCCTTGAATTCCAGGCTCTTGACAACAGATTTGTTGACATATTCGTTCACAAATGACTGAGGCGCAAACAAATATAGCTTTGGCTTTGAATACATGCCCCCGATAAACACTCGCGTAAGAAAACTCTTGAAAACATCAGTCACCGTTTCTTCACGGCTGTTGGAATGCACAATAAGGCATCCTTCATTATGGTCGAGAGGCAGGTATAACAGGAAATAATAATAGCGGAGAATAGTCTTGTCCGGACCGAAGGCAGCCGCATCATCCGACGCCGCCGACGAATCGCCCATCATACCGTTACGACCAAAACGGCCACCATTAATTACACCATGAATCAGATATTCATTCGTCTCAACAACCGGCCGATGGTCAATATACTTGTTTGCCTTGGTAGTTATCAGTTTAATCTGCTTCTTGACCGACCTGTCGATGGCCATATTCGTTGCCATACTGTTCATAAAATAATCAAACAGTTTGTACATAATCTGTGCATCGCTGCTTGGCCTGCGCTGATACAACTCATCAACAGCAAAGTCGCGAAATGTTTTATAGCCACTATCCTTCGGATTCAGCGAAAATCTGATAAATTCGAGTTTCGGTCGTAATGCCATCGTAAAAATCTGATTTTAATAATATTTACTCGCAAAGATAGTAAATATTTGCAGTAATTCCTTATAGTCGGCTGAAAATCTTGAAATTTCAATAAGCGCGACTTCCGCGGCTCTTCCATCGGGAAGGCCGCGGCTCATCGTTCCGGGGGGATGATTCGTGGTTCGTCAGTGTGCGTCGAGCCAGTTGTCGGCTACTCCGGCCGACACTGAGAGGTGGACGCGTCCTTTGTATGACGCTTCCATCGTCTCGACCACGAGGGCCTGCAACACGGGCAATTCTTCGGGCACAACATTAAACACCAGTTCATCGTGAACCTGCATTATCATGGTGGATTTCAAGCCCAGTTCGCGCATCCGGGAAGCAATGTCGACCATTGCACGCTTGATGATGTCGGCGGCCGATCCCTGCAGCGGCGCGTTGATGGCATTGCGCTCGGCATAGCCGCGCACCACCGCATTGCGCGAGTTTATATCCGGGAGCATACGGCGGCGCCCCATCACCGTGGTTACGTAACCGTGCGAGCGTGCCTGTTCAACAACGTCTGTCATGTATTGCTTAACGGCGGGATAAGATGCAAAATATCCTTCGATGAGCTGTTTGGCCTCGCCGCGCGGAATTTTCAGCCGCTCCGACAGTCCGAAGGCCGAAATGCCGTAAATAATGCCGAAGTTGGCGGTTTTGGCCCGTCGGCGCTGATCGTCGGTCACATCCTCGAGTTTCTCGTGATAGATTTTCGCCGCTGTGGCGCGGTGAATGTCAAGATTATGCACAAAGGCGTCAATCATGGCTGCATCGCCCGATATGTCGGCCATGAGCCGCAATTCGATCTGAGAGTAGTCGGCCGACAGTATCAAACAGCCTTTGTCGGCCACGAACGCGCGCCTGATTTCGCGCCCTTCGTCGGTACGCACCGGAATGTTCTGCAAGTTCGGATTGGTCGACGACAGGCGTCCTGTTGCCGTGCCGGTCTGATTATACGTTGTATGTATCTTTCCCGTTTGCGGGTTAATGAGTTCGGGCAGGGCGTTGATATATGTCGCAAGCAGTTTGCGTATACCCCTGACCTCCAGAATCAGGTCGACCAACGGGTGTGCGGCACGATATTTTTCAAGGGTCTCTTCGGTGGTCGAGTAGCCGCCGGTTTTGGTGCGTTTCACTTTCGAATCGAGACCAAGTTCGCCGAAAAGCACCTGCCCTACCTGCGACGGCGAACCGATGTTGAACTCGTGGCCGGCCATTTCGTAGGCCTGACGCTCCATTTCGGCCAGGCGTCCGCTCAGCTGCACTCCGCGCGCCGCGAGTATGGCCGGATCGATGCGCACGCCGTTCCACTCCATCTCGGCCAACACCGGAGCCAGCTCCTGCTCAAGCGCTTCGAGGTCGGGCGAAATGTCGGCCGCGCGAAGCGCTGACCGCAGCGGCTCATAGAGCCGCAACGCAAGGTCGGCACGCTGACAAACCAGGTTCGGAGCCAGCTCGGGTGCAACTTCGCGATACTTGCGCGCCACGGCAGCATCGTCGGCGTCAAGCGTGTGCAGGTGCAGCACCTCGGCCGCCACGTCGGCCATGAAGTGGCGCTTTTCGGGCTGAAGTAGATAATGGGCCAGCGCGGTGTCATAGTGGCCGGCACGCCAGTCTATGCCATGGCGGCGCAGCAGAATCATGTCGCGCTTGAAGTCGTGGCTCACCACGGTCAGCTCCGCGCGCTGAAGCAGCGGCGCCAGCTCTCCCAGATGGGCAGCCGGCAAATAGGCCGCACGATCGGGGGCGGTGGCCACGGCGGCGCCGGCCACAGTTGCGGTCATTGCCTCCGCTCCTACGGCATAGACGGCCAGGCCCACGTAATCGGCCGTCATCGCCTCGTCCAGAATCTCGCCGACCGGAGTCTGATAGTCCACCTCGGGCTGTGACACGCCCGGCGCGGCGTCATTATCCATATCGAACAGCGAACCCATGCCGTCGTCGGCGCCGGCCGCAACGGCGAGCTTCACCTCCGAGGCCGTCTTCGCGGCAGGCAGTTTGGCTATGAACGAGCGAAACTCGAGCTCCTCATAGACCGCACGCAAGGCGGCATAGTCGGGCTCGCAGCGCATCAGACTGTCGGGGTCAATGTCGAGCGGCAGGTCCGTGCGGATTGTGGCGAGATTCTTCGACAGCATTATCTGTTCGCGATTTGCTTCGACCTTTGAGCGGAGAGCGCCTTTAATGTCGGCTGTGCGTTCGAGCATGCCCTCAACCGAGCCGAATTCGGCAATCAGCTTGACGGCTGTCTTCTCGCCCACTCCGGGGCAACCGGGAATGTTATCGGCCGCATCACCCTCGAGCGCCAGCAGGTCAATGACCTGGTCGGGGCGTTCAATGCCATAGCGCTCGCATATCTGCTGAGTGCCGCGCACCTCGAATCCCTGGCCCTTCAGAGCCGGACGATACATGAATATATTCTCCGTCACGAGTTGCCCGTAATCCTTGTCGGGCGTCATCATATACGTTACAAATCCCTTCGATGCGGCCCGGGCGGCAAGCGTGCCTATCACGTCGTCGGCCTCATAGTCGGGCAACTCCACGACGGGAATGCACATGGCCTTGAGCACGCGCTTGATATACGGAATCGCAACCGTAATATCCTCGGGCTGCTTTTCACGCCCGGCCTTATAGTCGGGAAACAGGTCGTGGCGGAACGTATGGCCGCCCGGAGGATCAAAGCAGACGGCCAGATGCGTAGGGTTTTCCTTACGCATCAGGTCATCGAGCGTGTTTATGAATCCGAAAATAGCCGAGGTGTTGAGTCCGCCGGACGTGACGCGAGGGTTGCGGAACAGGGCGTAATAAGCACGGTAAATCAGCGCATAGGCATCAAGCAGAAACAATTTCTTGTCGGTCATTTTTCAGAATCGTATATGTAAGTGGGGAAATATAGTAACGTTATGAATGGGGGTGGAGGGCTGTATGAACTATTATCAGCGAATCAGCGATTTATTGCCGCGCGCATCGATGTAGACACCGGGCGCGGGATTGCCGGAGGCTCTGCGTCCGCTTAAGTCAAACAGCGGGGCGCCATCGGCCTTGCCGGCCTCAATGCCGTCGATGCCCAGCGTAACGTCGACAATGTCGAGCGTCTCGGCGCTGATGCCGGCGGGGAGGTCTGACTTCAGCAGATAAGCGCTGTTGGCGCCGATGGTGCCTCCGTGGCAAAGGTGAAATTTGCCGTCGCCGTCGAGCGCATAATAATCGTCGGTCAGTTCAAGGTCGGTCGTTGTTGCGCGCAGCATGTTGGTGCCGCTCACGCAGTCGGAACCGTCAATTCCCGCTGCAGGAACAGTGGCTGTGACCTCCGCGCCCTTCGCTGTCCCGCCGACTATGATGCCAGTCATTGCGGGCAGATAGCGCTGCGCCTGTGTGCCACACTCAACCACCTTCACTCCGTCGGGGCCGACCGAGTTCACAAAATAGCACTTTACGTCACGCGGCAGCGACGCTGTTGCGGGCAGTGCAAGCGTGAACATCGAGGCGGGAGCTGTCACCGTGAAGTCGACAGGGCCGTTGAACTCAAGCTCAGCCTCGCCGGCTGTGAACGCAAGGCTGCCGGAACGAACCTGCAGGCTCTTGCCTTCAGAGGTCACTTTGATGTCAGGAAAACCTGCGCCGTAAACCACGCTGTAGTTCACCGCAGCCGCGCCAGCGTCGGTAGCGCTGAGAGCCGATCCTGTCTTGGCGAGTTTCAGGCCGCTGTTATAGTGCACCAGTGCCACATTGCCGGCTTTCTCTTCGAGATGCCAGGCGGCAACGGGGGCCTCCGCATCCGTCAGCGCCACACCGAGGCTACTGAAACCCGACGCACCCTTGACCGGCATGGCGACGGCATTCTTGCCGGCACCACCCATGGTCATCGGAGTCTTGAAGAGCAAACCTTCGGGAAAAGCCATTACGTCGCTTCCGGCTTTGTCATAGAGCACGCCGCCAACCGACTTGTAATAAGGATTGTTAGCCCAGGCGTCAATCATTACCAGCTGCGAGCAGCCTCTGAAGAGGTCGCCGGGCAGCTGTGAACTTGCCTGACGGTAAAAGCCGATTGTATAATCCGTGCCGGCGGCCACTGCGGTAGCAAACCTTGAAATCGGCTGCATCACCGAACTGTTGCCGATTGTTTTGGTCTGGCGGTCGCCGTTGCCATTGCTGGCGGTCACGGTCAGCAGGCGTGCCTCGGCGTCATAATCGGCCACTATTCTGAACGAACCGATCAGATTTACATTATCGAACGAGGTTTCGCTGCCGGAGTCCCATTTGACTTTGAGAATGCCGTTTTTGGCAAGATAGAACTGGCTCCAGCCGTTGCTGAAGTCAGAAGCCAGACAGTTGGTGCCGTTGCCATAGAGGCCGCTGCCATAGTCATTGAACGACTTTCCGCTATATGTTCCTTCCATCACCATGCGCCAGCTCTCGGTCGAGCCGATGGCGGCGGGCAGGTTGGTTATTTTGTTTTCGGTGCCGTCGCCCTTGATTGAGGCCGAAAAGATTTCAGCGCCCGCTTCAGTGAGCCTGACGTCCGGCATAATAACGCTGCGCAGCTCCGGGCAGTTCCTGAAAACCTCGGGGTCGATGGCTTCCAGATTCTTGATCTTGCTGAGGTCGAGTTCACCAGACTCGGCCGCTTTGACTATACGGGTCAGCCTGACGCCGTCATTTTCCGAATACTGCCAGCCGAACGTCCAGCCGTCTACCTCAAGGCCGGCCGGCTCGAGCTCGGCAATGATGTGGGCGTCGTCAAACGCGCGGAATCTCACCGAGTTTTCGCTGCACCACGCTGCCGGAAGTTCACGGCCGTGGCCGTCGACCCAGCGAACAATGCGTGCGCCCTCGGCCGGAAACGCGGTGATGATAACATCCTCGCCGGGCAGATACAGGCCGGTTTCGTTTTCGGAACGCATCGAGCCGAGGCGCCGGTCATTGATTGCGTAGGTCACTTTCGACGTATAGTCAGCGCCGTCGGTCACCTCGAGCATCAGCTCGTAGACGTAGCGCATAATCTTCGCATCGGGAGCCACGGCGCCGGTCGCGGAGTCATATTCGCCGAACCATGCGCCGTCGAAGCGCAGGCGTATGTGGGTCGTGCCCTTCGGCATGTCGTAGGGGAGCAGGAAGCGCAGCGAACCCGACTTGACGGCGGCGTTGGTGCTGCCGTGAGTGCCTACGGTGGCAATGAGTTCATCACTGTTGATGTCGAAGACGCCGTCGCCGTTATAGTCGGCATAGGCGGTCAGGAACAGATACTGCAGGCCGTCGCCGCCGTTCCAGTCGATTGAGAATTCGGCGCCGGGAGCGGCCTTGATGCGCGTAGGCACGGTAACGAACTGCTTCGCGGGCATGTCGGCCGTGGAGTAGAGGATGGTTTCCTCGCCGTGTTGCGACAGCTTCAGTTCGCTGACCCACTGGCGATAGGCCTGAATGTCTCCTCCGTCGGCAAAGTCGGTTTCAGGCACGCCCCAGCGGTTTTCAACAAAATGGGCGGTAAACGAGGCGTTTTCCTTGCCATAGTAGGTCATGGGGTTGTCATTGCCCGCATCGGCGCCTGTGGCGTCGGTCCAATGGTCAAAATCATAGCTGTCGGTCGGAGTGGCGCGCAGAACGTAGAACTCCTTGCCGGTAACGCTCAGGGCGTCGGTGCCGTCAATGCTGACCGAGCCGTGCGATGCGTCTTCGGTTGCAACGCTGACAGTGCGGTCAGCCGTAATTTCTTCAATGATTTTCAGAGTATAGTAGAGTTCGGTGCCGTCGGCCAGGGTCACCTTCACGCTGCGTTCGCCTATGGGAGCGTCGGCGGCAATCGCAAACGAGTTGCCCGAACTCTTTTCGTCATCCTCAAACAGGGTGCTGCGGTTAAGGTCAACGGCAATCTCTACAATCGACGTGCCGGCGGTGGCCAGCGGCGGACAGTATGATTCGCCGCGCTTGGCCCGGTCATAGAGTTTGCCGCGCAGGTCGGTTACGAGCATGCGGGGAATATAGCGGACCTCGGCGCCGCTGATGTTCGGTTCAAATGCGCTCAGATACTTGCCGAGCAGGCGTGCCGCCACTTCGGAGGTCTCGCCGGTCGGAGTGGTTTCATAGCGCTTGGGGTTATTGTGCGCCCAGTTCCATTCCCAACGGAACCATCCGCCTGCGGGAGCGCTCATGCCGTTGTCGAACCATTGTTTCCAGCGCGCATAATAATAGTCCTTGACCATGCCGCCCCACTGGCGGTAGCTGTAGTCGCGCAGACCGCCGCCATTGGCCGAGCCCTCGGGGCCCCAGGTGGAAATCAGAGTGCGTGCATTGTCGTGTTCAAGCCAGTTGCGGTCGCTGTCGCCGGTGCCGCTGACCTCGTCGGCCATGTTGCGCGCGCGTTCGGTCCAGTGGCCGAGCATGAAGTCGGGATGTGTGTTCAGCAACTCGTCGATGTCGAGCATAAGTTCCAAAAAGGCATCGCGGCGGGCTGCAAAGAGTTCGGCATTGCCGGCCGAGTGAGCCTCCTTAATACCGGCGAGCAGGCTCTTGGAGTAGTCGGTGATGGCCTGACGGGTCAGGTCAGTAAGGTCATATGAGTAGTTATTGCCGCTCAGGCCGGCCGCAAGCATCTTATAAGCCGCGGTTGCCGTCATGTTCTGGTCATAGAATATGGTCGAGCCGCCCCACGACGAAACCCTGTCGACCGTCAGATCAGGACGGGCGCACATTACCGCTTCGTGAGGGCCCTGGAGGCCGGTGCGGCAATCGAGGGCCGACCTGCGCAGCAGTTCCCAGGCCTCGGCGGCTTCGGTGCTCTCGGCGCTGTAGCGGCGACGGGTGTAACCGGCCATCCACTCGGCAGCGTCGGGCTTGGAGTCCATCCAGGGGAGTTCAAACAGCAGGTCGTACATTACGGGAGTCTGCTCGATTGCCTCGGGCGCGGCGCCGATGCCCTTGACCGATGCGGTTTGGCGAGCGTTGAAGTAGCCGTCGATAATGCCGTTGAAACGGCCGAAGAAGCCGGTGCGGCCGCCAAAGTTGAAAATGGTGGAGTAAACCGTATCGTGGCCGTCATAGTTGTTCCAGCCGGGCTGGCCGTCGCTGTAAAGGTCAAGCACTATGAGGCGGCCTTTGGGAACGTTGGCCAGACACTGACGCTGGGCCCCGCTCCACTGCCAGCTCTGAATAACCCACTTCGAGTCGGGGCGGGCAGCCGTCATGGCTTCATACATTTTGCGATAGCCATGACCGGGGTCGCTCGGCGCGGCGCCGCCTTCATGGTAGGGGTCAAGCGAATAGTAGGCGCTCTCGCCCATCACCTCCTTGAGGCGCGCGTAATATTTCGAGGCCACTTCGCCGAAGTTCTCGCCCGTAGAGTCTACGATATAGGGACGGGTGTAGCCGCACCATCCGCCCTGCGACGTGGCGGCGATGCCGGTTTTCTTCGTAAAGTTATCAGGCACCATGCCTGCAAAACCGGGCAGCACCGGCTCAATGCCCAGTGCTTTCATCCGCTCGTTAATCTTCTTGCCCAATGCGGCCTGGCGCTCATACCACCAGTCGGGGTTAGGTCCGCCCCACCCTTGCAGGTTGTTCATGCCGAACCACGCCATAAAGCAGGGGCCGCCGACAAACGCGTTGGCCTCGTCGCGGCTATAGCCATAGTCTTCCATCAGGAATTTGCGCCACACCTCTTCGAGGCCCACAATCTGCAGCGGCATATTGATGCCGTGAAGCGCCATCCAGTCAATTTCTTCCTGCCAGCGCTCCCAGGTCCAGGTGCTCATTGAGTAGGAGAATGTGCAGTAGTTCAGATAGTAACGATACGGCGCAACGGTGGTGTGCTCTTCGTCGCCGCTCGGAATGGGCAGCGACGTCAGGTCGGGGTGCGGATTATTCCAGGCCGGATTGACGTTTGCCGTGTGATTGAGATACCATCCGACACCGGTGGTCACGGCGCTCAGCGTTGTGCCGGTTATACATGGTTTGCCGTCGCGCGACGAAATTCTGAATTTCTCGGATCCGTCGGCGCCCTTGAACGAGTCATCAACTATCGTGATGATTCGGGACGACGTGCCCGGACCGCCGACGCGGTCAAGCAGGTCCATGACCGACTGTGGATTTTCCACTGCCGCAAATGCCCAGTTGGCAGCAACCAAACCGAGGGCTATTGCCGCCGTGCGCAGATTCATGCTTAATTTCATGGTAAACGATGATGTGATAATATGTATGATAAATTATCGGCAAATATAGTGATAATACCTGAAACTCACAACCGACGGCCTTGCACGTAAGCTACCACTTTATAGAGCTGTTTATCGAGCTGCGAGCACATTAAAAAGGGTTAATTTTTGTTAAAGACTTTGGGGGGGTAATTATTGCACTACATTTGCAAAGATAAAATTACACATACTAATCAATCATACCAATCATTCATGAAAAACTTTTACCTGTCGGCGCTGATATTATCGCTTTCAGCCGCACCTGTCTTTGCTCAAGAAACGGCTATTGCCGACGACTTCAGCAAATCTTATGAATACTCGGTTGAAATGACAACCGCAAACTCATCTTTATATAGATGGCAGAACAACGACTGGGCATCCGTCGCCGGAGTCAAGGCCAGAATTGTCAGCCAGACCAACCCGGTCGCATCTATTACCGTAGCCTCCAAAGCCAACAATATTTCGACAGCAAACAATGCGTTCACTCTGCACTCCGGCCAGTCAAAATCTTCGGTCTATAACGTAGCGAGTGAAGATCCTGACTACTATGTAGCTTCCTTCTCATTCGAAGCGTCTACTACCTATACCGGCACCGACATCCCCACCATCACTATCGGCACAGCAACCGAAGCCACGACTGTAGAGACAACCGCCCAGACCTTCGAGGGCAATTTTACCGAAGAACAGACCGCATCGTTCAGAATCAATGGTGCAAACCAGCCCGTTTCGATTCCCAAGTTCACCATCACGCTCCGCCGCCGCTCCATGCCGGCAACATCAGGCTGGTATCTCATCAAGTTCATCAAAGGTAACGCCACCGGCATCGACAACAATTATGTCGTAAACGCCGACAACGAATTCTTCCAGAACGCCAACAACCAGTACTCTCTCAAATTTGTCAGCGCCTACAGCGAAACGACGCCGGCCAACAAATATATCTACATCAACGTCGGCAACAAGACCGCCACGACCACCAGCGTACAATTCAAGTCGGCCAACGGCCACTATATCAACTCCAACTGCACCTCTAACCGCAACACCGCAAACGTGAATATAGCCTCGATGACCACCGACACCGCTGAGGAGGGCTATGTTCCCCGCGTAACAATCGGCGGCTACTGGAGCACATATACCAACAACGGAGCCGAAAGCCCCTACGTTGGCCAGTCAGGACGTCATACCGCCAACCGCTACGAAATTGTCAGCGCCGATCCCTCCGCCGAATTCGACATCTGGACCGTCAGCATTCTCAATGCTCCGGCAGCCGCTTCCGTAACCTACGATGCGTCCATCACCTGCAACAGTCCTGAAAACAAAGGCATAGCCAAGGTCTACAACAACGGCAACTATTTCGTCACCAAAGGAGCCGAACTGACAGCCGCCGACTTCACCATTACCGAAATCGCCGAAAAACCGAATCCGCTTTTCACAGTCAACAACGAAACCAAGACCATCACCCTTGACTATTCTAAAATAGGCAGCAACCTTACCCGCAGCGAAATGCTCGAACTGACAGAGACATCACTCCGCAACAATTTCGGGCCCTGGCTCAACAGCAGCATATTCAGCGAAAAGGCCGAAGAAATCTGCAGCAAACGCCTCGAAGCGCTGGCAGCAGCCATCGGTGACGACGACGAATTCACCGACGAAGAAGTTCAGGCTTTCAGAGCAATCGCACTCACCCCGTCGAACGATGACATCCTGGCAATGAAGGCGGCCTCGGTAGGCAAGCACGTCATATTCGCCAACCCCGCCCGTAACAACAACCCCTATATCTACACTGACAACAACGGCGCCGTCAAGTGCATCGCAGCATCCGCTCAACCAGTAGGTCTGAACGGCATCTGGGTCATTGACAACTGCGACGAAACCGGCAAAGTTTCGATGTACAACTACTCGACCGGCAAATATCTCGCAGGCCCCGACGCTACATACGCATGCAACGTGACCGACGAACCCGCAATGATTTCGGTTGACGCTCAGACCATCGAAAACAAACACGTTGTAGCCATCTACAACAGCCTGGAATCACGTCAGTATTTGCACGCGGCAAATGACGGAAACGTTATCGGCTACCACTCAGGCCTCGCCTCTTCCTGGTATGCTTATTCGCCTGAACTCGACGACTACTCCGACAACATCATCGCAGAAATCACCAAAGATGAAAACGCCGGATTCGTAATGACCCTGACCCATGCCGACGGCGTAAGCCTCCACGAGGGCTATCACGAAACCCTCCACGCCATCAAAGTAACATCCAAGCAGACCGCCACCCGCTCGGAAAGCGACTTTACGCTGTCGCCCTCATCGCTGCAGCATGACTCGGAAAACAACACCATCACCTTCCAGCTTGACCCCGACAACAGCATGGCCAACGGCAACAGCTATGAAATCGAGCTGCCCCTCGCGCTCGTCAAAGTAGGCGCCAACAAATTCTCGCGTCCCGTTGTAACCACCATCGAGCTCGACGATAACGGCAACATCTCGACCGGCATCAATGAGTTCGACGCCGCCCGCAATGACGCCACTGTAATCTTCGACCTGCAGGGCCGCCGCCTCAGCGCCCCCGTCAAGGGCATCAACATCATCAACGGCCGCAAGGTTCTGGTGAAATAACACCCGCTTACCCTACCCTCCTGATAACGGGTCGCACCGACAGCCGGTGCGGCCCGTTTCATTTCCACAGGCCCGCACTTGCACGTTTCGTGATTTTTGCGTAACTTTGCGTGCAATTTTATACACTAATTAAAACAATACATACTAATTATGTCGTTTATTGCCGATAGAGTGAAAATGGACGGACTCACCTTTGACGATGTCCTGTTAATTCCCGCGTATTCCGAAGTATTACCCCGCGACGTGAACCTCGCAACCAAGTTCTCACGCAACATCACTCTTAACGTTCCGCTCATTTCGGCGGCAATGGACACAGTGACCGAAGCCACACTGGCAATCGCCATTGCTCGCGAAGGAGGCATCGGCGTTATCCACAAAAACATGTCGATCGCCGAGCAGGCCCGCCAGGTCCATGCAGTCAAGCGAGCCGAAAACGGCATGATTACCGACCCCGTCACCATTGAACGCGGCTCGACGGTCGCCGACGCACTCGCCATAATGGAGGAATATCACATCGGCGGCATTCCCGTCGTTGACGAAAAGCGCCATCTGGTAGGCATCGTGACCAACCGCGACCTGCGCTTTGAAACCGACCACAACCGCCCCATCGACGAAGTGATGACCAAAGAAAACCTCGTCACCACCTCGCAAAGCACCGACCTCGAAGAAGCAGCCCGCATTCTCCAGCAGCACAAAATCGAGAAACTCCCCGTGGTTGACCCCGACGGCCGCCTGCTCGGCCTCGTCACCTACAAAGACATCACCAAGGCCAAAGACAAACCCATGGCCTGTAAGGATAAATACGGCCGCCTGCGCGTTGCGGCCGGCATCGGCGTGACCGCCGACAGCATCGAGCGCGCATCGGCCCTCGTCGAGGCAGGCGTCGACGCAATCGTCATCGACACGGCCCACGGCCACAGCGCCGGCGTTGTGCGTGTGCTCCGCGAAGTCAAGACCAAATTCCCCAACATCGACGTTGTGGTAGGCAATATCGCTACCGGCGACGCCGCCCGCTATCTGGTTGAAAACGGCGCCGACGGCGTCAAGGTCGGCATCGGACCCGGCTCAATCTGCACCACCCGCGTCATTGCCGGCGTAGGCGTGCCCCAGCTCTCGGCCGTCTACGACGTGGCCAAAGCGCTCGAAGGCACCGGTGTACCCCTGATTGCCGACGGCGGCATCCGCTACAGCGGCGACATTGTCAAGGCTCTGGCGGCAGGCGCCTACTCCGTAATGCTCGGCGGCATGCTCGCCGGCGTGGACGAGACCCCCGGCGACACCATTATCTATAACGGCCGAAAATACAAAGCTTATCGCGGCATGGGTTCGCTGGAAGCCATGGAAAAAGGCTCGAAAGACCGCTACTTCCAGGGCAACGTTTCCGACGCCAAAAAGCTCGTGCCCGAAGGCATCGCAGCCCGCGTACCCTACAAGGGCTCGCTCTACGAAGTCGTTTACCAGATGCTCGGCGGCCTCCGTTCCGGCATGGGCTACTGCGGCGCAGCAAACATCGAGGCTCTCCACTCGGCCAAGTTCACCCGCATCACCAACGCCGGCGTAGCCGAAAGCCACCCCCACGACGTGGCCATCACCTCCGAAGCCCCCAACTACAGCGCCAACGCTAACTAACAGTCAATCATGAAGAAACTTCTCATACCGGTTCTCATCGGCATAGGCGTGCTGACATTAGCCGCCAAAGCTCCTAAAGACCCCGTGCTGCTGACGGTCAACGGCGAGGCCGTGACACTCAGCGAATTCGAATACTTCTATCACAAAAACGACGGCAACGAAGTCGAACACGAAACCCCCGAGCAGTATCTCGAACGCTTTATCGACTACAAGCTCAAGGTTGCACGCGCCCGCGCCGAACGCCAGGATACCACGGCCTCCTACATCAAGGACTTCCGCGAATATCGCAGCGAGCTCGCCGAGCCCTACCTGTCGGACTCAACTGTCTATAACCAGCTGCTCGAAAGTGCATATCAGCACTCACAGCGCGAGGTTAAGCTCGACCACCTCATGCTCCCGCTCACCGATCGCGCGCTGGCCGACTCGCTCCACTCCCTGCTGGCCGCAGGTAAAGCCGACTTCTATGAACTGGTCAAGAAATACTCGATCGATCCCTCGGCCCCGCAGAACGGCGGCCGCTATGACTGGATTCGCGCCAACCAGTTCCCCTACGAGTTCGAAGAAATCGCTTTCGAAACTCCGCTGAACGAAATCTCGCCCGTGGCCCGTACTCCCTACGGCTTCCACATTGTACGCCCCACTGCCGAACGCGCAACCTCGGGCGAAGTCCACGGCGCACACATCCTCGTCAAACTCGAACAGGGCGGCGACTCGGCTGCCGCAAAAGCGCGCATCGACTCCATCTACACCCTGCTGCGCAACGGCGCCTCGTTCGAGGCCCTGGCCAAAACGCTCAGCGACTGTCCCTCGAAGCGCAATGGCGGCGACCTCGGCTTCTTTGGTCGCGGCCAGATGGTGCCCGAATTCGAAAACGCCATTTTCGCTCTTGAAAACGGCGCCATCTCCGAACCCTTCACCACCCGATTCGGCTGGCACATTGCCAAGAAATACGAATCGCGCTCCAAGTCGCGCGACGAAATAATCGAAGCAGCCGCACAAATCATCAAGCGCGACTCGCGCAGCCTGCGCCCCCGCCAGGCCCGCACCGAACAGCTCCGCAAGGAATATGGCGCACGCATCGAAACCGCAGGTCGCGAAAAACTCCTGAACGAAGTTACCCGACTGGGCTATGACTCGGCCGCCGTGGTTCTTGCAACCGACGCCACCCCGCTGATTACGGTCGGCGACAGCACCGTCAGCATCGGCGAATTCCTGGCGCCGGGCTACCGCTTCGCACCCGCTCAAGACGCCGCCTCAACGATTGACGAGCGCCTCAACGAGCGCCTCGACCAGGTAACCGTCAGCTACGAAGACCACCGCCTCGAGCAGAAATACCCCGAATTTCGCAACCTTTCAAAGGAATATTCCGACGGCCTGATGCTCGTTGCATCGCTCGAAAAGAACATTTGGAACCGCCCCGCCGAAGACCCCGAGGCTCTTGAAGAATACTTCAAGCAAAACCGCGAGAAATATGCCTTCAACGAACCCCGCTGGAAAGGCTACGTCATTTACTCGCTCTCCGACTCGCTCATATCGGCCATCGACACCTACCTCAAGGAGGTCGCTCCGACCCCCGAAGTGCTTGCCGACAGCCTTCGCGCCAACTTTGCCGGCAAGATCCGCATTGAACGCGCCGTGCTCCCTCAGGGCGAAAACCAGGTGGTTGACTACATTGCCTTCAACGGCCCCAAACCCGCACTCAAAAACCGCTGGGTAGCGTTCACCACCTACATGGGCCACATAATCAACGGCCCTGAAGAAGTTGCCGACGTTCGCAACCGCGTAACAAATGACTGGACCCGCGAGCTCGAAGAAAACTTCGTCAAGGAGCTGCGCGCGACCTACCCCGTCAAGGTCAACAAAAAAGTGCTCAAAAAAGCCAAATGACCCCGACGGAAATAACGACAACCATTCGCGCGGCCATCGTTGCGGGCGCCCTCGGGGCTCTCACGGCGATAGCCGCCTGCTCTGACCGCGGAGGTGACCTCGGACCGAATGATCTGGCGCGCATCGGCACGGAAACCCTGACCCGCGCCGACCTGGCCAGATCGATGCCCTCGGGCCTGTCGGCCGCCGACTCGACCGCATTTGCCGACGCATTTGTCAACAACTGGATCACCGACAGACTAATCATGCAGGTGGCCGCACGCCACATACGCAACACCGACGAAATTGACCGCCGCGTAGAACAATATCGACGCGACCTGATAATTTGGGAATACAGGCGCATGGCAGTCAATGCCGACACGGCGCTCGCCATCAGCGACGCCGACGCACACGCCTACTATGACGCCCACCCGGAGCTGATGAAGCTCGACTCACCGATGGTGCGCGGCATATACATAAAAATGGAGTCGGACGCCGAAGCCCTTGCCGAAGTCAGAAGCCTCTATGCCTCGCCTGACCGGAACGACATTGACCGCCTCGAGAAAGTGGGACTCAAGGGAGCCATTCACTACGACTACTTCCGCGACCAGTGGATTCCCGCCCGACAGATTATCGACAAGATTCCACGCGAAATCAAGACAACCGACCTGCGCAAAGGCTATAAACTCGACGCCGACATTGACGGATTCACCTATCTGCTATCGGTCAGCGATATTCTACCCGCCGGAGAAACCATACCCTTCGAAGCCGCCGAACACCACATCCGCGAAACACTCGAAGCCATCAGACGCACCGAAGCCGACGCACGCATTCGCCGACGCCTGTTGGACGAAGCTCTCGAATCGGGCCTGCTCACCCTGCCCGCCAAGCACTGACCGCGCCAGCAGGCCAAAAGGCTCCCTCATAAAAAATTAGTAGCAAAAATTTGCGAAAGTCACGAAAAATTCGTTACTTTGCACACTGTTTAGCGACCCCCACCCGGGAAAGTCGGCGTGAAGTGATGCGCTCGCCGATGATATGAGCAAAGGGCCGGACGCCGCTGACAACTACACGAGACAAGAAAAATAATAATATAACCAGTTAGAAGACAACACCGTACAGCCATGTCAAAGATGTGTCAAATCACGGGCAAAACTGCCATGACGGGTAACAACGTTTCGCACTCGAAGCGTCGCACCAAGCGTAAATTCAACGTGAACCTCTTCACCAAGAAGTTCTACTGGCCCGAACAGGAAATGTGGATTTCCCTGACCATTTCCGCAAAGGGTCTGCGCACCATCAACAAACTCGGCCTCAACGCAGCCCTGCTGCAGGCCGCCGAAAAGGGATACCTCAAAGATAACGACATTAAATGCATTGGATTTTAAGTCATGGCAAAGAAAGCAAAAGGTAATCGCGTGCAGGTAATTCTCGAATGCACCGAACATAAGGCAAGCGGCATGCCCGGCACTTCACGCTACATCACCACCAAAAACCGCAAGAACACGACCGAACGTCTTGAGCTCAAGAAATACAACCCCATCCTCAAGCGCGTAACCGTTCACAAAGAAATTAAGTAATCCACCCTTTAAGACCGACAGGAAATGGCAAAGAAAACCGTGGCCTCACTTCAGAAGGGTGAAGGCCGTACTTATAGCAAAGTCATCAAAATGGAGCGTTCGCCTAAAACCGGCGCTTACATGTTCAAGGAAGAAATGGTGCCCAACGACGCTGTGAAGGCAGCTCTCAAATAAGCATCCCTGAAATTCCAAAAATCTAATCTGAAACCGCCCTTTTCAACAAGGTTTTAGGCAAAAATGTGTTAAAAAGCATCTTTTTCAAGAAAAACTCGAAAAATTTCTTAAAAAATCTTTGCAGGTTCAAAAATTTGACATAAATTTGCAGCGGTTTTAGAACAGAACTCTAACATAATTCAAAACGTTTCATAAATTAAATTCTAAAGAAAATGAAAAAGTACATCCTGATGCTCGCTGCTGTAGCTGCTACCACCCTCGTTGCTTGCGGCAACAAAGAAGCTAACGCTGAAGAAGTTGTTGAAGGCGTTGACACCGTAGCTGTTGTGGAAGAAGTGGTTGAAGTTGCTGACAGCGCTGCTGCTGAAGCTGACACCGTTCCCGCTGCTGAAATCGTAGAAGCAGCTGTTGCTGAATAATTTTAGCGAGCTGACTGTTAATAATAGCCGGTCTTGACCACGTCAAGTCCGGTTATTCATTTATAGTCCCCTCCCTTAACCGACCGTCATGACCGTTGCCGAACTTTCAACCCGACTACGCAATCGCCTCGCCCCGCTCGGGCAGGGCGAAGCCCGCGCCATTGAACGCATCATATTCGAAGACATAGCCATGATGCGACCGGTCGACGTAGTGGTCAACCCCGACAGAGAACTGCCCCCCTTCATTGCACCCAAGGTCGACGCCGTGGTCAACCGTCTGCTTGCCGGCGAGCCGCTCCAATACATACTCGGCCACGCTCGCTTCTGCGGCCTCGACCTCGAGGTCACACCCGACGTGCTCATTCCGAGGCCCGAAACCGAAGAGCTCGTCGACGTCATAGTGAGCCGCTATGCGCAACACCCCGACCTGCGCATCATAGACCTCGGCACCGGTAGCGGTGCCATAGCCATAGCCCTGGCACGCGCGCTTCGCTTCCCGATAGTCACCGCGGTCGACATCTCCGAAAACGCACTGGATGTGGCCCGCCGCAACGCCGCTGCCCATCGAGTCAAAATCGACTTCGTGCATGCCGACATGCTAACCATGAGCCCCGACCGTGATTACGACATCGTCGTGAGCAACCCGCCCTACGTGCTCGACAGCGAACGCTCCGCGATGGAAACTGCCGTAGTTGACCACGAGCCCCACACCGCCCTGTTCGTGCCCGACGCCGACCCGATGAAATTCTACAACGCCACTCTCCGTAACTTCAGCGGCCGGACCGGTGCCATATACTTCGAAATCAACCCGCTCTGTGCCGACCGATTCAAAGGCGCAGAGATTATCCGCGACATTCACGGCAAAAACCGATTTGCAATCTATGACCCCGCCTAAATCACTCACCCCCGACGAAGCCTACGCCCGCCTGGCCGACCGCTGCTCGACATGCGAGGTTTGCACCGGCGAAGCGCTCGAAAAACTGCGTCTGTGGGGCATCGGGCCGACTGAAGCCGCCCGGATTGTGCAGCGGCTGGTCAACGAGCGCTTTATTGACGACGAGCGCTTTGCGCGCGCCTTTGTGCGCGACCGCCTCAACAACAGCCGGTGGGGCCTGGTGAAGATACGCCACGCCCTGACCCTCAAACGTATAGACCGCGCCACGATTACCGAAGCCATTGAAAGCGAAACCGACGACGAACGCTACTTTACCAACCTGGCCGACGCCCTCAGATCAAAGGGACGCCGCATGGAGTCGCCGCTCTCGCAGGCCGACCGCGCCAAACTCATGCGCTTTGCGGTGAGCCGCGGCTACGAGCCCTCGCTCGTCTGCGAAATGATTGCCGACGAGGAATTCTGGCGCAACGACGACCCGGACCTGCCAACCTTCTGAGAGAGAAAAACAGATGAACCTGCTCGTCGAAAGCCTGCTATCCGTGCTCTATCCGCCGGAATGTCCTTGCTGCGGCGCAACATTGACCCGCGGAGAGAAACCTATGTGCCTGGCCTGCCGCCTGCGCCTGCCGCTGACCGGATTTGCCGACTCGCCCGCCAACAACGACCTTATTGACAAGCTCAACGGGCTCGTGCCCATAGAACGAGCCACTGCCTACTTCACCTATCGCCGCGACTCGCCGCAGGCACGGCTGATACACGCCATGAAATATCACGGACGCCCCTCGATCGGGCGCGACCTTGCCCGCGAATATGCGCACGCCATTATCTCAACCGGTTTTTTCAACGGCATCGACGCCATTGTGCCCGTGCCCCTCAACTTCTGGCGTCACTGCAGGCGCGGCTACAACCAAAGCGCCCACATTGCCCGCGGCCTCAGCGACGTAACCTCCATAGCCGTCATCGACGCCATGAGCGCGCGCCGTCACCAATCGCAGACCCGCCTCGGCGCCGACAGCCGCCTCTCAGCCGCAAAAGGCATCTTCACGGCCGGGAATGACGCGCTGAAAGGAGTGTCGCACGTGCTGCTCGTTGACGACATATGCACCACCGGCGCTACTCTCTACGCCTGCGCCGAAGCCATACACTCAGCCGCCCCCGATGTAAAGATTTCGGTACTCGTGCTCGCATCGACCGCATTAAGTTAAAAAATCCGACACAATTCTGTTACGTACTTTTCGTTATTGGGCTACTTTACGTAACTTTGCATTAGAATCAACTGAAATTCGCTTGGACTCTACTATTTCTTCGACCGACACAGTCACCATACGCGCCCTGCTGGCCACGAACGACCGTTCACTGCCGCAGGCGCTGTCAGCTCTGCTCGCATCCAACGGCATCGAGCTGCAAACCGTAGCTAAATGCGGACCGGAGCACTATGAGTCGCAAGATTATATCATTCTGATGCTCGACGGCGACCTGACCTGTCAGGTCGGCGACGGACTGCCGGCCCTGGTGGTCATAGCTCCGACCGACCCCATCGAAGCCTACGACAAGGGCGCCGACATCGTTATCGACAAGCCGCTTCAGGCTAACGTGCTTATGGCCAAGCTGCGCGCCGTGTTGCGCCGCTACGGCGTCATTATCTGACCAATCGCCAATGCGCCGCAAATCAGCCCAACCCGTCCAGCCGCCGATTCCCGCCCCCGTCAACGGCCTGCTCCCCGCCTCGCTCCAGTCGGAACTGATTGAAGCCGGTTGCGACGAAGCCGGACGCGGATGCCTTGCCGGTCCCGTATTCGCCGCCGCGGTAATCCTTCCTGACGGATTCACCCACCCATGGCTCAACGACTCAAAAGCCTTGACCGAACAGCGACGCAACCAGATGCGCGAAATCATTGAGCGCGAGGCAGTGGCCTGGGCGGTGGCAAGTTGTTCAGCCGACGAAATTGACGAAATCAACATTCTGCGCGCCAGCATCCTGGCCATGCACCGCGCCCTCGACTCCCTCAACGTCGCCCCGCAGCTCATTGTGGTCGACGGCAACCGCTTTACACCCTGGCGCCTTGGAGTGCCTTACACTACCGTGGTCAAGGGCGACGCCAAACTCGGCAACATCGCCGCCGCAAGCATCCTTGCCAAAACCTATCGCGACGAATACATGGCCCGGGCCGCGGCCGACTATCCCCAATACGGCTGGGAACAAAACAAAGCCTACCCCACGGCCGCCCACCGCGAAGCCATAGCCATCCATGGCCCGTGCGCGCTGCACCGCCTCACATTCCGACTGACAAAAAAATAGCCTCGGGCCCGAATTTCCGGCAGCCGCCCCGCAAGAAACCACTGGCCCGTCGGCTTGCAATATTCGGAAATAATATGTAACTTTGTGCTTTCCTTAGCAGACTCCCGACTAAAGAAAAAAGATGACAGACCAAGAATTCAATGATATAGCCCCGTTTGACGACGGCCCGCATTTTCATCAACACATTGCCCGCCTTGTGGGCGAGCCGCAGTTTCAACATGCAGTAAAGTGGGTGCTTCCCGGCGTTGATTATCAAGATTTTGCCAACACCCTCCTGGAATGTCACACTCAGGAAGACTTCCAGATGAAAATAATGCTCCCCTTCCTCATGAAGCTCGAGCAGGGAACCACCAACGGCATCACACTCGACGGCATCGACAACTATGAGCCCGACAAGAGCTACGTGTTGATTTCAAACCATCGCGACATTGTTCTTGACGCCGCGTTTCTGAATCTCGTGCTCGTGCGCGGAGGCCGTCCGACATGCGAGGTTGCCATCGGCAACAACCTGCTGATTATGCCCTGGATCGATGAGCTGGTTCGCATCAACAAGAGTTTCATCGTCAAGCGCGACACCGGTGTGCGCGGAGCCCTTGAGGCCGCACGCCACCTCAGCGCCTACATCCACTACTGCCTGTCGACCAAACACCAGAGCCTCTGGATTGCCCACCGCGAAGGGCGCGCCAAGGACAGCAACGACCGCACTCAGGAGGGTCTCATCAAGATGCTCACCCTCGGAGGCTCGGGCTCGCCGATCGACAGCATACGCAACATTCGCCTGCTACCCGTAAGCATCAGCTACGAATTCGACCCCAACGACTATCTCAAAGCAAAGGAGTTCCTTTGCAAACGCCGCGACCCGGACTTCAAAAAGAGCCAGCACGACGACCTGCTCAGCATGGAAACGGGAATTCTGCAGCAGAAAGGCCGAATCCACTTCTCGCTGACCGAATGTATCAACCCCGAGCTCGACATGCTGCCTCAAGACCTCGGACGCTCCGAAGCCTGCACCCGCATCAGCGAAATAGTTGACCGCCACATACACCGCAATTATTACCTCTTCCCGATCAACTACGTTGCCCACGACCTGCTCTCAGGCCTAAATCAATTTACCGACCTCTACACTCCGGCCGACGTCGACGCCGTCAACCAGCGTATCGCCACTCAGCTCGCCAAGGTAGACCTTCCTGACATCACCCCCGACGAAATGAACTTTATGCGCGAAATGGTGTTGACAATGTACGCCAACCCATTGAGCAATAAAATGAAATGCGAATCCCTCTGATTCTTGCCTTTTTGTTGCCGGCCTTACAGCTCGCAATCGACACATACCTGTTTTTCATCGCACTGCGCCGACATAAAAGTTCGGGGCTTGCGCGCTTTCAACTCTACGAAAGCGTCTTCTTTCTGATTTACGTCATCGTGCTCTTCTTCCTGCCCGCACGCTCGGGCATCACCGAAGGAGGGTTGCTGATTGTAATGTGGATGGTCTACTTCTACATTATGGTCTATGCGGCCAAACTGGCCTACGTCATCTTCGACTTGCTTGCATCGCTGCCCGGGGTTTGGGGTAAAAAGCGCCTGCGCCTGCTCAGCAGGGCCGGCGTGGCGATTGGTGCCGTCATTGTCGCCACCATGCTCTGGGGCTCGTTCATAAACCGTTATCGCATTCAGGTCAACGAGCTTGCAATCGACATCGACAACCTGCCCGCATCGTTCGACGGCTACCGCATAGCCCAGATTTCAGACCTCCATCTCGGCACATTCGGCACTAACACCGGCTTTGCCGCCAAACTCGTTGAAAAAGTCAACTCCTTGAAGCCCGACATGGTTGTGTTTACGGGCGACATCGTCAACCAGCGCGCCTCCGAGGCCGAACAGTTCATTCCAGTGCTCGCAGGCCTTGAAGCCCGCGACGGAGTCTTCTCCATTCTCGGCAATCACGACTATGGCGACTACGTCAGCTGGAACTCCGACAACGACCGCGAGCAGAACCTCGAGCGCATCATGGACCAGCAGATTGAAATGGGCTGGGAACTGCTCACCAACTCGTCCGAGATAATTTACTCGCCCGAGGGCAATGACTCCATAGTCATTGTGGGTGTGGAGAACTGGGGCGACCCGCCCTTCAAGCAGCTCGGCGACATCGACACGGCCTATCCGACCTCGGGCGACAGCGCCGTCAAAATCCTGCTGACCCACAATCCGCGCCACTGGACCGACATCGTGGCTCCCACCGACTCCATGCGCTACGCGCTGACGCTAAGCGGCCACACCCACGCCATGCAGTTCCGCATCGGCCCGATAAGCCCCGCCTCGCTCCGCTACCCCGAATGCTGGGCCGGACTCTACTCCACCCCCGACGGGCGCAAACTCTACGTCAACACCGGAGCCGGATGCGTCGGAATTCCGATGCGCATCGGCGCAACCCCGGAAATAACCCTGTTCACACTCAGGCAATCAAATAACTGTAAGAACTAACCTTCACCGCACTCCAGACTCGTGAGAATCCCCACAACTGACCTGCCTTCGATTATCGGCAACGACCTCAACCTTCCCCGCAAATCGGTCAATGCAACCATAAAGCTGCTTGACGATGGCGCTACAGTGCCCTTCATTGCCCGCTATCGCAAAGAAGCTACCGGCGAACTTGACGAAAAGATGGTCTATCTCATAAGCCGGCGTCTATCGGCGCTGCGCGAGTTTCTAAAACGTCGAGAGTTCGTTGTTGAACAAATCAAGAGCGCCGGAGCGCTCACCGCCGAACTCGCCGACCGCATCGAACACACGCTTGACCCTTCGGCGCTTGAAGACATCTACCTGCCCTTCAAGCCCAAACGACGCACCAGAGCCGAAATCGCACGCGAGCGCGGCCTTGAACCTCTGGCCAAGATAATCTCCGCACAGACGGCCACCGAACTCGAATCCACGGCACGCAAATATGCCAAAGGCGAAGTCGAAACAGCCGACGACGCCATTGCCGGCGCCCTCGACATCATTGCCGAGTGGATGAGCGAAAACGAAAAAGCGCGCAACCTCGTGCGCTCAAAATATCAGAGGTCGGCCCGGTTCACGTCGGTCAAGGCAAAAGGAGCCGACGACCCCAACGAAATCTACGCCTCGCTCTATGACTATGACCAGCCGCTGCGACTTGTGCCCTCTCACCGCTACCTGGCAGCCCGCAGAGGCGAAGAAGCCGGCGCGCTGAAGGTTTCGATCACCATCAACGACGACGAGATGATTGAGCGCCTCGGCCGCTTCTTCATCAAGCCCGGAGCCACCGACGAATGCGCCAGGCTCATTTCGGCAGCCGTGCGCGACGCCTACCGCCGCCTGCTCCGCCCGTCGATCGAAAACGAAACCGCAGCCGCAGCCAAAGAGAAAGCCGACAGCGCGGCAATCGATAACTTTTCCGACAACCTGCGCCAGCTGCTCATGGCTCCGCCGATGTTCGGCAAGCGCGTAATGGGCATCGACCCCGGCTTCAAGAGCGGATGCAAGATTGTGTGTCTCGACGAGCAGGGCAAACTTCTTGCCGACGAAATAATGTACCTTTCCGACCCCCACGGCGCCACCTATATTGTGTGCAGCATGGTCGGCGACTTCAAAATCGACGTCATCGCAGTAGGCTCCGGCACCGCAGGCCGCGAAACCCACCGCTTCCTCTCCGACCTGCGCTTTCCCCGCAAGGTGCAGATTGCCGTGGTCAACGAGGATGGTGCGTCGGTCTACTCCGCCTCTGACATTGCCCGCGAGGAATTCCCCGACAAGGACATCACCGTGCGAGGCGCCATCAGCATAGGCCGACGCCTGCTCGACCCCCTGGCAGAACTGGTCAAAATCGACCCAAAAAGCATCGGCGTGGGCCAGTATCAGCACGACGTTGACCAGACGCGTCTGAAGGAAGCGCTCGACTTCACCGTCTGCAGCTGCGTGAACCAGGTCGGCGTCAACGTCAACACGGCCTCAAGTTCGCTGCTGAGCTACGTCAGCGGCATCGGCTCCGCCCTGGCCCGCTACATAGTCGACTACCGCAAGGAAAACGGCCCATTCAAGTCGCGCACCGAACTCATGAACGTGCCCCGCATGGGCGAAAAGGCATTCCAGCAGTGTGCCGGCTTCCTGCGCATTCCCGACGCCCGCCAGCCGCTCGACAACACGGCAATCCACCCCGAGCGCTACGCCCTGGTCGAACAGATGGCCCGCGACCTGCGGACCACCACCTCGGCTCTGGTCAACAATCCGGCCCTGGCCTCAAACATCGAAATCGCCAACTATATTGACAAGGAAGTCGGTGTGCCTACGGTCAACCTCATTATCGAAGAACTCAGCAAGCCCAGGCGCTCGGCGACCGACGAGGTCCACAACACAGAGTTCGACGACTCAATCACCTCGATCCGCGACATTCGACCGGGCATGGAACTGGCCGGCAAGGTCAACAACATCACCTCGTTCGGCGCCTTCGTAGACCTCGGAATCAAGGAAAACGGACTGCTCCACGTGTCGCAGATGAGCGAACGCTTCATCAACTCGCCCCACGAGGTTGTTGCAATCGGCCAGTCAATCAAGGCGCGCGTTCTCGAAGTTGACCCTGACCGCGGACGCATAGCCCTGACGCTAAAAGGCATGTCAAACGCCAACTTTTAACTCCCGATGGGCCGTTACCTGCTCAGCATCGGTTCCAACTGTCACTGCGCCGCAGAGATGATGGCCCGCGCCGAAAACTGGCTGCGCAATCACTTTGACGACGTCGACAGCTCCGGAATCTACCGCACACGCGCTCACAACGGCCGTTCGGCCGACTATCTCAACATGGTTGCGCGCGGCACCTCGCGGCTCACGGCCGGCGAGGTTGCGGCCCTGGCCAAGGAGTTCGAGCGCCAATGCGGACGCACACCTCAAAGCAAACTGACAGGGTGCGTCGAAATGGATGTCGACGTTATAGCCGCCGACAACACGATTATCCGACCCGGGGAATTCACCAGAGCCTATTTCACCGAAGGATTCTCGCGTCTGGAACCGGCCGGCGCTCAGCGGCCGGAATACATCTCGTCGTAATATTTCAGATAGTCGCCCGACGTTACGGAGTCTAACCACTCGCCGTTGTCAAGATACCATCTGACCGTCTTTTCCAGCCCCTCTTCAAACTGAAGCGACGGCTCCCAGCCAAGCTCGCGCTGAAGCTTGCGCGAATCGATGGCATAGCGGCAGTCATGGCCCGGGCGGTCAGTAACGAAAGTAATCAACCCGTCGCTATGGCCCTCGGGATTGCCGAGCAGACGGTCGGTAACCCTGACAAGCGCACGCACCAGGTCAATGTTTTTCCACTCGTTGAAACCGCCTATATTATATGTCGAGCCCGGCTTGCCACGATGAAAAATCAGGTCAATGGCGCGGGCATGGTCTTCAACATAGAGCCAGTCTCTGACGTTCTCGCCGCGGCCATAGACCGGAAGCGGCTTGCCGTGGCGGATATTATTGACAAACAGCGGAATCAGCTTTTCAGGAAACTGATAAGGGCCGTAGTTGTTGGAGCAGTTGGTAATGATGACCGGCATGCCGTAAGTGTCGTGATACGAGCGGACGAAATGGTCGCTCGAAGCCTTCGACGCCGAATATGGCGAATGGGGGTCATATCTGGTCTCCTCGGTAAAAAACTCGCGGCCAAACGCCATGTGGGCCTTTCCCGACGACGCACGCGTCGAAAACGGCGCCTCAACCCCGTCGGGGTCGGTCATCTCAAGCGCGCCATAGACCTCGTCGGTCGATATGTGGTAAAACAGCTTGCTCTCATAACCCTCGGGGCGTGACTCCCACCATGAACGGGCCGCCTGAAGCAGATTCAGCGTGCCGAGCACGTTGGTGCGGGCAAACGTCAGCGGGTCTTTGATTGAACGGTCAACATGGCTCTCGGCCGCCAGATGAATTATTCCATCGATTTCAAACTCGCGCACTATGCGGCCAACGGCGTCGGCATCGGCAATATCGGCCTTGACGAAGCGATAGTTGGGCTTCCCTTCTATATCGGCCAGGTTCTTCAGATTGCCTGCATAGGTCAGCAGGTCGAGATTGACTATCAGATTGTCGGGATACTTATTGACAAGGAGCCTGACGACGTGGCTTCCGATGAATCCGGCGCCGCCCGTTACGAGAATATTCATAGGCTGAAGGGGGTTGTAAATTCGCGCAGCAGAGGGTGGTGCAGATCCTTTTCGGAAAGAATGGCCTCGGCCGGACTGAAGGGCCAGGCAATGCCAAGCGAGTCATCGCCAAGCGAAATTCCGCCCTCTGACTCCGGCGCATAGTAATTATCGCATTTATATTGAAAAACCGCCTCGTCGCTCACAACCGCAAACCCATGGGCGAAACCACGCGGAATGTAGACGGCTCGACGGTTGCTTTCGGTGAGTTCAACGGCTATGTGGCGACCATAAGTCGGCGAGCCGGCGCGCAAATCGACCGCAACGTCGACAACGGCACCCCTGACGCAGCGAACCAGTTTGGCCTGGGCAAATGGCGGGCGCTGGAAATGCAGTCCGCGCATGACGCCGCGCACCGACATGCTCTCGTTTTCCTGCACCCAGTCAATCTGGTGGCCAACGGCTGCTTCGAGCTCACGCCTGCTGTAGCTTTCAAAAAAATAGCCGCGCGAGTCGCCAAACACCTTGGGGCTGAAAATCAGCGGCCCGTCGATTTCTGTTTTAATAACTTCCATGCCGCGACGGTTATCAGTCAAGATTAGATTGGCCGCTACGGTCAAGCTCGCTGACCACTTTGAGCAGATACTGCCCATACTGATTGGCACTCATCATGCGGCCCATTTCAACCATCCTGTCGCGCGAAATCCATCCGCGACGATAGGCTATGCCCTCCAGACAGGCAATTTTCAGCCCCTGGCGCTTCTCGAGCACCTCAACATATATCGAGGCGTCGGCCAGCGAGTCATGGGTGCCGGTGTCGAGCCATGCGAATCCGCGCGGCAGGGTCTGCACCTTAAGCAGCCCGTCGGCCAGATAGCGCTTGTTGACCGCGGTGATTTCGAGTTCGCCGCGGGCCGACGGCTTGATTTCGGCCGCAATGTCGACCACACTGTTAGGATAGAAGTAAAGACCCACCACCGCATAGTCACTCTTGGGGCGGGCCGGCTTCTCCTCGATTGAAATGCAATTGCCCTCGGCGTCGAACTCCGCAACTCCATAGCGCTCCGGATCGTTTACCCGATAGCCGAACACTGTTGCCTTGCCCTCGAGTTCGGTTGTGTTGACAGCCTGCTTAAGCAGCCCCGAAAATCCCGCGCCATGAAACACGTTGTCGCCCAGCACCAGACAAACCGAATCGCTGCCGATAAACTCACGGCCGATAATGAATGCCTGAGCCAGGCCGTCGGGCGAGGGCTGCTCGGCATACTCAAGCCTCAGACCGAAATCAGAGCCGTCGCCGAGCAGGCGGCGAAAACCCGGCAAGTCATCGGGCGTCGATATAATCAGAATGTCGCGGATTCCCGCGAGCATCAGAGCCGAAATCGGATAGTAAACCATCGGCTTGTCGTAGATGGGCAGCAACTGCTTGCTGACGCCTTTGGTGATCGGATAGAGGCGTGTGCCGGTGCCTCCCGCGAGTACAATTCCTTTCATGCCCGCAAATTTAACAAAACTAATCGTAAAATGCAATCGCCGGACCCTTTTACGACTCCCGGCGCCTAAAAAGCGCCAATTAGAATTATATATTGACAGTCAATAGCTTAACTATTTTTAACTATTGGGGGGGGTAAATTGTTAACTTTTGTTTACCTTTGCGCATGTTATACACTAATTTCACACATCGATTACAATGAAAATTAACCTTTTTGCGTCAGTAACTCTGGCTATCGCAATGATGTTGCCCTCAGCGGCTCTCGCCAAGAAAAATGACGAGCGGATTGTGCCTGAATATCAGGTTGAAGGCGCCGGCACAACCTCCGGAAACTCCAGGCTCGTGCGTGTCTACATTATCTCGAAGAAGAAAGACGTCACCGACGAACAGCTCGGCACCTGCGCCGTCCACGCCGTGCTGTTTCGCGACATCGACGACATTGCCAACTCCGGCTTCGGAAGCACCTCAAGCCACAAAGCCATCATGCAGTCGCCCACTGCCGAGGCTCAGCACATTGACTTTTTCGAGCCGTTTTTCCGCAACGGCGACTGCAACAAATACGTGCAGGTAGTCGGCGACTCGCGCCGTGTAGTCAAGACCGGCAAGCAGTATAAAACCTCGGCCGAAGTGCGCGTCAACACCGCGCAACTGAAAAAAGACCTCAAGGCACAAGGCTTGGTCAAAGACCTCGGCTCAGGCTGGTAACCCACTCCAACACCTCAACCGCAATGAAAATCAAAAACATCGCCGCAGTGGCAGCCATTGCTGCCGCCATGCTTTCGGCGGGCGCCTGCCGCAGCAACCAGAAGGTAGCCGACTCATATTCGAACTATCACTTCGCCACCACCATTGTCAACACCTCGCCCTCGGGCATGCTGACCGTAAAGGCCTGGGGCAGCGGCCCCAACCGCGCAGCCGCCATCGAGGAGGCCAAGCGCCAGGCGCTGAGCGACCTCATTTTCAATGGCATCAAAGGTGCCAAAGGTTATAGCGGCAAGGCGCTGATTACCGAAGTCAACGCCCGCGAGCGCTATGCCGAATATTTCGACCGCTTTTTTGCCCGCGGAGGCGAATACTCCAAGTTCGTCAAGGAAGCGTCGTCGACCGACAAGTCGCGCATAGAATCCAAGAGCAACGGCCGCACCAACTATGGAGTCACTCTCGACATTGACCGCTCGGCCCTGCTCGCCCAGCTCCGCGCCGACGGCCTGACGGCACAATAACCGCATCTTTCCTCCCGTCGCCTCACCCTCTCCGCTACTGCAACCGACACACGCAACGAATAAACCAACACACTTCCACTACTACTCATTCAATTTACAATGAAACCTCTCAAGTATCTGCTTAGCGCAGTTTGCGGCGCAGTTTGCGCGCTTTCGTCACAGGCCGGCGCACCCCCGACCGTAATGATTCTTCCCGACAAGACGTGGTGTAACGAAAACGGCTATGTTGACCGCTCCGAGCGCAACGGCAAAGTGCGCATAACCGAAAAATACGACGAGGCATTCCTCAACTCCGACCTCGCCAACCTCAAAACCCAGCTCAACGCCCTGATGAAAGACAACGGCCTGCCCACCAAGGACCATAGCGCAAGCTCTGAAATCGACGACGAAGAAGAGGGGGAAGAGGATGCCTACAGCGGAGACTCGCAGTCAGGCGGCGAAATGGCGGCCACCGACTATGAGCTGCTGCTCAACAAGCTCCGCCCCGACATTCTCATCAAGGTGGGCTGGAACGTCAATAAAGTCGGCTTCAACTACACCTGCTCCTACCGTCTTGAGGCCCTCGACTCCTACTCGGGCAAGAGCATCGCCGCCGTGACCGCCGAAACCCCGACTCTGAAAACCACCATCCCCGTGGCCGCCGCCATCAAGAACGCCGCCACGCAGTATATGTCGGAGTTCGTGGGCCGCCTGCAGGAGCATTTCGACGACCTTCAGGAAAACGGACGCGAAATCACAGTAGCCTGCCGCATCGGTGACAACGGCTCCGGCATCAACTTCAACTCGGAATTCGACGGCAAAGAACTATCGACCATAATTTCCGACTGGATGAACGACAACACGGTAAACAACGTTTACTCGACCCGCAGCTCGACCCGCAACCGCATCAACTTCGAGCAGGTGCGCATCCCCTTCCGCGACGCCAACGGCCGCACCATGCAGGCCAAGGAGTTTGTTGACCAGCTCAAGCGCTATCTGCGCTCGACCTGCAACCTCAAGAGCGAGAACACCACCAAAGGACTCGGCGCAGGTCGCCTCTATGACATCTGCCAGTAAACAGCATCCGACCATGAACAGATTCAAAACCTTCACACTCGCCATTATTGCCCTGGCAGGCTTCGCCGCCACGGCTCAGGACCGGTGTGACATCGACATTTCAATCGCCAATATTTCCAAGGGAGAAGTTGTTCCCGAGGCCATCAACTCACGCCTGGAGGCAAAGCTCGCGCAGGCCATCGGCAAGGCAGGCTTCTCTTCCGCTCCCTACGACTCCCGATTCTTCATTGCCGGCCGCTTCGACGACGCTTTCAACGACATTGGCGGCGGCACCTCGCAGAAAGTCTACGTCAGGACGACGCTCACGCTCTATATCGGCGACGCCGACGAGCAGAAGATTTTCGCCACCGAATCGTTTGAACTCACAGGCGTCGGCTCGAGCGACACCCAGGCCTACACCCGCGCGCTCGCCAAGCTCAATGCCGGCAACTCCAAGCTGATTGAATTCATCACCAAGGGCCGCCAGAAAATCATTGACTACTACGACGCCAACTACCGGACCTACATCAACAAAGCCCTCCAGGCCATGGCTGCGCGCAACTATGACGAGGTCATATTCATCCTCTCGCCGATTCCAAGTTGCTGCAAAGGATATGCCGAAGCCAGCGAGCTTGCTCTCAAGGCGCTGGGCGACAAAATCGACTATGAAGGCAATCTGCTCCTTGCCAAGGCCAAAGCCGAATGGGCAGCCGACCCCACGGCCGCCGGCGCTGCAAAAGCATGCGCCTATCTGGCTCAGATTGACCCCGGAGCATCGTGCATGAAAGAAGCCGAGACGCTGGGCAACCAGATTTCAAAAACCACCCAGCAGCAGTGGGAGTTTGAAAACGTGACCAAATATGAGGACGAACTCGCCCTTAAGAAGATGCGCATCGAAGCTGCCAAGGAGGTCGCAGTCGCCTATGCCAAGAACCAGCCCAAGCAGCAGAACCGCTTCATATTCCTCACTCGCCGCTATCGCTAAAAATCAACCATCAAGCCTAAATATTCAATATGAAACACCTTTCACTTACAGCTGCCGCGCTTGCCATTGCCTGCGCCGGCACCGCCTCAGCCAAGGAAGCCAACGCCTCCGACTCGCTCGTTCAGAACTACATGCGCAGTTCGCTCTATACCATACTTCTCAACTCCGACACCCAGAACGCCTTCTACGAAGAGGAGACCAAAAAGGGCGAGGTAGCCGACGGCGGCATCATGGCCATGGCAAAGAGCCTGGCCAAAACCGACGAAAAGAAAGCGGCCAACGATGACCACACCGGCTCAATCTTCGCGCTGCCCGCAATGTTGTTCCCCACCATCGAGATTCCCAACCAGTTCAATGACCACAACCTGGCAACACGAGTGGTCAACTTTGACTCTATACGCGGCCTCATCACCCCTGAGGAGAAGGCTCAGTTCGCCGTAAAGAAAAAAGGAGGCTTCGGCACCTTTGCCAAATCGATGGCCGGCATGTCGACCGCGACCGACAATGCCAACAACGAATTCGACGAATACGCCCCCGCCGTAATCAACCGCTTCTTCACCAGCAACAACATTGCCCCCCGCATCCTGGCCAAGTGGTATGACTACAACCCCGAAAGCGAACAGCGCTGGGGCATCGTGACCATCACCGACCGCGGCATATACAACTTCACCCCCGACGACGTAGAGAAGGCTGCCACCGACTTCAAGCTGAAGAAGAAAATCGACGATACGGCCTTCAACATGATCAGCAACACCTACGTCATGGCCGTGAACCTCCGCTTCCGCTCCTATCAGGCAATCGTTGCCGAGGCTTCGGCCATGGCCCAGAGTGTCGGCTCGCAGTTCGGCGGACTCGGCTCGCTGGCCGCAAGCGCAGCATCGGCAGGCGCAAGCGCCGCCGCCGGCGACGGCTACACCGTGCAGGCCGTTTCGAGCCTCTATCGCCTGAAATGGAACAACGACATCAACGACCGCTTCGGCGAAGAGATTTTTGCAAAGAACGCCTCACTCGAAGACCTTATCGCCTCCGGCATCTGCGAACTCGAATTCATCGGCACCGAAAAGTCGAGCAGCAACATTCGCCAGAGCCTCTTCTCCGACAAACCCATCAGTTCGCTGGTTAAGCGCGCAACCGCTCGCGCCATCGACCAGGCCATCATCAAGCTCCAGAACAACCACGAAGAATTCCGCACCGTGCTCCCCATTATCGGCGGCGACGGCAACGGCATCATCTATGCTGCTCTCGGCACCAAAGAAGGCCTCAACGAAAAGGACGAATACGAAATCCTCGAAGCCCGTGAAGACAATGACGGAAAGCGCTCCTACAAGGCCGTAGGCACTGTAAAGGCCGTCAAGGGCAAAATCTGGAACAACGCCTATGGCGCTGAAGAGGAAGTTGCCGAAAACGAAAAGGCTACCGACGAAGAAAAGGCCGCCCTCAACTACGGTTACACCGAATTCAAGGGCAAGAAGGGTGACTACACCGGCTACTACCTCCGCCTCAAAAAGAAAAAATAATCAAGCTTATGCTTAAAAAGACACTCACGCTTCTGTTTGCGGCCGCGACTCTGAGCGCGGCCGCACAGGAGCGCACCGTCAACCGCCTGCCCGAAATCGGCCGATCTACCGAAGACGTTGAATACTCCTCGAACAACAGCGGATTCTGGGCTGCCGTGGAACTGTCGGGCGGCACCACCTGCCGAATCAACAAGAACAACACCTGGTTCGGCGAGGCCGACGTAGTTGCCGGCTATCGCTTCAACGACTTCATACGCGTCGGCGCCGGCTTTGGCGGCCGCTATTACGGAAAGTCCGATTCGCCCGTGCGCTACAGCTCCATCGACTGGTCGTTTCCAATCTATCTCGACCTGCGCGGCAACTTCATTCCCCAGACATATCGCAACGTGGTTCCATACTGGTCTATGGACGTTGGCGCCACCCTGCGCGACGGCTTCATGATACGCCCCTCGGCGGGCATCCGCATAGGCCGCCAACGCTGCGCATTTATGCTCGCGCTGAGCTATACGGGCCAGAACATGAAGGTCAGCCGCTTCAACGCGCTCAACCGTGAAGTGGGTTCAAACCGCTTCGTCTCGCTTGTGTCGCTCCGCCTCGGCTACGAATTTTAAGCACACACTTTTCTTTCATAAATCGCCGAACTCGGCATTGTCGGTTCGGCGATTTTTCATATCCGCTTGGATTAAACGCCCTTTTTCCCGCGTCTCTGACATGAATCCGGAACGAAGTCGGGTCAGTATGGGTTAACTTTTTTTAACCGATAACATCTGCAATATCATCAATTTTTAATTAACTTTGCACACAATCATAAATTCACTCCCAAACGCCATACACACAGCACACATAGTACACACAGCGCACACCCCAAACTCTCCAAAATCAATCAAATTCACCTCCCATAATTTTTTCATTTATTTTTCACATTATGAAAACCATCATTAAATGCCTCGCAGCAGCTTTTATCGTCACCGGAATGACAGCCTGCTCGAACAGTAACTCTCCTCTGACAGCCTCGTATGCAAAAAAAGCAATCAAAAAAGAGGCCGAATTCAACAAGCACTCACAGGTTCGTGAATTTATGACCGGTTTCCAGGAAGTATCGGAGAGCGAACTCCAGGACCTGGCACGCCTCAAAGCCGCCGGGGTAATCACTTACACGACCGAAAAGGCCGTTGAAACCCGCAGCAAGCGCGAATGGCGCTATTTCTCAGGCTATGTCACCACTACGACCAAGCACACCCACGTTTTCGCCAACGTGACGTTAACCGACGCCGGCCGTAAATTAGTGGTTGAAAAACCTGTCAGGCTGCGTGAAGACAAAATCAAAGACATGGCCGACAACGAAAACTACGAAGAACCAACTCCCGACTATATGGAAGCGTCGGACAATGCGTTTGACACCAATGCAGTTCAGCAGGTTCAGGAAGCCGATTCGACCGTCGAAATCACGGAAGAGATGGACGTCTGCGAGGAATATGTCGAGACCGCATCCGACGAAGCCGAAGAAGCTCCCGCCACTCAGGGCGAAGCAGACCCCAATGCCGCATATAACGCCATGCTCGCTCGAATAAGCACAGAAACACACAACGTGTTGCTTGGACACTACGAAGTGGTTAAAGTCAAGGAAGTACTCTGCACCGACGAGATGTTCAAAGCAGGTAAAGGCTCATGCACCCTGCTCTACAAGTTTGTCGACAAGACTCCGTTTGGTTACGTTTTCGGAGCTCCAAGCGAAGACTACATCCTGACCGCACGCGTCAAGTTCAACCTCTACCAGGACATGGGCTGGACTGTTGCCAACGATTAACCCGACGGATAATCCATCGCACCACACCAAAACGCCGGGCCGCCTTTGCGGTCTCGGCGTTTTTCATTAACTTTGCGGGGTGAAAAGGATTATAATATGGTTCTGGATGACAGCAGCGGCCGTGGCCATGGCATCGGCCGCACGCGTCAGCCTGCTCACGGCTCTGCCGGGCACGGAGGTGTTTCAGCTCGAAGGCCATACGGCACTGCGCATAACCGACAATGACGGCCGCGACTACGTGGTCAACTGGGGTGTTTTCGACTTCGACTCGCCCAACTTCATCTATCGCTTCGTGGCAGGCCGCACCGACTATCTCTGCTGGGCCTATCCGACTCAGTTTTTTCTCGACTCATACCGTCAGGAAGGACGCATGGTGGTCGAGCAGACGCTTGCACTCGATTCGCTCAGCACTGAGGCGATCATAGCCATGGTTGCCGAGAACCTGCGGCCTGAAAACCGCACCTATCGCTATAACTACGTGCTCGACAACTGCGCCACCAGACCGCTGGCGTTCATCGAGGCCGCCGCCGGACGCCGCCTCCTGTCAGACGAACCGGCCCCGACCAGTTTCCGCACCGAAATGCAGCGCTTTCACAGCGCCTATCCGTGGTATCAGTTCGGCATTGACCTGGCCCTCGGACGTAACCTCGACCGCCCGATTTCGCGCCGCATGGCCGCATTCGCGCCCGTAACCCTGATGGAGCAGCTCGGCGAAACCGACATTGTCAGCGAAACCACCACTTACGGAGCGCAAACCTCGCACCCTACCCCTACCCCATGGTATCTCACCCCGATGGCAGCAGCCCTGGCGATATTGATTCTTTCAATCGCCGTGTGTTTCAGCCGCCGCGCCGCCCGATGGTTCGACTCGCTGCTCTTTGGTGCCTGTTTCATTGGCGGATGCGTGTTGACCTTCCTGGTCTTCGTGTCGACCCACGAGGCCACATCGCCCAATCTTCTGTTGCTTTGGTTGAACCCATTGTGTCTTTTGGGTGTTGTTCTGCCGTGGACAAAATCAGCAAAAAAGGTCAAAATGTGCTATTTTTTTGTTAACTTTGCGCTCTTAATAACTTTAACTGTGCTCGCACCCCTTCTCGGACGAGGCATGAACCCGGCTTTTTGGCCGCTGATTGCCGCCGGAGCAGTGCGCAGCATAGCTAACATCCAACAATGCAGAAACGCCAAAAACCGCTCATAATCAACGGCCCGACGCTCGCTCTGGTTGCCACGCTGCTATCCGCCCTGCCCGGGTGGAGCGCCACGTCGGCCGCCTCACGCCAGCGCCCGCAGCTGGTGTTGAGCATCGTTGTCGACGGCCTTCGCTCCGACTATCTTGAGCTACTGAGCGAACACTTCTGCCCAGGCGGCTTCAACAAGCTGATTGACCGCGGAGTGACCTTAGACGAAGTCGAATATGGAGCCGGAGTCGACGCCGCCGGTGCCGTTGCCATACTTTACACCGGTGCAGAACCGGCAGTCAACGGCATAGCGACCTCAGCCACCTACTCGACCGAGCGCAAAATGGAGCTGCCCGCCCTGCTCGACCCCTCGAAAATCGGCAACTACACCACCGAGACACTCTCGCCGGCCGCAATACGCGTATCGACCCTGGCCGATGAAATCAGAATCGACGGCGGCGGCGCCTCTTATGCCCACTCCATAGCCCCCGATGCCGCACGCGCCATCATCATGGCCGGCCACTCGGGCAACTCCGCCTTCTGGATTAACGACGCCAACGGCTACTGGGCCACCACCACCCACTATCTCGAAGTGCCGACGGCCATTACGGCCCGCAACTTCTCGCATCCGCTCAGCTCACGCATCGACACTATATCGTGGGCACCGATGATCGACGTGGCGCAATATCCCGCTCTCCCGGCCCATAAGCGCTACTACCCCTTCCGCCACACCTTTACCGGCCAGAACAAGTTTGCCGACCTCAAAGGCGCTGCCCCCGTGAACCACGAGGTCACCGACCTGGCCGCCGAATACATCCGCACCATGCGCCTCGGAGCCCGCGACGCCATGGATATCCTGTCGGTCGGCTACACCGTGGCCCCGTTTGCCGGAAGCACCGACACCGGTGCCAGGCTCGAAACCATGGACGCTTATCTGCGGCTCGACCGCGAAATTGCGCGTCTGATCGACGCGGCCGAACAAGCCGGCCGCACGGTTGTGGTGCTCGCCGGAACCCCCGCGCCTCCCTCGTCAGAGCCCGACGACCCGAAATGGCTGCTCAACACCGGCGAGTTCTCGACCCGCAAGGCTCTGTCGCTGCTCAACATGTATCTGATTGCCCGCCACGGCAACGGCGAATGGGTCACCGACTATAACCGGGGCGCATTCTACCTCAACCGCAAACTCATCGACGACCGCGGCATCAACGCCGAGGACCTCCGCGACGACGCCGCGAAGTTCCTCATGCGCATGACCGGAGTCGCCAACGCATACACCATCGACGACATTCTCGAAGGACGGCGCACCCAGGCCCAGCGACGCAACACGGTCGTGGCCTCGGCCCCCGACATATACGTCGAAGTAATTCCCGGCTGGGTTATTCTCGACGACTTCGCCACGTCGCAGGAACCGACGCGCACCACAGTCCGCTCGGCCGCCGCGGTTGCCCCGGTGATACTCTACGCGCCCGGAGCCCTCGTGCCCCGTCGCATCGAATCGCCTGTCGACGCCCGCCGCATAGCCCCGACCGTAGCCCGGATTCTGCGCATCCGCTCGCCCAATGCCGCCGGCCAGCCCCCTCTCTCTCAGGTATTCTCCTCTTCGTCATCTAAAACTGAATAATAAATACACCCAACATATCTCAATGTCAATTAATTCACTTCTCAGCAAGCTCTTCGGCAACAAATCGCAGCGCGACCTGCGCGAGATTCAGCCGATAGTCAAAAAGATAAACGCCCTCCGACCGGAAATGGAGGGCCTCACCCCCGACGGTCTGCGCGAGCGCATCAATGAAGTGCGCGCCGACATCCGTGCGGCTGTCGAGCCTCACGAAACCGCCGTCAAAGAGCTTCGCCAACGCATCGAAGCCCTCCCCTTTGACCAGCGCCAGCCCCTCTGGGACGAAATCGACGAACACGAAAAGAAGAGCCTCGACGCAATCGAAGAGAAACTCAACCAGCACCTGCCCGTCGTGTTTGCGACCCTGCGCGAAACCGCCGCACGCTTTGCCAAAGGCGACGTGACCGTAACGGCCACCGAGCTCGACCGCGACCTGGCCGCTCAAGGACGCGACTTTGTCAGCATCACCGACGACGGCCATGCAGTCTACAAGAACCACTGGCTCGCTGGCGGCAATGAAATCAAGTGGGATATGGTCCACTATGACGTGCAGCTGATTGGCGGCATAGTGCTCCACCAGGGCAAAATCGCCGAAATGGCTACCGGTGAGGGCAAAACCCTCGTGGCCACACTCCCCGTGTTCCTCCGCTCGCTCAGCGGACGCGGCGTCCACGTAGTTACCGTCAACGACTACCTCTCCAAGCGCGACAGCGAATGGATGGGCCCGCTCTACATGTTCCACGGCTCGACTGTCGACTGCATCGACAAGCACCAGCCCAACACCAACGAGCGCCGCGCCGCATATAACTGCGACATCACCTTCGGCACCAACAACGAATTCGGCTTCGACTACCTGCGCGACAACATGGCAATGAGCCCTGACGACATGGTGCAGCGCAAACACTACTATGCCATTGTCGACGAGGTCGACTCGGTGCTTATTGACGACGCCCGCACGCCTCTGATTATATCCGGTCCCGTGCCCAAGGGCGACGACCAGTACTTCAACGAATACAAACACAACGTCCAGAACGTGGTCGACGCACAGCGCAAGCTCCAGATCCGTCTGATGAGCGAGGCTCGCGAAAAAATTCCGTCCGACGATGCCGAAACCCGTCGCGAAGGCGCCCTGGCCCTCTACCGCGCATATCTCGCCGGCCCGAAATATCAGCCCCTGATCAAATTCCTGAGCCAGGACGGCATGAAGTCGCTGCTGCTCAAAACCGAGGGCTACTACATTCAGGACAACGGCCGCGAAATGCCCAAGGCCGTAGAACCCCTCTACTATAAAGTCGACGAAAAGAACCGCCAGGTCGACCTCACTGACAAGGGCTATGACGTGCTGACCGGCAACATCTCCGACCCCTCGTTCTTCATTCTCCCCGACATCGCGTCGCAGCTCAGCGCCCTTGAGTCGATTGCCGACCTTGCAAAGCGCGCCGAAGAAAAAGACCGCATTCTTCAGGACTATGCCGTCAAGGCCGAGCGCGTCCACACGGTCAACCAGCTGCTCAAAGCCTACACCCTCTTCAACAAAGATGAGGAATACGTTATTGACGACAACAAAATCAAAATTGTCGACGAGCAGACCGGCCGCATCATGGAGGGCCGCCGCTACTCCGACGGACTTCACCAGGCACTCGAGGCCAAAGAGGGTGTGAAAGTCGAAGCCGCAACCCAGACTTTCGCCACCATTACGCTGCAGAACTACTTCAGAATGTATCACAAGCTGGCCGGCATGACCGGTACGGCCGAAACAGAAGCAGGCGAGTTCTGGGATATCTACAAGCTCGACGTGGTCAGCATACCCACCAACCGCCCCATAGCGCGCCTTGACATGAACGACCGCGTATATCGCACCAAAAAAGCGAAATATGCAGCCGTCATCAAGGAAATCGAAGAACTCGTGGCCGCCGGACGCCCCGTTCTGGTCGGCACCACATCGGTTGAAATCTCCGAAAACCTCAGCCGCCAGCTCTCGCTGCGCCACATTCCCCACAACGTCCTCAACGCCAAGCTCCACCAGAAGGAGGCCGACATCGTGGCCCAGGCCGGACGCAAAGGCACCGTGACCATAGCCACCAACATGGCCGGCCGAGGCACCGACATCAAACTCCCCGACGAAGTCAAAAACGCCGGCGGCCTCGCCATCATCGGCACCGAGCGCCACGAAAGCCGACGCGTCGACCGCCAGCTCCGCGGCCGTGCAGGCCGTCAGGGCGACCCCGGCACCTCGGTATTCTTTGTCAGCTTCGAAGACAACCTCATGCGCATGTTCGCCAGCGACAGCGTAATGAAAACCCTTGACCGGCTCGGATTCCAGGAAGACGAAATGCTCGAGAGCCCCATCGTCAACAAGTCGATCGAAAAGGCCCAGAAGCGTGTCGAGGAAAACAACTACGGCATCCGCAAGCGTCTGCTCGAATATGACGACGTCATGAACAAGCAGCGCACCTATATTTACTCGCGCCGCCAGCACGCGCTCAAAGGCGAACGCATCGGCATCGACATATCCAACATGCTCTACGACGTAGTTGAAAATCTGGTCGAGACCCACAATCCCTCGCAGGCCGGCGACTACGACGACCTCAACATGGAACTGATGCAGCTGATGACCATCGACGCGCCCTTCACGGCCGACGAATATCGCAACCTCAGCAAAGAAGACTCCATCCAGGCCCTCTACAACGCCGCCATAGCAACCCTCGACCGCAAGAGCGAGCGCATTGTCGAAGTGGCCCGCCCCGTTATCAAAGACCTCTTCGAGAATCAGAACTACAAGAGCATGATTCAGGTGCCCATCACCGACGGCAAGCGCCTGTTCCGCCTGATTGTCAACGTTGAAGAGAGCTATAACGCCGACTGCGCGAACATTGTCAACGAGTGGCACAAAATGATTATGCTTGCCTGCATCGACGAGCTCTGGAAGGAACACCTCCGCGAACTCGACGAACTGCGCCACAGCGTTCAGAACGCCACCTATGAACAGAAAGACCCGCTGGTAATCTACAAGGTCGAATCGTTCCACCTTTTCGAATCCATGCTCAAGTCGCTCAACGACAAGGCTACCGCAGCGCTCATGCGCGGCCAGATTTACGTGCGCCAGGCTCCACCATCGCAGCCTGCAGCCGAGCCCGCCGCCCAGGAACCCCGCCAGCCCGAAGTGGAGCGCGCGGCAGCTCAGAAAACCGACTACTCGCGCTATAACGCCTCGAAAGCCGACGCATCACCCGAGGCCGCAGCCCAGAAGGCTGCCGCATCGGCCCCCCAGGGACAGCGCCAGGCCCCTACGCCCGTCAAGGCTGCTCCGCGCATCGGACGTAACGACCCCTGCCCCTGCGGCAGTGGCAAAAAATACAAAGCCTGCCACGGCAAGGGGCTGTGAAGCGCCTCTACCGCATACTACGCTCCATAATCGTATCCCTGCTGTCGCTCGCAGCGGGGATACCGATATTTTTATACCTTCTGCTCTGGCTCGGCCCGGTTCACGAAAAAATACGCACCACGGCCGTCACGGAGTTGTCGACTCTGCTCGGTGCCGACGTCACCATTGAACGCCTGCGCATTCTCCCGTTCACACGCATCGAGCTCGAAAACATCGCCGTGACCTACCGGGGCGACACGCTGCTGACCTCCGATGCCGTCAACGCCGGCATCAGCGGGCGCAACCTGCTGATGCGTGGGCGCATAGTCATTACCGACGTCGAACTCATGGGGCCGCGCATCTGCCTGAACCGCGACTCCGTTTCGGCGCCGCTCAACGCGGCCCCGGTGCTGGCCCGCCTGAAGGGCAACGGCTCAAAGCAGCCGTCGAAATTCTCGCTGGCAGTCCACACCGTAGTGATTCGAGGCGGACGGGCTTCCTATGACGTCATTTCGGCCAAGACAAAGCCCGAAGGCCAATTCGACCCGATGCACATAAGCCTGAGCGACCTCAACGCTGACCTTACGGCTCCGCGCATTTCCAACAACGACATCCGCATAAGCCTCAAGCGGCTGAGCCTGCGCGAACATTCCGGACTCCGGGTCAAGCGCCTGTCAGCCAATGTAACGCTCGCCGACTCGATTCTGACCGTAGGTGACCTCGGCATCAACCTCGACATGACGGGCCTGCACTTCGCCGACATGGCCCTCGACCTGCGCTCACGCCGCATCGGCACGATAAGCCTGCTGCGCGGCTCGGCAATCTACCCCGGCGACCTTGCGCCGCTTTACGCGCCGCTCGCGTCGCTCCCGGCGCCAATCATGGCCGATGCCAGCGTAACCCTGCTGCGCGACTCAATCTCCATTGCCTCGCTCAACATCAGCGTACCCGACCACACGCTCAACCTGGCGGCACGCGCCGACGCCACTAACTCCGAAGCCGACGTGCACGCTCTTGACCTTGGCGTAAGCGGCGACTTCATGGCCGAGACAATCGGCCTTTTCACCCCGCTGAAGCCTGGTGTGCGACAGATTCTGAACTCCATGGGCAACATTTCGTTTACCGGCTCAGGCTCATGGAAAAAGCCCGCCGGCGCCGCGCTCAAAGGACTACTTGCCACCGACGTCGGAACAGCCGACATCGACGCCGCGCTTAACCGGCACCGCCTCCACGGCTCGGTCGAAACCTCCGACCTTGACCTTGCCACACTCATTCCCGGCAAGAAACTCGGCCGGGCCGATATCTCGGCCATGTTTGACCTCAGCCCGGCTGAAGGCACGGCCTCCATCTATGCAGGCTCATTAGGCTGGAACGGCCACGACTTCAAGGAAATCGCCGCCTCAGCCAACTACGACGGCAAGCGCTACGGTGCCCTCGTGTCGGTCGACGATTCACTCGCCACGGCCACAGCCGGCCTCCTCCTCGACCTGACCCCGGGCGCAATCGAAGCCGCCGTCAATGCCGACATCGACGCCCTGTCGCCTGCCGCGTTCGGAATTCTGCAAAAATATGACGGCCACACCCTCTCGGCCCATATAACCGCCCGTTCAGCCGGCCCGGAGCCCTACATGCAGAAAGGCGAAGTCAACATTACAGGCATGCGCTTTGTCGATGCCACGGGCAATGGGCTCGTGGAACATCCCATCCGACTGTCGGCCGACCTGGTTTCAGAGGTCAACTCCGTGACGCTCAGCTCCGACTTCATCGATGCCTCGGCCGTAGGCAGCATCAGCCTGCCCGCTCTCGGGCCCGCGCTGGCCAACATGCTTGCCGACGCCCTGCCTCAATATTTCACCCCCCAGCCCGCCGACACAACCCTGCGGGCCAATGACTTCACCCTCACAGCCACCATCCACGACAACGCCCCGCTGCTCGATTTCATCAACCTCCCGTTCAGAATGCTATATCCGGCCTCTATCGCCGCAAGGGTAAGCCAAACCGACGGCTATGCCGACATGACCCTTTCCGCCCCCTATCTGCAAAAGGGCTCGTCGCTGATCGCACACACATCGCTGTCGGCCACGCTCGGCAGCAAAGCCGCCCTGAAGGCCCACACTGTTATGCCGAGTAAATTCGGCGACATGACCCTTGACCTCGACGCGGGCCTGGCCGACGGCCGCGGCAACATCGCATTTTCATTCTCAAACAACAAAGAGCTGAAACACTATGGCGGCCGTTTCGACATAGCCGTCAAGCCTCTACGCGAAGGCGCCGACATCAACATTCTGCCCGGCTCGCTCACGCTCGGCAACGTAGACTGGTCTGTCGAGCCGGCCTTTATCGGAGTGCGCGGCAAGTCGGCTATTGTCAACGGCCTCAGCATCCAGCGCCCGGGCCAGGAACTCACAATCCGCGGCTCAGTGTCGCAATTTCCCGACGACCGCCTGACCATCAAACTCGACAACATAAACCTCGACTATATTTTCCAGACGTTGCAAATGGCCGAAACCGTGCAGTTCGGTGGCGATGCGTCAGGAACCGTCACCGCTTCGGCCCTGCTCAGTCCCGAACCGATACTGCAGACCAACGATCTCTATGCCAAGAACTTCAGCTACGGCCACTGCGTCATGGGCGACGCCCGGGTACGCTCGCGCTGGAACAACGAAACCCGCGGCATTGAAATCAGCGCCGACGTAACCAACAGCGCCACCGACGGCCTCACCCGCGTTGACGGCGTGATTTACCCGCTCAGTTCCGAACTCGACTTCCACTTCAAAGCTCACCACACCCCGGTGGGATTCCTGCGCACATTCATGTCATCGTGGGCTTCAGGAGTCGGCGGCACTGCCTCGGGTCATTGCCATCTCTACGGCAACTTCAAGCTCGTCGACATGACCGGCGACTTCATGGCCGAAGACTTTGCCCTGACGGTCGGATTCACCAACGTGACCTACTACGCCACCGACTCCATACACATTCGCCCCGGAATCATCGACCTCAACGGAATCACCGTGCGCGACCACACCGGCCGCACCGGCAAACTGAACGGGTCGCTCACCCACGACCTGTTTCAGAACGCACGCTTCGACTTCCGGGTAAGCGAGCTCGACCGCATTCTCGTGCTCGATACCCGTCCTACCGACGAAAACGACCGCTGGTACGGAACCATACGCGCCAACGGCACGGTCGGAATCAAAGGAATCCCCGGCAAGGTGTCGATCAGCGCAGACGCCTCGACCGCGCCCGGTTCGGAATTCACATTTGTGCTGACCGACGCTGCCAGCGCCGCCGAATACACCTTCCTAACCTTCCGCGACGTAACCTCACGCCAGATTACCGACACCATCGAGGCCCGCCCCGGCTCGCCCGAGCTTGACCGCATCATGCGCGAACGCGTGGCCAAGGCGGCCGAACTCGCCGACGCCTCCAACTACGAATTCGACCTGCAGGTCGACGTCACGCCAGATGCCCGCATGAACCTGATCATGGACCCCAACGCCGGCGACCGCATCACGGGCAACGGCGCCGGCCACATCGGAGTGGTTTACGGATCGACCAACGACGAAATGCGCCTCTACGGCGACTACCGCATAGACAAAGGCGACTATAACTTCTCGCTCCAGGATATCATTCTGAAAAACTTCACCATCAGTAACGGCTCGGAAGTCTCGTTCCACGGCGACCCTATGGACGCCCAGCTTGACATCTCGGCCGTCTACCAGGTCAATGCAAACCTCAGCGACCTCGACGAATCGTTTCTCAACGACAAAGAAGTGCAGCGCACCAACGTGCCCGTCTACGCCGTGCTAAACGTCAACGGCTCGCTTCAGGAGCCCATCATTTCATTCGACCTCGACTTCCCCACCCTCACCTCCGACGTCAAGCGCAAGGTCAAATCGATTGTCTCGACCGACGAAATGATGAACCGACAGATAATTTACCTGCTCGCGCTCAACCGGTTCTACACCCCTGACTACATGAATGCGACCAAGGGCAACGACCTCATGTCAGTAGCCTCCGGCACCATATCCTCCCAGCTCAGCAACCTCCTGGGCCAGCTATCCGACAAGATATCCGTAGCCCCGTCGGTGCGCACCGAAAGCGGCGACTTCTCTGACGTTGAGTTCGACGTGGCCCTCTCATCGACCCTGCTCAACAACAGGCTGCTGCTCAACGGAAACCTCGGTTATCGCGACAAGGCCCTAAACAACAACCAGTTCATCGGCGACTTCGACGTCGAATATCTGCTCAACCGTCAGGGTAACTGGCGACTCAAGGCCTACAACCACTTCAACGACCGCAACCTATACGTCAAAACCGCCCTCACCACCCAGGGACTCGGCCTCGTGTTCAAACACGACTTCGACCGCCTGTTCCGCCGCCCGTCCCAAAAATAACCGCCGGCCTTTTCCCCCGCCCCGCCGCGGCTACTCCAACCAGGCGCTCAACACGAACGAGGCCAGCTGAAACCAATCAATATAGTCAGTTCTGCCGTAAATAATATATTACGGCAGAACTTTGTATCAGATTTTAGTCTATAGGTTCATACGCAGCATTTCGTTATAAAAAAACCTGAACTTGAACCTGAATCGGCTCCTGAACCAGAGCCACTTTGACATGGTACTATAGTATTCCTCTATAGAAACTCTATGTTAAATATATTTAATTGCATTGTTTTTTTGGGCTATGATTTATTTCGTTTTGTAAATAAACCTTTATCTTTGTAAATCATCATCTCTCCAATTCATCAACTAAGCCTACATTTCATAGATTATGCCGCACTTAAATGAATTATTCGCTATAAGGATATTAGCTATTTTGTCCTGTTTGAGTTTCGGGGGACTTTTGACAATAAAAGCTGAAATTGTAGATATTATGGTCAACGACCCGCATAAAACGACCTATACCATGCAGGTCGAAGATTCTATAACCGGAATCAAACTTCAAAAGGCCAATGTCATGGCTTTTGCGGTAGGTGACTCGGTGGTTGCGGCCAAAGCGGTCATATCTGACATATATAACAACACCGGTCTCCGCTACACAAGACGCTATGATGTTTCTATTCCCAAAAATGATACGGATTATCAGCTCGTAGTGGATGCCGACGGATATATGACGCGAATAATACCGTTGAACCACACAAACAAATCGACTTTTGACCTGGGCATAATCAAACTGATGAAAATGCCCAAGATGCTCAATGAAGTAACCGTAACGGCTACAAAAATCAGATTATACTACGACGGCGACACGCTGGTTTACAACGCTGACGCATTTGCTCTGCCCGACGGTTCGATGCTCGACGATCTCATAAGGCAGCTCGATGGCGTGACTATCAACGAGCACGGTCAGATATTCTGCAAGGGCCGCAAAGTGCATAGTCTTCACCTCGACGGACGCAAACTCTTTGACGGCAATCCGCGCACTCTGCTCGAAAACCTCGGGGCATACACCGTCAGCAAGCTGAAAGTCTATGAGTACACAAGCTCTGTCGACAAGTTCACGGGCTTCAAAAACGTTACTGACAAACCGCTGATTATGGACGTGGTGTTGAAGCAGGAATATGCCATTGGCAAGTGGATAAATATCGATGCCGGATATGGCACATCGAACCGCTACCTCGGACGCGCTTTCGGACTCGGATTCTCAAAAACGTTAGCACTGGCGGCATTCGTCAACGCAAACAATCTATCGTCGGGCGACAACCCCCGCCAGGGTGAAAAATGGGACCCTGACAAAGCCGGAACAGACGAAAGCCGATATCTGTCGGGCGGATTGTCATATCAGTTCGATCCCGCAGGCGACAAAATTCATATGTCAGGCAGCGTGGCGGTTAACTCCGATAATATAATTAAACGCAACGGGTCGTGGCGCAACATTCTGATTCCGGGGAGCATCAACTCCGCAACCGCCTACACCGACGCCACAAGCAAGTCCCTAAAGATATTGACCGACCACTCCTTCACGATACAACTTCCCGTGGTTTATCTGCAAGCATCGCCTACGTTCAGCTATAGGCGCGGCCAAACTGACCGCAACAGCTTATCGGCAACTTTCGACGCCGACCTGAAACCTATATCGGCCGAGATGCTCAATGCTATCTATACCGACGCAGGTGACGAAGAACTGCTTCGCCTGCTCGTAAACCGCCGGAACTACGAAGCTACGGCAAAGACAAATGGGCTCGGCTGCGGCCTGTCGACACTTGCTATGTTCAAACTTCCCGAAACCGACAGAGCGGTTCATAACATTAAAATCTCTGCATCGGGTAACTATTCAGATGAACACAGTTCAGGTTTCGAGCAATCGACCATTGACTACGGTCTGAGCCAACGGCCTGAATATCGCAGCTATGCCTATTACCGCCAATTTCCGTCCGCCAACTGGAATGCCTCGGCTTCGACGGCCTATAGAATTGAAGTCGACGGAGCCCACGAATTCAGCCTGCAATACCTCTACAGCACGGCGCGCGGCAATTCGCCCTACGAAAGGTATCAACTCGAAAATCTTGACAACATTTCGTTCGAGAGTCTGAAATTCGGACAGCTTCCGCCCGAAAACGTGCTTGCATCCGTAATCGACCCCGACAACAGTTATTGGACTAAAAAACACAACCAAAGTCATCACATCAGTGGCGTTTGCGAACTCCAGTTCGGCCGGAAGAATCTGGCGGAAGAAAACGCCACCGGTATGTTTTCAGTCGAGATTTATCCGGCCATAGCCTTTCATCAGCGGACACTCGACTACAGGCTCGTTGACTACGACACAATCGCGGTGCGCCGCGACCGGCTTCCGTCGGTGCTGGCAATAACAAGATATTCAGCCATCACCAAAGACGGCAGCAAAGACATCTACGTAGGTTTAACATGGAATTCGTCGCCACAACTGCTGACAATGAATAACCTCATTGACAAATACAACACCTCTGACCCGCTCAACGTCTACAAAGGCAACCCATCGCTGCGCAACAGCTATACGCACAAGGCAAGCCAACGAATCACCATCCTCAAGAGAAAAGCTCCTTTCACTACATTCGAATTTTCCTTTAATGAATCTTTTACTTCCGACGCCATTGTTTCAGGGTCGATTTATGACCCGAAAACGGGTGTGCGCACAACGTCGGTCTACAACGTCGACGGCAACCACAGCTTTTCGGCCTCTCTCAATCACTCACACTCAATATATTACAACAGCCGCACAAACCATAACGTCAGATACAACGTAATGCTCAACGCCGGCTATAGGCGCACAACGTCGATGGACGCCGTAGAAACCGCCGCGTGCTCATATGTTTACTATAAAAATCTATCACCGACCGTTTCGGTTACATACAGCGGTTCCCGCAAATCGTTTTCACTGAAATGGAACGGTGTCTTCAACCGATATGACGGAACTTCAGCTGACTTTCCGAGCTATAACGCAACGAACATGGCTTATGGCGCATCCGCTTCCATGGCGCTGCCGCTGGACTTCAAGATACAAACCGACTTTACATATTACACCCGCCGCGGCTACTCCAACCAGGCGCTCAACACGAACGAGGCCATCTGGAACATTACAGCCTCATGGCATTGGAAAAAGAAAAACCTGACTTTCATGGTCGACGGCTATGACCTGCTCGGACAAGTCAAGAAGATTACCTATGGCGTTGACGCGCTCGGCCACACCGAAGCCTGGAGCAATTCGCTGCCGCGCTACTTCCTGCTGCGCCTCCGCTACCATATCGACGTATCGCCGAAATAATCTAACATAAGTCAGAGTTGTTAGTCAAAAACGGAACAGATTTGGTGTTTTGCAGAAATATAGCGAACTTTGCCGCCCATTCACAATTCACATTTAAGGTAAAGAAACCACGTCATGCACATTCTCAGATTGACCGTTCTGGCCTCCTTGGCCATGACTCTTGTTTCGTCATGTTCCGGCCCTAAGGAGCAAACATCTGAATCAGTCCACAATGTTTTTGCAGTCAACCCTATTGCTTTGGGAGCCAACGACGAACTGACGCTTCCTGCCGTGGTAGAAGAGGCACGCACCATCTCCGTAGGCTTCAAAACAGCAGGCCAGATTGAGCGCATTTTCGTCAAAGAGGGTCAAAAAGTATCGGCAGGCCAGACAATTGCCATGCTCGACACCGTAGATTATGCACTCGGCATATCGGCCATGCGCGAACAATTCCGCCAGATGCAAAGCGAAAACCGCCGCCGCGCTCACCTCCATGCCTCAGGCAACATGAGCGACAACGACTATGAAAACGCCATCAGCGGCATGCGTCAGCTCGAACTCAGGCTCCGCCTCGAGGAGAACAAGCTCGGCTACTGCCGACTGACAGCGCCGACCTCGGGTGTGGTTACCAAGGTCAATTTCGAACCGTCGGAGATGGTTGACGCCGGCACGCCCGTCATTGAACTGATGGACAACAGCAGCCTCGAAGTCATCGTTGATCTGCCTGTCAGGTTCTATGCCCTCCGCAACAGCTTTGCCGGATTCACAGGCAGCTCGCCGGCAGCCGGCTCTTCGGCAATCGAGCTGCGCGAACTGAGCCTCACGCCGCGCGCCGACAACACTCAGCTCTACCGACTGCGCCTTGCGCCCGCAGGCCGGGTTCCCGCCGGAATCACGCCGGGCATGAACATGACCGTCACCATCACCTGCGCCGATGCGGAAGGCAGCGGTGTGAAAGTGCCGCTCAGCTCGGTGTTTGAACGCGACGGCCGCACATTCGTCTGGGTAATCAATCCCGCCGACTCCGTCATCTCCTCGCGCGAGGTTATCACCTCGTCGACCGGCCATGGCGGCACGGTTGAAATCTCATCGGGCATCGAAGCCTCCGACCTGATTGTGCGCGCCGGAGTACACCATCTGACCGAAGGTGAGCATGTCAACATCATCAGCGAATCCGACACCAACGCCGGCAACGTAATCTGAGTCAGACAATGGAAAAAATAACTCGTTTTTTCATGCAGCGGCCAACTCTGTTCTGGTCGCTCATGGCCGCTATCATCATTCTGGGCGTGCTCAGCTACTTACGGATGCCGAAGCTCGAAGACCCCGCCGTGCCCGTCAAGCAGGCAAGCATCGTCATTCTCTATCCCGGAGCCGACCTCCACACAACGGAACTTGAAGTAGCCGTGCCGATGGAGGACGCCCTGCGCACTTTGCCCGACGTCGATGAAATCAAAACCAACGTATCGCCCGGCACGGCAATGATTTCAGTGATGTTCAACATGGAGACTCCGAAAAGCGAGCTTGAGCAACACTTCGACCTGGTTCGCCGCAAGGCCGCCGACGTGGCTCTCAAACTGCCTCAGGGTGCCATGGAGCCCATAGTCATCGACGACATGATGGACGTCTACGGCCTTCTATATGCCTTCAGCGGCGACGGCTACTCGCTCAAGGAGCTCGAGAAATATGCCAAACTGCTGCGCCGCGAGCTCGTGGCCATTGACGGTGTCAAACGCGTCAACATCGGCGGCCCCGTTTCTGAAGTAATCGACATTGAATTCACCCCCGAGCAGCTCAAGCGCAACGGCCTTATGCCCACCCAGCTGATGATGGCCCTGCAGAGCGCCACCGGAGCCATCGACGCCGGCAAAGCCAATGGGGGTGACGCACGGCTGACCCTTAACGTCACCGAAGGCATCACCTCCGAGGCCGATGTGGCCGACCTGCTCATCGACACCCCCGAAGGCAAAAAAGTCAGGCTGGGCGACATTGCCCGCGTAACGCGCCGCAACTCCGAGCCGCAGCGCAACGCAATCTACATTCAGGGACGTCCGGCCCTGACCATAGCCATCACGCTTGAAGAGTCGGCCATAGTGCCCGATGTCGGCAAAAACGTCGACGACAAAATCGCCGAAGTGCTGACCCGCATGCCCGCAGGCATGACAACCGAAAAAATATTCTTCCAGCCCGACAAGGTCAACGAGGCCATCAGCGGATTCATGCTCAATCTGCTTGAATCGGTGCTGATCGTAATCATTGTGCTGATGCTCTCGATGGGTTGGCGCTCAGGCGTCATCATCGGGTTCGGACTGGTGCTGACCGTAGCTCTCTCGTTTCCGCTGCTGCAGGCCGCCGGCACCACTCTTCAGCGCATTTCACTCGGCGCGTTCATCGTGGCCATGGGCATGCTGGTCGACAACGCCGTCGTTATCATGGACGGCATCCTGACCGACCGCCGACGCGGCCTTCCCGCCAACATCTATCTCTATCGCATCGGCTCCAACACGGCCCTGCCTCTGCTCGGCGCCACCGTAATTGCCGCCTGCACCTTCCTGCCCATCTATCTCACGCCCGGTTCGGCCGGCGAATTTGCGGGCGACCTCTTCACGGTTATCTGCGTCAGCCTGCTTGCCAGCTGGATTCTTGCGCTGATTCAAGTGCCGGTCTGCGCCAATGCATGGCTCGGCGCCGATAAAGCCGCCGCTTCTGACAACGACCCGGAGCGCCACTATCCCGAAGGCAAAGTCTACAGCGCCATGCACCGCGCCCTGGCCTGGCTAATAGGCCATCGAGCCATAGCGCTGACCGCGGCCACAGTTATGCTGCTTGTCGCCGCCACAGGCATCTTGAAACTCCGCATCGTGTTCTTCCCCGACTTTGACTATAATCAGTTTGTGGTTGAATGCTACTTTCCCTCAACCACCGATGCCGACCGCGTCAACGAACGTATTCTCGCCATGGCCGACTCGGCCGGCGCCATCGACGGGGTTGATCGCGTAGTCGTGAGCACAGGCGGCGCCCCGGCCCGCTACTGCTTCGTGCGCCCGATGCCCGACGGAGGCGACAACTATGCGGAACTCATCATTGACTGCAAGGACTTCAAAACCATGCAGCAGATGACCCACAAAGTACGCCGTAAACTCCGCGAAATAGCGCCCGACGCTTATGTTCGCACACGCAAGTACAACTTCTCGATTGCGTCGAGCCACACCGTCGAAGTCGAGTTCTCCGGGCCTGACCCCGCCGTGCTTAAACGACTGGCAGCCGAGGCCGGCGACATTATGCGCGCCTGCCGCTACATCGACCCCTACTCGATTCAAGACAACTGGCAACCGTCAGCTCCCGTAATCGAATTCGCATTCTCGCAAGCCGACGCGCAACGCGCCGGAGTGAGCCGCACCGACGTGGGCTACGCCCTGCAGGCCGCAACCGACGGCTACCCGATCGGAGTCATTTCCGACGGCGACGCCTTGTTGCCCATCCGCGTGGCCATGCGCGAAGCCGACGGCTCCAAGCCCGCCGACCTGAGCCTGATTCCCGTCTGGTCTACCGCCAACATACACATCGATCCCGCGCAAATCAGCGGGCTCATGACCGGCGCCACAAAACCCGACGACCTTCGCAGCCGCATGTTCTCGACATCCCTGCTCGGCAACGTGGTCGACTCCGTCAGGCTCCGCTTCGCCAACGAAAGCATTTATCGCTACAACGGTCAGCGCACCATTCAGGTCGAGGCCGACCCCGACCAGCTCAACCCCGAGGCCACTCCCGCCAAAGTCGAGAGCGAAATACGCGACGCCATCAATGCCATCAAGCTGCCTCCGGGCTATTCGATGCGATTTGTCGGCGAGGGCGACCTTTCGAACGAAGCCATAGGGCTGGTGCTCGGATTCATTCCGATGATTCTGATAATCATCTTCGCGGTCCTGCTCATGCTCTTCAACAACTGGAAGAAACTCTTCCTCATTCTCGTTTGCTTCCCGTTCGTGCTGTGCGGCATCGTGCCCGTGCTGCTTCTTACCGACACCCCGTTCACCTTCCTGGCCATTCTCGGCTGCATGGGCCTCATCGGCATGATGGTCAAGAACTCCATAGTGCTCGTTGACGAAATCAACCGTCTGCAGACCCGTGAACATGTCGAAGCCTACGAATCGGTGGTGCGCGCCACGCTCAGCCGCGTCCGCCCCGTCATGCTCGCCTCGTTCACCACAATTCTCGGCATGATACCGCTGATTTCCGACGCCATGTATGGCTCGCTGGCCGTCACGGTGATAGGCGGCCTCGCGGTCGGCACGGTCATTACCCTGCTTCTTCTCCCTCTGTTCTATTCCATTCTCTTCAAAATCAAACGGTCATGAAACATCTGATAATAATCATAGCCTTGCTGATGTCGGCAGGCGCCGTCCGCGCAATCGAAATCGATGCCGAAGGTGCGGTGGCCCTCGCCATCAAGAACTCCGAGGAGCTGAAAGCCGCCGACAACGCAGTGGCGCAGGCCCGGCTCAACCGTGCCATTGCGCGCACGGCCTATATGCCCAAGTTTGCCGGTTCGGCCACTACCGGCTGGATGCTCCCCGACACCGAGTATGAGCAGATGGCAATGACCATGCGCATGCGCGGCATCTACATGGCCGGCATAAACCTGCAGCAGCCGATTTTTGCCGGCGGCAAAATCGTTGCCGCAAACCGACTTGCCGGCATAGGAGTGAACGCCGCCGGCGAACAACGCCGACAGAAGGAAATTGCCGTCAAGGCCGATGCCGAAACGTCTTATTGGACCTACGTGGCCGTGCTGGCCAAAGTCGAGATGATGAAGAGCTACCGTGCGCTGGTCGACACCGCCCTTACTCAGACCCGAGCGGCGGTCGATGCCGGAATGGCCACCCGCAACGATCTGCTCCGAATCGAAGCCCGGGCCGCTCAGGTCAAATATCAGCAGCAACAGGTGGAGTCGGGCGCCGACCTCTGCCGCATGGCTCTGTGCAACTCGCTCGGGCTGCCGCTCGACACCGAGATAACCGTAGCCGACACGAGCGTGACCGCCGAAATTCCGGCCCGGCTCGAGAGCTATTCGCTCGACGAGCGCCCGGAAATGAAACTGATGCAGGCCGACATTGACTCTAAGCGCCAGCAGGTAAACATGACCCGCGCCGACTTCCTGCCCACCCTCGGGCTTCAGGCCGGCTGGAGCGCCTACGGCAACATCAAGATGTCGACCATGGCCCAAGGCCCCGACGGCAACTACTATCCGGTCAACCAGAACATCAAGAGCAACGGCTGGAACGTGATGGTTTCGCTGCAGGTGCCGATTTTCCACTGGCTCGAAGGAGTCAAGAAGGTCAAAGCCGCACGCATTGACGTGGAGAACGCCGAACTGAACCGCAACCACAACGAGCGCCTGCTCGACCTGCAGGTGCGCCAGGCCATAAGCAACGTGCACACCGGCCGCGAACTCGTCGAATCGGCACAGACGGCGCTGACACAGGCCAACGCCGCCCTGGTCTCGACCGTCGAGCGCCACCGCGCCGGCATGTCGCCCATCACCGACCTGCTCGACGCCCAAAGCCAGTGGCACACGGCCCGCGCCGACCTCATCGAGGCCCGGACGCAGCTGCGCATCCACATCATAGACTACCTGGCGGCCACAGCACGTCTCTAAAAATCCCGTAAAAAAGTTAATGTTTGATAATTAGCGGATTTTTGATGTGTTTTTGGTTAAATTTGCAATTCAATCTAACCAAATCACATTATCATGAATCTCAAAACCGCTCTGCTTTTCGCCACGGGCATATCACTTGCCGCGTCGGCACAGACATTTACCGAATGGCATGACCCGCAGGTAAACCAGATCAACCGCCTGCCGATGCATGCGGCCTTTACACCCGACAACCAAAAACGCCTGAGCCTCCACGGTGACTGGACATTCAACTGGGTCGAGAACGCCGACCAGCGTCCAACCGGCTTTTTCCGCCCTGGCTTCGACGCGTCGGCCTGGGGCACGATGCCCGTGCCCGGCAACTGGGAGCTCAACGGCTACGGCGACCCGCAATACGTCAACGTGGGCTACCCCTGGCGCAACGACTTTGCCAACAACCCGCCCGAAGTGCCCACCGCCAAGAACCACGTCGGCTCCTACCTGCGCACATTCCACATTCCCGCCGACTGGGCCGGCGAGGAAATCATTGCCCACCTCGGCTCGGTGACCTCCAACGTCTACCTCTGGGTCAACGGCAAGTTTGCCGGCTACAGCGAAGACTCCAAGCTCGAGCCTGAATTCGACATCACCAAGCTCGTTACTCCCGGCCGCGACAACCTCATTGCAATGCAGGTGTTCCGCTGGAGCGACGGCACATATCTCGAAGACCAGGACTTCTGGCGTCTGAGCGGCACCGCGCGCGACAGCTATCTCTACACCCGTCCCAAAGGTGCACGCCTCGAAGACATACGCGTCACCCCCGACCTCGTCAACGACTACCGCGACGGCAAGCTGACAGTCAACCTCTCGCTCAAGGGCAAACCCGACGTCGAGCTGACCCTTGCAGCCCCCGACGGCACGACCGTGTCAACCGCCTCGCTCAAGGGAGGGCATAGCCACAGCGCCGTTCTCGAAGTTGCCGACCCCGCCAAGTGGAGTGCCGAATCGCCCGCACTCTACACTCTGACCGCCACCCTGACCTCTGGCGGCAAACTCATTGAGCGCGTGCCGGTCAAAGTAGGCTTCCGCAAGGTTGAAATGAAAAACAAGCAGCTTCTGGTCAACGGCAAGCCCATCATCATCAAGGGTGCCGACCGCCATGAGCTCGACCCCGACGGCGGCTATGTGGTCAGCCGCGAGCGCATGCTCCAGGACCTCCGCATAATGAAGGAGAACAACATCAACGCCGTGCGCACCAGCCACTATCCCAACGATAACCTCTGGTATGACCTCTGCGACTCCATAGGCATCTACGTCGTGGCCGAAGCCAACATCGAAAGCCACGGCATGGGCTACGGCGACCACACCCTGGCCAAAGTGCCCGAATGGGAAAAAGCCCACCTCGAGCGCAACGAGCGCAACGTGGCCCGCAACTTCAACCACCCCTCAGTAATCATCTGGAGCCTCGGCAACGAGGCCGGCGACGGCCCCAACTTCGAAAAGGCCTACGCCATGATCAAGGCGATGGACGGCTCCCGACCGGTGCAATACGAGCGCGCCGGCCTCAACCCCTGGACCGACATCTACTGCCCCATGTATGCCTCGCCCGACTGGGTGGCCCGCTATGCCAACGACCCGAACACCGACCGCCCCATCATACAGTGTGAATACAACCACGTCATGGGCAACAGCGGCGGCGGCTTCAAGGAATATATGGACCTGACCCGCCGCGACGCGCTCAACCAGGGAGGATTCATCTGGGACTTCGTTGACCAGAGCCTGCGCAAACGCCTCGACGACGGCACCGAAATCTATGCCTACGGCGGCGACTATAATGCCTATGACGCATCAGACAATAACTTCTGCGACAACGGCCTCATATCGCCCGACCGCGTGCCCAACCCCCACATGGCCGAAGTGGCCCACCAGTATCAGAGCATCTGGGCCACACTCCCCGACCCCTCCAAGGCGATTGTCGAAATCCGAAATGAAAACTTCTTCACCGACCTGAGCAACTACCGCCTGCAATGGACCATGCTCGCCGACGGCCGTCCGGTCGAAAGCGGGTCCGTAGCCCTCCCCGCCGTTGCTCCTCAGCAGACCGCGCTTGTTGAACTGCCGTGCGCCATGCCAGCCGCCGACGGAAAGGAACACATTCTGAACCTCGAATTCATTACCCTGCGCGAAGCCAATCTCGTCAAAGCCGGCCATACCCAGGCCCGCGTCGAACTTCCGCTCAGCTCCTACTCATTCACCGAACCCGCCCTGGCCAAGGCCGACAGCCCCGTCACAGTGACCGACAATAACTACAACCGCCTCATTGTAAGCTCGCCTGCAATGCGCGTCGAATTCGACCGCACCGACGGCTTCATCAGCGTCTATGACGTCAACGGACGCCACATGCTCAAACCCGACGGCAAACTCACGCCCAACTTCTGGCGCGCTCCGACCGACAATGACTACGGCGCCAACCTGGCCCGCCGCAGAGGCATCTGGCGCCACCCGCAGATGAAGCTCACCTCGCTCGGCACAGAGCCTGCCGCCGACGGCTCCGTCACCGTGACCGCCCGCTACGACATGCCCCAGGCCAAATCAACGCTCACAATGACCTATGCCATCAACGCCGACGGCCAGATGCTGCTCTCCTCGACCATCACCCCCGCAGCCGACGCAGCCGACGTGCCCGAAATGTTCCGCTTCGGCCTGCAGATGCAGATGCCCGCAAACCTCGACATCTCCAACTACTATGGCCGCGGCCCCATTGAAAACTACGTTGACCGCAACACCGCCACATTCCTTGGCCGCTACACCCAGACGGCCGACGAACAGGCCTATCCCTACATCCGACCCCAGGAAACAGGCTCCAAGAGCGACATTCGCCTCTGGACCCAGACCGACAAGGGCGGCCGCGGACTGCTGCTGACCTCCGGCGCTCCATTCTTCGCATCGGCGCTCCGCTACTCGATTGAATCGCTCGACAACGGCGACGCCAAAACCCAGCGCCACTTCCCCGAAGTGACACCCGTCGACTACGTCAACCTCCTCATCGACGGCGCCCAAAACGGCGTCGGCGGCATCGACAGCTGGGGCTCCATCCCCCTGCCACCCTACCGTCTGCCCCTGGCCGAACGCACCTTCAAAGTGCTCTTCACGCCCGTAACAACCGCTTTTTAACGCCCTACTATTGCGAGACTCGCAAAAAATGCCTAACTTTGCGCCATCTTCGCCCGGATGGCGGAATCGGTAGACGCGACGGTCTCAAACACCGTTGGGGCAACCCATCCCGGTTCGA
>DKUN01000007.1 GCA_002490725.1 Porphyromonadaceae bacterium UBA7203 | reverse complement strand
ACAACCGGATATTTACATTGACCCTAAATTTGGTGGGGTGGAAAAAATTTCGTAACTTTGCAGTGTAGCAACGGAGGGGGCGCAGGTCTCTTCCTCGTTTTTTATAGATATAGATATGATTGATAAAGCATTAGTTGAAAGTGCCCTGGCTCAGGCCATTGAGGGAACCGATATGTTTCAGGTTGAAGTGACTGTCAGTGCTGATAATCGCATCGTTGTCGAGGTTGACTCGATGTCGGCGATGGATATTGACGCATGTGTGGCCATCAGCCGCAAAATCGAGGAGTCGCTTAATCGCGATAGCGAAGATTTTGAACTTGAAGTCGGCTCTGCCGGCCTGACATCGCCCTTTAAAGTCAGACAGCAGTTTGACAAGAACGTGGGCAACGAGGTCGAGGTGCTTACCCGCGACGGCCGCAAATTCAGCGGCACACTGGCCAAGACTACCGACGAAGGCTTTACTGTCGAAGTGGCCCGCAAGGTCAAAAAGGAGGGCGCCAAGCGTCCTGTGGTCGAGCTTCAGCCCGAAACTGTGGCTTATGGCGACGCCAAAACCGTGAAATATGTAATAAACTTTAAATAAGCAAGAAAAAACCAATCAACCATGGCAAAAAAAGCGGAAAACACCAATATGGTGGAACGTTTCGATGAATTCAAGGAATATAAGCACATCGACAAAGCCACGATGATAAGCGTGCTGGAAGAGAGCTTCCGCAACGTGCTCGCAAAAATGTTCGGCACCGATGAGAATCTCGATGTCATCATGAACCCCGACAAGGGTGATGTGCAGATTTTTCAGAACCTCGAAGTGGTGCCCGACGGCGAAGTGGAGAATCCCAACCTTCAGATTTCGCTGAGCGACGCCCGCGCCGACAATGACCCCGATGCTGAAATCGGCGAGGAGCATACAAAGGAAATCATCTTTGCCGACTTTGGCCGCCGTGCTATCCTCAACCTGCGCCAGACGCTGCAGTCCAAGATTCTTGACCTGCAGAAAGAGGCTATCTACACCAAGTTCAAAGACCTTGAAGGCGAACTCGTGTCGGCCGAGGTTTACCAGATATGGAGCCGCGAGACCCTGCTGATGGACGAGGACCATAACGAACTGCTGCTGCCCAAGAGCGAATCAATCCCCGGCGACTATTTCCGCAAAGGCGAAACCGTTCGCGCTGTGATTGCCAACGTTGACAACAAAAATAACAATCCGAAGATCACTGTAAGCCGCACCAGCGACAAATTCCTGCGTGCGCTGTTTGAACTCGAGGTTCCCGAAATTCACGACGGCCTGATCAACATTCGTGCAGTGGCCCGCATTCCCGGCGAACGCGCAAAAATCGCTGTTGAGAGCTATGACGACCGTATCGACCCCGTAGGCGCTTGCGTCGGCGTTAAGGGCTCGCGTATCCACGGCATCGTTCGCGAGCTGCGCAATGAAAATATCGACGTCATCAACTGGACGTCAAACCCCTCGCTGCTGATTCAGCGTGCACTCAGCCCCGCTAAAATCAACTCTATCCGCATTGACCAGGAAGAGAAGACTGCCGAAGTGTTCCTGCGTCCGGAAGAGGTATCGCTCGCCATCGGCAAGGGCGGTCTCAACATCAAGCTTGCCTCGATGCTTACCGGCTATGAAATCGACGTTTATCGCGAAACCGGCAACGAGGATAACGACGATATCTATCTCGACGAATTCAAGGATGAAATCGACGAGTGGGTTATCGAGTCGCTCAAGAATCTCGGCCTGGTTACCGCTAAGGCTGTGCTTGAAACCGACCGTGAAATCCTTATCGAGAAAGCCGACCTTGAGGCCGAGACCGTCGACCACCTGCTCGGTGTGCTCCGCAGTGAGTTTGAGGACGAGCCTGCAGCTCCCGAAACTCCCGAAGAGTAATAGCTTCATTTCCCAGTCCTCCCTCTCTTCTCATCAAAATAACAAACTCCTTTAAAATACTATAGCAGATAAATGGCAAGACAGAAATTGAGTAAAATAGCAAGCGAACTCAACGTGGGGCTCAGCACGGTGAGAGAGTTCTTGCAGAAGAAAAATATCGAAGTTGAAGATAGCGTCAACGCCCGTGTTGACGAGAGCGTTTGCGAACTGTTGATAAAGGAGTTTGGCGGCGGCAAAGATATCAGCCTCGGCGCTTCGCGCCAGCCAAAGGCCGCTCCCGCGGCTGCCCCGAAGCCTGCTCAGCAGTCTGAATCAGCTGCCACTAAGACTGAAACCGGACCTAAAGTGCTGGGTAAAATCGATTTGGCAACCGGACGTCCCATAGCCGAGACGAAGCCTGAAGTTAAACCCGAGGAGCCGAAGCTGGAGCCGAAGCCCGAACCTGCCGTGGCGCCCGCTCCAAAGGCCGAGCCGAAGCCCGAACCTGTCGAGGTGCCCTCACCTGCTCCCAAAGCCGAACCCAAACCGGAGCCTAAGCCTGAATCGAAGCCGGGGCCCGTCGTGACTCCTGCTCCGGCTCCCAAGGCTGAGCCCGTGGTGAAGGTCGAGCCGAAAGCCGAGCCGAAACCCGCTCCCGCACAGGCTTCCGCACCCAAGGCCGAGCAGAAGGCAGAGCCCAAACCGGAGCAGAAGCCTGCCCAAAAAGCTGAGCCGAAGCCCGCGCCCGCACCGGCTCCCGCGCCAAAGTCTGAAGAGTCCGCTAAGCCGGCCGCACCCGCTGAGCCCGAGGTGTTTCGCCTGCACGGAGCCGACGATATCAAGGCTCGCGCGCCGCAGCTCAACGTTGTCGGCAAAATTGACCTTTCGGCCATCAACGGAGCTACCCGTCCGAAGAAAAAAACCAAGGAAGAGCGCCGCAACGCTGCCGAAGGCGACCGCAAGAAGCGTAAGCGCATCGGCGCCGGCGAAAAGGTCGACGTGCAGAAAGAAGGCCGTAACGGTGGTCGCGACAATTCCGGCAACCGCAACAATAACAACGGCGGCGGCAACCAGCAGCAGTCGGGCCAGAAGAACGCCTCGAAAAAGGGTGGTAACGACCGTAACCGCAAGGCCAAGGCCGCAGCGCCCGAAGTCAGCGAAGAAGACGTACAGAAGCAGGTCAAGGAAGTACTTGCCCGCCTGACCTCGAAGGGCAACAAGGGCCAGAAGGTGGCCGCCAAGTGGCGCAAGGAGAAGCGCGAGGCATTCGCCAACCGCGAACACGAACGCGCCGAGCAGCAGGAGGCCGAAAGCAAGATTCTGAAGCTCACCGAGTTCGTTACCGCCAACGACCTGGCTTCGCTCATGAATGTGCCCATCAATAACGTCATTGCCACCTGCATGCAGATGGGTGTCATGGTCAGCATCAACCAGCGTCTTGATGCCGAAACTATCAATATTGTGGCCGAAGAATTCGGCTTCGAAACCGAATATATCACCACCGACCTCTCCGAGGCCGTGACCGCAGTCGAAGACTCTGAGGAAGATTTGCTTCCCCGTCCGCCGATTGTTACAGTCATGGGTCATGTCGACCACGGCAAGACCTCGCTGCTCGACTATATCCGCCAGGCTAACGTCATTGCGGGTGAGGCCGGCGGTATTACCCAGCATATCGGTGCCTATCATGTGACCCTCGCCGACGGCAAGGAGATAACCTTCCTCGACACCCCCGGCCACGAAGCCTTTACCGCCATGCGTGCCCGCGGCGCCAAGGTGACCGACCTTGTCATCATCATCGTGGCTGCCGACGACGCCGTCATGCCCCAGACCGTCGAGGCTATCAACCACGCCGCGGCGGCAGGTGTGCCCATCGTGTTTGCCATCAATAAAATAGATAAGCCCCACGCTAACCCTGACAAAATCAAGGAAGAGCTCTCTACCATGAATTATCTGGTCGAAGACTGGGGCGGCAAATATCAGAGCCAGGAAATTTCGGCCAAAAAGGGTATTGGCGTCGAAGATCTCATGGAAAAAGTGCTCCTCGAGGCCGAAATGCTTGACCTCAAGGCTAATCCCAACCGCAATGCGGTCGGTGCCGTGCTCGAGTCGAGTCTTGACAAGGGTCGCGGCTACGTGGCCACCGTGTTGGTGCAGAGCGGCACGCTCAAGGTTGGCGACATCATTCTCGCCGGCACCCATTACGGCAAGGTCAAGGCCATGTTCAACGAACGCAACCAGCGCATCAAGGAAGCCGGCCCCGCCGTGCCCGTGCTGATTCTCGGCCTGAACGGTGCTCCCACCGCGGGCGATACCTTCAACGTGCTCGACTCTGAACAGGAGGCGCGCGAAATCGCCACCAAGCGCGAGCAGCTCCAGCGCGAACAGAGCGCACGCACAACCAAGATGATTACCCTTGAAGACATCGGTCGCCGCCGTGCAATCGGTAACTTCCAGGAGCTCAATATTATTGTCAAGGGCGACGTTGACGGTTCGATCGAGGCTCTTAGCGACTCGCTGCTGAAGCTCTCGACCGAGGAGATCCAGATCAACGTTATCCACAAGGCTGTCGGCGCAATTTCTGAGAGCGACGTCGACCTGGCCGCCGCGTCCGATGCTATCATCATCGGCTTCCAGGTGCGTCCCAGCCAGGCCGCCCGCAAGGCTGCCGAACGCGCCGGCGTGGATATCCGCCTCTACTCGGTAATCTATCAGGCTATCGAAGAAGTCAAGGACGCAATGGCCGGCATGCTCGCACCCGAACTCAAGGAGGAGGTTACCGGCACGGCCGAAGTGCTCCAGACCTATCATATCAGCAAGGTCGGCACCATTGCCGGCGCCATTGTGCGCGAAGGCAAAATCAAGCGTGGCAACAAGGTGCGCCTGATTCGCGACGGCATTGTTCGCTACACCGGCGAACTCGGCTCGCTCAAGCGCTTCAAGGACGACGTCAAGGAAGTGCTCTCAGGCTATGACTGCGGTCTCAGCATCGCCGGCTATAACGACCTCGAGGTAGGCGATATCATCGAAGGCTTCGAAGAAGTCGAAGTGAGCCGCACAATTTGACAGCTCACATTAACATAGGCTCTAATTTAGGACACCGCGCGGAACAGATTGCCCGCGCGGTGTCGCTGCTTGACCCCTCGGTTGGTCGTGTGGCGCGGGTTTCGGCTCCGTTCACGAGCGCGGCGTGGGGCTATGAGTCGTCAGGCGAGTTTATTAACGTTGGTGTCAACGTGTCAACCCGACTCGATGCCGCCGCGATAGTTGACCGCCTGCTGGATATAGAGCGAACCATAGACCCCGACGGCTGTCACCGTGACGCTGACGGAAATTATGCCGACCGCCGCATTGACCTTGACCTCATATGCCTTGACGACGCCGACGTCAGCGAAGTGAATGTGACGGTGCCTCATCCGCGCATGCACCTGCGAGAGTTCGTGCTAGTTCCGATGGCTGAAATCATGCCGGGCTGGACCCATCCGCGGTTCGGCATTACGGTTGAAAAAATATTGGAAAACCTGCGCAATAAAAGGGACGGTTAAGCCGTTTAACAAAATATAAGATTTAACCCGGAATTCGTAAAGACCAATGAAAGTCGCAAAATTCATCATAGGACTGGCAGTTGCTATGACCTTAACAGCCTGCTCGTCAAGAAAGACAGTGCTTCCTTACTTTACCGACCTGCCTGCCGAGGGCTCTATTCCCGCAGGTGATTTTACTGTCAGGATTGTGCCCGACGACGAACTGCTCATCAACGTTTCGGCGGCCGATCCGGAGGTGGTTCAGGATTACACCGTGCCTTATCAGCACCCGCGTTTACGCGACTTCAACGATGTTAACGGCAACCTCGAGAGCCAGATGCTTCAGCGCCGTTCGCAGAACCTGACCTACCAGACCTATCATGTAGGGCTTGACGGCTTTATCAACTTTCCGGTGCTCGGCAAAATCCACGTTGCCGGCATGTCGCTCGAAGGGCTTGCCTCATATCTGACCGAAAAAATAAGCGAGAAAGTAGTTGACCCGATCGTGTCGGTCGAACTGGTCAACTTCCATGTCAACGTGATGGGCGAAGTACTCAAGCCCGGCGTGCAGTTCGTTAACCGCGAGCGCTATAGCATTCTTGATGCCATTGCCGCCGCCGGCGACATGACTCCCTATGGCGAGCGCAAACGCGTGCTGATTATTCGCGAGGAAGACGGTCAGCGCACCTACCACTATCTGAATCTCAACGACTCGAAAGTGCTCGAGTCGCCTTACTTCTACCTGCGTCAGAACGACGTGGTCTACGTGGAACCCAATAAAATCCGTTCGGCCAACGCCTCGACCGACCAGGAGCGCCAGTTCCGCCTGTCAATGACCTCCGTGATTGTCAGCGCGGCCTCAGTTGTTGCAACTCTCGTTATCGCACTGTTTATACGCAAATAATCTGCCATGAGCGAAAATAAATCTGAAATAATTGACGTCCGCGGTTATCTGAGCGGCTATCTCAAAAAGTGGTATTGGTTCGTGGCCTCCGTGGCCGTTTGTGTCGGCTTCGGACTTGCAGTCTCGACGTTGATTCAGCCGAAATATGAAGTGCGTGCTAACGTGCTGCTGACCGAACAAAGCACCGTGTCGAAGTTTCTCGGCGGAGGACTCAGCGGCGTGTCGCAACTGTTTGGCGGCAATTCGAGCGCCGAAGACGAAGTGCAGATAATGACGTCGCACTCGGTGCTCCGCTCAGTGGTCAGCGACCTCGGCCTCAACACGACAGTGGCCCGGCGCCTGATGCCGCTCGTCTATGAACTCGAAACCGCAGAATATCCTGTAGTGGTTACGCCTGACTCATCGATTAACCTCGACACTCTCCGCGCCACGCTGATTTTCAAGATTAAGACCGACCCCAAGGGCAATGCCAACGTAAACGTTAAGGCCAAGGGGAAAACTATTTTCTCTAAAGGAGACATTCAGTTGCCGGCGACGATTGTCACCGACTACGGCAAGTTTGCCGTCAGCACAACGGAATTTCTCGACCCCGAAGAGGTTACGACCGTCAGAGTCAAGATAACCAGCCCCGACATCGCAGCCGAGGACCTCAGGGAACTGATTAACGTTTCGCTTGCTTCGAAACACTCGCAGATTGTCGAGATGCAGATGCTGACCGGCAATGAAGAGTATGCCAAAAATATTCTCAACAAACTGATTGAGAACTATAATATCCGCTCGCGCAAAGACCAGGACTATCAAAACGGAGCTACGGCCCGCTTCATCGAAGAGCGCTTGGCCGCGGTGCGCAACGACCTCAACCGCGTCGAAACCGAGCTGGCCAGATATAAGCAGGGCGAGGGCCTCGGCATGGTCGAAGCCGACGGCACTGTCATGTACGAGCGTCTGGCCGAGGCCGAAAAGAAACTGACCGAGCAGCAGGTGTTGACCGAAATGGCACGCATCACCCTTCAGCTCGCACGCGAGAGCGAGAAGGACAACAGTCTGATTCCGCCTATGGCCGATAACGACGGCCTGTCGTCGCTCATCAACGCCTATAACTCGATGGTGCTTCGCCGGGTGTCGGTCGAGAGTGCCTCAAAGCCCGACAACATGGCCCTGCAGCGCATCGACGATCAGATCAGGCTGATGCGTCAGAACCTCGTAGCCTCGCTTGAAAGCGCGCTGTCGAGTTCGAAAGATGTCGAGGCCGAGCTGCGCCGCGTTTACGACAGGGCGCGCAAACAGATAACCGGTCTGCCCGCCACGGAGTTCAACTTCCGCAAAATTGCGCGCGACCAGGCCATTGAAGAGGAAATCTACGTGTTCCTGCTTCAGAAGCAGGAGGAGACCAACGTGCTCTTCAACAACCAGAACCCCAAGGCCCAGATTATTGACGAGGCTTATTCGCTCAACGAGGATATTTCGCTCGGCACTCTTGAAATTCTGCTGGTGTGCATTCTGTTGGGCATGATGATTCCGCCGGTCTGCTTCTATATAATTGACCACTTAAAAACCGGTAAGCGCAAAGAGTCCGCTAACTGATGCACTCGACCGAAGCGACATTGACAGCTCCCCCCGCAAGGGTTGAAACTTTCCGCGTACCTGCCGCCCGATGGTGGCAGGCTATTGCGTACTGCCTGCTGATGTCGCTTGTCGGGCTCCACGTCTACCCGATGTTGTTACCGCTGGGCGCCTTTCTGATGTGGCGCTGGCGCAGCAACCGCTATGACTTCACCATCGAGCTGATGCTCCTGATTGGTGGATTCGGTCTGATGGCCTACGACGTCCTCCCGGTCAAAATTGCAGATTTCGGGCTTCTGCTGGGCATTGTCGGTTTTCTGATTTACCGCAAAAACGGCTATGTAAAGCGTGTCTCCCTGGCCATGCTTGCCTATTTTGCCGTGTTGTTTCTGCTGGCATCGACTTCGATTGAGTCGATGTCAGTGCAGTTCATACGCCTGCGCAGCTATCTGCTGATTGTGCTCTTCTTCGTGCCGTTGCTTACATTCGCCAACCGCCGTTTCGAATGGCCGAAATTCATAGAGTCGCTGGTGTTGCATGCCCTGGTAATATGCGGCTTCTATGTCGTCGACACGTTCATTATCGGCGGCTTCATTCTGCTGCCGGCAGTGATGTTCGGCGGCGGGTCGTCAACGATTTACGAACCTCACTTCTCAGGCTTCCTGTCAATGCCGCGCCATTATCCCCCCGGCCTCTACTGGCTGATTCCGTGCATAGTGGCTCTGAATTACAAGCAGCTGCGACTGTCGTGGATGCAGTGGGCCATAGTACTGCTGGCCATCTATACTTCGCGCACCAACTCGCTGCTCTTCGCCCTGCTGGTGTGCTGGGTGTGTTTCCGCCCCGGGCTCAGGCAGGTGGCTCTATATGGAGCTATCGGCGCGGTGCTTCTCGTGGTGGGCTATAATGTCGACAAGGCCACGGGCGGCCATCTGCGTCTGGCCGAGAATATCGACCAGTTCACCTCGCTCGAGGCCGCGCAAGACGATGAAGACCTTGCAGAATTCGGTACGGGGCGCATGGCTCAGATTCTGCCCAAGTGGGAGCTGCTTGAGGATATGGGGCGCCTGCACCTTGGATTCGGCTTTATCCACCCTGAAAAAAGCACAAACCCGGTTTTCCAGATACGTAATAACTATTACTCTGACGTTTCGGTGGCCGACGAGGTCGTTACCGAGGTCGAGGTGACTCAGGTGCAGACCATTCTCGACTGCGGATTTATCGGACTGTTCGCGCAGCTGCTGTTCTTCGTCGGCGTTTACTTCATAATCAGGAAACTCGACCACTCGCTCGACTATCTGAACGTGATTGTCGGAGCCTCGGTGCTTGGTGTGGCCGGTTTTGCGGGCTTCAACGGCCTTCACGGGCTCACGCTGATCAGCACGGTGCTGGGAGCGGTGCTTGCCGCCAACAAAACCTTGCCGGCCGATGCCGGGCCTGACCCCGAACCGTTAACTGTCTGAATTTTGCAAAAATGAAAGATTCAAATAATCCTGACAAGATATTCTCCAGAGTGCTGACCGTCGGCCCCTCGCGCAATAGTCTGGGCGGCATGGCGTCGGTGCTTAAAATATATGAGCGGCTGCTGCCCGACTTCAGGCATTTGGCTTCCAACAGCCCTTATGGCACATTCATGGGCATGTTCTCGTTGTTGCAGACCTTGCTTATGATGCCGGTCGAGCGGTTGCGCGGGCGCTCGATTCTCCATGTCCACGTGGCCAGCGGCAAGAGCTATATACGCAAAAGCTGGATTATACGCTGGGGCAAAATGCTCGGCTATAAGATAATCTATCATTGCCACGGGGGCCACACCCAGGAATATTTTCGCCGCATCGGCACGCCGAGGGCCAAGCGTACGCTCGACCGTTGCGACATGGTTGTGTGTCTGTCGAAATCGTGGGAACATTATTTCGATTCGATTTTTCACCATCCCGACATCAGGGTGGTTCACAACCCGCTGCTGCCGCCGGCCGAGATTAACCATCCCGACAGCTTCGAGCCTTTGCGGCTGCTTTTTCTCGGCGCACTGGTCGATGCCAAGGGCATATTTGACCTTCTGGAAGTCTTTGCCGTCAACCGCGACCGCTGGTGCGGACGCGTAAGGCTGACCATCGGCGGCGACGGCGAAACGGAGCGCCTCAGGAGTTACATCAGCGAAAACCGGCTCGAGGAGCTCGTCGAGTTTCTCGGCTGGGTCGACGGAAGTATGAAAGAGGAACTCTTTGCCTCAAACCATGTGTTGATACTTCCCTCTTATGCCGAGTGTCTGCCAATGTCGATACTCGAGGCCATGGGCCACGGCATGGCGGTGATTTCCACTCCAGTGGGCGGCATTCCGGAAATGATTTATCCGGGCGAGAACGGCATCCTTTTCAAACCGGGCGACAAGCAGGCCATGAGCGCGGCTATCGACTGCTATCTGCTCAACCCAGACCTCATTGGCCGCTACGGTAAGGAGGCTTTGAGAATCGTGCCGAACTTCTATCCCGACAAAATCCAGTCAGACCTGCGTGCTATTTATAACTCACTGGCATAAATGAAAATCATTCACGTTCTTTTTAACCTCCGCACCGGCGGCACCGAAACCATGCTGATTGACATTGTGAACAATCAGCAGGCCATGGGCCACGACGTTACGCTGCTGCTGATTAACGACGGCCATGAAGAGCACTTGCTGGCGAGCGTTAATCCGGAAGTGTCGGTGGTGAGGCTGAATCGTCGTGAAGGCTCAAAAAATCCGCTCTGGTGGTGGAGGTATAACAGGGCGCTGCGCATCAGGCGCCCTGACGTTGTACATATCCATAACCGAAAGGCCCTGGCCCTGCTTTCGGGCCCGCGGTCGTTCAAGGTGGTTTATACCTATCATTGCATCGGCGACGTTAATCCTTACAGCTCAAAAGCCGACACGCTCTGCGCCATCTCGCAGGCCGTGGCCTCCGACGTGAAGGCGCGTGGCGAAGGCGAGCCGGTGGTTGTTTATAACGGAATTGAGATGTCGCACCTGGCTGTGCGCCGAAGCGATGCCCCGGGCCGTCCGGTAAAAATTTTGCAGATAGGCTCGCTCAACCACCACATCAAAGGGCAGCACGTCACCCTCAGAGCCCTGTCGCTGATGAAACACGGCGACGTTGCTGTCGATTTTGTGGGCGACGGCGCTTCACGGACCATGCTTGAGGAGCTGACCGCAGGTCTCGGCCTGCAGTCGCGGGTGAGGTTTCGCGGCAAGATGTCACGCAAGGAATTATATGAGTCGATAGCGGGCTACGACATAGCTCTGCTCCCGTCGCTCAGCGAGGGCTTCGGCCTCGCGCTGGTCGAACCGATGTCGGCCGGACTGCCCGTGGTAGTTTCCGACCTTCCGGGGCCGATGGAGGTGTTTGCCGCTACGGGTGGCGGCCTTTCAGTACCGCCGGATAATGCTGAGGCTCTGGCCGAAGCTATCGATGCAGTGATTGACGGCTACGACCGGTTTGCCGCTGTGGCAGCCGCCGGACGCGAAGCTGTCAGCCGCCGGTTTTCCATTGTCAACACTGTCGAACACTATATAGAACTCTATAAACCGGCAACCGGAGGAAACCGCCTGAAGTCGCACAATGGAGTTAACCGGAAAGATGGCTGAGGGAAACGTTTATAAATGGTCGTTCATTGACCGGGCAAGCATCGCGGTAATCAATCTGGCCACGAATCTGGTGCTGGTGCGACTGCTGACTGAAGATGATTTCGGCTTGCTTGCCATGATAGCCATCTTCATTGCCGTCGCAAGCGATTTGTCGAGCTGCGGCCTCTCTGACGGCCTGATTCATAAAGCAGCTCCGACCGAGATGGACTATTCGACCGTGTTCATGTTCAACTCCGCGTTCGGGTTGCTGTTTGGTCTCACTTTCTTTTTTGGCGCACCGCTCGTGGCCGGATATTTCGGTCATGAAGAGCTGATTACGGTTATGCGTGCGCTCGGGGTGTGCTTCTTTTTTCAGACCATGTCGTATGTGCAGGAAACGCGCCTGCGCAAGATGCTCAGAATGCGCACTGTCTGTCTTGTGCGTGTCGGAGCCACACTGACAGTTTCGGCTCTCGGCATAACGGCTGCTGCGCTGGACTATGGCTATAAGGCGCTGATATGCACGCAGATTTTGCTGTCATTCTTTTTCTTTTTTTATTACACTATAGTTTCGCGCTGGTTCCCGAAGTTGCAGTTCAGCATGAAGTCGTTTAAGGAATTCTTCGGCTACGGCGTTCATCTGATGCTTGCCTATATGGCCACGCTGATTGGTCGCAATATCAACACGTTCGTGCTCGGCAAAGTCTATTCCTCGCCGTCGCTATCGGGTTTGTATTATCAGGGCGCCAAGCTTGCAACCGTTCCTTACGGCATATCGGAGGCTTCGCTGACAGCGCCCTTCTTTGTCGTGGCCTCCAACGAGCAGAAGCCTGACAGGCGCAAGGCGCTCATAAGGCAAATGACAGGTACGGTGTTGACTTTAAACCTTAGCCTGCTATCCTATATTATTCTGGTGGCGCTGCCGGCTGTTGTGTTTCTTTTCGGCTCGAAGTGGGCCGGCGTGGCTCCCGTGTTCCGGATTCTTGCAGTAGCGGAATGCCTGCTATGTATCAAGCAGTTCCTGATGACATTGTGTAAGGTCTACGGCCGCACTGTCTTTGTGCGCAACATGGGTTTTCTTGAAGTGGCGTTTCAGTTGCTGCTCCTGTTGCTGTTCTATCGGTTCGGGTTCCTTTGGATTGCCGCCACCCAGGCCGCCGGAGTCGCTTTTGCCGTGTGTTTCTACTCGGTCTATTGCAGCCGTTCGCTCAAAGTGTTCCGCTTTCGCGACTTCGCCGCTATAGTTTTCTCATCGGCGTGGCTTCCCGCGCTGTCGGCTCTTGCGGGAGGCGCACTGTTTCTACTTCCGGTCAGCACTTGGCCTGCTTTAGTGCAGTGTGTGGCGCTGACGGCGGCCTATGCCGCCGTCATGTTTGGACTCGGCGCCATGACCGGCTCGGGACTCTACCCGATGGTTAAAGCGCAACTCCTGAAAAAATAACATATTTTCGTATTCTTTGAGTTGATAAACTCCAAGGAAATACGTAAATTTGCGCTATCAAACCGAAAAATCATCACTTAAACTAATTTAAATTCATGAACGCCAAGTATCAGTCACGCAGCCTCGTGCTGCTGATGGGAGCAGCTATCGCACTGACAGGCTGCTCGAAAAAACTGGGCCAGATGCAGGCCGATTACTTTACGACCAACCCCAATCCGCTCGAAGTGGTAGGCCAGAACGTGCCCGCTACCGTTACCGCACGCATTCCTGCAAAATATTTTGTCAAGAACGCCGAGGTGACCGTTACTCCCTATCTTACATATGCCAACGGCGAGACCGCATCTGCCGCCTATACCTATCAGGGCGAGAAGGTGCGCGGCAATAATCCCGTCATCTCCTACGAAAAGGGCGGCACGGTGACTATTCCCGTCAACTATACCTACACCCCCGACATGGCTGCGAGCAAGCTCGAACTTGGCTTCACCGTCCAGCAGGGCAAGAAGACGTATGTGCTTCCGCGCGTGGCTGTAGCCAACGGCGTCATTGCCACCGCCGCCATGGCCAATGCCGGCAGCGTTACTCCCGCCCTGGCCGCCGACAAGTTCCAGCGCATTATCCAGGATAAGGTCGACGCCGACATCCTCTTCCTGATCAACCAGGCCAACATCCGCGACAGCGAGCTGCGCACCGGCCAGATGACCGGCCTGCACGAGCGCATTCAGAGCGCCAACGCCGACTCGCGTCAGGAAATTACCGAAATCAACATTCAGAGCTACGCTTCGCCCGACGGCTCGTATGACTTCAACAAAAAGCTGGCCGAAAAGCGCGAAAACGCTACCAAGGGCTATATGGACAAGCAGCTCAAGGGTGTGACTTTCGGTGAGCTCACCGCCGATTTTACCCCCGAAGACTGGGAAGGCTTCCGCCGCCTCGTCAGCGAGAGCAACATTCAGGACAAGGACCTCATTCTGAGCGTGCTGTCAATGTATTCCGACCCCGAAGAGCGCGAACGTGAAATCCACAACCTCTCGAGCGTGTTCGAACAGCTTGCCGAAGAGATTCTTCCCAAGCTCCGCTACAGCCGCATCAGCGCCAAAATCAACGTTATCGGCAAGAGCGATGAAGAAATCGCACAGGTGTTTGCCTCGAATCCTTCAGAACTGACCGTCGATGAGATTCTCTACTACGCAACTCTGACCGACTCGCCCGAGAAGCGCGCTCAGATCTACTCGACCGCAGCCGAACTCTATCCCACCGACTATCGCACCTATAACAACCTCGGCATGGCCCAGTATCAGCTCGGCGACTACAGCGCCGCCAATGCCAGCTTTGCCCAGGCTGCCCGTCTGGCTCCCGCTTCGGCCGAGCCTCAGATGAACCTCGGCCTTGCATCGCTCAACGCAGGCAACTTCGCTGACGCACAGAGCCGCTTCGGCAACGCCGCCGGTGTGCCCGAACTCGGCGAGGCCCTCGGTGTTTACTATCTCAAGCAGGGTGACAACGCCGCCGCAGCCCGCGCAATGCAGGGCGTAAGCTCCAACAACGCCGCTCTGGCTCAGATTCTGACCAAGGACTATTCGGCCGCCAAGAAGACTCTGGCCGGCATTACCCGCCCCGACGCCACCACCTACTACCTGATGGCTGTGCTCGGCGCGCGCACCAACAACGAGTCGATGATTGCCAACTCGCTCCGTCAGGCCGTTAAACTCGACCCCTCGATGGCTGCCAAGGCTGCATCTGACCTGGAGTTCAACCGCTTTAACCTCTCGGCCATTCTTTGATAGAAAAAAATGTCTGACAGAAAATTCAAACGTGTTCTGCTGAAGCTGAGCGGCGAAAGTCTCGCCGCCCAGCTCAAGCAGGGCATCGACACTGAGCGGCTGTCGCAGTACGCTCAGCAAATCAAGGCCGCCGTCGACAGCGGCCTTGAAGTTGCTATAGTGATAGGCGGCGGCAACATTTTCCGCGGTCTGCAGGGCGCCTCGCGCGGATTCGACCGAGTTAAGGGCGACCAGATGGGCATGCTTGCCACAGTTATCAACTCGCTGGCTCTCAGCTCGGCGCTCGAGGCCATAGGCCAGCCTGCCCGAGTGTTCACCGCCATTGCGATGCATCCGATAGGCGACCACTACAGCAAGTGGAAGGCTATCGACGCCATGCGCAACGGCCAGGTGGCCATTCTCAGCTGCGGCACCGGCAATCCGTTCTTTACCACCGATACCGGTGCGGCCCTGCGCGGCATCGAGGTCGAAGCCGATGTGATGCTCAAGGGCACACGCGTTGACGGCGTCTACACCGCAGACCCCGAAAAGGATCCTACTGCTACCAAGTTCGACCGCATCTCCTACGACGAAGTGCTTGCGCGCGGCCTCAAGGTCATGGATATCACCGCAACGGCCCTCTGCAAGGAAAACCACCTGCCCATCATCGTGTTCGACATGGATACTCCCGGTAATCTCGACAAAGTGCTTGCCGGCGAACCTATCGGCACGTTCGTTTATCAGGCGTAAATGATTCTGCGCTCGCTCAGCATCGACAATTTCAAGAACATCGGGCATGCCCGCCTCGAGTTCTCGCCGAAGGTCAATGGCCTGCTCGGGCGCAACGGCATGGGCAAGAGCAATCTGCTCGATGCAATTTTTACGCTCAGTTTCACCAAAAGTTTCAGCCGCGTATCAGACGCGATGCTCATCCGTTCGGGCGAGCAGTTCGCGCTGGTGCGCGCGTCATATCTGCGGCTCGGGGCCGACGAAGATCTGTCGCTCGGGCTCACTGAGGGCAAGCGCAAGAGCCTTAAGCGCAAAGGCAAGGAATATCAGAAGATTTCAGATCATATAGGGGCGTTTCCGCTCGTAATGGTGTCGCCCGCCGACGTCGATCTGGTGCGAGAGAGTCCTGATGAACGCCGCCGCTGGATGGATATGGTAATCAGCCAGAGCGACGCCCGTTATCTCGACGCGCTGATTCGCTATAATCGCGGAATGGAGCAGCGCAACCGTCTGCTGAAGGATGCGATTTCAGACCGTGCCATGTATGAAGCCATCGAGGCTATGATGGAGCCTGCCGCCGACTATATTTTCGCCGCCAGAACGGAGTGGGTCGAGCGCCTGATGCCGATTTTCAGGGAGTATTATGGCCGAATCAGCGGAGGCGGAGAGGAGCCGGGTCTGCGCTATGTGTCGCAGATGCAGCAGGCTTTGAGCTACCGCGAAATGATGGAGAGTCATGCCATACGCGACTTTGCCCTGCGCCACACGTCGGCCGGACCTCACCGCGATGACATTGAAATGACGCTCAACGGCATGGAAATGCGCCGCACCGGCTCGCAGGGCCAGTGCAAGACGTTTGTGATTGCCCTGCGCCTGGCGCAATATGAATTCCTGAGCCGCGCCACACGCATGAAGCCGATTCTGCTCCTCGACGACATTTTCGACAAACTCGACTCGACGCGCGTTGAGCGCATCGTGCAGTTGGTCGAGGATCCCTCGTTCGGCCAGATTTTCATAACCGACACCAATCGCTCGCACCTCGACGAAATTATGGCGCGCTCGTCGGGCGACTATCGCCTGTGGCAGGTTAACGACGGTGATTTTACTCCTCTGCACCATGAAGAAGATTGAACCCCAGCAGATTGGCGAGATTATTCACGACGTTTTTCGTCGTGCCGGTCAGGAGGATAACGCCGACCGCTACCGTGCGCTTGTCAACTGGATCAACGTTGTCGGAGCCGGCATCAACCGTATGACCACACGGCGCTACGTGACAGACCAGGGAGTGATGCACGTTTACATCACGTCGGCGTCGGTCAAGGCCGACCTTATGTTCATGCGCCCGCGCCTGATTGCCGACCTTAATTCCTTCGCGGGCCGCGAGGGGGTAATAACCGATATCGTAATTCACTGAACCGCAATGATGCACGGACTCGTTATCAGCAATCTCGGCAGCCGCTATGAAGTGCTGCTCGACTCGCCCGCCGAAAGCAATGGCACGGTTGTCACCGCTGCGGCCAAGGGCAATCTGCGCATCAAGGGAATCCGCACAACCAACCCCGTTGCCGTGGGCGACCGCGTGGCGCTCTCGCTTGCGCCCGGCGCCGAGCTCGCCTACATAACCGCTATTGACCCGCGCGATAACTACATTATACGCCGCGCGTCGAACCTGAGCAAGGAAAGCCACATACTGGCAGCTAATATAGACCGCGCTCTGCTGGTGGCCACACTTGCTCATCCTGAAACCTCCACAACGTTCATTGACCGCTTTCTTGCCACAGCCGAGGCCTACGATGTGCCGGCCGTGCTGGTCATAAACAAAGTGGACCTGCTGACCGACGGCGATGACCGCGAGCTGCTCGACGCCGTCTGCCACCTGTATCGCACCGTCGGCTATCCCGTCGTGTGCACCAGCGTCAGGACTGGCGAGGGCATTGACGAACTCCGCGCCATGGTCAGCGACAGCGTGACTCTGCTGTCGGGTAATTCCGGCGTTGGCAAATCGTCGATTATCAATGCGCTTGTTCCCGGAGCGGGCGCCCTCACGGCTGCCGTCAGCGAAGCCACCGACTCGGGAATCCATACCACCACGTTCTCGCGTATGTATGACCTGCCCGGTGGCGGTCGTCTTATCGATGTGCCCGGAGTCAGAGGCTTCGGCACTCTTGATTTTGACCGCCATGAGGTCAGCCATTTCTTCCCTGAAATATTCGAGGCAGGCCATGACTGCCGCTTTTCCGACTGCACCCACACGGGTGGCGAGCCAGGATGCGCGGTGCTCGAGGCTCTCGACAGCTGCACCATTGCCAGGAGCCGCTATGCCTCATACCTCTCGATTCTCGAAAACGACGCGGCCCCGACCTCGTCGAAATATCGCAAATGACCTTTCTCCTCCAGTTTCAAATTCTCCCCCAATTTCTATTTTAACTCTTAAATCTGAACAAATAAAGTGGTAACTTCTATTCCCGGCGAAATCTTCAACGACCATCGCGGCACGATTATCTCTCTTAATGACTTTCATCTCGAAGGAGTTGAACGTACTTATACCATCCATCACCCCGACGCATCGGTAGTTCGCGGATGGCACGGCCATCAGCGCGAACGCAAGTGGTTTCACTGCATCCGCGGCGGCTTTACAATGGCCTTTGTCAAGATTGACGACTGGGACAATCCCTCGCTTGACCTCGAGCCCGAAATCTTCCACATCTCCGACCAAAAGAGCGAGGTGCTCTGCGTGCCTGCCGGCTATGCCAACTGCCTCAAGGCTACCGAACCCGGCTCGATTCTTCAGGTGTGGAGCGACAAGCAGCTGCCCGTAGCTCTGCTCGACTCGTGGCGCTACCCCTCGAGCAACTGGGTAGACTGGTCGAAATATTGATAGCCGTAGCGTGACCGTAACCGTCATTACCGGTCCGACCGCCTCAGGCAAGTCTGCGCTGGCCGTCGACGTGGCCGAACGTCTCGGATGCGAGATAATTTCGGCCGACTCGCGCCAGCTCTATCGCCATATGCCTGTCACTACGGCCTGCCCGTCGGCCGAAGAGCGTGCGCGTGTGACCCACCATCTCGTAGAGTGCCTCGAACTTGACGAATACTACAGTGCGGCGCGCTTTGAAGAAGACGCCCTGAGGCTGATTGCCGACATGGAGCGTCGCGGGCTGACCGACTGTGTCGTTGTCGGCGGCTCAATGATGTATATCGACGCCCTGACCCGCGGCCTCGACGACATTCCGACGATTTCCGACGCCGTGCGCGCCGAAACGCTCGAATTTTTTCATAATCAGGGAATCGAGGCGGTGCGCGACGAACTGCGCCGCCTCGATCCTGACTACTTCGTGCAGGCCGACCCCGACAACCACCGGCGCTTGGTCCATGCCCTCGAAATAATCCGCGAAAGCGGGCGCAAAGTCAGCGAGTTGCGCACCGGCCGAGCCAAGCCCCGGCCGTTCGACATCCGGAAATATGTAATCGACCTGCCGCGCGAAGAACTGTTTGCGCGAATCAACGCCAGGGTTGACCGGATGGTGGCCGACGGCATGGAGCAGGAGGCTGAGGCGCTTTATCACCTGCGGCATCTCAACTCGCTCAACACGGTGGGCTTCAAGGAGATGTTTGCCATGTTCGACGGACTTATGGATCGCGAAACCGCCATTGCCCGCATAGCCAAAAACACCCGAGTCTACGCCAAAAAGCAGCTCACCTGGCTCCGCCGCACACCCGACCTCCTCCCAGCCGACGCCCTTCGCTGACCCCGTCCTCGCCCCCGCGCCCCGCCGATTCCGCAGGGTGGGGGAGAGGGTCGCTTTTTTGTGGTCGGGAGGTGCGCGATTTGGTGAATTTTTCGTAACTTTGCGTGTTATAATCAAACATCCGAATATGAAAGATTTCAAAGCTTGCTTTATTGGGCTTGGATATATAGGACTGCCCACTGCGATTATTGCGGCCTCAAAGGGGGGTGTGGACGTGGTGGGTGTCGACATCAATCCCGGCATAGTCGAAGCTACTAATGCCGGCCATCTTCACTTTATCGAGCCGGGCATGGAGGATTTGCTCCGCGGCGTTATTGCCGACGGCTCGCTTCGCGCATCGACGGTTCCCGAGCATGCCGATGCGTTTTTTATTGTGGTGCCGACCCCGTTCAAGGGAGACCATGAGCCTGACATCTCTTATGTCGAGGCGGCCACACGCAGCGTGCTGCCGTTTCTGCGTCCGGGCAATCTCTTTGTTATCGAGTCGACCTCGCCGATGGGCACGACCGAGAAGATGGCCGAGTTGATTTTCAGCGAGCGTCCTGAACTTAAGGGCAACATTGCCGTGGCCTATTGTCCCGAGCGTGTGCTGCCGGGCAATGTTATCCATGAGCTGGTCAATAACGACCGCGTAATCGGCGGCATTGACGGAGCCTCGACCGACGAGGCTGCACGCTTCTATGCCCGTTTTGTCAGCGGCAAACTTCACAAGACCAACGCACGCACGGCCGAGATGTGCAAGCTCACCGAGAATTCCAGCCGCGATGTGCAGATTGCCTTTGCCAATGAGCTGTCAATGATTTGCGATAAGGCGGGAATCAACGTGTGGGAACTCATTGAGCTGGCCAATCGCCATCCGCGTGTCAACATTCTGCGTCCCGGATGCGGCGTCGGGGGCCACTGTATAGCCGTCGACCCCTATTTTATCACGTCGGCTTATCCGGAGCAGGCACGCATTATAGCTACCGCACGCAGCATCAATAATTACAAGAGCGAGTGGACGGCCGAGAAGGTTAAGAACGCCATTCTGCGCTTTCGCATCGACCGCGGGCGCAAGCCGAGGGTAGCACTGATGGGTCTGGTCTTCAAACCCGATATCGATGACCTGCGCGAGTCGCCCGCGCGCAAAATTGCCATGGAGCTTATTGGCGAATGTGCGGCCGACGCCGAACTGATGGTGGTAGAGCCTAACATTACCGAATTCAAGGGCGTGGAACTGACCGATTTCAACGAGGCCTATGCTGCTGCCGACATAGTGGTGTTCCTGACCGCTCACAGCGTTTTCCGCTCCTTGAAGGCCGACTCCTCGAAGGTTGAACTTGACTTCTGTGGCGTGCGAAGCTGAACGGGCAATGAAAGCAGAGGTTTTCGGAATCCGCGACATTAACGTTCATCCGTTCGGCTCATTCGACAGTCTGATTGACTATGCCGATGCAAACAAAGGCATTCTCGTGGCCGTAAATGCCGAAAAGTGCATGAACGCATCGCCCGAACTGGTCAGAGTAATTAACGACAATATTGGCTACTGCGACGGAGCCGGCGCCGTGAAAGTGGCCCGGCGCAAAGGGTTCACGAACGCTGTGCGCACGCCCGGCTGCGAACTTTGGCTGCGCATTATCGGCCGGTTTTATAAAGACCGCACATTCTATCTTGTGGGGTCGCGCACGGAGGTAGTGGAGGCAGTGGTCGAGAAGCTCAGGCGCGAATATCCCGGCATACGCATTGCCGGCTATCGTAACGGCTTTTTTGCCGAGGGCGACGATGAGCGTCTGGCTGCCGAGCTTGAGCGCACGCGCCCTGACTTCGTGTTTGTGGCCATGGGTTCTCCGCGTCAGGAGTTGCTGATGGCCCGCCTCAAGCAGCACCATCAGGCCGTATATCAGGGTCTTGGCGGCAGTTTTGACCTATATGTGGGAGGCTTTAAGCGTGCGCCCAAACTGCTTCAGCGCCTTGGATGTGAATGGCTCTGGCGCTTTGTGGCCCAGCCAACGCGCATCAGGCGTATCGGCCCGTATCTGCGCTATGCCGCCGCGCTCTATACCAATCGGCTGTAACCCCCCGTCTTGTATGCGCTGCCTTTTATGACACGATATCTTGCTTTATTGCTAATGCTCGCGTTTGCTCCTGCCGTGCGGGCCGCAGAGCCCGCCGACACGGTTGGCGCCGACCGCCGGCTCAACGAAGTTGTGGTTACCGGTCAGTCGGCTTCGCGCCGCGTAACCGGCGCTCGTATCGGTGTTGAGCAGCTCGAACTTGAAAAGCTCGCCTCCATTCCCGTCATTTTTGGCGAGCGCGACATCATCAAGTCAATAACCCTGCTGCCCGGCGTTCATGCCGAGGGCGACGGTGCCGGCGGCTTCGAGGTGCGCGGCGGCACCGCGTGGCAGAACCTCGTTACTCTCGACGGCATTACGCTCTATAACCCGACGCACGTAATGGGCATTTTTTCGACCTTTAACGACGATGCTCTCTCGCGCGCTACGCTGTTTAAGGGGCCTGTGCCCGCCTGCTACGGCGGCGCCACCTCGTCGGCGCTCGACGTCAGTCTGGCTTCAGGCGACCCCGAGCGCTATCATGCTTCGGGCACAATAGGCCTTCTGGCCGCCAAGTTGAATGCCTCCGGCCCGATTGTGACCGACCGCCTCTCTTTTGCCGTTGCCGCCCGCCGCTCATATGTCGACGCGTTTCTCAATCTCGTGCCGCAATATCGCAACACGATTATGAACTTCTATGACGTCACGGCGAAACTTCACTGGCAGGCCGCGCCCGGCCATATTGTCGACGGGTCGTTCTTCATCGGGCGTGACAACATGGCAATCAAGGAGGTCATGGGCATGCGCTGGGGCAACGTCGGCGGCTCGTTCAGCTGGCTTGCCACGGCCGGCCGCCACTGGCGCTTTCAGACCGTCGCGGCCGTGACCTCCTACACCACCCGCATGGAAATGAGCCTTAACGAAGCCGAATCAGCCATTCGCGAGTATATCCGCGACTATTCGGTCAACGAAAAAATTACCGCGCGGATTGCTGACCGACATTCGCTTGAGTTCGGCGTGCGTTCACAGTTGCTGCGCGTCATGTCGGGCGAGATGTCATATCAGTCGCTAATGGAGCGCGAGGTGCGCAGCGGATGGCAGAATGCCCTGTGGGGAGAATATTCCGGCGACTTCGGGCGCAGCTTCTCGGTTGTGGGCGGTGTGCGTCTGTCGCTGTTCACGGCGCTGTCGGCGCCGCGCTTTCACGAGTTTACATCGCTCAGCGGTGAGGTTCCGCAGTTCAGGGCGCGCACATATTTCGACGCCGAGCCGCGTCTGAGTCTCAAGTGGGCCGTTACGGAACGCCATTCGCTCAAGGCCGGATTCTTTACGGCCACACAGAATCTGCACGCTATCCGCTCGAGTTCGACGAGCTTTCCGTTTGACCGCTATGCCCTGACCTCGGCCGACGTCAGCCCCGAACGCTCGCTGCAATACAGCCTTGGCTATAACGGCATGACACCCTCAGGCGCCTGGGACTGGTCGGCCGAGCTCTATTATAAGGATATGCGTAACGTCTATGACTATCGCGACGGCCTTTCGATGACTTCGGATATTGCGCTTGAGACGCTGATTCTCGGCGGCCGCGGCCGCAGTTACGGCGCCGAGTTCATGGTGCGTAAAAACGTGGGGCGGCTCACCGGCTGGGCGTCATATACGCTGTCGCGCACCCGCACCCGCATTCCCGGCATCAACGGCGGCCGATGGTATAATGCAGGCAATGAGCGCCGCCATGACTTTGCGGTGGTGGCCGTCTATGATATCAACGGAGCGTGGACCGTTTCGGGCTCGTGGGTCTATTCGTCGGGCCATCCGCTTACGGCTCCCGACGTCAAGTATCAGATTGACAACGCTACGTGCTACTACTTTTCGGAGCGCAATGCCTACAAGACTCCGCCCACCCACAGGCTCGACGTTTCGGCCACCTACACCCACACAGGGCCGAAACTGACCTATCAGTGGTCGTTCGGCATATATAATCTCTACAACCGGCTGAATCCGTTTATTGTATATTTCGAGGATGACGCGTCGCATCCTGCAGGTACGCGCGCCGTGCAGCAGGCCCTTTTCGGCATCCTTCCGTCTGTTTCCTATACTCTCAAATTCTGATTCCGACTTTGCAATGAAAACTCGCGTAATAATGCCGGCCATAGGCATAGTGTTGCTGACGGCGGGGTGCAAGAAAGAACTCGAGCTCGATTACCGCGACATCGAACCTGTTTTGGTGGTCGAGGCTAATCTCGGCGAGGGCGGTGCCACGGTTGTGCTGACGCAGACCACTCCGATGGATGAGCCGATGAACCGCACCCGGCTGACCGATGCCGTGGTGACGATTTCAGGGGCCGACGGGGTCGATGAGCAACTCGTGGCCGGAGCAGACGGCATCTATTCGGCCGCCATCGTTCCGACGTCGGGCGTGAGCTATAGCCTGGCGGTTGAGCGTCCGGGCGGATTCCGTGCCGTGTCGGAGTGTGTCATGCAGCATAGGGCTACTATTGCCGAGGCCGGTTTCAGCTGGATCAGCATGCCCTATGACGAGGTGGCGGTGTTGTCGGTCTACGTCAATGACCCGCCTGAGCGCGGCGATGCCTACTGGCTGCGCGTGTTCCGCAATGGCGAGGTGTATGCCTGGCAAGTTGCCGACGACCGCTTTGCGCTCGACGGCCGCCTGGAATTGTCGATGATGACCGCGCGCCGCAATCCGACCGACCCTGACGACGAAGACAATCTTGACGACGGCGATGTGCTGACCATCAGTGTCGCCGCTATTCCTCCACATGTCTATGACTATCTGACGCGCCTGTCGGCCCATGCGGTAGCCGGGCCTACCACCTTTACGGGCGACTTCTGTCTCGGCTACTTCCTGGCATCGACTCCCTCGGAAACCTCGGTCACCTTTTCGCGCTGATGCCATCGCATAACAGCAACGCGCCCCGTTTTGATTACGGAGGCGCGTTGAATCCTATTGTTTCGTAGCTTTATCGGGCAAGCAGGCAGGTGCGGTTATTTCAGCCTGATTTTCTTGCCGATGGTGAGGCGCGAGGATGTCGACAGACCGTTGAGCCGACAGAGCTTGGAAACGCTCGTTCCGTGGCGTGCGGCTATTCGCGACAGAGTGTCGCCGCGCCTGATGGTGTAATATGACGAGCGTCCTGCCGACGACGTGCCGCTGCTCTTTTTCGATGACGAAGCATTCTCAGCCGAGGCGTAGGCAGCCGCGTCGGGCGTATAGTCGCGCGCGTTCATATAGGTGTTCTTGGTGAAGAGATACTGGTCGGTGTGGGTCGTGTGGTTGGCAAAGTCGAATATGGCGCTGGGGTTGATGGCATAGCCCATATAGCGCGTTTCGAAGTGGAGGTGCGGGCCTGTTGAGCGTCCGGTGTTTCCTCCGAGGGCAATCGGGTCGCCGGCTTTTACGTAGTCGTCGGGCTGCACAAGAAACTTGCTCAGGTGGCCATAAACGGTTTCGAGCCTGTTGTTATGGCGAATCACGACGTAGAGACCATAGCCTTTGCGGCGTCCCTGGTTGCGCACTATGCGCACACGGCCGTCGAAAGCGGCATAGATAGTGTCGCCTATTTGCACCTTGAGGTCTATTCCTTTGTGCATGCGGCGAAAGCGGCGGCGGTAGCCGTAGGGCGATGTGACGTAGGTGGGGGCGGTGGGCATGTGGAACTTGGTGACGTCGATGTTCATTTCATCGGGCACTGACATTCCGTTGTAGCAGTTAACGGCCTGTGAGTCCCAGCCTTCGGTGTAGATATCCATTTCGGGCTCTTCTTCTTCGGGGAAGAGGTTGCCCAGAAACGCTTCAGTGTCTTCGACTTTGATTTGGTTGCCTATGTTGAGCTGGCCTGCAATCAGGTCAGAGTGGCGTTGCTGATGTGCTGCGGGGGGCACTATTTTCTCCTCTGCTCCGGCTACGAGGGCAGAAGCAGAAGCGAAAGCCGCGAGTATAAGGAATTTGAGTGAGGTCATTCGTGCTAATGATGGTTCTTTAATTAGAAATTATCAATTAGTAATCAGTAATTTTTTTGAGGGCAAAGCGGTTGCCGTAAGGGAAAGTTACTAATTGCTAATTACAAATTATTTAAAGGAGTTCATCCGGTTCGTAGGTGTAGGTGATAGAGGAGGGAACGTACTCAAAGATTTCGCCGGGAAGGAAGAATCTCTTGAGCTCGATTGCAGCATTTTCAACGGAGTCGGAAGCGTGGATAATGTTTTCCTGTCCGCTCATGCTGAAGTCGCCGCGGATGGTGCCGGGCAGGGCCTTGCGTCCGTTTGTGGCGCCGGTCATCATGCGCACCACTTCGACGGCGTCTTTGCCCCATAGGGCCATTACGATAACGGGCGATGCCATCATTGAATGGAGCAGCGAAGGGAAGAACGGGCGGTCGGCGAGGTGGGCGTAATGTTCGTTGAGAATCTTTTCGTCGAGCTGCATCATTTTCATGCCTCGTATAACCAGCCCCTTCTGCTGAAAGCGCTTGACAATGGGGCCGACATGTCCGTGAAGAACGGCCGATGGCTTGAGAATGACGAGAGTAGTTTCCATGTTCTTAGAAGTTTGTGAGTTGAGAGTTCGGTAATTAACTATCCGCAAAGATAGCAAAAAAATGCCGACCGGCCAAATAAAATAATGTTAACGTCCCGATTCCTAATTACTAATTAGACTTAAGGAGGTTGGGGGTGTAGTTGAAGCGGTAGCTGATGGTGAGCATGGCGTAACGTGGCAGCGAGTTGGTCCAGTACTCGTAGCGGCCCTGGGCGTTGACGTAATAGTTCACGGTCGATAGCTGGCCGAGAATGTCGACGGCATGGAGTTTGAAGGTCAGGGCGCCTTTGAGAATCGTCTTCTGAATCGAGGCATTCCAGATCCATTCGGTAGTGTTCATTGCTGCGTCTTCATAGCCGCGTCGGAAGTCGGCGCGCAGCGAGGTATTGCCTTCAATCTGCCATGGCAGGTAGAAGGATATTTCTGCCGATGCGTTAGATTTCCACGCGTTGATGGTTGTGAAGCTGGCGCGCGGCGACGTAGAGTGTTGCCAGGTGGTGCCGCCTCCGAGGCTGAAGCTGGTGCCGTTTTTCAGCTTATATGTAATTCCGGCCGTTGCACCGGCATTGTCGGTGCGTACAACCGAGCGCTCGGGTGCTCCGACCGACGATATGTAGTCAACGTTGTTTGAAAAGTTATAGTTGGCTGAGACGTTGGCTGTCCAGCATTCGAGCGGGCCGAACGGAATGTAGCAGTTGGCAGATGAATAGGCTGACCATGAGCCGTTCACGCTGATAGGTCTGTGAGTAGTGACGCCTGTGGCCGGGTTGAACACCATGGTCTGTGCGGTAGCGTTGTCTGTGCGGTTATATCCGCCGGTGACTGTGGCATTCCGATGGTTCTTGTTGCCATAGTAATAAATAGACAAATAGGCGGAGTGGTTGCGTTGATTGGGGAGTTTGATGCCGTCTTCCGGTCCGAGGTAGATGTTGAACGGGTCGGACGAGTTGGTTGTCGGAAGCATTGTTATCATGCTGACCGGTGACAATCGCAGTGAGTAGTTGCCGAAAATGGATATATATCTTATTTTGTTTTTAAAAGTTATGCCGGCGCGTGCCCTGAAGTCATCGGTCCGGTCGGTCTGGTCGAGGTGGTAGTTGAACGGGTCGGCCAGATGCGGCTTATGGTAACTCAGGTGTTTCATTTCGGCAGAATGAGTATAGTACGCTCCGATTGAGAACGACGGATTCAAGCCCGAGTCGGAGGGAGCGGTCGGTTCGCTATTGAACGAAATGCCTGCCGTACCGCTGATTGAGTTAGAGAGCATCAGGTAGTTGAGCGTGTTTTCGGCGTCGATGAGCGGCTTGATGTGTTCGGGAGCGGTCATCGAAGGCAGTGGGTTGTCTTTGGGGTCGATGCTGTTGAGCAACACCTCGTAGAGCAGAGCGTTATCGCGTTTCTCACGGTTGACTTTCCAGGAGAGATTCGGCCCTATGCGGAGAGTGTGCATATGCTTGTCTGAAATGAAGCGCTTATCCCACGAGTATCCGATGGATGCCATTCCGAAGGTGTTGCGGCGTTCGTCGTCGGCCCACTGTTCGCGGCGCATCGGAGTGACGGCGGGGTCGGCCATATATGGCTGGTCGTACAGTGTGCCCGTTTTTTTCGAGCTCTGTTCGTCGGAGACATAGCCTGATGCCTCCATGGCTCCGCGTACGTTTTTCGGACGCCAGGAAAAGGAGAGGTTGGCGCTGAATCGCAGTTGGCTCGGAGACATTGCCCCGTCGCCTTGAACAGAGCGGTAGGTGCTTGTAGTAACTGAATTGCGCAGATCGTCGGAGGGTATCAGTCCGGTGCCGGGTGCGAAGAGTGAGTCGATAGCGGCTCCCCGGCTCAGTTCAAACGGGTTGCGGTCAAAGTCTGCGCTGTAGAATCGCGATGTGCCGTTGGTTCTCATCCAGTCGATTCTCGGGTTGAAATAAAACCAGATGTTATCGCCCGAGTAGTGGATGTAGGCGTCGCCCTCGAGGTGATTGCGGTGTTCGTTCTGGTCTGTCCGAGTGCGCTGATAGATGTTGCCTGTCGGATAGAACCTGGTTGTGGAGCGGAGGTCGTGTTTTTCAATCTGCTCGTCGGTATAGAGCATATTAGCGCTGATTTCCCACTTTTTGTCGGGATTATAAAAAACGTCGAGGCCGCCCATTGCCACTTCGAGTTCGCCGTCGGGCGACCAGCTGTAGCCCCAGTCTTTGTTGTCGGAACTGGCGCGCGATGTGTTGCGGATGTTGTTGACGTTGCCATAGGTGCTCCAGCGGTAGTTTTTGCCAAAGCCGATGACGAAGGCACGGCCAATGTATCGGTGGTCAAACTTTTTCGGGTCATCGCTTGTGTATATGCCCGGTCCGTAGCCGCCTTCGACGTTGAAGATGGTGGCCATCGAGAATTCCTTTTTCAGCGTCACGTCCATGACCATGTTCTCGTCTTCGGGCGAGTCGCTGAGCTTATGGGAGGCGAGGGTGACTTTGTCGTCCTTGCCCGCTTTGTCGTAGACCTTGATTTTGTCGACAGTGTAGGCCGGCAGGTTCTTGAGGGCCACTTCGGGGTCGCCCTGGAAAAAGTCGTTGCCGTTGAGCAGCAGCGATTTGATTTTCTTACCGTTGACGGTAATGGAGCCGTCGTCCTCGAGATGGGCGCCGGGAAGCTGGCGCACCAGCGCGTCGAGCGACGAGCCTTCGGCCAGTTTGAATGCGCGCGAGTCGTAGACCAGCGTGTCGCCCTTCATCACCATTTTGATTGCGGTGCCGACGACTTCGACTTCGTCGAGTGAGCTTTCTCGTCGCTTTTCCATAAACAGGCCGCGCAGGTAAACGATATCCTGGCCCTCGGAAGCAACGGTGAATTCTTCGCGCAGCGGTTCGTAGCCGTCGCGGGTCAGAATGAGCGAGTAGGTGCCCGTACCACCTTTCACCATCAAGCGCAGATTGCCGTCGGTCGCCATTTTCAGTTTGTCGTCGCCGACAAGCATCTTGAATTCGACGGGAATGGTGTCGTTTTTTAACAAGTCTACGTAGACGCTGTCAACCGATTCGCGGTCCCAGTCGCTTCTCGAGTAATCTTGTTTTTCAACGTAGCCGCGTAAGACGAACTGCGTCAGTTTTGCTGATGCTCCGAAACCGATAGCGCTCATGAGCAGCAGGGCAATAAGTTTTCGCATGATTGTGTGAATGGTGTGTAAGGATTGGTAAGATTTGGCAAAGATATGAATTTTGTAACTAATTCACAATTAAAAATATATAAATAATGGAGAAAATGCGTGGGGGGGGGTAAAATGCTGATAATCAGAGATAAAGGAGTTTTTTGTAAAAAAGTTGCCTCCGGGTGGCGCGGGCCATCCGGAGGCATTTGATTTTGATAAGAGTCAGTTTGTTGTTGAGCTGCGGGCTCAGGCTTCAGCAACCTCGGCTACAACAGCGACGGGAACCTGTGCGGTAACCTCTTTGTGGAAGCGGATGGTGGCGGTGTAGTTGCCTACTTCCTTGATTGAGGTGTTGAGGCTGATGAGCTTGCGGTCAACTTCGTGGCCGAGTTTGCCGAGGGCTTCGGCAACCGATGCGGCATTGACAGCGCCGTAGATGGTGCCGGTTTCGGCAACCTTGGCGGCGATGGTCAGAGCCACGCCTTCGAGAGCTGCGGCGGCAGCTTCGGCTTCGGCCTTGATCTGAGCGAGCTTGTGGGCGCGCTGGCGCTGGTTTTCAGCGAGAACCTTCAGAGCGCTTTCGGTAGCGATAACGGCTTTGCGCTGGGGAATGAGGTAGTTGCGGCCATAGCCGGACTTAACCTCTACAACGTCGTCCTTGTATCCCAGATTGGGGACATCTTCAATAAGAATCAGTTTCATAGTTATTGTCTCCTAATCTTAATGGGTTTATTTCATGAGGTCGGTTACGAAGGGCAGAAGAGCCAGGTGACGTGCGCGCTTAACGGCCTGAGCCACGCGACGCTGGAACTTCAGCGAGGTGCCGGTGATGCGGCGGGGAAGGAGCTTGCCCTGTTCGTTGAGGAACTTTTTGAGGAACTCAGCATCCTTGTAGTCGATATACTTGATGCCGCTACGCTTGAAACGGCAGTATTTCTTCTTGTTCTTATCCACGTTGGGGGTGGAGAGGTAACGGATTTCGGAATTAGCTTGTGCCATGGTTTCTTGCGGGATTATTCAGCGGCGGGAGCCTGTTCAACACTTGCAGATGCGGCGCTGCGGCGTGCACGGCGCTTGTCGGCATATTCTTTAGCATACTTGTCGAGACGGAAAGTCAGGAAGCGGATAACGCGCTCGTCGCGACGGAAGGCGGTTTCGAGCTTCTTGATTACACCGGGCTCGGCGTCGAACTCTACCAGAGTGTAGTAGCCGGTAGATTTCTTTTCGATGGGATAAGCGAGCTTGCGCAGGCCCCAGTTTTCCTCGTTCACGATGGTGGCACCGTTGTCGGTGAGCAGCGAAGTGAACTTATCTACCGCTTCCTTTGCCTGTGCGTCAGACAAAACGGGAGTCAGAATGAAAACGGTTTCGTAGTTGTTCATTTTGGTTTGGTTTGTTTAAAAATGTGATATTTTGCTTTTTGAGCGCCGCAAAGTTACGTATTTTTCGTGAGGTGAGCAAATTTTTGTGTGGAATTTGTTGATTTTTTGTATCTTTGCCCCTGTATGAGACGACTTGTTAACCTTCTGACGGGCATTTTTCTTGCCCTGACCGCATGGGCCGCGTCGCCCCGGCCTATAGTGATTAATCCGACTCCGCGCTCAATGGAACTGACCGGCGAGTATCGCAATGCGTCGAAACTCAAGGTGACCGCAACGGTCGGACCCGGCAATGACGTGAAGCCCCGCTCCGGCGCCTACACGCTCACAATCGGCCCTCGCGGCGCCCGCATTCACGGCTATGACGAGCGCGGCGTCTTTTACGGCCGGCAGACCCTGGCCCGGATTCTCGAGTCCGTTCCCGCCGACTCGCTCCCGTGCATGACCGTAAACGACTGGCCCGAAATAGGCCGTCGCGGCGTTGTCGAGGGCTTTTATGGCGCCCCGTGGAGCCACGAAGTGCGCCTCTCGCTGATTGACTTTTATGGACGTAACAAGCTCAACACGTATATCTACGGCCCCAAAGATGACCCGTATCATTCGTCGCCCCATTGGCGCGAGCCGTATCCGGCCGACCAGGCGCGCAACATCCGCGAGCTGGTCGAGGCGTGCGGACGCAACCACGTCGACTTTGTCTGGGCAATACACCCCGGCAAGGATATACGCTGGGATAAGCAGGACTATGACAGCCTGCTCTGCAAGTTCGAGATGATGTATGACCTCGGGGTGCGCTCGTTTGCCATTTTCTTCGACGACATCGAGGGCGAGGGCACCAATCCCTACCGCCAGTGCGAGCTGCTCAACAATCTGACCGAAGACTTTGTCAGAACCCATAAGGGCGTGAGCAATCTCGCCGTCTGCCCGACCGACTATTCGCGCCTGTGGGCCAATCCGACCGAGAATGGCGCCAGCGCCATCTACGGGCGCACGCTCCTGCCTGAAATCGACGTCATGTACACCGGCGACTTTGTATGTTCCGACCTGACGCGCGACACGATGGACTTTTTCAACGCTCTCGTGAAGCGCCCCGGCTTCTACTGGTGGAACTGGCCCGTGACCGACTATGCGCGCAACTATCTGCTCCAGGGCCCGGCCTACGGGCTCGACACGTCGCTGACCGAGAGCGAGGTGTGTGCAGTGGTGAGCAACCCGATGGAGCATGGCGAGGCCTCGAAACTCGGCCTCTATGGTGTGGCCGACTACTCCTGGAATCCTGCGGCCTACGATCCGGCCGGGAGCTGGGAACGGGGCCTGCGTGAACTTATGCCCGACTGCTATGAGGCATACCGCACCTTTGCCATTCATAACTGCGACACGGAGACCGGCTATCGCCGCGACGAGTCGTGGCAGACCGAAACGTTCCGCATCGGCGACGGCAAGGCCGCCAAGGGCTGGCAGCCGCTGATGGACGAGTTTCAGCGCATAGCCGCCGCTCCGGCCGAAATCCGCGCCAAGTGCGGCAACCGGGCGCTCCTTGCCGAGCTCGAACCCTGGCTTGCGGAGTTTGAAAAACTGGGACGTCGCGGCATTGCGACGATGGAGCTGATACGCGACTACAAGGGTCTGGCCCCCGAGGAATTTTCCGCGCGCCATGCGGCAATCTACATGACTCCGGCCGACAGGGCCGCCTATGTGGCCCACAAGTCGGGCTCGCTCAAACTCCAGCCCTTTATTGACCGCGCTCTCGACGACCTCCTGGCCGCCTATAGCCGCGACTTTCGCGGGTGGTGAGGGCCGATGTAAAAAAATTACGCGCCAACACATCGGCTTTTCGCGATTATTTTTGTAAATTTGCGCCAACTAACCAACACACCTTAATTACAAGTAATAAAAAATGAAAATCGACAATTACAATTTCGCCGGTAAAAAGGCGATTGTCCGCGTTGACTTCAATGTGCCCCTGGATGAGAATGGCAACGTCACCGACGACACCCGTATCCGCGGCGCACTGCCCACCCTCAAAAAAATTCTTGCCGACGGCGGCTCGCTCATCATCATGAGCCACATGGGCAAGCCCAAAGGCAAAGTAAACCCCAAATTCTCGCTCGGCCAGATCAAGGACGTGGTTGCCAAAGCTCTCGGCACCGACGTTGAGTTCGCCCCCGACTGCGCCAATGCCGACGCTCAGGCCGCTGCCCTCAAGCCCGGCCAGGTGCTCCTGCTCGAAAACCTCCGTTTCTATCCCGAGGAAGAGGGCAAGCCCGTAGGCATCGACAAGGCCGATCCCGCATATGACGAAGCCAATGCTGCCATGAAGGTTGCCCAGAAGGCTTTTGCCAAGCATCTTGCCGGCTATGCCGACGTTTATGTCAACGATGCTTTCGGTACCGCTCACCGCAAGCACGCCTCTACCGCCGTTATTGCCGATAACTTCAAGCCCGAAGACAAGATGCTCGGCTACCTGATGGAAAAGGAAGTGCAGGCCGTTGACAACATTCTCAGCAACATCAAGCGTCCCTTCACCGCAATCATGGGCGGCTCGAAAGTATCGACCAAAATCGGCATCATCGAAAACCTCATGGATAAGGTCGACAACCTGATTCTCTGCGGCGGCATGACCTATACCTTTGCCAAGGCCATGGGCGGCAATATCGGCCAGAGCATCTGCGAGAACGACAAGCTCGACCTCGCTCTCGACATCATGAAGAAGGCCAAGGAAAAGGGCGTGAACCTCGTGCTCGGCACCGACTGCGTTGCAGCCGACGCTTTCTCGAACGATGCCAATACTCAGATTTGCTCGGTAATGGATATTCCCGAAGGCTGGGAAGGCATGGATGCCGGCCCCGAGAGCAGCAAGGCTTTCGCTGCCGCTATCGAGCCCGCCAAGACCATTCTCTGGAACGGCCCCGCAGGCGTGTTTGAGTTCGAAAACTTCACCGGCGGTTCGCGCGCAATTGCCGACGCTATCGTCAAAGCTACCAAGAACGGCGCATTCTCGCTCGTTGGCGGCGGTGACTCAGTTGCCTGCGTCAACAAGTTCGGTCTGGCCGACGAGGTGAGCTACGTTTCAACCGGTGGCGGCGCTCTGCTCGAAGCCATCGAAGGCAAGATTCTTCCCGGCATCGCTGCTGTTAAGTAATAGCTGCGCAAACAGCTTGCTATATAGGACGAAAGAGCCCCTGCGGGCTCTTTCGTTGTGTGTAGTCGGCTCATTGGCTTTAAACGACAAATCCCGGGGCGTAGGCCTCGGGATTCGTCGTTCTTGTACCCCCGCAGGGAATCAAACCCTGATCGGATGAACCGGAATCATCTATTCTATTCGTTGAACTACAGGGGCGTCCAATCGGGCGCAAAGTTACGTTTTTTTACTCAGATTTGCAAAACAATTTGTAAATTTGCGGTTATGAAAAATGTATTGACAACGGTTTTAGCCTTTTTACTCATCGCTTCATCAGCGATGGCGCGTGAGATATGTGTGATGCAGTTCAATGTGTGGCAGGAGGGAACTATGATTCCCGGCGGTTTTGACGCCATGGCCGACGAGATTGCCCGCCAGCAGCCCGACCTGGTAATGCTCAGCGAGGTCCGCAACTATCGCGGCACCCGCTTCTGTGACCGCATCGTTCAGGCCCTTGCCGAACGCGGATATGAGTACCATTCGTTCTATTCGTCTGACACCGGCTTGCTTAGCCGGACTGAAGTCGCTGACTCCGCAACCGTCTTTCCGCTGAAAGATGACCACGGCTCGGTCTATAAACTCGTAACCTATATCGACGGCAGGCGCATTGCGGCCTATACGGCTCATTTCGATTATCAGAATGATACTTATTATGAGCCGCGCGGATATTCAGGCGTTGACTGGAGCGAAATCGAGCCGGTTACGGACGAGGCGGAGCTGATGAGGCGCAATCTGCTGTCGCTCCGTGACGAGGCCGCAGAGGCGGCTGTGGCTGATATTGCCCGCGAGCGCGACTGTGGCAGCCTTGTCTTTTTTGCCGGCGATCTCAACGAGCCGTCGGGCCAGGACTGGACGGAAGCAACGGCGTCGACTGCCGACCATCGCGGTGTGGTAATCGATTGGCCGTCAGTCAGGATTCTGCGCGAGGGCGGTCTGGTCGATGCCTACAGGCAGATGTGGCCCGACCCGCTGACTCATCCGGGCTACACTTACCCGTCGTCCAATCCCGACGCCGAGGTGAAGCGGCTGTCGTGGGCCATGAAGGCCGACGAGCGCGACCGCATTGACTACGTGTTTTACGTTCCCGACGAAAGCCTTGAACTGCTCCGGGTCTATATTGTCGGCCCGCAGGAAGATATAGTTCGCGGAGAGCGGACGCTGCAGGAATGGGGCAAACGCGACATTGTAGCTCCGCTCGGCATCTGGCCCAGCGACCATCGTGCGGTGGTTGCCCGCTTCAATCTGCGCTGACGCTACTCGCTGCGGAGCGATTCGCTCGGATTGGCCAGTGCGGTGCGCAGCGCCAACATGACTACGGCCACAACCACTGCAATCAGCAGCGCCAACGCCGCCTGCCAGGGCTCGGCCGTGCCGCTGCCTGCCTTTGAGTCGAATTGTTCCATCCACCGGCTGCCAACCATGGCGGCGCCGGCAGCGCCGGCAGCCGCGGCCGGAACCGCCACCTTGATTACCGACATGGCGAGCATCTTTATGATGTCGGCCGACGAGGCGCCGTTGATTTTGCGCACGGCAATCTCTTTGGTGCGGCGGGCAATCTCGTCGCGCAGATAGGCGAGCAGCCCCATTGCCGCAATCAGCATAATCACCGCCGACGAGAGCATGGCCAGAATTCTGAACGAGTTGATTTCGCGATAGGGTTCGCGCATCAGCCCGGCGTAGTCGTCGACGTCGATGTCTTCGCCCGGAAACGCCTCGGCCACGTCGCGGCGCAGGCGCTCAAGATTGGCCTCGAACGGCTCCCGGAGCCTCACCATCATCCGGCCCGTGACGGTGCCGTCGCGGTGAAGACGGTAAACCGCCGGCTGGTCAGGCAGGAAGTATCCGCCATATTTGATGTCTTCGCACACGGCGGCGATGTGCATGGGCTGACAGTAGGCCTCGTCGGCCTCGCCGCGCGTAATGGTGCGCCCTACGGCCTGTTCAGGCGTGCATCCCATCCGCTCGGCGAACTTCCGGCTGACGGCCACGTCGGCCACGTCGCGCTTCTCGAACGACTTGAAGTTCCACGACTCCTCTCTCAGCTCCACTCCCTCGATGCGGCCCGCAAGCAGCGGAATCTGCAGGAAGCTGAACACGTTGGTCTGCGCTATTGGGTGAGTGGCCTCGATTTCGCGGTGGCTGCCGTCGGTGAGATAGAAACGGTCGCGCCAGTCGCTGGCAAAAGTGCCGGGAGGCAGGTTGATCCACGAGGTCGCCTCGACGTAGGGCAGGGGAGTGACAAGACTGTTGAGAGCGTTGGCGTTGCGCCCCATGCCGATGCCGAGCAGCGCCAGGCGCTCGCGGTTGAAGCCGCGGTCGCCTTCTGTTATGTGCGCGTATTGGCGCGCGGCCACTGCAGTCAGGCCGAGGGCGAACGCCGCCGCAGCGATTTCGAGGGCAAGCAAGGCTATTTTCCATGCACCGCGTTTCTGCCTGAAGCTGCGAAACACGTGGGCCGCCGGAATGCGCGCCATCATCACGCCCGGCACCAGCGCCGATGCCGCGAACACCGCCGCCATCACCGCGCCGAGCACCCACAGGCGCTTGAGGCTGACATATTGCGTAACCGAGTAGCCCAGCGAGTCGGCAAACCACCGCTCGGAGCCATAGTAGAGCGCGGCCACCACCGCGAGCGCGGCGAGCATCAGCAGGGCCGTTTCGGCCGCGAAGGTCGCGACGATTGACAGGGATGACGCGCCGCTACACTTCTGCACGCCCACGGCCTTGGCGCGGCGCGACGTGCCGGCGAGCGACAGCAGCACGTAGTTCATCGCCGTGACGAAAATCAACAGTCCGGCCAGCACTACGAGAGTCAGCGTTATGCGCTGCATCTGCCCGGAGGCGTGGTAGGTGTCGGTCAGCGGCGCGGCCTCAACGGTCATGCTCATTCCCTCCGTGTCGGGGGTTACGCTCTGCCACAGTTTGGCCAGCTCGCGGTTGAACTCCGCGGCGTCGGCGCCCTTTTTGAGCTTGGCATAGGTTTTGCCGCCGTGCTCCGACGCTTCAGGGTTCAGGCTCAGAATGGTGAGATTAGCCAGGGTTGACTCCTCGGGGATGGTTTCGAACGTGCCGACCGCCTTGCCTGCCATCGAGCTGACTTTCAGCGAGTGGCCTTCGGGGCTGTCGTTGCCGAAAAAGCGCTGTGCCTCCTCGCTGTTGAACCAGATGGCTTTCTCGCCCAAGCCGTCGACCGATTTCCGCCCCGCAAGAATCTTGAGCCCGAAAGTGTCGAAAAAAAACTTGTCGATGTTGTGAATTGTCGCCGTTTCCGTTTTCCCGTCGTCGGTAGTCAGGTCGCAGGTCAGGCTGCCGTTAGTCAGCGTGACTGTTTCGACATACTTGTCGAGCTTGCGGCGTATTTCGTCGGGAAAAGCTCCGTTGAGCACTCCGGGCAGGCGCAGCTGCGGTTTGCCATCCTCGTCGATTACCGTCCAGAGCTGATAAATGCGCCCGTAGTCGGGAAAGCAGCGGTCAATGCTATGGTCGTGCTCGACGCGCATCAGCAGAAAACTGCCAATGGCGAGCCCCACGCCGAGGGCCAGCACCTTGAAGGCGGTGAGCCACGGCTGCGCCGCCAGGGTCTGCAGAATCAGTCTCAGCCGCATGTCACCTCCGATATTATACATCCGTCAAAGAGGTTTACGATTCGGTGGGCGTAGGCTGCGTCGCGCTCCGAGTGGGTCACCATGACTATGGTGGTGCCGTCGGCGTTGAGTTCCGACAGCAGCTCCATCACCTCGCGCCCGTTTTTCGAGTCGAGGTTGCCAGTGGGTTCGTCGGCCAGAATCAGTTCAGGCTCCGTTATCAGCGCGCGGGCCACGGCCACACGCTGCTGCTGGCCGCCCGACAGCTGAGCGGGCAGATGCTTGCGGCGGTGGGAAATGCGCACTCGCTCGAGCATCCGCTCAACACGGCGGCGACGTTCGGCGGCCGGGAGCCCCAGGTAAGTCAGCGGCAACTCCACGTTCTGCTCAACGGTCAGCTCGTCGATGAGGTTGAAACTCTGAAACACGAAGCCGATGCGCCCCTTGCGGAACTTTGTGCGCCCGCTTTCGCGCAGGCCGGCCACTTCATGGCCGAACAGCATGTAGCTGCCCGAGGTCGGGTTGTCGAGCAGGCCTATAATGTTGAGCAGCGTTGACTTGCCGCAGCCCGACGGGCCCATCACGGCTACGAATTCGCCCTTCTTCACCGTGAAATTCACGTTGGTCAGTGCGTGCGTTTCAATCTCGTCGGTGCTAAACACTTTGCAAAGTTTGTCGGTTTTAATCATGTTGCAGGTCATGGTTAGAGTGTTGTCATCATGTTGAGTGCGGTCGAGAGAGCTTCGTCGGCAGTCGTTTTCACGTCGGGCAGGGTGCCGTGGATGTCGGTCTCGTCAGCTCCGGGATGCCAGAACCTTTTCCACGAAATTGTGCATGCCAGGCCCGAAACCGGGGCGAACCAGGTGAGTATGTCGCCATAGGCCACGTTCATGCCGCCGCTCTCCTCGCCGACAACCCGGCCGCATCCGAAGTGCTTGAAGGCCCATGAGAATGACGCAGCCGACGAGAATGTGTGATTGCTTGTCAGGAGAATGACTTTACCGTCAAAATGGCCTTTGTCGGCATCGAGGGGCATGATGTAATTATTGGCAGAGGTTCGGTAGAGTTTTACCGCAGGGTGGAAGTCGGAGTTGCCGATCATGCGGAGCACTCTGGCGCTGCGGTTGACCAGAGTCAGGCTGAACTGGGTGAACGGCACCGGCGAGATATAGCGGAGCAGCACGTCGCCGATGGCCGAGTTGCCGCCGCCGTTGTTGCGCACGTCGATAATCAGCCGGTCGATGCCTCGCGCTTTCATGTCGGCAAACATCGAGTCGCAGAACTGCGTCATCTGCCGCGGCGAGCCGTGAAACCGGCGGAAGTCCATCACCGCCACGCCTCGGTTTGCGTCAATCGTGTAGGAGTAGTCGGCCTTTGGAGCCGGTGATTTCCGTTTGGGGCAGCGTTCCGCAAGGTCGCGAAACCGGGATGCCGGAAGCACGGCGTTTTCGACTTTTTTCTTTCCCGGTGCGGTGAATTCAACCTCATATGAGTCTTGGCCGCCATAGAGCATCTCGAACAGTGCCGCAAACTCATTGTCTAAGCGCATAACCTTGTAGAAGTCGCGCTCGCCGCTGACATAGGGGAGCATCTCTTCAATCATCCGGCCGGCGCTTTTGCCGTTGATCGAGAGGATGTCGGCTCCTGCAGGCACGATGGAGTCTATGCAGGTTGCGGCTTTCAGCGTGCGGTCGGACTTCACATCGACAAATAACGGCAGCCGCAACAGTTCCTGTGTGAACACATCGTTATAGGGGAAGCGCAGCATGGTGTGGCCGTCGCCTATCATGCTCACCAAAGGAGCCGCAGCCTTGTAGAATTCTACGGTGGTCAGCGTGTCGGGCAGCGACTCACTGACCTCGTTGAAGCGCGTCAGCAGTTTTTCCTGGCCGCATACGGAGTAGATGTCGGGGTGGATTTCGCGCAGAGCGTTCATCAGGGCATCGAGGTCAAAGCGGGCCTGCCTGCGGGTTATTCTATTGCCGAGCAGTTTGCCGCCGATGTTTTGGTCGGGATAGGTGTAGACATCGGCCGGACGGCGCACTATGCGGGTCAGGGCGGTGTCGCCTTTCTCCGTAATCACGGCTACGTCGGTAGCGCTCCATTCCGCGCCGGTGTTTATCTTCAAGGTATCTACAGGTGAAATCAGAGTCACATTCATCGCCGTAGTGACGATGGTGTCGACTGCGACGTCAGGGCTCACTATCCATGGAAATTGCTGCCTGTATCCGTCATGAAGAATCTGCAGAACTTCTCCTTTTGTCTTCAGTGAGGGAATGTCTGCACCGGCTTGTGCGGCGCCGCCGATCATTGCGGCAGCAATTACTATAGTTTTAGAAAAGCGCATAATATATATGATGGTGTAAAGTTAATTGTTTTCAGGCAATATAACGGATAAAAACCACATTGTTTTGTAACTTGCTCTCAATCAGTGTGATGCGTGGGTTGTCGCTGTGCAAACTGTCAACATATTAGACAGTGCGCTGCCCGAAATCCGTCAAATCATGAAGTAAAATCGCGTCAAATTATAAAATTTGCTCCAAATCGGAAAAAAAAGATTAAATTTGCGGTCAATGAAGTATAGAAGAAAAAGTATAGTCGTGGCAGACGACAACCGGTCGGCGCTGACGGCGGTCAGTTTGCTGCTGCGTCCGTTTTTCGAGCGGGTGGTTACGCTGACGTCGCCCGTGCATCTGCTTGCGACTGTCAAGGCTGAAAATCCTGACTGCGTGCTGCTTGATATGAACTTCAAATCGGCGGTCAATAACGGCAACGAGGGCTTTTACTGGCTCGGACGCCTGCGCGAGGAGGTGCCCGCCGTGCCGGTGGTTCTGTTCACCGCCTATGCCGATATACGCCTTGCCGTGCAGGGCATCAAGGCGGGTGCGGCGGAGTTCATTGTAAAGCCGTGGGATAACACCGAGCTCGTCGACACTCTGCTGAGGGTGTCGGAACCGGCCGGACCGGCGGCGACTGAGGCATCGGCTGTAGAGCCTCAGGCCGAGGCGGGGGCCGACTCGCTTGCCGCAATGGAGCGCGAACGCATTGAGCGCGCCATTGTGGAGGAGCGCGGCAACATGACGCGTGTGGCCGCGCGGCTGGGCATTTCGCGCCAGACGCTCTATAACAAGATTAAACGCTACGGCCTATGAGTGCGCTCTGGGTTGCGTGGGGTGTGGCCGCGGCGGCCATTGTGGCGGCGGTGGTTCTGCTGGCCGGCAACAGGCGCAAGGATGCCAACGTCAGGCTGCTGCTCGAGGCGCTCGAAAACGGCGACACGTCAGTGCGCTTTCGCCGCAACCGAAGCGTTAACCACATTCTCAACCGCATTGCCGAAATTCTCGGCGCCGCGCGCTGTCAAGCCGAGCAGGCCGACCTTTACTATGGCGTGATTCTCGACAAGGCCGACGTGGGCATGATTGTGGCCGATTCGCGCGGATTCGTTACGACCTGTAATGCCTCGGCGCTGAAGTTGCTGGGACTCACGGTGCTGACCCACCTGTCGCAGCTTGGTCGCATCGATCCGTCGCTGCCCGGGGCTGTTGCTGCCGCCGAGCCCGGCCGACGCCTCGTTGTCGGGGCTTCGCTGGGGCTGACGCTGCAGGTTGCGGGCCTGAAGGTCAACGACCGCGAGTTGCGCATATATTCCCTTGCCGACATTTCGCGCGAGCTTGAGGCCTGCGAGGCGGCTGCCTGGGAACGGCTCACGCGCACTCTGGCCCATGAAATCATGAACTCGCTGGCGCCGGTAATTTCGCTCAGCGAAACGCTGCTGGCCCTGCCGCCCGACTGCGAGTCGGAGCGCCGCGAGGGGCTGGAAGCCATCGGAGCCACGAGCCGCGGATTGGTGAGGTTTGTCGAAGCATACCGCAGTGTGGCCCAGCTGCCGCGCCCTGAGTTGCGCGAGGTCGATGTCGAGGCAATCATACGCCACACGGCGGCCCTGTTTCCGCAGATGCGGTGGAGTGTGGTTCCGGCAATGACCGTCACCGCCGACGAGGCTATGCTCGGACGCGTTCTGGCCAATCTCTGCACCAATGCCGTGCAGGCCGGAGCGGGCCGAATCACCATTACAGCGCGTCCCGGGGTGATTGATGTGGCCAACGACGGCGCTCCGGTTTCCGAAGAGCTGGCAGCCGAAATCTTCACTCCCTTTTTCACCACGCGCCACGAAGGCAGTGGCATCGGCCTGAGTCTGAGCCGCCGCATGATGACGGCCTTCGGCGGTTCGCTGACGCTTGTGCGGCTCGCTGACCCGGTAACATTCAGGTTAACCTTTGCCGTCTGACGGATAGGCGGGTTCCATGTGTATGGCCGTGTGGGTCGCGGGGCCGAGTTCGCTTTTCAGGCGGCGCTCGACTTCTGTGGCTATGTCGTGGGCCGTGGCCAGCGGCATGTCGGCCGGCAGTTTGATGTGAACCTCGATTGCGGCGGCGTTGCCTATGCGGCGTGTGCGCAGGCGGTGAATTCTGACCACTCCGGGGGTCGAGGTTATAATGTCGGCAATGCGCTCCTTTTCGGCTGCGGGCAGAGAACTTTCGAGCAGTTCGTCGAGATTCGGCTTGATCAGGCCTGCCGCCGCCTTGATTATGAAGAGGCTTACAACTGTGGCGGCTATGGGGTCGAGTATGCGCCAATGCACGCCGGGCAGCATGGCTCCGGCAATGCCTGCGAGAGTGGCTATGGAGGTGAAGGCGTCGCTGCGGTGATGCCACGCGTTGGCGCGCAGGGCCTGAGAGTCGAGCCTGCGGCTGCCTGCCATGGTATAGCGATAGAGCGTTTCCTTGAGCAGAATCGACAGTGCGGCTGCCGATAGCGCCCAGTAGTTTGGGGCGTCGGGCACGAGTCCGTCGGCCAGTATTTTCACAATCGTCACGACTCCGTCGGCGAGCATGTAGGCACCTGCGCATCCAAGCATTATGCCGACAACGACCGCTGCCAGGGTTTCATATTTGCCATGGCCGTAGTCGTGGTTTTCGTCTTGAGGCTTGCCGGCAATACGCACAAATAGAATGACCACGACGTCGGTGATGAAGTCCGACAGCGAGTGGATGGCGTCGGCAATCATGGCCGAACTGTGGCCGACGATTCCGGCAAAGAACTTAAAGGCCGTGAGCAGGGCGTTGACAACGCTGCCTACCAGTGTGATGCGGTATATTTCGCGGGTGCGGCTCATTTGGGTGGGTAAATTCGTGTGGCCAGAGCGAGCAGGCCGAAGCCGCCCAGATATGTCGTCAGGATTCCGATTTTGTTTTTCAGGCGCACATGTCTGTTAATCAGCGACCGGAGCCTGTAGCGGCGAATCGTCGAACGGCAGCGGGCGGCAATTGCGGGCTCGTCACACCGGTTGACAGTCATGAGGTTGAGAATGTTGAAGGCGGCGCTCAGGGCGCGGTCGCGCGCGGCGGGCGTGAGTTCGGGCATGTTGCGCTCCATGTAGTCGACAATCTCTTCGGTAACGTCGAGCACTACGGCCCGCGCCGGATTGAACGTGTGGAGATAGCTTGTCGGATTCTCGGTGTAAAGATAGAGCGGCTCCGAGGTCCAGGCTATTTGGCCGGCGCGCAGAAACATGTGGTAGAATGAGCGCAGGTCTTCATAACCTCCGGGCCGGAAGGGTTCGTCAATGCAGATCTGACGTCTGTAGAGCTTGCCCCAGGCCGAGTGGTTGAGCAGGTTTTGATAAAGGGCGTCGGCGATGGCGCGGTGTGGCGCCATGAAATACAGGTTGCCATCTGAAAACTCGACTTCCGGAATCGGGCCGAGTGGCGCCGTGCGCTGAAATCCGCAGCCGATGATGCCGGCGTCGCAGCGTGAGGACAGGCCCGCGAGACGTTCCAGCATGGAGGGGTGGAGCCGGTCGTCGCCATCGAGGAAGCAGATAAATTCGCCGCGCGAAATGTCGACTCCGGCATTGCGGGCGCCGGGCAGGCCCCGGTTGCTTTCGAGCCGCAGAAGTCTGACGCGCGGGTCGGTCAGGGTGTAGGCCTCGCAGATATCGGCCGATTTGTCGGTCGACGCGTCGTCGACCAGAATCAGCTCGAAGTCGTTGAATGTCTGGGCCAGCGCGCTCTCGATACATGCAGTAAGCAAAGTCGCGCCGACGTTATAGACCGGCACGACAATGCTTATTTTCGGATTGCTCCGTTCGCTCATGGACTCAGATTTTGCGGAGCACCATGGCGGTGCGTGGAGGCAGGTATAGTTTGAGCCATTCGCGTCCGGCGGGGGCGTAGAGCTGGTCAAACTGTGTCAGATGGCGGGTTTGCAGGTCAATGTTGCCGTAGCCGCCGAATTCGGGTTGGTCGGTCGACATGACGCCGACATATTCGCCCGCGGGGGCAAGAATGCCGTAGCCGTTATAGGCGTTGACGGGCGAGAAGTTGAACACGAACACGAGGTCGCCGCGCATGAATGCCAGCACCTGGTCGGAGTCTTTTTCCCAAAGTTTCACAACCGGAGTCTGCTCGAAGTTTTCGACGCTGCTGACGGTGCTGATCATTGCGTTGTCGAAGTTGTTGAGCATGAAGTATTTCAAATAGTCGGCATTGACCAGATCCCACTGGCGGCGTGCATACTTATAGCTCCAGCCGTTGCCCTCGCGCGGAAAGTCAATCCACTCCGGGTGGCCCCACTCGTTGCCCATGAAGTTGAGATAGCCGCCGTTGATTGTGCCGAGAGTCACGAGGCGAATCATTTTGTGTAGCGCCATGCCGCGCGCTATGACCGGGTTCTCGTCGTCGCGGCTCATGTGCCAGTACATGTCGGCGTCCATCAGGCGGAAAATCACCGTTTTGTCTCCGACCAGGGCCTGGTCGTGGCTCTCAACGTAGCTGATGGTCTTTTCGTCGGCGCGGCGGTTGGTCAGCTCCCAGAAGATGGATGTCGGGTGCCAGTCTTCGTCTTTTTTCTCCTTGAGGGTTTTGATCCAGTAGTCGGGAATGCCCATGGCCATGCGGTAGTCGAAGCCGATGCCGCCGTCCTTGAACGGTACGGCCAGACCGGGCATGCCGCTCATTTCTTCGGCAATGGTGATGGCACGGCGGTTGACCGAGTGGATCAGTTTGTTGGCCAGCGTCAGGTATGTTATTGCGTTGACGTCCTGGCCGCCGTTATAGTAGTCGTCATAGCCGCCAAAGGCCTGGCCGAGTCCGTGGTTATAATATAGCATCGATGTCACGCCGTCGAAGCGGAAGCCGTCGAAGTGATATTCATCGAGCCAGAATTTGCAGTTGCTCAGCAGGAAGTGGAGCACTTCGTTCTTGCCGTAGTCGAAGCAGAGCGAGTCCCAGGCCGGATGCTCGCGGCGGCCGTCGCCGTAGAAGTAGAGGTCGCGCGAGCCGTCGAGGCGTCCGAGCCCCTCGACTTCGTTTTTAACGGCGTGGGAGTGCACGATATCCATTATGACGGCGATTCCGCGCGAGTGGGCGTCGTCGATGAGCGCCTTGAGCTCCTCGGGTGTGCCGAACTTGCTCGATGCGGCAAAGAAGCTGCTGACGTGATAGCCGAACGAGCCGTAATATGGGTGTTCCTGAATGGCCATTATCTGGATGCAGTTATACCCGTCGGCGGCCACGCGCGGCAATATGTTGGTTCGGAATTCCTCGTAGGAGCCGATGCCTTCTTTTTCCTGAGCCATGCCGATGTGGCATTCGTAAATCAGCAGCGGGCTGACGTTTGGAATGAAGCGTTTTTTCTTCCATTTATATGGCTCGGCCGGAGCCCAGACCTGAGCTGAGAATATCGGGGAGTCGGGTGCCTGGACAACTCGGGTGGCGTAGGCGGGAATGCGTTCGCCGCTGCCTCCGGGCCATTCGACGAGCATTTTGAAATACTGGCCGTGTTTCAGCGCGCGCGAGCCGAACCGGCCTTCCCACACACCGTCGGAGCCTTTAAGCCGTTTCAGGGCATATTTTTTGTCGGGCTGCCAGTTGTTGAAGTCGCCGATCAGGGTTATGGCGGTGGCGTTCGGAGCCCATTCGCGAAACACCCACTTGCCGTTATCTTCGCGGTGAAGGCCAAAGTAGTTGTGGGCGTTGGCAAACTCCCTTAGCGAACCTGAGGCGGAAGTCAGTTCAGCCTCTTTGTCGATTGCGTCCTGATGGCGCCCTTCGATGGCGTCGGCAAACGGTTCGAGCCAGGGGTCTTTCTTAATCAGTTTCAGGCGCGATTTGCGCTTGGGTTTATCAGTTTTCATGGGCTGGGAATTTTGGTAAGTCAATCGCAAATATACCCTTTTTATTTCATCCGTGCAAGCCCCCGCCCTTATTTTCCGGAAATCCTCACGGTTGCAGGAAATGTAAGGCCACTGTCACGGCGCAATTCGGAAGGGTGCACAGTATGATAGCTAACCAATACGATGTTTAATAGCATAATGGCCCTGGAATTTTACTATGCCGGCTTGCACAAGTTAAATATTATTGTTAAATTGCGGCCGTGTCTGATTTAATCAGATTGGCTGAACAAAGAAATGTGCTGAACGAATGCATATAAGAGTATACACCTAAATCAGCCTTTTGAGCAGGAAGCTACGCAACTTGGTATGGAATATCTTAAGGAACATATGTACTCAAATTAAATTATTATGCGACACACCAAATCTATTTTATGCGCAATCTGTCTTTTTGTCAGCTCATTAAGTTGTTTAGGTTCAGATTTGACGATTTTTTCTTTTGTTTCAAATAAGTATGAGTCAGCACCATCTGACACGATAACAAACAAGATTCAAGCCAGGATTATACCAATCTCGATAACTGACGGAAGTATATCGAAAGCCGTTGCAAAATATCAAAACATGCTTGACTCAATCCAGAAGACCTCAAATAAAGAAGATAGTTATGCAATTATCGGCTCAGGGACCTTTGGCTCCGCGGCAGCAACCATTTGAGCCTCTGAAAGCCGGCCAAAGTTTTTGGTTTTAATATCAGGCGTAGGAATAAATGGCTCAGAAATTGCCAAACGTTTATTCACTTCGTCAACATTCTTTATTGACCCGGAGTTTTCTTCATCTGTCCGCAAGGATATCCTGGCCGAAATTTCCCGTGGTAAAACCGGCGGGATTATACCTGCGGACTTCAAAGAATTATTGTCATATCAGCCATATCAATACCTCCGCAGAATAACCTGCCCTACATTTTGCGCATTCGGCACGGCGGACGCTATTGCCGAATGGTATGCCAACAGTATGAGTGTGGAGGAAAGTCTGCCTCTGTCTGCAAAGAATCTTATACGTGTGTACCCTCGTACAGGCTATTGTCTCCGGATTAGTGATAACGACTCCAACATTCCTTTCATTGGCGACAAAAAGCCGCAAGCATCGAGGCTAAATGCCCGGGCTATTGCTGATGTCGTTTCTTGGATTACCGGCAATTTAGAATGAGTAGAATCTTATTGCAGTAGGAGTCGATTATATCCCAAATTACTGGATGTTACCGTTAATAGATAGATGATGCGTGCGCAGTAATCAGGGGAATAATCAGGGGAATAATCGGCTTCCCCTTGGAGAGTTCGGTAAATTTTTGTATCTTCGCGACAAATATCATCAATCACAACGTTCGTTAAATCTGTTATCAATGAAAAAATTTGTCATCAGCGGAATCCTGGTCCTGACGGCATCGGGCGCGTTTGCGGCGCTCGACCCTGACGGCGGCCATGACTTCGCTCTCGGCGGTTATGCTTTCGGCGACGCCGCAGCGCCCGTAGGTACCGAGTGGGAAAACTGTGAGGCGCTCAGCTACAACAAGGAGCTGCCCCACGCCTATTTCTTCAACTTTTCGTCGGTTGAAAACGCGCTGAAAGTGTTGCCCGAAAACTCCCGTTACTACAAAAGCCTCGACGGTACCTGGAAGTTCAACTGGGTGAACCACCCCGACAAGCGTCCGGCCGACTTCTACAAGACCGACTTCAGCACCGCCGGCTGGGATGACATCCAGGTGCCCGGCTGCTGGAACGTGCAGGGCCTGCAGGCCGACGGCACGCAGAAATACGGCACTCCCATCTACGTGAACCAGCCCGTGCCATTCTACCACCAGGTGAAGGTCGACGACTGGCGCGAAGGCGTGATGCGCGAGCCGCGCGACAAGTCGTGGACCACGTTTGAAGACCGCAACGAGGTCGGCTCCTATCGTCGCACGTTTACCGTGCCCGCCGACTGGAAGGGCCGCGAGGTCTACATCAACTTCGACGGCGTGGATTCGTTTTTCTATCTGTGGATCAACGGCCAATACGTTGGCTTCAGCAAGAACTCGCGCAATCTCGCCCAGTTCAACATCACCAAGTATCTCAATCCGAAGGGCGGCGAGAACGTGGTGGCCGTGGAGGTCTACCGCTATAGCGACGGCTCTTTCCTCGAGGCGCAGGACATGTTCCGCCTTCCCGGCATTATCCGCTCGACCTATCTGACCTCGACCCCGCAGGTGCAGATTCAGGATATGAGAATCCAAACCATCATCGGCTGCAAGGCCAACCCGGTTGGCACGGTTGATGAGGCCACCGTCAATGTTGACGTCAACATCCGCAACCTCAGCAAGAAGGCCCTCAAAGGCGCTACCGTCAAGTATGAGGTATTCCCCGTGGAACTCTATTCCGACCGGATAGGCGGCAAGGTCGCCGAGGCCGTGACCAAGGTAATCGGCGATGTGGCCCCCGGCGCTGTCGCTAACCGGCAGCTCAGCTTCAGCATACCCGACGCTCGCCTCTGGAGCGCCGAAACGCCCAACCGCTACGTGCTCGTGGCCCAGCTGCTCGACAAGAAAGGCAAGGTCATCGAAACCGTCAGCTCCTATTTCGGCGTGCGCGAGGTTGAAATCCGCGACACTCCCGCCAATGAAGACGAATTCGGCCTGGCCGGTCGCTACTTCTACGTCAACAACCGCCCCGTCAAGCTCAAGGGCGTGAACCGCCACGAGAATAACCTCTCGACCGGCCACACCATCAGCCGCGAGCAGATGGAGCAGGAGGCCATGATCATGAAGCGCGGCAACATCAACCACGTGCGCAACTGCCACTACAACGACGATCCCTACTGGTACATCGTGTGCGACAAGTATGGCATCTACCTCGAAGACGAGGCCAACATCGAGAGCCACGAATATTACTATGGCAAGGAATCGCTCTCGCATCCCAAGGAATGGCGCGACGCCCACGTGGCCCGCAACGTCGAGATGGTGCGCGCCCACATGAACCACCCGTCAATCGTCATCTGGAGTCTCGGCAACGAGGCCGGTCCCGGCAATAACTTCGTCGAGGCCTACAAGGCGATCAAGGCCAACGACACCACCCGCCCCGTGCAGTACGAGCGCAACAACGACATCGTTGACATGGGCTCCAACCAGTATCCCTCGATTCCCTGGGTGCGCAGCGCCGTCAAGGGTCAGATGGGCATCAAATATCCTTTCCACATCAGCGAGTATGCCCACTCGATGGGCAACGCCCTCGGCGGTTTTGCCGACTACTGGGAGGCCATGGAGTCGACCAACTTCTTCTGCGGCGGCGCCATCTGGGACTGGGTTGACCAGGCCCTCTGGAACCACACCGCCGACGGCACCAAGTATATGGGCTATGGCGGCGACTTCGGCGACCGCCCCAACGACGGCATGTTCTGCATGAACGGCATCCTCTTCCCCGACTTCTCGCCCAAACCCGCCTACGAGGAGGTCAAGAAAGTGCACCAGTACGTAGGCGTCAAGCCCGTAGACATGACCAAGGGCGTGGTTGAGGTTTTCAACAAAAACTACTTCACCACCCTCGATGACCTCAGCCCGCGCTGGATTCTGACCCGCAACGGCGTCGAAGTGGCCCGCGGCAACGCCGTCAACAGGCCCCGCATGGCTGTCGGCCCGCGCGAGAGCCAGACGTGGTCCATCCCCTACGACTATGACAAAATCGCTGCCGATAAGGATGGCGAATATTTCGTGACGCTCCAGTTCCTGCTCAACGAAGACAAGCCCTGGGCCAAGGCCGGCTATGTGCAGGCCGCCGAGCAGCTTGCCGTCAAGGCTCCCGAGGCGTTTGCCGCCATAGCACCCGCCGGCAGCGCGCCGTCGCTCGTTGAAACCGACGCTACCAACACCGTCAGCGGCAACGGCTTCAACGTAGAGTTCGACAACGCCACCGGCTCGATCCGTTCGCTCACCTACGGCGGCAATCAGATTATCACCCCCGGCAACGGCCCCGTGCTCAATGCCTTCCGTGCGCCGGTCGATAATGACACCCCGCTCATGAGAAAATGGTTTGCCATCGGCCTGAACAACCTGGCCCATAAGGTAATCAGCAATAAATCATACGTCCGCGAGGATGGCGCCGTCGTGCTTCAGTATCTTGTCGAGTCGCAGTCGCCTCACTCCTATGCAGTTTCGGGCGGCGGCCGTTCCGGCCAATACACTCCCGTGGCAGGCCGCGAACTCGGCCCCGACGACTTCAAGTTCACTACCAACCAGACCTGGACCGTCTATCCCGACGGCTCGATTGAACTGCAGTCGGCCATCAACTCCAACGACCCGGCCCAGATTCTGCCCCGTCTCGGCTATGCGATGACGCTCCCCTCCGACTATTCCGACTACACCTACTATGGCCGTGGCCCCGTCAACAACTTCAATGACCGCGAGGCAAGCCAGTTCGTAGGGCTCTACAAGCAGACCGTGGCCGACCAGTTCGTCCACTTCCCCAAGCCTCAGAGCATGGGCAACCGCGAGGACGTGCGCTGGAACGCTCTGACCGACAAGCTGGGCAACGGCATTCAGTTCGTGGCGCTCGACGGCGTTATGAGCGCATCGGCAATGCCCTGGAGCGACATTGATATGATGGTTGCCGCACACCCCTACGAACTTCCGCAGTCGAAGGGCACAACCGTTCATATCGACAAGAAAGTGCTCGGCCTGGGCGGCGCCAGCTGCGGCCAGGGCATCACCCTCGAAGAGGGCCAGGTGCCGGCCGTCTCCCAGACGTTCGGCTTCGTGATTCGTCCCGTAAGCGCCTCGACCGACCTTCAGCAGTCGGCCTGCGTCAGTGCGGCCGGCGACCGTCCGCTGTGCATCTCGCGCGACCGTGTTGGCAACGTGACCATCACTACCTCCAATCCTGATGCCGAAATTTTATATAACGTCGAGCCGCTCGGCAAAAAAGTGGCTCCCGCCCGCAAGCGCGGTCCGAAAGGCGTGGCCTACAACGGCCCGATTGCCCTGCGCGAGGGAGGCCGTCTGACCGCATGGGACGCCCGTTATCCCAACCTCCAGACGGTGATTGAATATCCCAAAGTAGAGCGTGTGCCGCTGACCGTTACTTTCGCGTCGGCCTATGAGCCCGGCGCAGGCGAAGCCTCCTATCTCGTCGACGGCGACTCCGGAACGTTTTGGCATACCACCTATGGCGTCACCGTGGCCCTCTATCCCCACTGGGTTGAGTTTGACTGCAGCGAACCCAAGGAAATCAAGGGATTCACCTACCTGCCCCGTCAGGACGGCGGCTGGAACGGCGACATCAAAGACTGGAAATTTGAGGTGAGCGAAGACGGCAAGACCTGGACCGAAGCCGGTCAGGGCACCTTCCCCCACTCGAAAGAAGAACATCGCGTAATGCTCGCCAAGCCCGTGCGTGCGCGCTACGTAAGGTTCACCGGTCTGTCGAGCCAGAATGGCGCTGATTTTGCCGGCGGCGCCGAATTCAACGTCCTCGCCGACTAATCCTCCCCCACAATCCGACTCTTCACAGCCTCCCCCGGCCGCACCCCGCGCCGAGGGAGGCTCGTTTTCTGTTTAGTGAATCCAGGGCCAAGAAGCAATATATTGTCTGAGTTCATTAGGCATCATCGAGCATATTTTGCAGTATTCACGCTTGGTGGATAGAATTAAGGGATTATAGCTATTGGAGCTGTTGATGCCTCGTGAATGATTGAGATGGTGAATTACTCCTTTGATTCTGGCTGGCTTATGGCCGAGAATATCAAGCCGGTGAAAGTAAAAAGTTATGAGCAATTATATATTTTTTACTTTTTATTGCGCAAGAGTTAAATTTTGTGTATATTTGCCGGAGATAAAGTTTAGTATTATTCGTTATGCGTAGGTTTCTATATCTTATTACTTGTTGCTTTTTGGGCAGTGTTATTCTTAATGCTCAGAAGCGCGTGTCGGTTACGTTCGACTATAACAATCCGAAAAAAACGCTATATCGATTGCAAGTTGTCGATTCAATAACCAGAGTATATATCAGGAATGCGGAGGTTATGGCCTTTCAGGCCGGTGATTCAACAATCGCTGCTATGGGTATTGGCTATCAGTCCGGCCAAATGATTGTCAAGTATGGATTTGATATCTTCATCCCTAAAAATGTGGATAATTATCAGATTGTGATTGACGCCGACGGCTACATGACCCGTACAATTCCGTTGTCTAAAACCCATAAAGCGAGCGTCAATCTGGGCGAAATAGCCTTGATGAAGATGCCGAAGCAGCTTAACGAGGTGACAGTTACGGCATCGAAGATAAAAATGTATTATAAGGGCGACACGCTGGTCTATAATGCCGACGCTTTTATGCTGCCCGACGGTTCGATGCTCGACGAGCTCATCAAGAAACTCGACGGCGTGACTATCAATCAGTATGGCCAGATTTATTGCAACGGCCGTCTGGTCAGGAGTCTGCATCTCGACGGACGCAAGCTCTTTGACGGCAATCCGCGCACGCTGCTCGAGAACCTCGGCGCATATACCGTCAGTAAAATCAAGGTCTATGACTATACGTCCAATTACGATAAGTTTACCGGCTTCAAATCTAACCTGGAAAAGCCGCTGATAATGGACGTGGTTCTGAAGCAGGAGTATTCGCTTGGCAAGTGGGTGAACATCGATGCCGGCTATGGCACGTCGAACCGCTATCTGGGCCGCGCGTTTGCACTCGGTTTTTCGAAAACGTTTGCGCTGGCGGCCTTTTTCAACGCCAACAACCTCTCGGCGGGCGACGATCCTCAGAAGGGTCAGTACTGGAATCCCTCCAAGGCCGCCAATGACGAGAGCCGCTATCTGTCGGGTGGCCTGTCGTATCAGTTAGACCCGGCCGGCGAGAAGTATCAAGCCACCGGTCAGGTTGCCGTCAACTCCGACAACAAGGTGGAGCGCAGCGGCCTGTGGCGCTCGATTTTGCTGCCTGACCGCACCAACACCTCCACGAGCTACTATAACTCGCGCATCAAGGGGTTTAGCGTGTCGACATCCCACAGTTTTTCGGCCAGCCTGCCAAAGGTCTATCTGTCGGCGTCGCCGAACTTCAGATATTCGCGCCATCGCAGTAATGTCGACAACATTTCAGCAACCTTCAACGCCGACCTCAGCCGGATTTCGGAAGAAACGCTTCGCGCGCTCTATGCTGATGCCGACGAGTCGGAGCTGCTGCGCCTGCTCGTAAACCGCAATGTGAGCGAAACCCAACACAAGAACGACGGCCTCGGAGGCGGCCTCTCGGCTGCAACTACCGTGAAGTTGCCGGGGCCCGAAAGAGTGGTCCACAATATTGCCTTTAACGCATCGGGCAACTATTCAGAAACGAATTCCACTCAATTCGAGCAGAACATCATTGACTATGGCCTGAGCGGGTATCCCGAATATCGCCGCTACTCCCACAACCGCAACAATCCGACATGGGAGTGGGGAGCGAGCGGCAATGCCAAATACAATCTCGAACTCGACGGGCGCCATATGTTCATGCTTAATTACGGCTATAGCAGTTCGCGCGGCTATAACACCAACGAGCGCTATCTGCTTGACAATCTTGACCAGATGTCGTTCAATAGTCTGACATTCGGCCAGCTTCCGCCCGATGCCGACCTGGCATCGGTTCTGGACCCTGATAACAGCGTTTGGGCCGCAAACAACAATCAGAGCCATTCGATTGGTGGCAGCGTAACGCTCAAATTCGGGCAATTGAATGCTACTAATGTTAATGCCCAGGGCAAATCCCTGACCGTTTCCATTTCGCCGTCGGTCAGATATCACGACCGCTCGCTCCACTACAGCCGCGTGAACTATGACACCGCGGCAGTTCGCCGCGACTGGCTCCCCGCCATCAGCTCCAACGTCATGTTCGTCAATCACATTGGCAAGATTCCTCAATTTTCGTCATTTATGCCCAAATATACCATAAGAGCCGGCGTATCGTGGAACTCCTCGCCATCGCTGATAGATATGGGCAGCCTCATCAATCTCTACTCCACGAGCAATCCGCTCAACATCTATCATGGCAATCCCGACCTGCGCAACAGCTACCGGCACAGCGCCAGCCAGTCATTCCGCTTTACCAAAACTGCTGCACCCATCTATTATATCGAACTGGTGGTGCGCGAAAATTTCACTACCGACGCCATAGTCGACGGCTATGTCTACGACCCGACCACCGGCGTGCGCACCAGTTCGGTCTATAACGTCAACGGCAACCGCGGCCTCTCGACCAACCTGACCGGCTTCGGCAACCTGTATAGCCACCGTAGCCGGCTGCTCAGAAGTCTTTCATGCCGCGTAGGCTTCGGCACCAATTTTTCGCGCCGCACCTCGATGGACGCCGTCGGCGCCGCCTCGCGCTCCTATGTCTACGTGCGCGGCCTCAACCCCTCGGCGTCGCTCAGCTCGGACTGGAGCAGCCGCGGCCACTCGGTTTCGCTCAGATGGAGCGGCCGATTCAACCGCTATCACGGCACCTCGTCCAACTATCTGAACTATAGCGCAACGAATATGGAATATGGCGCCGAAGCGACCTTTGCCCTACCGGCCAACTTCCGCGTGTCGACCAACTTCACCTACTATACCCGCCGGGGCTACGTCGACGAATCGCTCAACACGAACGAGGCCATCTGGAACGTCACGGCGTCGTGGCACTGGAAAAAGGCGAACCTGACGTTCCTGGTCGACGGCTACGACCTGCTTGGCCAGATCAAAACCGTCAGCTACTACGTCGACGCCCTGGGACGCACCGAAATCTGGCGCAACTCGCTGCCGCGCTACGCCCTGCTCCGCGTCCGCTACCACATCGACCTTTCCCCGAAGTGACCCGCCCCGCTGCGCTAAAGCGAAAAAGACCGGAGGCTAAGGATGCCGGCATCCTTAACCTCCGGTTTTTACATTGCCGGCCGCCCCGGTCACTGATAGGGCGGCGGAGTGAGTCAATAGTTAGTGGCTTCGATTTCGAAGAAGCTTTTGGGATGGTGGCAAACGGGGCAGATTTCGGGGGCCTTCTTGCCCACGACGATGTGGCCGCAGTTGCGACAAATCCACACGGTATCGCCCTCGCGCGAGAACACGATGCCCTCCTCGATGTTGCGGAGCAGGCGGCGATAGCGCTCTTCGTGGTGGCGCTCAATGGCGCCGACGGCGCGGAAACGGGCTGCAATCTCCTTGAAGCCCTCTTCGTCGGCCTCCTGTGCCATGCGGTCATACATGTCGGTCCACTCGTAGTTTTCGCCTTCGGCGGCATCGCGCAGGTTGGTCATGGTATCGGGCACGTCGTTGTCGTGGAGCAGTTTAAACCAAAGTTTGGCGTGCTCTTTTTCGTTGTGGGCGGTTTCTTCAAACAGCGCGGCAATCTGCTCATAACCCTCCTTACGGGCCTTGGAGGCATAGTAGGTGTATTTGTTGCGGGCCATGGATTCGCCTGCAAACGCATCTTGAAGATTCTTTTCAGTTTTGGTTCCTTTGAGATTTTTCATAATTATATTGATGTTATTTGTTGTCAGTCTCGGGCCGTGGTACAGTCCGGGCATGTTCCTTTCAGATAGAGGTCGAGCGAGTCGACAGCGAAGCCTCCGGGCATGTTTTCGAGTATGATGCCGTCGGGCAGCGGCATGTCGAATATGCGGCCGCAGCATCGGCAGCGGAAGTGGCCGTGAGGCGGTGTTGACGCCGAATCGAAGCGCAGGTTGGCCGGCTCGATTTCCACTTCGCGCAGCAGTCCGCTCCCGACCAGGGCGTGGAGCGTGTTATAGACCGTGGTCAGCGACATTGACGGGAATTCGGGCAGGAGGGCCTTGTAGATTTCGTCGGCTGAGGGGTGGGTGCGGAACATCTCCAGATATTGCATTATGGCGAGTCGCTGGGCCGAAGGTCTCAGCCCGGCCCGACGCATTTTATCGGTGAGTTCTACGGTTGTCATTGGTTATGTAACTTGTAGCGATTACAAAGTTATAACTATTACACTGAATTTCCAAATTTTTTCTCAAAAAATCGCAAAATTTGCAATTATCTTAGAATTAAACGGTTATTCGGATTGCTTGAAAATTGGGCAACGAGATAGCAAACGTTCGTATTTCTGAGTTCTTCATTGCTTTGCTACAATGTGATAACCATTGATGCAACAACGGTACAAAAAGAAATGCTGATAAAAATAAGCTCGCAGATTTTTTATCAGCATTTCTTTTATTATATCATCTTCTTATAAAAATAGGTCAAATAGTCATTAGCTTCTGTTTTCCATTCATTACTCTTGAACTCGGCTACCTTCTCGAAACCGTGGTGGGCATAGTAGCCATGATTACAAGAGGAGTCAGTCCAAAGGTAGAGGCACTCGTAGCCCTCGCTCTTTGCCAACGCCACAACCTCCGCAATCAACTGTTTACCGCAACCCTGCACCGCCGAGATAAAGAACGACAGAATAGAACTATACGGCTGTCATTCTTCGCATAGAACCTTTTTACCTATTCGGCGTTCCTAACCTCTCGATTGCTTATATTCTCGTATCCTCACACTCTCGCTTTCTTACAAGCAGGACTGCCTGCCGTTGTGCAGTAAGGTCGGTATTACGGTATGCAGCCCTGCATCGTATTTCATTATTGTCCGATATGTTGCTGTTGGGCTTATTCCGTCTCTCCTCGGAGCCTGTTTCATACGGTTTTAAGGTTGATGAAAATTTGTTGATTTGATGAATTGCTGATGTAATATTCTTACCTCAGAAAAAATGAAGGAAAAATTTGGCCGTTCTAATTATTTTTGGGAACTTTGCACCCGTAAAAACAACATGTAGTGTCCAACCACGTAAATCTAGTTGATTTGTGGTTGGGCACTTTTTTAATGCGTAAATATGATTAATGACATGAGCAAACCTTCAAAAATGGTAACGGCGACTATTCTTTCTATGTCGCTTCTTACAGTTATGGCAGCGGCAGCAATCGCTCCTGCTATGGGTATCATCAAAGAACATTTTGCATCTTCGCCCGACATTTTAGTACAAATGATAATTAGTCTCCCAGCACTCTTTATCATCATTACCAATATGTTCTTTCTGCAAATAAGCAAAGTTTGGCGTACACGAACAATCGCAACTATTGGATTACTCCTATATGTTGTAGCAGGAACAGGATGCTTTTTTATTGACAATCTGAATGTTCTGTTAGTAATGAGAGCTTTATTAGGTGTCAGTGTCGGTTTGATTATGCCACTTTCAACAGGTCTGTTGTCCTATTTTTATCCTCCTGAAGAGCAAGCCAGATTAATGGGGCTGTCGGCTGCTATGAATCAGATGGGCGGTGTTGTCGGAACACTGCTTGCCGGAGTTTTGGCATCTATTGAATGGAATTATGCTTTCCTTGTCTATGTATTTGGATTGGTGGCACTCTTTATGATTCTTCGTTTCCTGCCTAATGAAAAATTAGGTTCATCCAACAAACGAGGAAAGGAATTTGTTCCACGCCAACTGCTGAAATTCCATCCTTCGGTAATTGGTATGTTATTGCTGACTATGGTGTTTTTTGTGTTTCCAACCAACTTTGCCATTATCACGGGCAAACAATTAGGGATTGACACAGGGATTATTACCCTATTGATGGTGGCTCTTGACCTGCTCGCATTTTTTGTTGGATTGGTGTTTGGTAAGATGATGGGGAAATTTCGTACTACAATTAAGTTCTTCCCACCCTTTGCACTCATTATCGGTTACTCGTTTTATGCCGGAGCAAGCAATATGGCAATGATTTTAGTCGGCTCGGCATTTATTGGGCTGGCTAATGGTGTGGGTGTACCTTATCTTATGACCATTGCCTCTATCAAAGGCGGAAAGAACTCTGCAACTACGGTAATGCCTTTACTGTCTGCAGCATTGTATTTGGGGCAATTTATATCGCCGATCATTATTTTACCTCTTGCCGAAACATTTTTTGGAGCATATGATATTGTAGGACCTTATAAAATAGCTGTTTGTATAAGCGTTATATTCCTTATTCAAGTGTGGGCAACAAGGCACTTCCAAAGTTTACCACCTGTAGAGAAACAATAGCATTACATTTTCATCGTGTATAAAAGAACCGTAACAATTCGCATATAAAACTTGCGTTTGTTACCTTGGCGTAAATCTGCGTTGTCGTAATGTTGGTATGTCCGAGAATCTTGCTTACACTTTCTATCGGCATACCATAGTTCAAGGCTAATACTGCGAATGTGTGCCTACTCAGGTGGAACGAGGTTCGCTTCTCAATATTGCCATCGTTACTATTTCCGAGGTTTTCTGTTTAATGCGTTATGGCTCAGTTTAAAACGCAGAAATTCACCTTTTTTGCTCCGAGAACCGTAATTTTTTATTAAAAAAAGTATGTAACTTTGCAGTTCCATTAAGGTAATTAAGATAATGTTTAATTCAATTAGTTTGACAATCAAATGATTATTCAATGTGGAGTGCTTTTTTTATTTCTGGCGCTCGGAGAACTGGTGGAATGGCTCACGGGCACGGGTGTGCCATCGAGTATCATAGGCATGCTGTTGCTTGCGCTTTCGCTCAAGTGTGGCATCGTGAAGCTGAACATGGTAGAGAAGTTTGCCGACTTTCTGGTTCATAACATCGGCTTCTTTTTTGTGCCCGCAGGAGTGGGCCTGATGCGCTGTCTCGGCATTATCAGCGAGCAGTGGCTGCCGATAGTCGGCGCTACGATAGGCAGCACAGTCATCATAATAGCCGTTACAGGCTGGACACATCAGATAACGCGCAAAACCGTCGGCCATGGACTTCTTCACTAATCCGTTTTTTCTCATAGCGCTGACGTTTATGACCTATCTGGGGTCGCAGTGGCTCGGCAGAAAGCTCGGCGTTAAGCTGTTTAATCCGATTCTGATATCTATTGTCGTGATAATATGCGTGCTGATGGGCACCGGGGTCGACTACGACACGTATAAGGCCGGGGGCGAGTATATCGAATTCTGGCTCAAGCCGGCTGTGGTGGCACTTGGAGTGCCGCTCTATCGCCAGCTTTCAACCATACGCAAGCAGGTGATTCCGCTGCTGCTGGCCGAGCTGGCGGGATGCGTGGCCGGGCTGGTGTCGGTGGTGATCATCGCCGAAATGCTCGGCGCAAGCCGCGAGGTGATAATCTCTCTGGCGCCCAAGGCGGTCACCACGCCTATAGCCATGGAGATATCGTCGGCGCTCGGCGGCATTCCGGCGCTGACGGCCGCCGTGGTGGTGTGTACCGGCATTTTCGGCGGTATGGCCGGATTTAAAATAGTAAGCATGAGCCGCATTACGAGTCCGATGGCAACCGGCCTTTCGATCGGCACGGCCGCACATGCCGTCGGCACTGCCGCCGCCATGGAGAAGAGCGACCGCTATGGAGCCTTTTCGTCGCTGGGTTTGACCCTAAACGGTATTTTGACCGCGCTGCTGTCGCCATTTCTACTGAATTTGTTAGGATATTAGAAGTTCTTATATGCTATACAACATAAATATTAAATAATCTGCGTATATTTGCAAAAATAAATCACAAATTATAACCAATCCATCTATTATTTTCCAAATGAAGCAATATTTACTCGCAGGGCTGTTTTGTGCAGCAACTCTTGCCATGGCCGCCTCGCCTGCGCCGACGTCGCGCAAACTGGCAAATGGTGTGACCATGACTGAGCATTCGGGCGTAAAGCGCATTCACTTTACGGATGATCGCGGCTCCAACAAGATTCAACTCAAGCATGCCGCAAAGGCTGCTGCCGTGGCAAGCCGCGCGGCCGAAGAGCTGTCGCTTTTTGAAAGTTTCGAAGGCTGGGACGGCTCTTCGAACGACTGGACTCCCGAAGGCTGGACCGTTGAATCCAAGACCGGAATTGACCGCAGCTATGGCTGGACCCCTTCGGGTTCTGTTTATGAAATCGTGCCCTCTGACGGCCGCGTAATGTATGGTGTCAACTACTCGGCTCTGCAGCAGGACGAATGGCTTATCTCGCCCGCCGTAACTATTGAAGATGGCGAGGAGTTGGCCTATCACGTGTATCTGTCGCCGTTCTATATTTTCAGCATTGATAATATTGACTGGGACAACATGGTCTACGACGGCGACAAGATTGTTGCCGAGACCCTGCAGGTGCTGGCCAAGCCTGAAGGCGGCGACTGGGAGTTGCTCCGCGACTTTGCCAATGACTACAAGGATAAGTCGATCGACGAACTGTTAGACCTGGAATTCACGGGCCTGCAGAAGCGCTCTGAAGATCTGTCGGCCTATGTCGGCAAGACCGTTCAGTTCGCCTTCCGTGTAGTCGGCGCTGACGGCAACACCATCTGTATCGACGAGATTTCGGTGGGCTTGCCCTCGCTTGACAATGTCAGCTACATCGAGCCGGCTTCGACGCTCTACTGGGGTCTGACCCGCGAAGAGAACTTCAGCGGCCTGATGGCCGATATAGCCATCCACCCGGTTTTCGAGCCTATTACCTGGTATAACAACTCGAGTGAGGATAACGCAGTGTACACATGGACCTACACCGACCCGATTACCGGCCGTGAGGCTCACTCCGACAATGCCGAAGAACTGACCCTGACTTTCGTGCCCGACTATTCGACCGACGAGTTCAAGCGCAACAACTTCTTCAGGCCTCCCATGCTGACCGCAACGGCTCCTAAGGCAACTCCGGCCAGCTACATGCCCGGCCACGTGTACATGCAGGCCGGTGGCAAGGCCGAGCGCACCCTTGAAGATGGTTCTGAGTTCGAGGCTTCGCTGCTGTCGTTCGCTTACAATACCGATGGCTTTGCGCCTCTGATGGTCGACGAGCAAACCATCGGCGACTATGCTCTGCCCGTGTTCGGCTATAACGTCAACTCCGACCGTTTCTGGCTCAATTACTCTATTAAGAATCCTGACGATGTGATCGAAGGCAACTTTGCTCACCTCGAAGGTCTCGCCAACCTCCTGATGCCTACCGCCGCTCCTCTGGTTGTCAACGGTGTTACTGTTTATGGATTCGGCAAGATTGCAGACGATGCTAAATTTGCAGCAACAATCTATGGCGTAAACGAAGAAATGAGCCGCGACTTCGAGAGTCTGACCGTAATTGCTACCGACACTATCATGGGCTCTGAGGTACTTGGTCTCGACAAGGGCATCCGGGCCTCTCTCTGTTTCCCCTTCGACTTCGACGAGTCGGTTGTGGTCAAGGCTACCGACAAACATCCGGCCTACTTTGTTTTCTTCTCGGGTTTCCGTTCCGACAAGGTAGATTTCTTTGCGCCCTACCAGTCAATGCCCTCCGGCGAGAGCTACGTGTTAGGCTACATCCTCAATGAAATCAGACTTAACGGCCACGGCACTTTCCGCGGCGATGACCCCTACTATAACCTCAAGCCTATGACCTACTATGCCAATGGCGATTATTACGATCCTGCCGGCGCGTTCGCAATCGGCCTGGAGGCTGAATATCCCTGGCTGACCACCGACTGCGAGGGTCTGGAACTGGGCGCTGACGACGCTGAAGCCGTTGCCATGCTTGGCAGCTACTACGACGGCAGCAAGCTGAGCGTAGAGGTTCCCGAAGGTCTGAGCGCCACCGTAGCGGGCCGCTATGACGAGTGTAAGCTCACCGTAAGCCGTGCAGGCAGCAATGCCGTCGACGGAGTTGTCAAGGTGAGCGGCCCCGGCGTTGAGGTGACTATTCCGGTCAAGGCCGTGCAGTCGGGCATCAGCGAAATCATTGCCGGCGGCAATGGCGCAGCTGAAATCTACGACCTCAGCGGCCGCCGCGTCAACTGCTCGGCCAAGGGCATTGTCATTGTCAAGGGTGCCGACGGCAACGTAAGCAAGTCGCTGCTGAAGTAATCGCGGCCACGCCTTTTACCGTCCGCTGACTCTGCGGATTCAACCATAAAGCGTAACGAATCGACCTGAACGGCTTTCGTTACGCTTTTGTCTGTATTAAAAAGAGTTAAACCCTTGCCCGTATCGGCCGAAAGCCGTAACTTTACTGAATCAACGTGTTCTCGACAGAGGCATTGCCCGACGACGGAGAAACATTGCAGTTCCATGGTTCTCTAATCTATAAACCTGTAATATCTGATATCAAATGCTTTCAGGAACTGGAAAGCGACGAAACAATTATGACAGCAAAAGCTATTCTTAAAACTTTGTGTGGCGTTATGGCAGCGGTGACGTTGACGGCCTGTGAAAACAACGGCATTGAAGGAACCTGGGTCGAGCCCGTTCCGGGAATGGAAGAGATGGTCCAGGGCTTCTGTCTGGAAAAAGGAGGCAAGGCCTCGTCGGTCAACATGGCCACCCTGCAGTATGAAACCTGGTCGCAGTCGGGCGATAAACTGATTCTGACAGGCAAAAGCATCGGCAATCATACGACAATAGAATTTGCCGACACTCTTGTCATTGAGCAGATGACCGACAGCACCCTGACACTCGTCAGAGACCGGATGACCGTCAATTACCGGAGGCAGTAAAAAAACGACGCGCGCCACAGCCGTCAGCGACGACGGAACGTGGCGCGCGTTTTCTATTTTTGCGAGGCTGTCAGTCGAGTTTCGACAGGTTGTCGTCAATATCCTTGTCGCTGATGGTGAAATTCTGAATGTCGCCCGACAAGTATTTGTCGTATGACGCCATGTCGATTAACCCGTGGCCCGACAGGTTGAACAAAATCACTTTCTCTTCGCCCGATTCCTTGCACTTCAGCGCCTCGCGCATGGTGGCGGCGATAGCATGACACGACTCGGGCGCCGGAATGATGCCTTCCGACTTGGCAAAGAGGCATCCGGCCTCGAACGATTCCAGCTGATCGATGTCGACGGCCTCCATGAGCCCGTCTTTCAGCAGCTGGGAAACAATGACCCCGGCTCCATGGTAGCGCAGGCCGCCGGCATGGATGTTGGAGGGCATGAAATCATGGCCGAGGGTGAACATGGGCAGCAGCGGCGTGTAGCCTGCGGTGTCGCCGAAGTCGTAGCGGAACTTTCCGCGGGTCAGCTTCGGGCACGAAGCCGGCTCGGCGGCAATGAATCGCGTCTGCTTGCCCTCCAGGATATTGTGGCGCATGAACGGAAATGATATGCCGCCGAAGTTCGAACCGCCGCCGAAACAGCCGATAACAATGTCGGGATATTCGCCCGCCATTTCCATCTGTTTTTCGGCTTCAAGACCAATTACGGTCTGGTGCAGCGTCACGTGGCTCAGTACGGAGCCGAGCGTGTATTTGCAGTTAGGAGTTTCGCGAGCAAGCTCTACGGCTTCGGAAATCGCCGTGCCGAGCGAGCCCTGATGATGGGGCATGGCGGTCAGTATATCCTTGCCGGCGCTGGTCGACATGGAGGGCGAGGGCGTTACCTGTGCGCCGAACACCTGCATCATGCTCCGGCGATAGGGCTTCTGCTCGTAGCTGACCTTGACCTGATAGACTGCGGCCTCCAGGCCGAATACACGCGCGGCATATGACAGTGCCGTACCCCACTGGCCCGCGCCGGTTTCGGTCGTGACGTTGGTTACACCCTCCTGCTTGCAGTAATAAGCCTGCGCAATGGCTGAGTTGAGCTTGTGGGAGCCGACGGGGCTGACGCTTTCATTCTTGAAATAGATATGGGCGGGCGTTCCGAGGGCCTGTTCCAGGCCGTAGGCGCGCACCAGCGGCGTCGAGCGGTAAAACTTATACATTTCACGCACCGGCTCCGGAATCTCGATCCAGGCGTCGGTCTGGTTAAGCTCCTGGCGGCTCAGTTCCTCGGCAAAAATCGGGTAGAGGTCTTCGGCCTTGAGCGGTTCACGTGTCGACGGATTCAGGGGCGGCAGCGGCTTATTGACCATGTCGGCCTGAATGTTGTACCAGTAGCGGGGAATTTCATCTTCCTGGAGCAGGTAGCGTTTTTGTTTCTTTTCCATTATTATGATTGTGAATTTATCGAATCACAAATGTAGTTATCTTTGTCGAAAATGGCAAGTGTTATCGCTGCTAAAAAGCATTTTTGCCGGCGAGTTTCATGTTGAGTTCACTGCTCAGAGGGCCTGACGCGGCGTGGAGGCGCAGCTTGCCGGCGTTGCCGGTACGCACCAGAAATGAGGCCACGCCGGCTTCGGCGCTGCGGGTCGACGGCCCGACAATAGTGCCGCCCGATGCGCGCAGTGTGACCCGGCGGTTGTTTTCGCCGAACAATTCAGTGCCCGCGGCGTCTTTAAACCTTACGTAGACAATAAGCAGGTCGTTTCTTGCAGCCGCTTTGCCCTCTTCGAAGTAATCGATTGCGAGCGAGGCTGCTTCGCCGGGGGTTGAAACAGAGTGCTCGGCAACTTTACGTCCGCCGGCATAGCCGATGGCCTTCAGCTCTCCTTGCTGCCATTCAACACCGGTGAATGTGAACGGTGCGGACGGCAGGTTGCGGCAGTTGCCGCCGTCGGCCGACGGCACATAGTGCGTGTCGGGCCCGTTGTCATGGCTACGGCGCTCTATGGTGACGCCGTTGAGCTGCAGTTCAACCTCGTCGACATTGCCCAGAACGACAACCGTATCGGACGATTCCTTGAGCCAGTGGCCGGCCACGAAGACCATATAGGGCATCTCGACACCTGGCATCAGCGGCGTGCCGGCCTTGATTTGCGAGCGGAAGAATGACAGGCTGAACTTGGGCAATCTGAAAATATCGGCCACGCCGCTGTAACATATATTGTCGCAGCAGCCGCGGTTATAGTCATACATGCTCCAGACTGCAGCCCCGAATGTGGCCGGGTAGTATGCGTTATAGCGGTTGCATGACCACTGCGCGTTCCACAGATTGCCGCTCAGTGCCCTGTCGCCGTCGCCGCGCCTGATGCGGGTAGAGCTGTAATGGCCGCCGAACTCATAGTCGTAATACTCGCGAATGAAGCCTGGTTTCGACGTGTGGTTCGGGCGGTTGAACCCCTCTTCCCAGTCGTTATAGCAAACGTCGAAGCCGTCATAGCCGTAGCTGTCGCCCGCAGTGTAGCATTGGTTGCCCGGATACTCCTCGTGGCAATCTTTACGGCGCCGTCCTTCCACTCGGCCGGCGGCCACGACTCGTTGAGGGTGGTTTCCCACACTATTATGCTCGGGTGATTGCGGTCGCGCCTGATCATGTCGCGGATATCCTTGTAGGTATGGTCGATGAAGAGCCGGCTCTTGTTGAAGAATTGCCATCCGGGAATCGGCTCGATTGCGAGCAGGCCGAGTTCGTCGCAGGCGTCGAGAACCGATGGAGCCTGAGGATAATGGCCCAGGCGCACAACGTTGAATCCGTTGGCCTTGATCTGGTGTATGTCGCGAAACTGCGCATTGTCGGAAATGGCGTTGCCGACATAGGGATATTCCATGTGGCGGTTGGTGCCTGTAAGCTGCATGGGGCGTCCGTTGATTTTAAAGCCCTCGGCTTTGGTGATTTCGATGTGGCGGATGCCGATTCGAGTCTGTTCGCGGTCAACGAGCTTGCCGCCCTGACGCACCTCGGTTTCCAGCAGGTAGAGCGACGGTGAGTCGGGGCTCCACAGGCGCGGCGACTTGACATCGAGCGCGGTTTCGGTACGCTCCGAAAGGCCGGCGGCAATAGTGATGCCGCTCTTGGCGGAGGCTACTTTGCGTCCTTTGCCTGTGCCCTTTTTCCACTCATAGAGCGTATGGCTCACCGTAAGGTCGGCGGCAGTGCCGGCGGTGTTGGCAATGTCGACGGCCACATTTACCATGGCCAATTCTTCGCTGACAGCCGGATTGCTGACGAAAATGCCGCCTCCGGCAACCTTGTCGGCCATTATGGGGTGGGTTATGTGAACAGGGTTTTTAGTAATCAGGTTAACGTCGCGATACAGTCCGCCATAGTAGCAGAAATCAAGCGACTCCAGGGGTTTGCCGGGTGGAATAAGCCGGTTGTCGCGATTGTCGAGCCTAACCGTAATCTCATTCGGTTCTCCGGCCTTGAGCAGTCCGGTTGCATCGATGACAAAGGGAGTATAGCCGCCGCTGTGATTGCCGGCATGAGTGCCGTTGACCCACACGTCGGCCAGGTGCATAGCTCCCTCGAATTCGAGCCAGAATCGCTTTCCGGCGTCTTTGCTGTCAATGTCGAGATGCTTGCGGTAATAGCATATGCCCTGCCACTGGTGCAGCACCACGAGGTCTTCGACTACGGGATTGTGGGGCAGGGCAACCGCTTCCCACTCTCCGTTATTGAGAATCTGCGCCTCCATGTCGAGGTCGCGCTTCGAGGGGCTGAGCGGCGAGTCGGGGCGGTCAACGTGCTCGATGTTGAACTGCGAGTTCCAGTCCGTTCCCTGATTGACTATTTCGTTGGCCGAGGAGGCGGTCGTCACGATTTGAAATTCCCAGTCGCTGTTGATATTCCTGGTCTCGGCGCCAGCAGGGGCGATGGTGCATGATGTCAGAATAAGTAAAACGGCAGCTTTTCTCATAAATAAACGTCAGGAGTGTTTTAATGGTAGAATAACGTGTATTTTTTTACAAAAATAATTCAATTTGCCCGGTTGATGAAAATAACTGAGTTAAAGATTATTAAATACGAGCAGACGCGTGTTTGGCGAGCCGTTTTGGCATTGACATCTCTGAAAAAAAGGCTAAATTTGCACCAACCCGGCCGCCTGTCGCTTCTGCCGGCCGTGTGGGCGTCTTAAATTCCATAACCATTTTTAAATACACATTAGATTTATGCTTTTTAAATCATCTATTATTGCAACAATGCTTCTTTGCGGCGTCACTGCCGCAGCTGCCCCGCGAGTGCCTGCCGACGCGCTGCACATTCCGACCGTGGGCAACATTTTCGTTACCTCCGACGAATCCGGGCGTCCGGGTTATCGCGAGGATGGCAGTTCGGCCATTGACATTACGGGTCGGATTTGCAATTGGTCAGACCCGTCGACCGTGCTTTCGGTCTACTTTAAAACCTCAGCTTCGGGCAAGCTCGACCTTTGGCTTCACGGCACAGCCGGTGAAGAAAAAGGCGCCAAGTCGACCATTCTCGTCACAGTTGGCGGCAAGCAGCGCAAGGTGACTCTCAAGGGTGGCGATGCGGCCGACTATAGCTGCGGCTCATTTGATGTCAAGGCTCCCGGCTATGTAAAAATCGACCTGCAGGGCCTGCAGAAGAGCGGCGAAACCTTTGGCCTGATAAGCAACGTTGTGGCAGCCGGTGCCGCCACCAAGGGCGAAACACACTTCACTTCGGCCGAGCATGCCGACAACGCCTACTGGTCGCGCCGCGGACCGTCGGTTCATATGAATTACAGCCTGCCCGCCGGCGACATCGAATATTTCTATAACGAAGTGACCGTGCCTGAAGGTAGCGACGTCAACGGAACCTATTATATGCTGACCGGCTTCGGCGAGGGATATATGGGTATTCAGGCTATTCGAGGCCACAACGGCCGCAACGCCAACAGGGTGCTCTTTTCAGTGTGGAGCCCTTATTCGACCGATAATCCCAACGAGATTCCCGACTCGCTCCATGTCGAGGTCCTGGCTAAGGGCCGTGGCGTCACCGCCAAAAACTTCGGCAATGAGGGTTCCGGCAAGCAGAGTTTTATGGACTGGCCCTGGCAGACAGGCAAGACCTACAAGACACTGGTGCGCGTGCGCCCTGACGGTAAGGGCAACACCGTCTATACCGGCTATTTCTGCGACGAGAACGGAGAGTGGCATCTGCTGGCAAGCCTTCAGCGCCCCATGACTGACACGTGGTATCGTCACGCTCATTCGTTTCTTGAATGCTTCAATACCTCGCAGAGCTTCATGCCCCGCAGCGTGGAGTTCCGCAACCAGTGGGTGTGTGACCGCAACGGCCAATGGCACGAAATCACTGACGCCTCGTTCAGCTGCGACAACACCGGCCGCTCCGGCGTGCGTGTCGACTATAACGGCGGCGTCAAGGGCGACGCATTCTACCTGCAGAACTGCGGTTTCGTTTCCGATACCACCCCCTACGGCACCCGCCTGCACCGCTCCGGCCAAAGCACCCGCCCCGAAATCGACCTCAAGGCTCTCGAGGCCATGACCCGCTGACGCTCCGTCGATTCTCCTATTACAAAACTCCCCGGCCGCAATCAGCGACCGGGGAGTTCTGCTTCCGGCGAAATCAGTC
>DKUN01000014.1 GCA_002490725.1 Porphyromonadaceae bacterium UBA7203 | reverse complement strand
GGTTGCGATACCGAAGGCGGTGTTTACAAGTGCCTCAGAGATACCGGTTGACAGAGCAGACGAGTCAGGAGCGCCCGATGCGGACAGAGCCTGGAACGACTTGATCATACCGATTACAGTACCGAGAAGACCAACGAGAGTACCGAGGGTGGTGAGGGTAGCAACGATGGGGAGGTTCTGCTGCAGAGAGGGCATTTCCATTGCGGTAGCTTCTTCAACTTCCTTCTGGAGGGTCTGCACTTTCTGTTCTTTGGTCAGAATGGTGTTCTTATCCATTTCTTCGTAGCGAACGAGGGCTGCGCTTACAACAGCGGCAACAGAGCCTTTCTGCTTTTTGCAGAGTTCCTGTGCGCCGGCGATGTCGTTCTTTTCGAGTTTGGCCTTGACAGCTTCAACGAACTTGGCGATGTTGCCGGTGCCTTTGGCGCTCTTCAGAGCGATTGCGCGTTCAACAGAGAGAACGATAACGGTGAGGAACAGAGTCTGCAGAATAGGTACGATGATACCGCCCTTGAAGATGGTGCCGATGAGGTCATTGGGGTGAGATTCACCTTCGTAGAACCACATGGAAATGGGTTCGGGACCGTCGAATTCAAAGTGGCTGGGTGCACCGAAAATGAAGAGGAAAGCGCATACGGCAACAACGAAGCAGGCGATGATTACCAGGAATGCGTTTTTAACGCCGGTTACATTCGATTTAACCGGAGCTTTGCCCTTTGCGGGGGTGGGAGTTGTAGCTTCCATTTTTTGTTTAATGTAGTGATTTAAGTGATTAAATATTGGATAATGTTTGTTTTGCTTCGATTTAAGGCTATGCTTAATTCAAGCGCAGCATGACAATTCTATGCGCAAATTTATCGATTATATTCGTTACGGCAAAATATTATCGGTTTTTTTTTTGCGGGTAAGGGTATTTTGCCGGAATTTTAGACGCAGAAACCGTGTTTAGTGCAGTTTTTATGCCTATGCGCGCATTTATCGGATAATGGTTTTATGGTGATTGATGATGTAGATGCCGGGGTGGGTTGCGTTGTGCAGTTTCATGCCCCTGAGGTCGTAGATGGTGGTTTTGCCGTCGGCGCAGTCAGCCTCGGTTGCGGTGATTCCGGTCATGGAGTTTCGGGCTTGCATGAGGTTGTCATATTTCTGCTGCAGGTCGGCCATGGCGTTTCGGAGGTCTGATTCGCCGGATGTCGGGTTGGCGAGGGTGAGCAGGCTCCGGTGAATTGACGTGTGGGCTTCGGTCATGGCGGCGGGATCGATTTGGCTGAATGCGGCCAGGGGTTCGGCTCGGGGAGTCATGGCGGTCAGTCCGATTTCGCTGAGCACGAAATATTGGTGGCCGCCCGCTGATTTGTTGTTGCAGCTGGTGTGTACGACCAGGCGCACGGCTTTTGTTTCGGGCAGGAGGTAGAGGCATTCGGTCGAGTGGTTTTGACCGCTTCCGCCTGGCAGCTCGTCGGCGCAGGTCAGGGCTTCGGTCCAGTTGACCATGTCGGATGTGATTTCTACTGTGTAGGATGCTGGCGCGAAAATTGCCTGTGAGTATGGGCTGACGCGGGTGGTGTAGCAGAGTGTCAGTGCGCCGGAGCGCTCTTCGGGAGCGGCTTCGGGCAGGGCGATGCGAATGTAGTGGTCGAGTCCGTCTTCGCTGTCTTTCGAATTGTTGTAGTTGGAGTGGAAGTAGGTCGATGTGTTGCCGTCGATTAGCTTGCTCATGTCGGTCGAATCGTCGCCGCCGCCGATATGGGGCGCGTTAGAGTAGAGCAAGGATGCGTCGAGGTTGAGGCCGCCGGCTTCAACCATAATTACGGATCCGGTTTCGTCGAGCAGCTGTTGGGTGCGCTGAATCAGTTCAAGCAGCCGGTCGTGGCTTTGGTTCATTGCGGCTTCGAGGACGTCGGCAGCGGCCGTTATCGAGTTGATTGCGGCTTCGAGTTCATCGGCGGTGGGGTCAGTGTTGCCGTAGCGAAGCGGGGCGGAGGCTACTATGGCGTCGATAACGGCCTGCATCTGTTCGATAGTCACAGCCGGATAGAGCCCCGAGATTTCGAGCACGCGTTCATCGCGGTTCGTGAGGCTGAGTTCTGAAATGGCAAAGCAGTAATGAGAGGTTCCGTTCACGGGGGCTCCGCTCTCGTTTACCATGAAACGCAGATAGCGTGTGCCGGCAGGCGCGGTGCCGTCAATAACCTTTTTTTGCTTGGCTCCGCTTGTGAGTCCTGATTCCGAGCGGAGTTCGGTCCAGGTTTCGCCGTCGGGCGAGGTTTCGAGCACGTAGGCCTTGATGTCGCTTGCGCCGCCATCGTTGTCGCGGGTAATGTAGGTCAGCGAGAAATCATGGAAGGTTTCGCCTTCGGGAGCCTCGATGCGGATGTAGTGATTGAGGCCGTCATCGCTATCTTTTCCGTCGCTCCAGCTTGAGTGGAAATATGTGTCGGTGTTGTTGTCGAGAATGACATACCAGCTGGTGAACGTGTCAGAGCCGTCATCGTCGGTGTGGGGAGCGTTGGAGTAGAGCCGTTCGGGCGTGATTTTGACCGGTCGCGATTCATAGCCCCTTGCGGTGCCGGCTGTGTTGAGCAGGGCGTGGGCCGAGTTGACGGCGTTTTCCAGGCGCTCTTGTTGCTGCATTATGTCGGCTGACGTGACTTCGAACAGTTCCCATTGGGTAGGCGTTTCGGCTGCATGCCACATGACCACGCGCAAATCGCGGGTGCCCTTCGAGTGGAGCGAGTGCGCTTCATCGCCGTCGAGCGCGAAGGCAAATGCGGCACGCGAGGGGGAAACGATAGTGAAGGCAGCGGGAGTTTCGGTCAGCGGGAACGATTCTTCATATTGGGTTACTTCGCCGATGTAGCTGCCAAAATGGCGGTTACGGATTGCGAATCGGCCCGAATCGCCGAGCGGCTCGAGAACCCATTGGCTGACGGTTGAGACCTCGGTGTCGCCGCTGATTGCAGCGGTGCGGCAGTTTAAGCCGTCGGAGGTCATGGTGAGGCTCGGATATGCTTTGTTGACAAGGCGATATGCCGCTCCGGGAGTGACGGGGATGGTTGCGTCGGCATCGTTGACAAGCGCATAGTAGGCCGCCGACAGTTCCTGATAGATATCTGTCAGAGCGCTGCCCGACGCACCGGCCTCGAGGGCGGAGTTTGTGCTGTCGACCTTATCCTGCAGGTCGGCGCACGAGGCGTCAAACAGCAGGCCGGGGCGGTTGTTGTTGCTGTCGCGATAGGCCAGAAGAGCAATGGCCTCCTGAAGCATGTTGTTGATAATGGCGATTTTATCCTCGTCGGAACCTGCTTCCGCAAGGTCTGATGCTTTCAGTTCGGAGTTGTCGGTGCCAATGACTGTGACAGTGATTTCGCCGGCGGCTATTTTTGCAGCGACTTCGGGCGAGACCTCGAATGTGCGGCTGTTGGAGAAGCCGGCAAGGTTGCCTTCGCTGTCGTAGAGCAGAAAGCCTACGCCGCCTGAGCCGTCGCCGGTGATTGTCACCGTCGTGCCGCTAACCTGATAAGCGAAGTTGCCCGTCGGAACGGATCCGTTGGTGAAGTCGGCGAGACCGCCCATTTCGCCGCAGAGGTCTTTGTTGAATTCGTCGTGGGTGGGCCTGGTTGAGCCGGGTCGGTCGTCAATCAAGATGATTGCGCGGTTTTCAGGGAGTCCGAGTGCGGCGATATCAGCCTTGACTTCGGCTATGTCTTCGGGGGTAAGGTTGGCGATGAAGTTGTCGTAGTCGTTGATTTTATAGTTTTGCTGAGGCACGAAGAAACCCCATGCGGTAAAGAAGTCGGTGAGGTCTTCCTGAGCGGCGATGCAGCATTTTACCGCGAATTTCAGCAAGTCGTTTTTGGGGTTGAGCTGATACACGCCGTTGACGTTCGGACCCCAGTAGAGCGGATCCTGACGCAGCAGTTCGAAGAGGCGCGGATAGAACTTGGTGTTGTGGCCTGTGGCGTGATAGTAGCACCAAAGTTGCCAGAACATGCGGGTAGTGCCCCAGGTTCCGTGTTCCAGATAGGTTTTTCCTTGGTTGAACAGATTGCGCTGGTCAGACGGATATGTTGCGCGCGATGTTGTGCCGTGGGGGCTGAAATAGAGCGCTACGTTCGAGAAGATATTGTTAGATTCCTCGGTGGTGCCGGCAATTCTGATGGGCTGCTGGTTGATGTGGCCGTATTCGTGGGCGGGTCCCCAGACATTGCCGTAGGGCAGTTCGGTCAGGATGGAAGCGATGGTGCTGACATTATAGGCGGTTCGCCACGAAGTAGCGTTCATGTATAGGTCGCCCTCCATTGAAATGCCCATCATGCGGTTGTTGAAGTAGTCGGCATAGCTGAAACCGGGGTCGATTATGTTGTCGCCCGTGAGCGGCGCATAGTATCCGCGGTTATATTCCGACGCGACGTCGGCGTCGCTTTGTATGCCCATCAGTATGCGTTCGGAAAAACACATGTTATCCCAGGCCTTGATGATTTCAACGGGGTCGTATTCCTTCTTTGTGCCCGGATTGGCTGCGGCGTCAAGCGAGGAAATCACGCCGAGCGAGCTGCCGATATTGTCTTTGTGCAGATGGAGAATCACGTATTTGCCAACGAGGTCATACATCGGGTGCGATGCGCGTGCCGAGGTGTAGTCGAAGTCAGCGCGGGTGTCGGCCCGGTAGAGTTCGTCGCCAATCGGGTTGAAGAAGCCGTTGAGCCGACCGCCTTCGATGTGGATTTTCAGCGAGGGGAATTCTGTGACTTTATATTCCGAGTGAACCTTCTTGCCGTTACGGTCGCTCACGGTGTTGACCGTGTAGTAGATGAAGAAGTGGGCGCAGTCGGTGTAGTTTGGGATAATGTTGAGTCCCTGCTTGAGTTCATATCCTTCGGTGGTGGAATTGTGCATGCCGTTGTCGGAAAATCCGAGAATATAGAGTGTGGCGCCGGGCGGCACTGCGTCGTCGACCATGACATAAAGCGCGTCGTGCACGTCGGCCACGATGCCGGTCGGGTTGTTCATGTTGGTATAGGCCTGGATTCCGGCGAGCTGGGCTGCATTGTCGCCCTCGGAGAAGGGTTCGTAGCTTTGCACTCGATATTTAAGCGCGTGTTCGCTATCCCATTGGCCGTTGGTTTCGGCCCAGTTGGCGCTCTGCACTTTGTCGACCATGCGGCGCAAGGGCTCTGACAGGGCGAGGTAGTGGGAGTTGGAAGCCAGGTTGCCCGACACTTTCAGGCGGGTGCATGCCTTGTCAGCGAAGAGGGCATCGAGGTGGGGCTGATAAGCTGAAGCGTTGGATATTTCGGTAATCATGGACGAGGGAGCTGACAGCGCATTGTCAATTTCCTGCTGCGTCATTTCAACGAGCTCGAAGCTCCATTGGGACGAGGGGTCGGACGCTTCCCAGCATACTACGTTTGAAGAAGCGTCGCAGTGGGCAAAGTTGTATCCGCCAGAGTTTTTTGCGGCGCGAATCACGAAGTTGCCGTTGGTCGATGTGATAGAGAATATAGAATTGTTGGCCGAGACGGTCTCATTGACTGTCCATTCGTTGGAGATAGCGTTGGGGCTGTAAAGATAACAGGCGCTTACAAGGCTTCTGAATGTCAGGCCGCCTGAAACATTCGCGTTCTCTTCGAGCAGCCAGAGCTGGGCATTGCTCTCTTCGTTGAGCGTTGAGCATCCAACGGCCGATGTCGGGCCTCGGTCGGTCATGTATATGTTGTGACCGATGTTTTTGATGCGGTAAACATTGCCGGCACCGGGGGCTTCGGCCAATACTGTAACACAAGTGAGCGCACTGACAACCGCGCTCAAAATATACTTATTCATTGGTCAGATTTAAGGAAGGATGAAATTTCGGTGCAAAGTTATTAAAAAAATCTTATACAAGCAATTAGCCGGTAGAAAAATCCGCAGGTTCCTTAAATTCTATCGGGAACCTGCGGTTCTGCCGGCCTGCGGGGCCGTGGATTCGGTCATTAGTTTCGGGCGGGGGCGGTTGTGAATTCCGCTCCGGCCGTGTGGGACTGGAATTCGGGCGCGTATTGGCTCTGGAGCTCGGCGGGCGCGAGCGAGAATGTGCCCGCTGCTGTTACGTAGAATGTTTCGGTGATTATGGTCTTGCCTTTAGCCAGGCGGTTAAAGAACCAGTTGGTCACGGTGGGGCAGGGCTCGCGGTAGGCGTTGTGATAGCCGAGCCAAAGGGTCGACGGGAGCTGGTCGACTGGCTCGAGCGCGGCGCAGCGTGGCTGGGTAACGACCACGTAGTCCATGTCGCGTGAGGCTTCGATGGTGAGAGTCAGCGTGATTTTTTCGCCGACGGCCGGAGTGCCGCTGATTGAGCGGGTGAGTTTGACATGGTCTGACTCAAACGGCTCGACCCGACAAATCGAGTCGGTCGACGCCGAAAAGACGCCACCCCATGCCGGGAAACTGCCCTTGGCAATCTCTACGCGTCCGCCCTCGGGCAAATCGAGGCGGAACTCGCCGGTCACGCTCTCGGCCCCGCTGTTTACTTCCAAGCCGTTGACCTTTACGGTCAGTTCGTTGGCGGCGGGAATGAGCCATGTGGTTCCCGAGTTGAGAATCGATGCTACGAGTTCGCTGACTTCGGGCCCGCTGCCCCAGTCCATACTCTGCTTGCGGGCAATGTATTCAGTACGGATCATGTCTATTTCGGCACACCCGGGCTCGACGGCCACGAATGCGTTGAGCAGCATCGGGCTGAGCGGCATCTGCATCCATGCTTCATGCTGGCGCAGCGATTCGATGAGCCTGCGGGCAGTCGACGGGTAGCCGTTATCGTTGAGAATGATGGCGGCGCGGGCAATCGATTCAAGCGACATGTCGCGCCAGTGGCTGACCAGGTGCTGAACTGTGGCGGCCTGCGCGCGTCGGGCGGGCGCCGACTGGCGTATGTCAGTGAAGAGTCCGCGCACCATGACGTAGTCGGGGTAGGTAGCTCGTTTGTTGCGGGCAAAGTCCCTGGCCACTTCGCGGTCAAGATATTCAATGGCTCCGGTAATGATGCGGTCAAGGCCTTTTGATTGCGGCAGATAGCCGAGGCGTTTCAGGCGGCCGAGCGTCAGCATGGCGCGCATGGTAATCCATTCGGACGACTCGTTGCAGTTGGCAGTCCAGGCAATGCCTCCGTCTTTGCGCACGAGGTTGGCCAGCGTGGCTTCGGCGTCGGCAATCGCTTTGTCGGTTTCGCGGTTGTTGAACAGCAGGGTCAGTCGGGCTCTCTGTTCGGTTTCGCTTGCAGCCGCGCTGACAAAAGGAGTGGATTCGAGCAGGGCTATTTTCAGGTCGTCATTGCGCATAAGCCGCGAAATCAGAACGGAGTCTTCATGTTGCCAGCGGTGAAGGGCCATGCCGATTTCGGGATGGGAGCGTAGCAGTCCGCGGGCCGTGGCCGCGCTGAACAGTGAGGCAACGGCGCTCAAGGCGCTGCGGCTTTCGGACGCGCGCAAGCCGGGCAGGGCGGTGACACACTCCCAGGCGGCGTTGGCGGTAAAGGTCATGACGCCGCCACGCTCGACGTCGACCGTTACTTCGGTGCTGTCGGCGCTGACAAAGAGCGGACGTCCGGTGCGCACGTCAACACGGGCGGGCAAGACGGGTATGAGCGACCGTTCGCCGTCGGTGAAGTTGCCTGCAGTGGCACGCGCCCTGATTTCAATCATGGCTGCATCGGCGGGTGTGTCGAGCTTCACGGCGATTATCGACGAGCCGTGGGGCGCAATGCTGTCGGTGAATTCGTGGCGGCCGATAAGTGAGTTGTCGGCCGGGTTTATGATTTCGATGAACGATTGGGCCGATGCTGCCGAGTCGGTGTTGTTCATTACCATGGCGCGCAGCTCGATGCTGTCGCCCGAGCGTAGGAAGCGGGGTAGCTGCGGTTGTATCATCACCGGTTTCGACGCAATGATTTCGGCCGAGGCGATGCCGCTGAGCAGCCGTCGGTCGTAGGCAAGGGCCTTGACGGCCCAAGTCGTGTTGGCGTCGGGCGCGGTGAACTCGATTTGCAGCGAACCGTCGGGCGCGGTGGTGAGCACGGGTTGCCACAAAGCCACCGCCGTTTCAGGCATCCTGTAGGAGTCGTTGCCTGCGGCTTCAGCTGCGTTGGCGCCTCCGCCGGTAACCGCAGCTTTGGCATCGGACTCTTCTATGTCCGAATCTTCGGCAATGGCGGCTTCAGGCTCGGCTAACATCATGTCGGAGCTGCCGTAGTCGTTCATGGCGGCCGACTTCATCATGAGGCTGCGCGAGGTTTGTTTTACACACGAAAAGATTTCCTCGACCACACGGGGCCAGCGACGGCCGTAGAGGTTGAATCCGCATGTGGTTCCTGCCGGGTTGTTGACAGGGGCTACGCTGCCGTTTATTGAGGCATAGGTGCGATAGCTGCTGCCGTCGTTGAAGCTCAGGCGCGGACTGTAGACGTAGGGCAGGCGGAATTCCCAGTTGAACGGAGCCAGGGCGTCGAGCGCCTTTGAGTAGACGTCGAGCATCAGCGCGGCCTCGACCGGGCGGCCGAGGTTGTCGGTTACGCGGAGGGTCCACGTTTCGCGGTCGCCGGGAGTCACCTTGTCGCGCATCGACGAGATTTCGACCTTGAGGTCGCGCACGGCGTCGGGGCGCGAAATGCGGATGTCGCATGACACGAAGCGATAGTCGCGCAGCGTGTGGAGGGTCATTATCGCGTCGTCGACTCCGTCGGGCAGGTTTATGTCGATGAAGAAGTTGCCTTTTGAGGGCGTGAGCCAGCGCTGTTCGATAATGGAGTCGGCGCTGCAGGTGGTCAGCAGAATATGGCTGTCGGCAAACGATGTGCCTGCGAGCAGGCGCGAGCCGGGGACGGCCTTGGTTACCGGCACGAACAAAGCGCTCGTTGACGGAGGCATGGCGTCGGTGGGGCGATAGACTTCAGTCTCGAAGATGCAGGGCGCGGCGTTATCGGCCTCGACGCTGACGGTGTATTTGCCCGACGGGACGTTGTTCCATCCGTCGTCGGGGGTAATGCGCTCAGAGTCAGACTGAGATTGCAACGACAGTTTCAGGTCAACGTCGGCGCGGTTGCCCTCGGAGTCGATAGCCGAGAAGCGCGGAGCCTTGCCGGCCTCGGTGAACGGGCCGATTGCTCCCTCGATGTGATAGCTGTAGAAAGGAATGAAACAGTGGGCGTCGTGGCTCTCGCCGGTCGGACTCGAGGCGGTTGCGGTAGCGTTGATGTTCGTGCCTGCGGGAACGGAGATGCGGGCCGTGAAGTTGCCGGCGGCGTCGGAGGTTACGGTGTCGGAGGCAATGACTTCCGAGCCGCGGAAGTTGCGGAAGTCGCGCAGCCATATCCAGTCAGGCAGTTTGTTGACGGTCAGCGCTACCTTGGCGTCGGCAATCGGGAAGCCGTTATAGCCCGTGGCGTTGCCCTTCAGCTCGACTGTGGTCGAGTCGATGCGCACGGCCTTGAGGTCGACCGCAAAGGTCGGCGCCTTATAGTCGGTGACCATCACCGATGAGCTGCCCCCCTCTTCAATCTGCACCGTAAAGCGGCCGGTCAGCCCGTCGGTCGGGAGCACGAAGCTGCCGCTGATGCGGCCAAAGTCGTCGCTGACGGCCTTGACTGAGTCGATGCGCTCGTAGTTGGCATTGCGCAGCATTACCGTGACCTTTCGGCCGGAGTCGAGTTTGCGTGCCTGGCCTTTGACGCTCATCAGAGTTGCGGCAAACCGGAGTGTGTCGCCCGGGTGGTAAATGGCTCGGTCAGTCAGAATCGAGGCGTTATAGCTGACTTCATTGCCCGGCGAGTAGCCGTTGTAATAATATATTTCGGGGGTATAGATGTCGGCTCCGCGCGAGGCCGAGATTCTGTGGTCGTTGACTCGGATGCTGACGTTGGGCTGCAGAGCTCCGTTGATTACGTCGAGAGCCATGGCCGGAAATTCTTTTTTTGAGCCGAGCAGCGGCTTGGAAATCAGAAAGTCGGTTACGGTAATGTTCAGCCGGTCGGAATTTCTGTTCTTGCCCTGCGAGGCGCTGAACAGAGGCGTGATGGAGTAGCGGCCATAGTTCTCAAGTGAGATTTCGAGCGTAGTGTCGGCTTCGAACACGCCGCTTCCGTCGAACTTGAGGTCGATTGTTTTGATTGTTTTTGGGGTAGGCTTATCCATTGAAACGCGCAATCTGGCGGAGTTCAGGCAAACGGCACTCACTTTGACTGTCAATGGCTTTCCGCGGCCTATAATGTTGTTGGCCTGAACTGTCAGACTCGGGCGGGTGAGGTATTTGATGGCCTTTGCCACTTCGGGGTCGGCGTTTTGGCGGTTTTTGAGCATCGCGTAGGCTTCTTTGCGCTCTGCAAGCGAGCCTGCGCTGCGAGCCATTTCAATGAGCGGATAAATTTCGGCCGGTTTTCCGGCGAATTTTTTGCATATAGCCTTATACTCGTCAAAGTTGTCGGCCTGAAGCAATTCGAGATATACCAGCGGATAGGGGCGGTCGGTGTCGTAGGCCATTGCGGCGGCCCGAATCGAATCGTTGTCGGCGGCGATGCCGGCTACGGCGAAGTCGTAGAGGGTAGGAAAGAAGCGCTCGTCGGCGTTGACAACCGATTTCCAAAGTTCGGTCGGAGTGGCTTTGAGCGCGGTGTCATAGCGGGTAATTGCATCGGCGGCGAGCGAGTCGTTGCTTTCGGCATCGGCCATGGCGAGTTGAATCATCGCTTTTGTGGCGGGGTCTTTGACCTTGGCGGCAGTTGAAGTGTAGAACTTCATTGTCGCGTCGAGCTTGTCGGGGTTGATTGCCGTCTGTGCGAGGCCATAGTCGAGCAGTGAGCGCACAATCTCAGGCCCGTTGTTCTTTTTTAGGGCTGATTTCAGTTGAGTTTCAGCGTTTTTGCTGACGGTTTTGGGGTAGGCGAAATCAGGTTTCGATGGAGTTGCTCCAAAACCGGATGAGACAATTGCTGACATTGCGATTATGGCTAATAACGACTTGATGTTCATTGGAGTTGACGTTTGGTTAAGTCGGATATATGTGGTTCGGGCCGAGTTGCCCCGGCCCTGATTGCGAAAAGTCGATTACGGATTGATTCAGCGTTTGGCGGGCGGGCAGTTATGGCGCTTTTCCATGAGAGTGCGCTGAAATTCGCGCTCAACGGCGCGAAGCCTGAACAGCTGGCGCGGAGTCAGCACTTTGCTGAAACTCTTGGCATATTTTGACTCGATGCGCGCTATTTCGTCGTTGAGCTTATATTGCGCGTCGATGGCTGATTCGTAGTCGGCGTCAGTTGCGGCATCGCCCTTTTGCCTGATGCTTTTTTCGATGGTGCGCACTTTCTTCTCGGCCTTGAATCGCTCTGATTCTTTAGCGTCATAGAGCTTGAAAAACTCGGCTTTCTGTTCGTTGGTGATGTCGAGTTTCTTGGCGAGATAGTCGTGTTTGCACTCCTTCATTTTCCGGAACCATTCGGTCTTGTCGGCGCGCTTGTCTTTACTCTTGCTCTTGGCGGTGTCGGCAAAGGCGTTAACCGGGAGCAGCACAATCGCAACGAGGAGGATTTTCAGAAGTTTAGTCATCATAAGGTTATTGGTGGTTAGAGAGATTCCGGAATTTCATAGCCTGCCTCATAGAGGTCGTCGTAGAGGTCAATGTCGCTTATCGAAAGGTAGTCGTCGACGTAGCCGGCGGTGTTGGTGTTGACCAGGTCGGCAAACAGGGGTGCTGAGCTGTCAGGGCTGTTCGGTCCGAGGCCTGCCGTCAGAGTGAAGATGTTCATCAGCAGATAAACGCCGGCAAACATCGCCGCCATGTAGACGTAGGGTCGGATTTTTTGCCAGGTGGAGAGCTTGACTTTTTCCGGCACGGGCACGGTTTCGGGTATGCGCTCCATCATCCTTCGGGCAAAATCATCGAAATACCCCTCAGGCACGGTCATACCGTTTGATTTCGGTAAGCCATGGACTGACTGTAAGTTATCTTTGTCGCTCATATGCTATGATTACTTTTTTTAACTATTTGACGGAGTTTCGGACAAAAGGTTTAATTGCGCGACCGGAGAAATTGCTCTATTTTTTTTACGGCGAAATGATATGTGGCTTTCAGGGCGCCGACCGATGTGCCTGTTATCTCGGCAATGTCTTCATATTTCATCTCGTCGAAATACTTCATGTTGAAAACGAGTTGCTGCTTTGTCGGGAGGGTCGCTATGGCCTCGCGGAAATGCGCGGCGGCTTCGTCGCCGTCAAACCATTCATCGGCCTCGATGGTGTTGATTGCCGAATATTCGGTGTTGTCGAGGCTCTCTGTGGCGTGGCGTTTTTGTTTGTCGAGATGGCTTAGCGCCTCGTTGATCGCAATTTTGTGGAGCCATGTCGACAGTTTGGCGTCGCCGCGGAAGTCGTCCATCGCCGTCCAGGCCTTCATGAAGGTGTTTTGCAGAAGGTCGTCGGCATCATCGTGGTCGTTGACCATACGGCGAATCTGCCAATAGAGAGGCTCGCTGAACCGCTTTAGCAGTTCGGCGAAAGCCTCGCGCCGTGTCTGCGGGTCGCGCAGGCGATCCTCGAGTGTGGGCTCCTCGTTATTCACTCCGCAAATATAGTGAAAATTTTCGTAAACCGCACTCCTGTCAGCTAAAACGGTTGGCCTCGGGAATGTAGTCGAAGCCTGCGGCCGCGAGTTTGGCTGTCAGTTCGCCGCGGTTCAGACCGAGGTCATCGCACAAGGCGTCGAGCGAGGGGTAGAAGTCTCTCAGCTTCATGTTAATGACGCTCATGAGCATAACGGGGTCGTTAGGCAGATTGTTTGGCATAGTTCTGAAGAGGTAGATTGTCGGACGGAGAATCAGTTCACAAGCACGGGGCAGCTGAAACGTGAGGCAAACAGCGCGCGCACGCTTTCGAGCTGTTCGGGAGTGTTGCGCGGAGTGTCGGCCAGGGCGTATTTCAGGCCCATGGCTTCATATTTATGCACGCCAAGGGTGTGGTATGGCAGAATCTCTACGCGCTCAATGTTGTCATAGCCGGCAAATTGCGTTGCCCATGCGTCGAGGTCGGCCGGGTTGTCGCTCACGCCGGGCACCAGCACATAGCGCAGCCACACCGGAATTCCCTTCCGGTTCAGGCGCTCGGCAGTGCGCAGCGTGTTGCGGTTGCTGAGCCCGGTCAGGGAGCGGTGGCGCTCGTCGTTAATCTGCTTTACGTCGAGCAGCACAAGGTCGGTCAGTTCGTGCAGGCGGTCAACGTGGTCGGAAACTATGGTACCGTTGGTGTCGAGGCAGATGTGCACGCCGTTGCTTTTGAGCTGTTCGAACAGCGGAATCAGTTTTTCGGCCTGAAACGTAGGCTCGCCGCCGCTGAACGTTATGCCGCCGCGTTTGCCGTAGAACGGTTTCTGGTCAACGGCCATTTCAAGAATCTTGGCTGGGTCGGTAGCTTCCGACTCGCCTATGGGGTCGATGGTGTCGGGGTTAGCGCAGTAGAGGCAGCGGAAAGGGCAGCCTTGCAGAAACACGACGAGTCGCAGTCCGGGGCCGTCGAATGTGCCCATTGACTCATAGCTGTGTACACGTATTTTATTTGTCATAATCAGAAGGGTAATATGGCTATCTTGTCGTAGCCCTGAGTGTTTTTGCCGTGAATTTCGTAGAAAATATTGCTGTTTATAAGCATGAAAAACAGTTCTCTATCTTTATCGTCGCGGAAAAAGATTTTCGCAAAATTGTTGGCTTGCTTTTCATCAGCTGAGAAATAATCTTTGTTTCTTTCTTTGACGCGGGCGCGCAAAATTTCTATCTTTTCTTCAAGACTCAGCTTTTTTTGCTCGTCGGTCAGATCGTCGCGGCCAACTGCAGTCTCGATAATGTTTTTGCGGCTTTTTTCAATGTATTCGTTATAGCGCTTCCGGGCTTTTTCATTGTCTTCAAGTCTGCCGGATTCCTCGTAAAGGAATATGCATCTTTTCCACTTTTTCCAGCCGGTCGGTTTGTCGGGCTCGCAAAGTTCTTTCATAGCTTTACGGAATTTTTCGCAGAAAAGGTTTTGTTTGAAAATCAGTGTGTTGAGGTCGCGAAGTTTCGCTTCAGCTATGAGGTTTTGCGTGCACAGATGTTTTTCGGCGACGCCCAACTCGGTGTTATAGTTGTTTACGAGCATCAGCAGCTCGTGGATGTGGTTATATTTCTCTTTGCTGTGAAAAAACACTTCGGGGTGAAGCGCATCAGTGTCGACACCGAGTTTGCGGATATGCTCTTCCGAGGGATAGTGAGTGTGAAAGCGATTGTCAAGTTTTGCGACAATAGACTTTGAGGCAATCAGGTTAGCGTAGAAATGCCGGAAGTAGTCAATCATTAGCATAAATTGACTCTCCTCGGTGATTTTCATCGTGTTTTTTTCGGTTTCTTTCTGAGAGCGATATGCATAATAAGCACATGCCAACGAGAAGGCTGCAATGATTAAGGCAAGCCAGTCCCATTTGTCAAATCCGACATAGTGGGCAAACGGAACGACGTAGTCGCGCACGGGAGTGACGCCGGTCGTGGTCATTTCGGCTTGCTGAATCAGTTCGGAAAAGTGGTTGCTGACCGAGTCGAGTTTTTGTGTGAGCGAATCGAGTCTGTGGGTGATGGTGTCGAGCATTGGTGTGGAAGAGATGGAATGAGCGGGGGTGCACTTGTTGGGTGCACCCCCGTTCGGTTAGATTAGTGATAGCAGTACGGATTACATGGACTCGTGGAACGAGCGCGAGATAACCTCGAGCTGGTGTTCGCGCGAGAGCTTGATGAAGTTAACCGCATAGCCGCTGACGCGGATTGTGAGCTGGGGATAGAGTTCGGGATGTTCCATAGCGTCCATCAGCAGTTCGCGGTTGAGCACGTTCACGTTCAGGTGGTGAGCACCCTTGGTGAAGTAGCCGTCCATCATGCCTACGAGGTTTTCAACGCGTTCTTCGTCGGTGGGACCGAGCGATTTGGGGATGATGGAGAACGTGTTGGAGATGCCGTCCTGGCTGTCGCGGTAGCGGAGTTTTGCAACCGAGCTGAGCGATGCGATAGCGCCGTGGGTGTCGCGGCCGTGCATCGGGTTGGCGCCGGGAGCGAAGGCAACGCCCTTGGCGCGGCCGTCGGGGGTTGCGCCGGTCTTTTTGCCATACATCACGTTAGAGGTGATGGTGAGCAGCGACAGGGTCGGGCGGGCGTTTTTGTAGACGGGGAGTTTCTTGAGTTCTTCGGAGAAGAAGTAAACGAGGTCAACGCCGAGGTGGTCAACGCGGTCGTCGTTGTTGCCGAAGCAGGGGAACGAGCCTTCGATGTCGAAGCCTTCGGTCAGGCCGATTTCGTTGCGGCGTGCGGTAACCTTGGCATATTTGATGGCCGAGAGAGAGTCAATGGCAATCGACAGTCCTGCAACGCCATAGGCGAGGTTGATGCGCGGGTTGGTGTCGATGAGGGCCATCTGGGCCTTTTCGTAGTAGTATTTGTCGTGCATGTAGTGGATGATGTTCTGCGTTTCGTTGTAAACGCGGGCAATTTCCGTGAGCACGAGCTTATAGTTCTTCATAACCTCTTCGAAGTTGAGCACGTCGGAGGTGAGGGCGGGAATGCCCTTGACCATTACGGTGCCGGTGTTTTCGCAGCGGCCGCCGTTGATGGCGAGGAGCAGAGCCTTGGCCAGGTTGGCGCGGGCGCCGAAGAACTGAATCTGCTTGCCGATGGCCTGATAGCTGACGCAGCAGGCGATGCCGTAGTCGTCGCATGCGCGCACTTCGCGCATCAGCGTGTCGTTTTCATACTGGATGGACGAGGTGTCGATCGATACCTTGGCGCAGTATTCCTTGAATCCTTCGGGCAGCTCGGGGCTCCAGAGCACGGTCATGTTGGGCTCGGGCGAGGGGCCGAGGTTGTAGAGGGTCTGCAGGAAGCGGAACGAGGTCTTGGTGACCTTGGTGCGGCCGTCGTTGAAGCGTCCGCCGAGGCTTTCGGTAACCCAGGTGGGGTCGCCGGCGAAGATTTCGTTATAGCTTGCCATGCGGAGGTGGCGAACCATGCGGAGCTTGATTACGAACTGGTCAATGAGCTCCTGGGCAAAGGTTTCGTCGATGAGGTTGTGGTCGAGGTCATACTGGATGAACACGTCGAGGAACGAGCTTACGTTGCCGAGCGACATAGCGGCGCCGTCCTGTTCCTTGACAGCTGCCAGATATGCCATGTAAACCCACTGAACAGCCTCCTGGGCCGACGATGCGGGGCGGCTGAGGTCGAGGCCGTAGATTTCGCCGAGGATGCGAATCTGCTCGAGGGCGCGGATCTGTTCGGCTACTTCTTCGCGCAGGCGCACGCGGTCTTCGGTCATCGGGCCGAGCAGCTGTGCGAGGTCCTGACGCTTGGCTTCGATGAGGCGGTCGGTGCCGTAGAGGGCCAGACGGCGATAGTCGCCGATGATGCGGCCGCGGGCATAGTTGTCGGGCAGACCGGTCAGGAAGCCGAGCGAGCGGTAGCGGCGAATTTCGTCGGTGTAGACGTCAAACACGCCGTCGTTGTGGGTTTTGCGGTAGTGTGCGAAGATTTCGCGGATTTTTTCGGGAACTTCAATGCCGTTTTCCTTGCATGCCTTTTCAACGACCTTGATGCCGCCGAAGGGCTTGATGGCACGGCGGAGCAGTTCATCGGTCTGCAGACCGACAATGAGCTCGTCTTCCTTGGCGATATAGCCGGGGCCGTGGCTGGTGATTGTTGAAATCACGTTTGCGTCGATGGAGCGAACGCCGCCGTTGTCGCGCTCTTCTTTCAGCGCTTCAAGACATTTGTTCCAGATTCGGCGTGTACGTTCGGTAGGACCCTGGAGGAACGAAGCATCGCCGGTGTAGGGGGTGATGTTGCGGCTCACAAAGTCGCCTGCGTCGATTTTCTGCGACCAGAGGCCGTCGGTGAATTTTTCCGTAGGTGTCATTTGAGTAGGTAAATTGAAATGTGATTGAGTATGGTTTGAAGTTTTAACTTCTAAGAATCAGAGAGCGAGAAGGGCGTCGAGGGTTTCGCGCAGTTTGTCGATGCTCTGGGCGCCGGCAAGGCGGAGGTCGGTTTTTTCGCCGTTCTTGAATGTGAGAATTGTCGGAATGGACATGATGCGGTATTTCGAGGTGAGGTCCGACTCCTCGTCGATGTTATACTTGCCGACAACTACGCGTCCTTCGTATTCCTTCGCAATTGCGTCGATTGCGGGGGCCATGCCTACGCAGGGTCCGCACCAGGTCGCCCAGAAATCAATCATTACGGGCTGGCCCGATGCGATGATGTCGTGGATGTTTTCGTCAGTGAACGTCATGATGAGTGATGGTTGGTTTAATGATGGGTTATTGTTTGATGATTGAATACGTGATGTTTTCGCCGTCGAGCAGGCTGATGAGCTCTTTGTTGATGGCTATAGGGCGCTGGGCTGTCAGGTTCACGGCCCGGTTGAGTTTGGGGTCGTAGAGGCTGATGCGCAGTTCGCCGCGGTCGGAGGTGTAGGCCTCGGAGTGTTCGCGGAGCAGGTTGACAAGGGTCTGTGTCAGCGTGTCGGTGGTCAGCCTCAGTGTGATGCCGCGGATAATGCGGCCCTTGATGTCGTCGAGGCGAGTAATCGAGGTTATGTTGAAGCGCGGCGAGTCGTCGCGGAACCGTCGCTGATACTTGCCGATAACGCGGATGAACTGGCCTGCGGTGCAGTAGCTGTTGAATTGCGAGAATGTCTGGCCGAACATTCTGATCTGGGTCGAGCCGGTCAGGTCTTCGAGGGTCAGAATGCCCCAGGGGCCATTGCTGCCGGGGCGCGTCTCGAAGTTCGAGGCCATGCCGCCGAGCACTATTTCCTTGCCTTCCTCGATGGGGAATTCGTCGGAGGTGAAGTCCTTGACCGACACTGTGCCGTAGCGCAGTTCCATGTAGAAGGGATCGAGAGGGTGGGCCGAGAGGTAGCGGCCCACGAGTTCACGCTCCTTCGACAGCAGTTCGGACTGCACCCAGGGCACGGCAGGCTTGATGGCGGGGCGGCCCGATGTGTCAAGTGCGGGGTCGGCGAAGTCGTCGAAGAGCGATGCCGACTGGGCCTGGCGGTCGCGCTGGTAAAGCTGGCCGTAGCGCACCAGCTGTTCGGCAAAGTTTTCGTCGCGGGTGTTGACGGCAAAGAAGTCTTCGCGCTTGATTTCGTCGGCAAAGCAGTCAAAGGCGCCCGCCATGGCGAAGTTTTCGATGGTGCGGCGGTTGATGCCTGCCGTCAAGGGCACACGCTCGATAAAGTCGTGTATGCCCTGGTAGGGGCCGTTGGCTATGCGCTCTTCGATAATGGCGTTGACAATGCCTTCGCCGATGCCCTTGATTGCGGCGAGACCATAACGGATGTCGCCGGCCTCGTTCACGCCGAAGCTGGCGAACGATTCGTTGACGTCGGGGCCCTTCACCTTGATTTTCATGCGCGTGCACTCGTCCATCATGTCGGTGAGTTTGTCGCCCATGTTTCGGCTCAGCACGGCGGCCATATACTCGGCGGGGAAGTTCGCCTTCAGATAGGCTGTCTGGTATGCTACCCACGAGTAGCACGTGGCGTGGCTCTTGTTGAAGGCGTATGACGCGAATTTTTCCCAGTCTTTCCAGATTTTTTCGAGCACATCGGCGTTATGGCCGTTGGCTTGGCCTCCTTCAAGAAACTTGCTCTTGAGGTGGTTCATCTTGTCGATGAGCTTCTTGCCCATAGCTTTTCGCAGGGTGTCGCTCTCGCCGCGGGTGAAGTTTGCCAGCAGTCGCGACAGCAGCATGACCTGTTCCTGATAGACCGTAACGCCATACGTGTCTTTCAGATACTTCTCCATTTCGGGGATGTCGTAGGTGATAGGGCTGCGTCCGTGCTTGCGGTCAATGAAGTCCGGAATGTAGTCCATGGGGCCCGGCCGATACAGGGCGTTCATGGCAATGAGGTCTTCGAATGTCGTCGGGCGGAGTTCGCGCAGGTATTTCTGCATGCCCGCCGATTCGAACTGGAATGTGCCGACAGTGCGGCCCTCGCTGTAGAGGCGGTATGTTGCCGGGTCGGTAATGTCGATTGCGCCGATGTCGAGGTCAATGCCGCGCGTCTGCTTGATGTTGCGCAGGGCGTCTTTGATAATCGACAGTGTTTTCAGCCCGAGGAAGTCCATCTTGATCAGGCCGGTATCTTCGATTACCGAGCCTTCATATTGGGTAACGAGCATTTTCTGGCCCGTTTCCTTATCGAGTGCTATGCTCAGGGGCACCCAGTCGCTGACGGCGTCGCGGCAAATGATGACGCCGCAGGCGTGGACGCCCGTGCTGCGTACGTTGCCTTCAAGCTGGAGTGCGTATTTCAGGGTGTCGCGCACCAGCGGGTTCGGACTGTTGATTTCGGGCGCGAACTCGGGCACGTGTTCATAGCAGTTTTTAAGCGTGCACTTGAGTTCCTTGCCGTTGACTTCGGGCATGCGCTTGGGCACGAGGTTGGCCAGTCGGTTGCTTTCGGGCAGAGGCAGCTGCTCAACGCGCGCAACGTCCTTGATGGCGCTTTTGGCTGCCATGGTGCCGTAGGTTATGATGCGGGCCACCTTTTCAGCGCCGTATTTTTCGGTCACATAGGCCAGCACGTCGCTCCGTCCGTCGTCGTCGAAGTCGATGTCGATATCGGGCAGCGATATACGGTCGGGATTCAGGAAGCGTTCGAACAGAAGGTCGTATTTAATCGGGTCGATCTGCGTGATGTCGAGGCAGTAGGCCACGGCGCTGCCTGCCGCCGAACCACGGCCCGGGCCGATACTCACGCCGCGTTCGCGGCCTGCGGCAATAAAGTCTTGAACAATCAGGAAGTAGCCGGGGAAACCCATGTTCTTGATTGTTTCGAGCTCGAAGTCAATGCGCTCGGTCTGTTCCTCGGTCAGCACGTCGCCCCAGCGGCGGTGAGCACCCTGATAGGTCAGATAGCGCAGATAGTCGTCGTTGTCGGTGAAGCCGTCGGGCAGGGGGAAGTTCGGCAGAATCGGCTTGTGGTCAATCGAGTAGGTTTCGACTTTGTTGAGCAGCTCAACGGTGTTGCTCAGGGCGTCGGGCAGGTCGGCGAAGAGCTTGTTCATCTCTTCGGTCGTTTTCATCCACTCCTGCTTGGTGTAGAGCATTCGGCCGGGGTCGTTGAGAAACTTGCCGGTAAAGACGCAGACCAGGCGGTCGTGGGCTTCGGCGTCGGCCTCGTTGGTGAAGTGGACGTCGTTGGTTGCCACGAGCTTGATGTCGTGCTTGCGTGCGAAGTCAATCAGAAATGAGTTGACGTGTTGCTGTTCGCCATAGGTTTCGTGGTTGGCGTTTGGCACAGTGGCCTTGTGGCGCTGAAGCTCGATGTAGTAGTCGTCGCCAAAGGTCTCTTTGTACCAGAGCACCTGCTTTTCGGCTTCGTCGATGCGTCCGGCGCGAATCAGTCGCGGAATCTCGCCGCCGAGACACGCCGAGCATATAATAAGGCCTTCGCGGTGGGCCGCGAGTTCGGTCTTGTCGGTGCGGGGGTGGTGGTAGAAGCCGTCGGTCCAGGCCTTGGATACAATCTTGATGAGGTTGTGGTAGCCTTTTTCGTTCTTGGCCAGCGCAATCAGGTGACGTCCTTTGTCCGTTTTGTCGGAACGGTCTGTCAGACTGCCGTTTGCTACGTAGAGCTCGCAGCCGAAAATCGGCTTGAACGGTTCCAAACCTTCGTCTTTTCGCTTGCCGTTAACCTTGTTGACATAGTTGAAATACTCCTTTATGCCGAACATGTTGCCGTGGTCTGTGATGGCCAGTCCCGGCATGCCGTCGGCTATTGCTTTGTCGACCAGACTCTTGATTGAGGCCTGCCCGTCAAGCACCGAGTATTGGGTATGTACGTGGAGATGGACGAAGGGTTGCATATTTCCCACAAAGTTACGCAAAATCTCCCGAACAGTATGCCTGTCGAGGAAAGATTTTTTCACAAATAGCTATAACTTATTGCCGATAAGTGACTTTGTGAGTTGCAGCGCGAAGGCCGGCGTCACACGTTTGCAACTTTCGTGTTAAAGTTGTAACTTTGCCGATGTATCGTAAATTATGAAACGACTTCTACTTCTCATCACGCTAATGCTACTTCTTGCCGCACCCGGAGCAAGGAGCCAGATACTTGCCCGCAATGATTCGATTGCGCGCTTTGACGCCGATTCGCTGCGTCGTGCATATGACCGAGGTCCGTACTTTACGTTCTATAAAGATAATTATTTTATTCTCGGCACGGCTCTCGGTTTTAAGCCTAACGACGAGAATTCGAACGTGAAGTTTCAGATTTCCATCCAGCAGAAACTGACCCGCTCGACTCTCCCGTTCAACACCTATTTATATTTATTCTACACGCAGAAGTGTTTCTGGAACGTGTTTCAGAACTCTCTGCCGATGACCGACCTGAATTTTAATCCGGGCATCGGCATTGCGCGCCCGTTTTTCTCGACGACGACCGGGCGCTATGTCGGCAAGGCATTTCTGCTGCTCGAGCACGAGAGCAACGGCCGCGACGGCGACGCATCGCGTTCTTGGAATCGCGTGAGCTTCGGCGGCAGCATCTTCATAGATAAGAATATTATGGTGTATGCCAAGTTCTGGATTCCGATTATCGACGGCCAGAACAATAAGGATATCCTTCGTTTCTGCGGCGTATATTCGGTTGCTATGCAGGTAATGAACGATAACCGGCGGTTAGGAGCGTCGCTGCTGATGACCAAGCGCGCCGGCTGGAATCCCTTTAACTGGAACACGCAGCTCGACGTGAAATTCCGTATTTTCCCTCAGGATAATCAGTACTTGTTTCTACAGTATTACAACGGCTACGGCGAAGGTTTGCTCGCCTATCGCGAATTTCATAGTGAAATTCGACTGGGTATATGCCTGAGTCCGAGCTTTTTCAGTGAATTCTGATGTTGCGGCGTGTGAAATCTTTGTGGCAAAGATGTACAGAATTTGTCCGGTTGGGAGTCTTTGCGTAATTTTGCGCCCGAAATGAAAAAACTAAAGCCTAATCAAAAGAGACTGCTGCTGTCTTTGCTCGTGTTGGCGCTAACGGTCGGCGGGGTCTACGCATATAGCGTATGGCAACTTACCGGCCTGAACACAAGTTATTACTTTGACGAAACCCCCGATAACCTGATTGCTTCGTTCCACACGGGCAAGGATAATTCAATGTGTCCTATCGGCGGCAACACAGTTTATTTCGATCTTGGCTCACGCCATTCGCTCATTAACCGCAGCTCGCTTCGCCGCATGGAGGAGCAGGGCTTTCCGGTCAAGACGAGCCGTGTGCTGATGTGGACTACCGATGAAGACGGCCGTTTCATGCTCTTTACACAAAAGGTAAAGACCGACCTGAGCATTCCTAACCCTAAAGCTCCCGATTCTTTAGTCACCATTCACGACGTAGAACTCCTGGTGGTCGATGACGACAAGCCCAACACCTTCGGCATGGATATGATGAGGCAGCTGGTCATTGAGCGCCTCTGGCCGGAACAGATTGTGAATATATATAAAGAGGTGCCCGAGGGTTATCATAAGGTCATTGACGTTGATGTTCACGATTCGCATTTCGGCAACTATATCGGTTCGACCGGGCGTGCGTCGGTAAAGCTGACTGTTAACGATGACCAGCCGCGCGACTACTATTTCGACACGGGCGGCAACATGATTGATGTGGAGGTGGTTCAGCCTCTGGAGCAGATGCACATGGCCACTACCGCCGTGGTTGTCGACAGCCTGACGGGGCTGCATGTTCAGCGCCAGTGTCGCGTGGCTTTCGGCGACCGCCTGCGCTACAGCAGCGTAGTTTATTGCGACACGCTCCACACCGACGAATATTCGGTTAATCCTTTCAAGCTGTTTGACCAGGACTTTCTGCTTGACCTACCGGGGCGCCGGCTGATGATTCACAAAACCCGTCAATGAACTGCCAATGACGTTTATGCTCTGTGTCGGCGAGGCATCCGGCGATCTCCATGCTTCAGAACTGATTCGCGCTCTGCGTCAACAAGACCCGGAGGCGCGCTTCGTTTTTCTGGGCGGTGATCTCATGGCCGAGGCGGCACAGGTGAGTCCCGTGATTCATTATCGCGAAATGGCCTACATGGGCGTGGTTGATGTGGTGAGCCATCTGCCTCAGGTTACACGCAACCTGAAAATTGCCACGTCGCTGCTCGGCAAGGTGCGCCCCGACGCACTGATACTCATTGATTACCCGTCGTTTAACCTGCGTCTCGCCTCCGAGGCCCGCAGGCTCGGCATACCTGTCTACTACTATATTTCGCCCAAAGTGTGGGCCTGGAAAGAGTTTCGCACTGCCAAAATTGCTGAATGTTGCCGCATGGTTTTCGGCATATTTCCTTTCGAACCCGAGTTTTATCAGCGCCACGGCTATGCGCGGTGCATCTACGTGGGCAATCCATCGGTCGAAGAGATTGACCGACGGCTGGAATCGGCTCCGTTGGCCGAGGAATTTCGTCGTAAGCATTCGTTGAGCGACAAACCGCTGATTGCCATCGTGCCCGGCAGCCGTGTGGGTGAAATCAAGCGCAATCTCCCCATCATGCTTGAGGCCGCGCGCGTGCTTGAGTCGAAATATCAGGCTGTGGTTGCAGGCGCCCCGGGTGTTGACCGTGCGCAGTATCCCGACTCGGTGCCTGTTGTGTTCGACGCTACGACAGAGCTGATGCATGCCTCGACAGCCGCGCTGGTCACATCGGGTACGGCGTCGCTTGAGGCTGCCCTGGCGCGTGTGCCGCAGGTTGTGTGCTACCGCCACACCGGCTCGCGCATGACCTATGCCGTCATGTCGCGCATACTGAAAATTCCCTTTGTCAGCCTGCCGAATCTCGTGGCCGACAAGCAGGTGGTGCCTGAGTTGCTGCTCCACAAGTGCACCCCGATCGACGTGTTGCGCCACCTGGTCAATATTCTTCCGGGTCACAAAGGACGCGACGCGCAACTCGAAGGTTATGACCTGATTCGCCGCCGCCTCGGCGAAACCCGGGCCGCCGCCACCGCCGCCACCCTCCTCCTTGCAGATATTCGCGGCTGATAGAGTTCCGAAAAGCCCTGATTGACCCTGGCAGTATGGTGAAAATCTGGCTCGTTTAACTATGATTAACAAACGATAGGTTGATTTGTTAATTTATTTGTGTATATTTGCAGCGCTGTTAAAATTAACCAATAATAATTATACACACATGAAAAAATTCGTTTCAGCTGTTGCAATGGTAGCTATGGCTTTTCTTTCGTTTGTAAGCGTAGCTCAGGTAGAGTACTCTAAAGATTGCCGCAAAGAGGCCCAGAAGTATGCAAAAACACAAGCCAAAGAAGTTAAGAAACAGAAGTGGGATTATGCCGGCACGGTACCCCTGGAGGCCGCTTTTGAAAAGTATAACCTCAAGTCCGGTGATTGCGGCCAGTATGAAGCCAAGACTATCACAACCAACAACATCAAGTATGTGACTCAGGGCGAAAACTCCTGCTTCAAGGCAGTTTGCCGCGAGGTTGCAATGGAGTGCAACAACGAAGTGCGCGGTATCGCAGCCGGCGAGGATACACTCGAAGGCGATGCAGGCGACCGTATGGAAGTTGACAAAATGGCTCAGAAATATGCCGGTCAGCTCAATGGAGTTGTTTCAAAAGTAATTACCCTGACCCGCAAGGAGGCCAACGGGCTCTATACCGTACGCTGCTTCTATCTGGTCGATAAGGAGAAGAAACAGAAACTCGTCAGCGCCATGGCCAAAGACATGGAGCGTCTGGGTGACCGTGCTTCGAAGATTGTAAAGGAAGTATTCGAAGAAGACTGACACTGTTATGCTGACGATGAACAGATTCTTAGTGTTTCTGCTCACTTTAGCATCGTTCGGTCTGTCGCTGCGCGCTCAAAGTCCGGCCGCTGTGGCAGACCGAGTTCGGTTGAAGTCTGAAATATATGTTTGGTCAGAAGGTGTTGGCGACACTGAAAGTGACGCCAAGGCCGAGGCTGTCAAGAACCTCGCCCACAAGTTTTCGCTGACATTCAGCGACCGGTCGATCAATGTTATGACCAACCGCGGTAACGGTGACGAGGAAATTCATGAGCAGGATAATATGGTAATGGCCTCGGCAATGAGGTTTACCAATCTGGAAACCCTCGTGTGGGAAGAAATTCTGAATGAGGGAAAAAGCAACGAACTGATACGCTATCATGCCTTTTGCTATGTTAACCGCCAGGATGTCGAAGAGGCCAACGCCGCGCGTCGCGACCGCATAAGGGAGATGATAGACAGCGGCATGGAGCAGGAACGGCAGCAGGCTGTCGGCGGCGCTCTGCGCTACTACTGTTGGGCGTACACAATGTTGATGAGATTCGGCGACTCGGTGAAAATCAATGTCGACGGCGCCGAAAAAGATGCGGCCGTATGGCTCCCCGCAAAGATTGAGTCAGTTTTCAGTCATATCAGGTTTGCCTTTTCGGAAGATGAAATCATCGATACGCCCGACGAGTATGACAAGCACACGGTTTCGATGAACGTCTTTTATGCCGACAAACCGGTTCAGTCGCTTGATTTCACGTACTTCAACGGCGAACGCAACATCAGCGTGCTGGCCAAGAACGGCAACGCGATGCTCAAGTTCGTTGACCTGTCGGAGATGTCGTCGATTGACGTCAAGGTAGAGTATGCCTATGCCGACCAGGCTGCAAAATCATATGACGAAGAAATCAAAGCCGCCATGGCAACGGGGTGCGCGTTTACCAATGCGTCGCTCTGCCGTCATAAACTCCCCGTAAAAATCAAGAAAAACAAGGTCGAAATCGACAAAAAAGTCGCCAAGGCCGAAGAGACCAGACGCCAGGAGGCCTTATCGGCCGCCGCAGCCTCTGAGGCTCCCCTGATCGGCAAGGAGAACAAGCAGGTAGAGCGCCCGGTTACTGACGACATGGCCGCAGTGGAGAAAATGACCGCCGTTGAAAAGGCTATCCGAAGCCGCAAGTATGACTCCGTGCGCGACCTTTTTACGACCGACGGCTATGAATCGTTTCGCCGCATGACCAACAGGGCGAAGCTTTCGGTGGCTGCCAAGGAGAATGCTCCGTTGAACCTGCGGGTTGAAACGACCTCACTGTTTAAATACGGTGTTGGCATTCCGGTCATAGTGCGCAACGGCTCGCATATATCAAACGAAAAAATCGTGTTCCGATTTGACCTCGCCAGCGGTCTGATCAAGTCGGTAGCCTACGCTCTGACAGAGAAGGCTGAAAAAGACATATTCCGTCAGGCTCAGTGGGATATGAACTCGCGATACAGCCTGTTAACCTTCATGGAAGACTATCAGACGGCCTATTGCACCAAAAACATAGATTTCATAGAAAATCTGTTTTCCGACAACGCGATTATTATTGTCGGCAACGCCGTTGACAACAAAACTGTCAAGAAGGGTATGGTTGACGGTCAGAACCTCATGGCAGGCGACCGCAGCAAGCGTCGCTTCGTCATGTCGCGCTACACCAAAGGCGAGTATATCAGCAGCCTGCGCAAAATTTTCAGCAACAATGCCTGGGTTCAGGTCAGCTATGAGGAAAACGAGATTTCAAAGGTCTATACCGGCGGCATCGTTGACAACGAGCTCCTTTGGATTGAGATTCGTCAGAACTGGAACTCGGCGTCGGGCTATAACGACACCGGTTTTCTTGCCCTTCAAATCAACATGCGGCCCTCCGGTTCGCAAATCAATGTGCGCACGTTCACGCCTGAATTTGTGCCGCTCGACAGTTTGAAAAAGAGCTTCCCGGTTTCACTCAGTATCAAAGAATAAAATTAAAAACATGAAAAATAACATACTTGTAATGCTGGTGGCTCTTGCCGCCATGCTTGTGCCGTCGGGCGCCCTTGGCCAGATGAAGGTCGTGGCCAATTCGTTCAAAGACATTAACAGCAACGACGCGCAGACATCGGGTTTCAGCATGGGCTCGATGAATATGATTGCAATGTCGGAAGAGTGGCCCGATGATGCCGACGGCGGCGATAAAGTAGCCGAACTGCTGATTCAGTTCAAGAATGTGCCGCTGTCGGAGTATCTTAACTTCAAGATTACCGACACTCAGGAAGTAATGCCCTGCAATCCGTCGGAAATGAGGGTTATCGAGCAGGAGGGTCAGTCGTGGCTCAAGGTTTTCATACCCGCTCACGACAATGCCGACATAGACGTGGCTCACCCCGATTATGGCACCACACGCATCGTAAACAAGAACATCAAGAAGCACCATGTTTACATTGTGACCATCGAAAACGCCAAGCTGGTCAACATCGTAGTGACCTCCGACCCTGTCGGTGCGCTGGTCGAACTCGACGGCAAGCGCATGGCAGGCGTTACGCCGATGACGATTCCAAACGTTACGCTCGGACGCCATGAGCTGGCGCTTTACCCGCAGTCGGGAGTCACTGTGGCCAAGGATGTGGCCAGGCATGCCATCGACGTTACTGACGCTAAGACCACCTTTGAATACAACATGCGCAAAACCATGCATATTGAATTCCAGTCGGAGCCCGACGGCGCGTTTATCGACGTTATCAAGGATGGCAAGAAGGTGCAGTCGGGCAAGAGCCCTCTGGCGGCCAATCTGCCTTATGGCGAATACGTTGTCTGCGCGAATCATGGCGGAGTAGTGGTCGAGGAGCCCGTGTCGGTCAATTCCCACACCTCTGCTAAAAAAATAATCGAGGTCAAAAACTCAAAGGCCGTGTTGATTAACGTGTTTCAGCACAATCAGGCATTGTCGGGCGCCGAAATCAACATCGACGGCCATTATGCAGGCATGGCGGGTCAGACATATAAGCTCTATTATGGCAGCCATTGGGTTCAGGCGTCGTATTACGGCGTAACCAAGACCAAGCACATCAAGGTAGACGACAAGTCGGACGGCGAGATTAAAATCAAGCTGCCCGGTCGTCAGCGCTCGCGCCATAATCCTTTTGACATCGACTATAACAGGCGCGAATGGGGTGTGGCGTTCAACTACATCAACCGCACGTGGCGCTTCAAAGTCGACAGCCAGACGCGTAAGTACAGCACGTGGGGCGATGAAGGCAAGAGCGACCACGGCATGCAGATGGGCATTACCTATACGCCCTATTTCGGTTATGGCCAGGGCCTTGTTACCGGCCTTTACTGGCAGATGTTCTTCTCGGAAATGAGCGACTTTGATGATTCGCCCACCTGGTATGACCATGCGCTCTACGTGCCGCTTCAGTATCAGTTCCGCCTGCCGTTGGGTGAGGATTTCTCGCTTTATGTCAACGGAGGTGTGGCAATGACGCTCGGCCTGTCGAACGAACTTAACTATGGCGAAAACGAAGGCTCGATTCAGCTGGGCTATGGCGAGAACAGCGATTACGGCACATATATGCCCAACCGGGTGCAATGGTCGGTGCCGGTCGGAGCCGGTCTGCAGTGGAAGGCGCTCGTGCTTGACTTCAAATACTCGTTCGGCCTGAACGACAATGCCGATATGTACGAAGCCTCTGACGATGTCAAGGCGTCGTGCAAGATGAGAACCTGGTCGCTCGGCCTTCATTTCGTATTCTGATAAGCTATGAAGCCGCGCACTATAGTGGCTGCGGCGGTGACGGCTCTGGTCTGCTTCGGTGCAGGCCCGGAGTCGTCGGCCGCGGCTGATGATTACGACGACTTTTTAAAGGGCAATGCCGACGAATTCGATGCCTTTCTGAACAAGACGGAGAAAGAGTTTGCGGATTTCCTCGAACAGGCCAACCAGGATATGGCCGACTTTCTCGGTAAACCGTGGGATGAAATAGTGTCAATTCCGAAAAAGCAGCCCGAGCCGGACCCGGAGCCTGCACCCGTAATTCTTGACGACGACGCAATCAAGCGCAGCCGGCCGAAACCCCGCCCGGTGGTTATCGACACTGTTGTTTCTCCTCCCGTGCCCGAGCCGCGCCCCGTGCCGGTCAGCCCGATTAAGGAGGTGCCGGTAACGAATCCGCTCCCCGACGTCAACTGCGTCATGTACGGCACCCCGTTTGCCGTCCGCGGTGTAGACCTCGGCGGCTTCTCGGTGCGCAGCCGCGACTATCAGCGCGCCTGGAAGCAACTGATGAATGCCAAGGTCAATAACTTTGTAATTGACTGCCTGGCTCTGCGCGAAAAGCACGACCTCTGTGACTGGGCCTTCATGCAGCTTGTCAGCCGCCTGTCGTCGCGCCTGGTCAGCGGTCGAGCGAACGACACCGCCATGCTCACGGGCTATCTGCTCAGTCAGTGTGGCTACAAGATGCGCTTCTGCGAGGACGAAGCCGGTGCGCTCCATGTTCTTTATGCCAGCGACGGCATTGTCTACAACACCTATGCCCTCTATCTTGACGGCTCAACTTTCTATGCGCTGACCGAACCGTCGAGCAAGCAGGTCATGGTGTGTAACTTCTCGTTTCCGAAAGAACGCAAAATCAGCATGGCAATCAACGGCCGGATGAAACTTGATTATGCGCCGGCGCCGAGCCGCACCGTGACCGCACGGTTCTGCCCGTCGCTCACCGCCACCGTCACGCCCAACAAGAACCTTATTGACTTCTATAACGAATATCCCGAGGCCACGCTCAATGAGTCGCCCTATACAAAGTGGGCCATTTATGCAAACGTGCCCGTTTCGGCCGAACTGAAGCGCGACCTCTATCCGGCCGTCAGGACTGCCATAGCAGGCAAGAGCCAGGGCGATGCGGCCAATATTCTGCTTCACTTGGCGCAGACGTTCCCCTATGGCTATGACAATGAAATCTGGGGCCGCGACCGCGCGTTCTTTCCCGACGAGACCTGGCATTACCCTTACAGCGACTGCGAAGACCATGCCATTCACTTTTCGAGGCTTGTCAGAGACCTGATGGGGCTCGACGTCGTGTTGGTGTATTACCCCGGCCATCTGGCTTCGGCCGTGGCCTTTACCGATTCGTCGATAACCGGCGACTACATCATGCACAACGGGCGCCGATTCACGGTCTGCGATCCGACAATTTTCTATTCCAATATCGGCGAAACTATGCGCGATATGGATAATTCGTCGGCGATATTGATTGACCTGGTGCGCTAAAGCTGATTCGACCGTAAAATTTATTTGCGGAAGCGGGAGTTTTTTTCTATCTTTGCAGTTAAGAAAATAACCAAAAATCTTTTCAATTTTATAAAGATGAGAACTAACCTTAGCTCTAAAATCAAACTCGACAGCATTCCTCGCCGCTACTATGCGCCCGAGGACGAAATCGAGCTCGCAGCCCTGACGCGCGAGGAGAAAATCGACACCCGTATTTACGAAACCAGCACTGAAGGCGCCGAAGGCATTGCCGAGCATGTTATCCATGCCATGAAGCGCGCCGAGGCCAAGCGTGGCAAATTTGTCATGGCAATCGGTGCCGGCAACAGCGTGTCCGGCGTTTACGCGGCTCTGGTTGCCAAGCATAAAGCCGGCGAAGTGAGCTTCAAGAATACCGTGGTGTTCAATCTCTGCGATTTTTATACCGATGGCAATGTCGAAACGGCCAGCACTCTCAACGGCCTGAAGGAAACTTTCCTTGACCAGATTGACATCGATCCCAAGAATATCCATTCGTTCAACACTGCCTGCCCCCGCCAGCAGGTCGGCGCTATGTGTCGTGAATATGAGGTGAAAATCGAAAATGCCGGCGGCATCGACCTCTGCCTCTGCCAGATTGGCCCCCACGGCGCACTCGGCCTGAACGAGCCCGGCGCAACCGCATCAAGCAACTGCCGCCTCGTGCTCTTGAGCGCCGAACAGCGTCAGAACGTTGCCAACGCTTATAAGGTTGACCACGCTCCCGTAACCGGCCTGACCATGGGCATGAGCGACATTCTCGCTTCGCGCCGCATCATCGCTATGGCCTGGGGCGAAAACCGCGCCGAAATCGTCGGCAAGGCAGTTGAAGGTCCTGTTACCCCCAACGTGCCTGCATCGCTGCTCCAGACCCACAGCCGCACGACTCTCGTGCTCGACATCAACGCTGCCGAAGGACTGACCCGCATTTCTCACCCCTGGCTCGTAACTACCTGCGAGTGGAACGACAAGCTCATCCTTCGTGCCATCGTCTGGCTCTGCCAGCAGACCGGCAAGACTATTCTCAAGCTCACAAACCAGGATTATAACGGCCATGGCCTCGGCGAACTGCTCGCTATTTTCGGCAGCGGCTACAACGTGAACATCAAGGTGTTCAACGAACTGCAGCACACCATTACCGGCTGGCCCGGCGGCAAGCCCAACGCCGACGACACCTATCGTCCGGAGCGCGCCACTCCCTATCCCAAGCGCGTTATCGTCTTCTCTCCCCACCCCGATGACGACGTTATCTCGATGGGCGGCACCCTGAAGCGCCTCGTTGACCAGGGCCATGACGTACACGTCGCTTACGAGACCTCAGGCAATATCGCTGTTGGCGACGAGGATATGATGCGCTACATCATGCTCAACGACTACATTGCTCCCCTGTTTGGTTTCGACAACGAAAACTTCAAGCAGAAGAGCAAGGAAATCAACGAGTTCGTTGCCAACAAGCAGAATGGCGACATGGACTCCGAAGATATCCGCACAATCAAGACCATGATTCGCCAGGCTGAGGCCCGCACCGCCTGCAAGTGGGTTGGCGTGAAGCCCGAAAACGTGCACTTCCTCCGCCTTCCCTTCTACGAAACCGGCGCTATCAAGAAAGGCGACCTCACCGAAAAGGATATCGAAATTGTACGCGAACTCATCGAAAGCGTGAAGCCGCACCAGATTTTCGTTGCCGGTGACCTGGCCGACCCGCACGGAACCCACCGAGTCTGCACCGACGCTGTATTCGCCGTTATCGACGAGTGCAAGGATGACGAGTGGATGAAAGACTGCCGCATCTGGATGTATCGCGGTGCATGGGCCGAATGGGAAATCGACCATATCGAAATGGCCGTGCCTATCTCGCCCGAGGAACTCCGCTTCAAGCGTAACTCGATTCTCAAGCACCAGAGCCAGATGGAGAACGCTCCCTTCCTGGGCGACGACGACCGTCTGTTCTGGCAGCGTGCCGAGGAGCGCAACCGCGCAACCGCCCAGCTCTACGGTTCGCTCGGTCTGGCCGACTACGAGGCCATGGAGGCATTCGTGCAGTATCACCCCATCCGCGAAGAATAAGCATGTAATATCATCGCGCCCCGTGCCGCCCTCAAAATCCCGGCACGAAGCGCAAATGAATTAACCGAAACATATTCGGGCGTCCCGGCATAGATTGCGCGGGGCGCCCGATTATGTTTAACGGCTTTGAAGCCATTTGGGCGAATACGGGTGTACATTGGATTATTATGTTTGTCAAGATGTTTGCTATCTTTGCACCCGAAAATTTGTAGACATATGAATAAATACGTTTCATTGTTAGTCACGGCGCTGATTTCCGCCGCCGGCGCATCGGCCGAGGTGTTTACCCTTGACCGTTGCCGCTCGCTTGCGCTCGAAAACAACAAGTCGCTGCAAATGGCTTCGGCCGAGCAGCGTGCCGCATATTATACGCGCAAGTCCGCGTTTACCAACTATCTGCCCAAAATATCTGCCACGGGCGGGTATATGTATACCTCGCGCGAGATTTCGCTGCTCAGCGACGAGCAGAAGCAGACGCTGCCTCATATCGGCGACGGTGTTGCCGCGTCGGCCGGGCAGATTGGCGGTGCCCTGATGCAGCATCCGCAGCTCGGCCCGATGCTTCAGGGCCTGCAAGGGCAGCTTGCTCCGATGGTGCAGGGTTTGCAGGGTCAGCTGAATGCGGCCGGCCAGAGCCTTGTAGACGCGCTCGATACCGACACTCGCAGCGCCGCCGCGATTACCCTGCAGCTGACTCAGCCTATTTACATGGGCGGCAAAATCAGGGCCTATAACAAAATTGCCAAACTGGCCGAGCAGGCTGCGGCCGACAAGTATGACCTGGCCGAACAGGATATTATTGTCGAGGTTGACGAAACCTACTGGCAGATTGTGGCCCTCACTGCCAAAAAGAACCTGGCCGAGAGCTATCAGAAACTGGTCAAGGACCTTGAGTCCGACGTCGACGCAATGATTGCCGAGGGCGTGGCCACCAGGGCCGACGGCCTCAGCGTGAAGGTCAAGGCCAATCAGGCCGATGTTGCCGTGATTCAGGTCAATAACGGACTGAGTCTGCTCAAGATGCTGTTGTGTCAGATAATGGGAGTCGACGTAAACACGCCCGTTGTTCTGGCCGACGAAGACTCGCTCGACAATATGACGGCCGATTCGGTTGCCGATGTCACGGCCGATGAGTCATGGCGCGAGAACCGCCCGGAAATCCGTGCGCTCGGACGTTCGGCCGAGGTGTTCCGCCAGAAGGAACGCCTGGCGCTGGCTGAATCGATGCCCACCGTGGCCCTCACCGGTGGATATTCATGGCTTACGCCCGGCCTTTTCAACGGATTTGAAAATCGTTTTACCGGCCTTTGGAACGTTGGCGTGGTTGTGAAGATTCCTCTTATTACGTGGGGCGACCGCATTTATAAGGTGAAGGCCGCTCGAGCCAACACCGACATTGCCCGCCTGAAACTCAGCGAGGCAACCGAAAAAATCGAGTTGCAAATAGCCCAGAGCCGCAATTCGCTCATGGAGGCGCAACTGCGCCTGGAGGCCTGCGAGAGTGCCGTGTCGGTTGCCGACGAGAATCTGCGCATAGCCCGGCTTGGACTCCAGGAGGGAGTTATCCCCGTTATCAATGCCAATGAGGCTCAGACCGCATGGCTCGGAGCGCGCTCGGCGCTGATAGCCGCTCAAATTGACCGTAAACTTGCCGGAATTCACCTGTCGCGCGCGCTTGGCGTGTTGCGGTGAGCAGTTCATAACCAATTGAAAATTGAAAATAAAACATTATGGATAAGCGTAAAAAAACGAATTTCTCTCTCGTGCTGTTTGCCGCCGCTATCGTCGTGGTGGTCATCATAGTGGTCATCATTGCCGGCCTCAGACTCGCTTCGCAGCCCGAACTCATACAGGGCCAAATCGAAACGGGCACGTATCGCGTGTCGAGCAAGGTTCCCGCACGCGTACTTGAAATCAGAGTTGAAGAGGGCGACTCGGTTTGTGCCGGCGACACGCTGGTTGTGCTCGAGGCTCCCGATGTCGAAGCCAAACTTGCCCAGGCAAATGCTGCCCGTGAGGCTGCCGAGGCAATTCAGCTCAAGGCCCGCAACGGCGCCCAGCGCGAGCAGGTGGACGGTGCGTTTCAGCTCTGGCAGAAAGCCAAGGCCGGCCTTGAAGTGGCCGAAAAGAGCTATAACAGGGTTAACCGCCTGTTTGAGCAGGGAGTGCTCGCCGAGCAGAAGCGCGACGAAGCCTATGCCCAGTATCAGGCCATGCTTGCCACCGAGCGTGCCGCCAAGAGTCAGTATGACATGGCTGTCAATGGCGCCCGCGCCGAAGACAAGGCTGCCGCCGGCGCGCAGGTTGCGCGGGCCGATGCCGCAGTCAGCGAGGTCAGTTCCTATATCAACGAAACCGTTCTGTTGGCTCAGTCGGCCGGCGTAGTAACCGAAATTTACCCTCAGGTCGGCGAACTGGTAGGCTCCGGCGCTCCGCTTCTCAACGTGGCCAAGCTCAACGACGCATGGTTTGTGTTCAATGTGCGTGAGGATCGTCTGCCCGGCTTTGCCGTCGGCTCGGAGGCCGAGGTCTATGTGCCGGCGTTCGATGTGACGGTGCCCGTTCGCGTTTCGCGCGTCAAGGAAGTTGGCAGTTACGCCGTGTGGAAAGCCACAAAGGCGCTTGACCGCTATGATCTCAAAACCTTTGAAGTCAAGGCCGTGCCGGCCGACGGTTCTCTGCCCGCCGGTGTGCGTCCCGGCATGTCGGCCATTCTGACTAACGACTGATTCGAAACGTGATGCGCAAAAATATCTTTGTGCGCCTGTGGCAGCTGTGGATGAGGGAGCTGGCATTCTTCTCCCGGCGTCCGATGATGCTCGTCGTAATGTTTTTCGCGCCGGTGTTGCTGCTCCTGTTCTTCATTTCTCTGATGGGGGCGGGGCTGCCTACCGACCTTCCCGCAGGTATTGTCGATGAAGACGACACGTCGACGACACGCACCCTTGTGAGAACTCTCGACGCAATGGAAAACACCGACCTCCGCTATCGCTACTCTACGTTCTCGGAAGCACGCGAGGCCATGCAGCGAGGCGAGATATATGCCTTTTTCCACATTCCGCGCGGAACCACCGAGCGTGCGCTCGGCCAGCGGCAGCCGAAAATCGGCTTCTACACCAACGAGTCGTATCTCATTGCCGGCTCGCTGCTGATGCGCGACATGCGCACAGCCTCTGAAATGATAGGAATGGGCGTGTCGCGCCAGACGTTTGTAGCCAAAGGCATGGGCGACAATGCCGCAATGGCCGCCGTCCGCCCCATAGCCATCGAGGCTCACCCGATAGGCAACGCGGTGCTCGACTATTCAGTGTATCTGAGCAATATAATCGTGCCCGGCTGCATAATGCTGCTCGTAATGATTTTCACGCCCTATACCATCGGTCTGGAGTGGAAGCGCAACGACCAGCGCAAGGCCTACAACCTGGCCGGCCGGTCAACGACTCTGTTTCTTGTCGGCAAGCTGATTCCGCAGACGCTGCTCTTTTCGCTGATGATGCTGCTCTGCGACGTGGTGTTCTACAAGTATCTTCACTTTCCATGCCGCGGAGGCCTGTGGATGATGTGGGGAATCGGGGTGCTATGCATCCTTGCGGCGCAGGCATTCGGCGTGTTTGTCTACGGCCTGCTGCAGGGCAACATGCGCTTTTCAATGTGTGTTTGTTCGCTCTGGGGCATTGTGAGTTTCTCGATTTCGGGTCTCTCGTTTCCGACAATGGCCATGAGCCCGCTTCTTCAGGCTGCGGCATGGCTCTTCCCCCTGCGTCATTATTATCTACTTTACGTCAATCAGGCATTACACGGCTATTCGATTCTCTACGCATGGCCGTCGATTGTGGCGCTGCTCTGCTTCCTGCTGTTGCCTCTGCTGACTCTGCCGCTCTACCGCTATGCCTTCCGTCATGCCAAATATAAGCCATGAAGTCTCTGATTAACATATTGCAGATTGCAGCCGCCGAGTTTCGCTTCATCATGCGCGACCACGGCGTTGTGCTCTTTGTGTTTTTTGTGCCGCTGCTCTATCCGCTGCTTTACGCTTTTATTTACACGAACGAAACCGTTCGCGAGGTGCCCGTTGCCGTTGTAGACAACGCTGGCTCGGAGCTGTCGCGAAAGTTCGTGCGCATGATCGACGCCACCCCCGAGGTCAGCGTCGTGGCTAATTGTGTTTCGGTTGCCGAAGCGGAGCGCATGAACAAGCTCGGCGACATTTATGGCATAGTGGTGATTCCCGATGATTTTGACCGCACTCTCGCCAACGGCGAGCAGGCGATTATAGGGGTCTATGCCGACATGGCCGGTATGCTCTACTACAAGTCGACGCTGCTCGGCGCCACTAACGCGTCGCTCGCGCTCAACAAGGAACTTAAGGCATCGCGTTTCTACACCGGCGCCACCGCCCGCCAGGAAGCGATAGCTACCCAGCCGGTGGCCTACGATTATATTCCGCTCTTTAATCCGCAGGGCGGCTTTGCGTCGTTTCTGATGCCGGCGGTGATGATGCTGATACTTCAGCAGACGCTGATGCTCGGCCTCGGCATGGTCGGGGGCGGCACGCGCGAACGGTTCAACGGCCTCGCCCTCCCGACGGCCCGCATTTACCGCAACCCGTTCCATATCGTATGGGGCAAGACGTTGACTTACTTTCTGATATATATGCTCATGGCCGTTTATATGTTTACCGTGGTCACGTATATATTCGGGCTTCCGTCGCTCGGCGATTTCTGGACGTTTGTGGCGTTCATGGTGCCATATGTGCTGGCATGCGGCTATATGGGCATCACGTTCTCATCGTTTGTCTACAGGCGTGAGGACTGCATTCTTCTATTCGTGTTCATGTCGGTGCCGCTGCTCTTTCTGTCGGGCATTTCGTGGCCCTCGTCGGCCGTGCCCGAGTTCTGGAAGTGGATCGGAATGCTGTTTCCGTCGACCTTTGCAGTCAATGGCTATGTGCGCATCAACTCCATGGGCGCGACTCTCGGCCAGGTCAGTCACGAGTTCATAGGACTATGGATTCAAGCGGGCGTCTACTTTCTGATTTCGGTGATGTTCTATCGCCGGGAATTGCATAGCCGCCTGCATAAGAAACGTTGAAATCATATGAAATTTACTTATTGCCCTGATTGTGGTGCGCTTCTTTCGGGGCGACCCCTTGGCGACGAGGGGGTTGTGCCCTGGTGTGAAACGTGCGGCAAGCCGTGGTTCGACATGTTTCCTACGGCTGTGATTGCCCTTGTTCACGACGCCGCCGGCGAGGTGTTGCTTTTACGCCAAAGCTATATTTCCACCGAATTCTGCAACCTCGTTTCAGGCTACATCAAGCCCGGAGAGGATGCTGAAACAACCGCCCGTCGCGAAATTCTCGAAGAGACCGGTCAGGAGGTGATCAGCCTCGAGCCGGTCTGCACGCGCTGGTTCCCGAAAAAGCAGATGCTGATGATAGGATTCTTTGCGCGTGTAGACCGTCGAGAACTGCGCTTGTCGTCAGAGGTCGATTCAGCCTCATGGCACCGGGCTGACGAGATTCTGCCGCTGTTGCACCAGACTCCGACCTCCACGTCGCGTGCGCTTGCGCTGGCTTTTATTGCGAGGCGCGGAACATGACGGTACGGCGCGGGTCGGGCGATAGGGAGGTTATCCTGAAGCCGCCGTCGCCGGTAGCGCTGACGCTGAGGTTGCCTGGCAGCCCCGGAAGATAGTCGCCCGCGGAAATCCATTGTGCGGGATACTCCGGGTCGACGCTTGCGGGATTGACCGGCCCGTCGGCAAAAATGAAGGTGCGGACGTGGCCCTCGGCCTGTGAAAAGACGTTGCGGTTGAATTTAGTAGCGAGGAAAAGCACCGGCATGCCCGGGTTGGCGCTCAGTATGCGCGAAAGTTGCCCTTCGTCGTCGGTGGTGAAGTTAAACACGACTATGGCACTTGGAAAAATTTTGATTTTTCCGCCGTCGTTCATGTTGAAAAGTGTGTTTCCCATAATCAGACAGATAGAGAAAAGTCGTTGTTATTCGGCGTCGCCGAACTGGTCGGGAATGTGCACTACCAGTCCGTCGTAGGCGAGTTTCACCCCTTCGGGCAGGCGCAGCGATGCTTCGGCTGCCGGTCCGATGCCGTGGCTCATGTGGGTGATATAGGCGATGCGGGGTTTCACCTCGGCAATGATGTCGAGGGCCTGCTGGAGCGACAGGTGGCTGTGGTGCTCCTTGAGTCTGAGCGCGTTGATGACAAAAGTGTCGATTCCGCGAATGAGCTCGATAGTTGAATCAGGAATCGTTTTCGCGTCGGTTATATAGGCGAGATTGCCCATTTTGAAGCCTACAATCGGGAGGCGGTGGTGCATGACCGGCAGGGGCACGACGTCGATATCGGCCACGTTGAACGGTTTGGTAGTGATTTCAGTGATGTTGAATGCCGGCACTCCCGGATATGGCGCCTCGGCAAAACAGTAGGGCACACGGTCGCGCAGGTCGCCGGCTACGTCGGGGCGGCAGTAAATCGGAAAGCCGTCGCCCATGGCGCAGTATGGGCGCAGGTCATCGACGCCTCCGACGTGGTCATAGTGACTGTGTGTCACCAGCAGGGCCTCGATCATCGGCGAACCCTGCGCCAACATCTGCTGTCGGAAGTCAGGTCCGCAGTCAATCAGTATGTTCTTGTCTTTATAGGTCACCATGGCCGAACAGCGCAGACGCTTGTCATGCTCGTCGCGGCTGCGGCAGGTGGGGCAATCGCACATAATCTGGGGAACGCCGGTACTCGTGCCGGTACCTAAAAATGTCAGCTTCATAGCAGTAAATAAATTAGTAGAAACGTAGATGAAATCTGTATATCCTATAAACGCATTCGGGCGTGAAAATGTTTTATCGGCCGTGTGCAATAACGCTGCGGGTTTCTGCGTTAATAATGCAGTCACATTGCAATGAAACTACGCTTCAGTCGCCATATAGACATATTCCGTCGGGTGCTCCTTTTTGCGGTTGGCCTTTATTGTTGCCTGCCGGGCTGGAGCGGCCGCGTTTATGCCCAGTATTACGAGCCGTCGCTGACACCGCCGCCCGTGATGCCTGTAACTCCCTATCAGGGCGAGCCTGCCGACACGATTCTTTCCGAATCGCGCCGCGATGTCCGCACTACTGTGCCGCGTAATTTCGAGGAACTGATGCAATGGGAGCCGGTTCAGGACTTTAGTCAGCCGCAGAACATTACGACCGAAGCCGACTACGACCCGCTGACACAGACCTATACCATTCACATCCGCCTCGGCAAAAACGATCTGGTAACTCCGTTTGTGCTGACCAGAAAGCAGTATGACGAATGGCAGACGCGTCAGACCCTTGCACGCTACTGGAAGCGGCGTAACGCCGAGCTGGCGCTCGACCCGAAAACCAAGGAGCCGTTCAATATTCTCGACATGAACTTCTCGCTCGGTCCGCTCGAAAAGATTTTCGGACCGGGAGGCGTGTCGCTCAAAACCACCGGTTCGGTGCTGCTGTCGATGGGTATCAAGAGCAACAAGACGGATAACCCGGCCCTGTCGCTCGACAGCCGGCGGAAAACCTTTTTCGATTTTGACCAGAAAATTCAGGCCTCGATTCAGGCCAGCGTGGGCAACAGGCTGAACTTCAACATGTCGTATAATACTGATGCGACATTCTCGTTTGACTCGCAGAACCTTACGCTGAATTATCAGGGCGAGGAAGACGATATTATCCAGTCAATCGAGGCGGGCAATGTGTCGTTTACCTCCGGTTCGTCGCTGATTCGAGGCGCGTCGGCGCTGTTCGGTTTTAAAACGAAACTCCAGTTTGGCAAACTCACCGCGACGGCGCTGATTTCGCAGCAGAATTCCGAGTCGCGCTCGGTCAGCTCTAAAGGAGGCAAGCAAACAACCTCCTTTACGGTCAACGCCGACAATTACGACGCCAACCGCCACTTTTTTCTAAGCCACTTCTTTCGCCGCAACTACGACAAATTTGCCGCCAGGCTTCCCTATGTGGCGTCGGGCGTCAACATTACGCGCATACAGGTATGGATAACCAATAAGAACAGTTCGTTTAACGAGAGCCGCAACCTTGTTGCCTTCATGGATCTCGGCGAGAATCAGGACCTTGACTGCCCCTATTGGATTCCGGACGCAGCGATGCCGAATCCGGCCAATACCTCCAACAACCTCCTGTCGACAATCAAGGAGCAATATCCCGACGCGCGTCTGATCAACTCCGTGACCCAGGTTCTGTCGCCTCTTGCCGCCAATGGATTCGAGGGGGGGCGCGACTACGAAAAAATCGAGAGCGCGCGCCTGCTCACGTCATCGGAGTATGAACTGAACGCATCGCTCGGCTATATATCGCTGCGCACCACGCTCAACGCCGACGAGGTGCTTGCCGTTGCCTACGAGTATACCTATAACGGCAAGGTTTATCAGGTCGGCGAGTTTTCCGACGACATCACCACCACCTCTGACAATATCTACGTCAAGCTGCTCAAGGGCACAACCCAGTCTCCTCACTGGCCCAACTGGCGCCTGATGATGAAAAACGTATATTCGCTCGGTGCCACCAACGTTTCGCGGAGCAACTTCAAGATGCAGATTAAATATCTGAGCGACACCACCGGTACCGCCATTACCTACCTGCCTGTGCCCTCGCTTTCAAACAAGACGTTGCTCCAGGTTATGAACCTTGACCGCCTCGATTCCAACCAGGAGGGCAATCCCGACGGCATGTTTGACTTCATTGAGGGCTATACGTTCCTGCCGGCCACCGGCAAGATTATTTTCCCGGTAGCCGAGCCTTTCGGCGCACACCTCGAGCAGGCTATCGGCTCGGCGGCACTGGCCGAGAAATATGTATATAAAGAGCTGTATGACAGCACGCAGGTAGTGGCCCGCCAGTTTGCCGACAAGAACAAGTTCATACTCACCGGTGAATATCAGGGCACCGACGGCAGCCGCATATCGCTCAACGCCTACAACGTGCCCCGCGGCTCGGTCATCGTTACTGCTGGCGGCGTTACCCTGACCGAGAACTCCGACTATATTGTCGACTATGCCAACGGCGAGGTTACCATCATAAACCAGAGTATTCTGGATTCGGGCCAGAGCGTCAGCGTTACTCTCGAGGACCAGAGCCTATACTCGATGGAGCGCAAAACGCTGCTGGGCCTCGACCTGAATTATAAATTCTCGCGCGACTTCAACTTCGGCCTTACGCTCATGCACTTTTCAGAAAAGGCGCTTACCGAAAAAGTCGGAATCGGCGACGAGGTGGTCAACAACACCATCTGGGGCTTCAACTTCAATTATACCAAAGAATTCCAGTGGCTGACAAATGCCATCAACGTGATTCCGACAGTCAACGCTGTCGCTCCGTCGAAAATCTCCGTCCAGGGCGAATTCGCGCAGCTTGTGCCCCACAAGCAAAAGAGCGGTTCGGCCCGCGGCTCGAGCTATCTCGACGACTTCGAGGCCGCCCAGACCGGCATTGACCTCAAGTCGCCCTATGCCTGGAGCCTGTCGTCGACTCCGTCGATGTTCGAGGAATCGAACCTCAGCAACGACGTCACCTATGGCATGAACCGCGCGCTGCTCAACTGGTATTATATTGACCGCCTCTTCACCCAGCGCAATTCGTCGCTGTGTCCCGGCTATATCAAAAGCGACCTCAAGCAGCTCTCCAACCCCTATGTCAGAGAAGTGACGTCGACCGAGATTTTCCCCGGCCGCGAACTTTCATATGGCGAGAGTAATGTGGTGCAGACGCTCAACCTGAGCTTCTATCCCAACGAGCGCGGCCCCTATAATCTTGATGCAACGGATATCAACTCCGACGGCACTCTCCGCAACCCCGCCAAGCGCTGGGGCGGCATCATGCGCAAGCTTGAAACCACCAATTTCGAGCAGAACAACATCGAATATGTGCAGTTCTGGCTGATGAATCCATTTCTCGACCCCGACGCCGACAATCTTGACGGCGGCGACCTTTACCTGAACTTCGGCGAGGTCAGCGAGGATATTCTCAAGGACGGCTATAAGAGCTATGAAAACGGTGTTCCTTACGACGGCAACGATGAATATATGCGCGAAACCGTCTGGGGCCGGGTGTCGACCCAGGCCTCTTTGACCTATTCGTTCGACAATAACTCCGGCTCGCGTCCGATTCAGGACGTTGGTCTCGACGGTCTCATCAATGCCGATGAATATAACGCCCCGAGTTATGCCGACTATCTGGCCCGTCTGCGCCAGGTGCTCTCGCCCGAAACCCAGGCGCGCTACCAGACCGATCCGTTCTCGCCCTTCAACGACCCTGCAGGCGACAATTACCATTTTTATCGCGGCTATGACTATGATGCCGAGCGGCTCGGCGTGCTCGACCGCTATAAGCGCTACAACGGCGTGGAGGGCAACTCGCTCAGCGCCGAAGACGCGTCCGACCCTCTCTATCAGAGCTCGCGCTCCACTCCCGACGTCGAGGATATCAACCAGGATAATACGCTCAACGAATATGAGCGATATTTTCAGTATCGCGTATCGATCCGCCCTGAAGACCTTGTCGTAGGCCGCAATTATATTACTGACAAGCAGGTGTCGATGGTCCACACCCGCGATGACAACGATGTGCTCGTCGAATGGTATCAGTTCAAGATTCCGCTGTCGGACTACGAAAAAAAGGTCGGCTCTATCAACGACCTCTCGTCGGTACGGTTCGCCCGCATGTTCATGACGGGTTTCACCGCAACGACCCACCTGCGCTTTGCCACTCTCGAGCTCGTTCGCGGCGAATGGCGCGGCTATAACTTCAACCTCAACAACCGCTCCGACACTCCGGCCGAGGGACGCCTGGACCTCTCGGTGGTCAACATCGAGGAGAATGCGGGCCGTGAGCCGGTGAACTACGTGTTGCCTCCGGGCGTGACCCGTATAACCGACCCGGGCCAAAGTCAGATTGTGCAGCTCAACGAGCAGTCAATGATGATGACACTCTCCGACATTCGTCCGGGCGATGCGCGCGGCGTGTATCGCGACACGTATCAGGACCTTCGCAACTACAAGCGCATGCAGATGTGGGTTCATGCCGAAGCGCCGATCGACAATTCGCAGGACCTTCGTTCGGGCCAGTTCTCGGTGTTCATTCGCCTCGGCTCCGACGTGAAGGCCAATTATTATGAATATGAGGTGCCGCTCGAACTGACCGCTCCCGGCCGTTACAACGGCGACGTTGCCTCGCAGCGCTACCTCGTGTGGCCCGAAAGCAACTTCCTTGATTTTGCTCTGCAGAGCCTTGTCGATGTTAAAAACGAACGCAACGAGGCCATCAATTCCGGAGTGGCCGGCGCGTCATACTCCCAACGCTTCTCGCGCCGCGATCCCGACAACGAGGCCAACACAATCTCCGTTATAGGCAATCCGACCATCGGCGACGTCCGCGTAATGCTGATTGGCGTGCGCAACAACGCCGCCACGATGAAGTCGGGTGTGGTGTGGGTCAACGAACTCAAGGTGACAGACTTTGACGAATCGGGCGGCTGGGCGGCCAAGGCCAACGTCAATCTCGCCATGAGCGACATCGCCACGTTTAACTTCGGCGCCCACATCGAAACCGCCGGATTCGGCGGCGTTGACCAGAGCCTTAACTCACGCCGCATGGACGATTACCGCCAGCTCAATTTCGCCATGCAGGTCGACGCGGGCCGTTTCCTGCCTGAAAAGGTTAAGCTCCGTGCGCCGATTTACTATTCGACCACCAGCGAGCACATCACTCCGAAATATAATCCGCTTGACACGGACGTGTTGCTTTCCGATGCCCTTGACCGCTGTGCCACCAAGCAGCAGCGCGACTCTATACGCGCCTTTGCAATCGAGGAGACGCGCAGCGAGAACTTCTCTATCTCAGGCCTGAAATTCGATGTCAAGTCAAAGAACTCGATGCCATGGGACCCCGCCAATCTGACCGTCAATTTCTCGTTCTCGAAGCAGCATTTCAATGACCCGACGACCGAGTATGAGAACACCAACGACTATCGTGGTTCGATTCAGTACACGTGGTCGCCATTCAAGCGCTCGGTCAAGCCTTTCAGCAAAAAAGTTGACCCCAAGAGCCGCTCAAAGAAGTTTTTGCGCGAATGGGAGTTCGGATATCTGTTTAATAACATTACTCTGAGCACCAATATTTCGCGATACTACTACGAGCAGCAGACCCGCTCGGAAATCGATGATAATTTCCAGCTGCCGGTGGCCGTGAGCAAAAACTTCCTGTGGGATCGCAAGCTATCGCTTTCGTGGAATCTGACCAAGACGCTCAGCTTCCGCTTCGAGTCGAACACCCAGGCCCGCATCGACGAAACTGCCGGCGCAGTCAACAAGCGCCTGTTTCCCGACGAGTTCAAGCAGTGGAAGGATACGGTCATGAGCTCCATTCGCAGTCTCGGCACTCCCTGGGGCTACAATCAGAGTTTCTCGGCCGAATATAAGCTTCCTTTCAATCAGATTCCGGTACTCGACTGGTTGACCGGTTCGGCCAAATATAACGCTACCTACCAGTGGGATCGCGGCGCCACGATTGCCGATGTTTCCTATGGCAACAATATTGCCAACAAGGCTGACTTCAGCGTTGACGGACGCCTGAATCTCGAAGGCCTGTTCAACAAGGTGCCGTATTTCAAAAAGGTCAACACCCGCTTTGCATCGCGCCGCAACAACGCCACCCGCTCGACAACCAAGCGCCTGCAGCGGCCCAAGCGCATGGAGCGCACGTTCCGCCTCAAGCCCGACACGTCGATTGTCATCAAGCATAACCTCAAGGTCAAGAAAATCAAGGTAACGGCTACCACAACCGACGGAAAGCCCTTTAAAATCGATTACAGGCCTATTGACGACACCTCGATTGAGGTGACGACGAGAGGCGACAGCAACGTCAAGTTCCTGGTCCAGGAGGTCAAGGAGCAGGAAAAGAAAAACTTCTGGAGCGAGGCGGCGCAATATGCCACCCGTCTGCTCATTTCGCCGCGCAGTTTCACCATCCGCATGCACCACACGCGCTCGATGTCGGTGCCCCTGTGGCGTCCGGCTGTCGGCATCGGATTCGGTCAGAGCCGCTCCGACGGCCCGATGGCGCCGGGTCTCGGCTTTGCGTTCGGTTTTGTGGGTGACGATTTCATTGACAAGGCCAAGGAGCGCGGCTGGCTGATGGTCGACGACGGCCAGACCTCGCCGGCAATCGCCAACAAGTCGATTGAAATCAGCATGGAGGGTTCAATCGAACCTATTCCCGGCCTGAAAATCACCGTCAACGCCCAGCGCAATGACTCGCGCACGAATTCGGTTCAGTTCATGTATGACGACATGCCGACCTCGCGCACCGGCTCATACACGAAGACTCACTGCGCAATCGCTACGGCCCTGCGCACGTCGAACGCTGCCGACGGTTATTATGATCCAACTTTCCAGAAATTCCTCGAATATATTCCCGTCGTTGCCGCCAGAGTGCAGGGCCGCTATGACGGCGCAAGCTACCCCGAGTCCGGTTTCCTTGAGGGCAATCCGCTTGCCGGCAAACCTTTCGACGCGGCCAACGGCGGAGTCAGCCCGACCTCAAGCGACGTGCTGATTCCCGCATTTCTCGCGGCCTATACAGGCGTAAGCCCCTCCAGGCAGTATCTTAACCCCTTCCCGGCTCTTTCGGCCATACTGCCTAACTGGAAGGTGACCTACGACGGCCTTATCAACCTTTGGAATCTCAAGAAGGTGTTCAAGAGCGTCACACTCAACCATGCCTATCAGTGCACCTACACCGTCGGTTCCTATAACGGCTTCCTGAACTGGGTCAGCCTCGGCGGCAGTAACAATGACCTCGGCTTCACGCTCGACGAGCTCAGCGGCGCTCCGATACCCTCGTCTCCCTATAATATCTCGTCGGTTACGATTCAGGAGCGCTTTGCTCCGCTTGTGGGCCTCAAAGTTACCCTGCGCAATGACCTCCGCCTCAATGCCGAATGGACCGAACAGCGCACGCTCACGCTCAATTCGTCGGCCGGTCAGCTCGTAGAAGGCACGCAGCGCGGCATTACCCTCGGCGCCGGTTACAAGATAGTGAATCTGATGAAAATACTGAAAATTGCCGGCCGCTCAAATGCCACGAGCCACGATATTGACCTCAACGCCGACTTTAAGCTCACGCAGTCGCAGGCCCTGATTCGCCGCATTGAGAGCAACTACACGCAGGCTACCTCAGGCACGCGTAACCTTAACGTGAACGTTACTGCGAAATATGCCCTTTCGAAGCGCATTCAGCTCGGCATGTTCTTTGAGCATCAGGTCAACACGCCTTTGGTTTCAAACTCTGCATTCCCGACTTCAAACAGTGCCTACGGCATTACCTGCAATCTCTCGCTCGCACGCTGACAAAAGAACGGCCGCCTACGGCCGACGGAACGGGGTCTAAACACAGGCGCCCCGGCCAATTCGGCCGGGGCGCTGTCGTGTCATGTAGCGAGGTTGAGTATTCGCTTATTTGTTGAGGTCTTTTTCGATTTTGGCGAGCTTCTCTGCCTTGGTCTTGCTTGCTGCCTTCTTGGCTGCAGGCTTCTTGGCTTCGGCTTTCTTCTCGGCGGCGGGCTTGGCGGCTGCTTTCTTTGCTGCGGGTTTCTTTGCTGCGGGCTTCTTTTCGGCAGCAGGCTTAGCTGAGGATGCCGGAATCTCGGCGCCGGTGCGCAGGTTGTGTTCAACGTTAAACTGCTCGAGGCTGCGACGCAGCGAGTCGTTCTCCTTGGTCAGGGTCTCCAGCTCGGTGGCTTGGTTGCGGATGGTGGTGAGCAGCGAGTTGAGCTCTTCGTTTTCGATTGACATGGGATACTGCTCCTCGACGCGCACTATGAAGTCGGCCAGCACGTTCATGTAGTTGGTGAAGGCTTCGTAGGGCGAACCGTAGGGCGAGAAGTTGGCTGCAGCGGCGCCGTCGCCGAAGTTCTTGGTCGACATGTAGTAGAAGTGGTCGGCACCCTGCAGATAGAGCCAGTCCATTTTCAGGCGGCGGTCGTCGCAGAGGCGCACGCGCTCGGTTACGCTATAGAGCTTGGCGAAGGCTTCGTTCTGGAGGCGGTTGCCGAGCCATGCGCTCACGTCACGGCCGTCGTCGACCGCCGAAACCGGATGGCCGATTGAAAGCACGTCAACGGCCTTGAGCTTCGACACGGTTTCCGACGGGGTCCAGAAATCGATGCCGCGTTCGGCGGCGAAGCGGGGCAGGGCTTCGAGGAACTGGAATATGCCTGATTCGCGCGGGTGCAATTCGCCGAATGCCTCAAGGTTCATGCAGAGGTTGATTACCTGCTCTTCGGCGGGAGTCGATGCAACCCAGTCCATGTATTTGTCGGCTGTCAGCGGATAGGAGTCCCAGTTGGTGTCGGAGAAGCGGCGGGCAATGTCGTCGGCCAGCTTCGAGTTGTTGAGCAGCAGCTTCAGTTTGGGAGCGGTTGCGGCCGAGTAGACATAGTCGGGCGACTTCCAGCCGAGCACGTGCTTGGCGCCTTCGGTAACCACGCCTTTGAAGCCGAGTTCTACCAGCTGGGGCGCGATTTCGTCGCTGTAGATCAGTTCGGTGTTGCGCAGAACCTTGGGGCTCTGGCCGAACAGGGCCTGAATCTTGTCGCGGTGGAGCTTGATCTGGTCGGCAAACTCTTCGGCGTCGCCGAGCGAGGCGAGCGAGTAGGCGTAGGGAGCACCGAGGAATTCAACCTTGCCGGTGTCGGCGAGCTTTTTCAGCAGGTCGATGAATTCAGGCACGTACTGCTCACACTGTTCGAGAGCGTCGCCTGAAATGGCGATGGCGCAGCGGAATTTGCCTTTAGAGTCCTGAATCATGCGCAGCAGGGTTTCGCAAGCGGGCATGTAGCTGCGCTGGGCAATGCGAGTGATTATTTCGTCGTTGGCAAAGTCATCGTAATAGTAGTGGTCATTGCCAATATCGAAAAAGCGATATCTTTTAAGCCTGTAGGGCTGATGGATCTGGAAAATGAAATTAATGGCTTTCATACTTTTGAAACGTGTTTTTTATTGGCGGTTGAGCACTTGTTTGTAGATGTTGATGACTTTCTGTCCGGCCTTGTCCCATGTAATCTGGTTCACTTCTGCCAGGCCCTCTTCCTTGAGCTGGGCGTGCATGGCCGGATAGGTTATTATTGAATATATGGCGTCGGCCATCGCGTCGATGTCCCAATAGTCGGTTTTGATAACGTTGGTCAGAATCTCGGCGCAACCGCTCTGCTTTGAAATAATCGACGGAACTCCCATCTGCATGGCCTCGAGGGGCGAGATGCCGAAAGGTTCCGAAACCGACGGCATGATGTAGACGTCGGATGCCTTGAGCATTTCGTAGACTTGCTTGCCTTTCTGGAAGCCGGGGAAGTGGAACCGGTCGGCAATGCCGCGTTCGGCGGCCAGGTCAATCATTTTGTTCATCATGTCGCCGCTGCCGGCCATGACGAAGCGCACGTCTTTGTCGAGCTTGAGCACTTTGGCCGCGGCTTCGACAAAGTATTCGGGTCCTTTCTGCATGGTGATGCGGCCCAGGAAGGTGACGATTTTCTCTTTAGGTTTGTTGACCTGCACGTCGAGCAGCTCCTGCGACAGCGGGGTGACGGCGTTGTGGACGGTAGTCACTTTCGAGGGGTCGATGCCGTATTTTTCAATAACGGTCTGGCGCGTGAGGTTGCTGACGGTGATGATGTGGTCGGCGTGGTGCATGCCGTCGAGTTCGATGTTGAACACAGTCGGATTGACGTTGCCGCGCGAGCGGTCGAAGTCGGTGGCGTGGACGTGAATGACCAGCGGCTTGCCGGTGACCTGCTTGGCGTGGATGCCGGCGGGGTAGGTGAGCCAGTCGTGCGAGTGAATCACGTCGCAGTCGATTGTGCGTGCGACTACGCCGGCCATGACCGAGTAGTTATTGATTTCCTCGAGCAGGTTGTCGGGGTAGCGTCCCGAGAACTCGATGCAGCCGAGGTCGTTGGTGCGCATATAGTTGAAGTCGGCATAGATGTGGTCGCGCAGCGCAAAGTAGAGATTCGGGTCCATGAGGTTGCCGATTCTCTGCTCAACGTAGTCGCGGCTCACGTCGCGCCATGCCACGGGCACCTGCGATGCGCCGATGATGTTGGCGAAATGGCGGTCTTCATCGCCGAAGGGTTTGGGAATGACGAAGGTGATATCCATGTCGCCACATTGCCACATGCCCTGCGTCAGACCATAGCTGGCGGTACCTAATCCGCCTAAGATGTGGGGAGGGAACTCCCAGCCGAACATTAGAGCTTTCATATCTTTCGGTAGTCTTCTGTTTCAGGTTTAGAACGGATTGAGTTTCTTGAGCATGCGGAGGGTGCGCAACACACCGGCGATGTTCGTGGCGTGTGAGATGGTGCCGCGGCCCTGGAAGGGCGGGTTGCCGTCATACATCTGGCTCAGCGAGCCGATGCAGCCCTGGCTCATTTCGTCTTCGAAGCCGATCAGCATTCGGTCGATATAGCTGACGCCGCTCAGACCGAACACTTTGATGTAAGCGTCGGCATAGAAGCTGATGAGCCACGGACGCGCGGGGCCGTTGTGCATGGCCTGCTCGCGCTCTTCAGGCGAGCCGACATAGAACGGGCGGTAGCCGTAGCTCTTGGGCGACAGCGTGCGCAGACCCTTGGGGGTAAGGAGCTCGCGGGTCACCACGTCGAGCACTCCCTTGCGCTGGCGGCGGTCAAGGGGCGAGTAGTCCATGCCGATGGCGATAGCCATGTTGGGGCGGACGCTCGGGTCGGCATACTGGCCGTTGACGTAGTCGAACAGGTAGCCGTAGTCGTTGAGGAACGTGTCGACATAGGGCTGTTTCATCTTTTCGGCCTGCTCCTGCCAGCGCTGGCGGGTGGCGGCGAGGTCATCGTTGCCTTCGAGCAGGTTGATGCCGAACATCAGCGCGTTATACATCAGCGCGTTGTTCTCGACCAGGTAGCCCGAACGTGGCACAACCATGTGGCCGTTGAATTGCGAATACATCCAGCTTGCGGCCTGGTGTTCGCCGTTTGATGAAATCAGGCCGGTCAGTTTGTCGACGAATATGTTGGGATGGCGTCCGTCGAGAATGTTGTCGAGCACCGTAGTAGTGAAGTCGGTGTAGAGTTCGCGGGCGCGTTCGATGCTGACGGCCTTGGCGTATTGCTGTATGCACCACAGAGCCCACATCGGTATGTCGGGTTGGTCAATGCCCTGGATAATGCTGTCGTGTTCGCCCGTCTGCATGAAGCGGAGTAGGGCGCGGTTGGCCGTGGCCGTGATTTTTTCAAAATCATCGACGTGGTCAATGGCCAGGGTGTTGCCGGGCAGCGACATGTAGGTGTTGCGGGCCAGAACTTTGCCCCACGGATAGCCTGAGAGCATGTATTCGCCCTTGTCGATGCGCATGTAGAACTGCTTGGCGGCATTTTTCAAGCAGTTGTAGAATGAGCTGCGAGGGGTGCGCACGGCAATTTCCTTTTCATACATCTTGGTCAGCGAGCGGGGATTTACTTCGCTGATGCCGGCCGAGAAGATTACGCTTTCGCCTTTTTTGATCGGAATCGAGAAGTAGCCGGGAACCCACTGGTCTTCGGTGTATGGCACTCCGCGCTCCAGGTCTTTGACATACTCGATGTCTTTGTACCAGTTCGGGTCGTAAACCCATTCGGGCTTGCGCGAGAACTGCATGTAAAGGGTCGGATAGCCGGGATAGAGACAGCAGCTCACGCCGTTGGATACGGGGGTGCACTCTTTGTTGATCGATTCGTTTTCCTGGACCAGGGCGTTGACCTCGCGGAATGCGAGAAACGGCTTGAACTGCAGTGTCGTGGCGCTATGGGCCTCGACGAGGGTATAGCGAATCAGAATACGATTTTCATCGGAAATGAAAATTTTTTCTTTGGTCAGCACCACACCTCCGACGCGATAGGTTGTACGAGGCACGTTCTCGCAGTCGAACTCGCGGATATATTTGTGGCCTTTAGGACTATAGACTCCGCCACTATAGCGGTGAAGCCCGAGATTAAATGGGGCTCCGTGCTGAATTACGGTCTCATCCAGCGACGACAGCATGACGTAGCTGCTGCTATGGTCAAGCTCGGGAATCGGAATGACCAGAAGGCCATGCTGCTTGCGCGTGTTGCAGTCAACTACCGTAGTGCAATGATAGGCACCGGTCTGATTCGTCCGAAGCATCTCTTTTGTAAGAGCGTGATCCAAATTCATCATTTGGTTCCTGTCAAATTTCAGGTAACTCATATATGTAACAACTGTTTGTTAAAGGTCGAATTTCGGTTGAATGACCACGAATTTAGCGCAGATTTTCCGTTTTTCCAAAAAAACTGCCGCATAACATATTTTCAGACGTAAAATCTCAGCGGATAAACAGTTTTTTCACGTTTTTTCCACGTTTTTCAATGAAAATGCCTCGCACGGGGCTGTTGACGCGTTTGCCGCTCAGGTCGTAGTAGGCCGGCTCTATGTCATCGTGGTCAATGGCGGTTTCATCGAGGGCCAGATAGGGAGCCAGACGGCTCTCCATCCATTCCGACGCGGTCAGCAGCGCCTGTTTCAGCGTGGCTGCCTTGTCGGCCGTAGTGCGGCGGTTGGCGTATTCCCATCGAATCTGATTCGCCTCGTCGGCTGCGGCGCAGAGCAGGGCCATCCGGTCGATCTCCTCAAACAGCGCCGGCATGACTTCGTTGCGGAACACAGGCCAGAGCCTGCCCACTTCTTCCCAAAAGGCCGGGGTCTGCATTATCGGTTTTATCAGGTGGGTCGTGGCGTAGTTGGGATGGTTGTTGATAACCCAGTCGGTTTTCGGCTCTGAGAGCATGCCGTCCCATAGCGGCCCGAAGTGCCATTTTCCATGGTCGCGGTAAAGATAGAGCGAGCCGTGGTAGGCGTCGGTGTCATGGAAAACTTCGCGGACAATGAAGTAACGGGCCACTGAGGTCAGGTCAATCCGCTCGGTCCAGCAGTCGGTGTTGCTGTAAAGGTCGGCGATAATGGAGTTGAACTCGCCGGTAATCCATTGGCGCTGTTGGTCCGACAGGACTTCGGGCGAGTGCATGGTCAGTTTCAGCGATGACATGCCAGGCTCTTTAATCGTTACCTGATAGGCTGCATAGTAATTGTCGACCTCCACGAGCCAGCCATAGGGAATCAGCGCCGGGTCGGTTATGCCGTCGGCCTGCTTGGTGATGTTGACCCTGTCGGAAGCCACACGTACGGTTTCGCTCATGTAGTAGAAGCCGTCGAAGCTGTCGTTGAGCACCACCTCGACCGGAACCATGTGTGCCGCCCACGGCGCACCGAGCAGACGCATCGCTTCCAGAGCCATGTAGGAGGCGAAAGTGTCGTCATATTTCATCACGGCGAAGTGGCGGCTTCGGGCCATGCCCAGCAGCGGCTGCTTTTCAGCAAACTTGACTTTATAGGGCTTTTTGTTGCTGTATTTCCAACTTGAATTGCCGCGGCCTCGGATGGTCAGTTCCATCGGTTCGGTTAATGAGCCGTCGGTTTCCTCAACGACCATGCTACCCGGAATCGGAGTGACTTTGTCAACAATGGGCGTGGCATTGTCGGTCGTTATGCGCACAATCGGGAGTGTGCCCGTTTGCGCGGCGGCGGCAAATGGCGCCAGAACTGCCGATATCAGAAGAGATTGGCCCGGTTTCATGACGTCAAATTTACGGAATAATCTACAATCCGACAATAGTTAGTTCCGTTAAGCTAAACGGGGCGATGTTTTTCTACGGGGAAGTCGTGTGTGCGTCGGTCTGTGGTGATTCGCCGGAGAGATATATGATAAAAATTTGTCGGGGCAGACCAACGCAGGCCTGCCCCGACAAATGTTGATTTTTCTTTATTCTTTGAAGAGGCCCTTGATGCTGCCGATCGATGACAGAACCGACGACGCTTCGTAGGGAATATAGACCGTTTTGTTATCCTGGCCGGAGGTCATTTCGCGCAGTGTGTCGATATATTTCATGGCGAGGATGTAGGTAGCCGGGTCGGTGTGGGTGGCGCTCACGGCGTCGGCAACGCGGCGAATGGCTTCCGCTTCGGCCTCGGCGTTGAGGATAATTGCTTTGGCTTCACCTTCGGCGCGCAGAATTTCAGCTTGCTTGATAGCTTCGGCCTGGTTGATCTGTGAAGCTTTTTCGCCTTCGGAGCGGAGAATACGCGACTGCTTTTCGCCCTCGGCATTGAGGATTTCGGCACGGCGGTTACGTTCGGCCTGCATCTGTTTTTCCATTGCCTGGCGTACGCTGGCAGGAGGTGTGATATCCTGAAGTTCGACGCGGTTCACCTTGACGCCCCATTTGTTGGTGGCGTCGTCGAGAATGGCCTGGAGCTTGGAGTTGATGGTGTCGCGCGAGGTGAGGGTTTCGTCGAGTTCGAGTTCGCCGATTACGTTACGGAGCGAGGTCTGCGTCAGCTTTTCGATTGCGTTGGGCAGGTTGTCGATTTCATAGACTGCCTTTTTCGGGTCAGTAATCTGGAAGTAGAGCAGAGCGTTGATTTCAGTTGTTACGTTGTCGCGGGTAATTACCTGCTGCGAGGGGAAGTCGTAGACCTGTTCGCGGAGGTCGATTACGGGGGTGGCGTTCATTCTGACGATTACGCGTCCGCCGGGAGCATTTTCGATGCGGCGGGTGTAGATTGTCTTGGGGCGGTCAATGAACGGAACAATGAAGTTGAGGCCCGGGCCGAGTACGCTGTGGAAGCGGCCGAGTCGCTCAATAACTCGGGTTTCAGACTGTGGCACCACTTTTACGCCGGCCGAGATTACGGTAATCGCCAGCGCGATGATGACAATGGCGAGGACGAGGGTTGTTGACATGATTGAACTGTGATTATTGGTTAAGAACTGTGTTGTAGAGGTTTGCGTCGCGCGCGGCTTATCTGACGGGCTCGACGGTCAGGATAATGGAGTCGTAGCCGGTAACGCAGACTTCATCGCCGCGACGAATCGGCTCTTTGATGCCGGGGGCTTGCACCTGCCAGTGGTCGCCGTCAATGCGGGCGCGTCCCAGTTCGCCGGGGCGCACTTCGTCGGTAATGACGGCGCGGCGTCCCAGCAGTGCGTCCATGCCGGTGCGAGATTTCGGGGCACGCTTGCTTTCCCACTTGCGCACGATGGGCGCAAGTATAAGCCAGGCTGCTACGGCCGCAACGCCGACGCTGATGGCCTGTACGGCGATTGACGGAGTCAGAAGCGACACTATTGCGGCAACGAGGCAGCCTGCTGCCAGGCAGAATGCGAGCACAGCCTGCGACAGTATCTCAAGGACCAGTAAAACTATGGCTGCAATCAGCCAGATAATCCAGGGTGACATGATTGATTTATGATTAGAAAGTTAATAATAATCGGTTTTGACTCCGGTTCTCGGCGTGGACCGGCCGGTGGGGTTACATGTGTTGGAATCCTTGGGCGCGAAGTTCGATTTCCTCGCCGTTGCGGCCAATCATTGCGCAGCCCTGTTCTTCGGGGCTCATGTGGCCGATTACGCGCACACCTTTGAGTTTCGACACGGCTTCATGGGCGGTGAGCGGCACGGTGAAGAGCAGTTCGTAGTCTTCACCTCCGTTCATGGCGGCTGTGACGAGGTTCATGTTGAGCTCTTCGGCCATGACTGCGGTCTGATAGTCAATGGGTATGCGGTCTTCGTAGACGCGACATCCCGTTTTCGACGCTTTGCAGAGGTGGATGAGTTCGGACGAGAGGCCGTCGCTGACGTCGATCATCGAGGTCGGCAGTATGCCGGCTTCGGCAAGTTCCATGACGATGTCGCGGCGGGCTTCGGGTTTAAGCTGGCGTTCAATGAGGTATTCTTTGCCGGCAAAGTCGGGCGTGAATTCACGGTCGTTGGCCGAGGCTACTTTTTCGCGCTCCAGCACCTGCAGGCCCATGTAGGCTGCGCCGAGGTCGCCGCTGACGCAGATCAGATCGGTCGGTTTTGCGCCCGAGCGTCTGACAACGGTGTCCTTGGGCGCGTCGCCGATAACGGTGGCTGCAATTACCAGGCCGGCGCGCGATGCGGTGGTGTCGCCGCCCACCAGGTCTACTCCATAGGCTTCGCAGGCCGTGCGCAGTCCGGCATAGAGCGCTTCCATGTGTTCAACGGTGAAGCGCTTGCTGATGCCGAGCCCGACAACGAGTTGGCGAGGAGTGCCGTTCATGGCGTATATGTCGCTGAAGTTCACTATGGCGCTCTTGTAGCCCAGATGTTTCAGGGGCATGTAGGTGAGATCGAAGTGCACGCCTTCGAGCAGCATGTCGGTGCTGACCAGCACTTCCTTGTCGGCGCCGTAGTCCATAACGGCGGCGTCGTCGCCCACCGCTGTGAGCGTCGACGCGTTGAAAAGGGGCATGTTTTCGGTCAGACGGTCAATCAGGCCGAATTCGCCGAGCTGAGAAATTTCGGTTTCCATCAGAGGCGGGCTACCATTTCGTGAACCAGTGCGAGCACGGTGGGCTGAGCCTTGACGGCTGCCTTCTGCACTTCTTCGTGGCTCGGAGCTTCGGTGATTTCCTTGCCGCCGAGGTCGGTGATAACGCTGATTCCGAACACGGTCATGCCGGCATGGTTGGCCACGATGACTTCTGGCACGGTCGACATGCCGACGGCGTCGGCGCCCATAGTGCGGAAGCATTCGTATTCGGCCGGGGTTTCGAAGGTGGGTCCGGTAACGCCGATATATACGCCATGCATCAGGCGCATGCCCTTTTCAGAAGCGATGCTGTCGGCCAGGGCAACGAGTTTCTTGCTGTAGGCTTCGGTCATGGCGGGGAAACGGGTGCCGAGCTCATTGTAGTTCTTGCCTCGGAGCGGATTCTCGGGGAAGAAGTTGATGTGGTCGGTAATGACCATGACATCGCCGACTTTGAACTCCTTGTTCATGCCGCCCGACGCATTGCTGACAAACAGGGTCTCAACGCCGAGCGCTTTCATTACGCGCACGGGGAAGGTTACCTGCTTCATGTCGTAGCCTTCGTAGTAGTGAAAGCGGCCCTGCATGCCGATTACACGCTTGCCGGCAAGGTTGCCTACAATGAGGTTGCCGGAGTGACCCTCTACGGTGCTGACCGGGAAGTTGGGGATTTCGGAGTAGGGGATAATCTGTTTGTCTTCGATGAGGTCGCTGAGCGTGCCGAGTCCGGTGCCCATGATTATGCCGAGTTTGGGCATTTCGCCCTTAATGCGGTTCTGCAGATATTCTGCGGTCTGTTTGATTTGTTCTAACATATGCTTGTCTTGGTTAAGGGTTCTTGATATAGTTTATCTGTTATATAATAATCTAAGGTGTATAACGTTGGTTGCTGGCTTATTGTTGGCCACCGCGGCGAAGCCGGTTGATGACACTTTCGGCAAACTCGCGGGCGCCGTCCTGATTGCCATGAATCGCGGTGGGGATGAATTCCACGTTGACCGGCATGTAGTAGATGCGGCGTTTGAGCGACTTGGGCAGGCCGGGGAAGTCGCGCAGGCGCATAGCGTCTTTTTCGGTCGTGACGACTATGGTGTGGGCTGGGTCGGGCGCGGTTTTGATTTTGTCTATTATCGCAACGATGTCGTTGCGCGTGAAGTTGTGGTGGTCTTTGAACACGAGGCCTCGAATGCGCGCCTTGGAGGTGCGTATTTTTTTGATAAAGGGCTTCGGGTTGGCAATGCCGGCAACGACTACGATTGTGTCTGATTCGCTCATGGACAGCAGGCGTGGCGGTGGTGTGGCCACAGCCTCTTCGGGAAACAGAGGTGTGAGGTCACCGTAGGCATATTTGCTGAAAAACAGCTGCTGATAAGGATAGAGACCGAGATTTTTGGTGAATATGCGGTAGTCTATCTGTTTCATGTCGTCGGGACACTTGGTGACCACCACGATGTCGGCGCGGTGCATGGCGCCGGCGCCTTCGCGCAAACGCCCGGCCGGCATCATTTCATCGTCAAAAACCGGGCGGGAGTGCTCGGTCAGCACAATTGACACTGTCGGCTTGACGTAGCGGTGTTGAAACGCGTCGTCAAGAATGATGAGGTTTAGCTCGGGGTCTAATTCGCGCATGCGGTCAATGCCCTTGCAGCGGTCTTCACACACGGCGACCATGACGCCCTTGTCGCCGAATTTGCGGTAAATCTGATAGGGCTCGTCGCCAATCTGGCGCGCGTCGCTTTCGGGGGTGGCAAGTCTGAAGCCTTTGGTCCGCCGGTTGTAGCCGCGCGATAGCACGCCGAGGTGATAGTTGGCGCGGAGCATTTCAATCAGAAATTCGGCGTGGGGGGTCTTGCCTGTGCCCCCGACCGCGATGTTGCCTACAACAAGCACCGGTATGTCGAAACTGCGCTGCTCGAGCATGCCGCAGTCAAACATCTTGTTGCGCGTGGCCGTTACGGCCCCGTATGCAATTGAGAGCGGTTTGAGCAGCAGCCCTTTCAGCAGAGCTTTCGATGTTGTTGTGTCGTTGGCCATCGGTGTTGTTTTCGGGGAGGGGGGATAGCTTGGACGGATTAGCGGATTACTACGGTTTCCATGCGACACTGCACTCGGGGCGCGTCTTTGATTGCCTCGATGTGGCGGATAACCTTGGCTGATTCCAGGCCGGCTGACTGTGCGGGCAGTTTCATGTCGATGTCTTCGAGCGTCATGAGTGCTTCCCACCATTTTGAGGTGACTTCGGGATACTCTTTTACGCGATAGCTCTTCAGGTCTAAGTCGGAGGCCATGCCGTAGATGGCGGTGCGGAGTGTGCCCATGCGGTCAACGAGTCCGTTTTCGAGAGCCTGGGTGCCAGACCATACGCGGCCTTCTGCAATGGTTTTGATAGAGTCCTGGGAGGTGTGGCGGCCATCTGCACAGCGCTTGGTGAACAGGTCATAGCCGCGTTCAATATAGGCCTGCATCTTTGCCGTCTGCTCGCCGGTCATGGGGTTGAGCAGCGATGGGAAATTGCCGTTGGCGTTGGTCTTGACGGTCGAGGTGGTAACGCCGAGGTGTTTTTCGAGCAGGCCGTGGATTTCAGGTATCATGCCGAAAATGCCGATTGAACCGGTAATGGTGGTTGGCTGAGCGTAAATTACATCGGCTCCGCAGCTGATGTAGTAGCCGCCAGATGCAGCGACGTCGCCCATCGATACGTATAACGGCAGTCCGGTTTTTTTCTTGAACTGCTCGAGCGCTTCCCAGATTTGTTCAGATGCAAAGGCGCTGCCGCCGGGCGAGTTGACGCGGAGAATAAGGCCGGCCAGGTCGTCGGCGTTGTCGGTCAGCTTCATGATTTCTTCCACCATGTCGTTTCCGATGATGCCTTTGGTGCCGGCATCGCTGATTTCTCCTTCGGCATAGAGCACGGCAATCGTCTTGTCGCTTTTCTTGGCGGTTTCGACGTCGGGCAGATATGAAAAGTCGGTAGCGTCAAAGGCTGTGGCATATTCGCCGATGGTCAGTTTGTTCACGTCGTCGAACTTTTCCTCGCCCGCAAGTTTGGCTACGTTGGCCTCGGCCTCGTGGCGATAGCCGAGGTTGGTGACGATGCCCATTTTCAGCATGGAGTCGGCGGGCATGGTGAATGTGAACTCGTCGGCCCATGCATTGACCTGTTCGGGTGTGGTGTTGCGGTTGGCCGCGATGTTTGCCTTGATTGAATTCCAGAGCGAGCCCATGTATGACTCTTGCTGCAGGCGGCTCGCCGGGCTCATCTCTTTTAAAAAGTATGGCTCGACGGCGCTTTTAAACGTGCCGACGCGCAGAATCTGCATCTTGACGCCGAGTTTCTCAAGCAGGCCGGTGTAGAATAGGGTGGTGCCGCTCAGACCGTGAATATCAACCGAGCCGATGGGGTTGAGCCAGAGTTCGTTGGCACCGCTTACAATGTAGTAGTCGCTCTGGTCGTATGAGTCGCCGTAGGCCATTACCCACTTGTCGGGCTGTGATTTGAAGTAGTTCAGCGCTTCCTGAAGATCTTGAAGCGAGGCAATGCCGCCTGAAACGCCGTTACAGTCGGCATAGATGCCGCTGATGCGTGAGTCGTGAGCCGCGCGGTAAATGGCGGCGACGGTTTCGCTGAGATTGAGGCTCTCGCTGATGTCGCCCTGCAGGGCGTCGGCCAGTGAGGGGATGGCTTTGCGTTCGTTGATGACTCCGCTTAGGTCGAGCGTTATAATGGAGCCCTTCTTTACCTCAGCTTTAGCAACTGATGAGAGTCCGCTGCCAATAGAGGCAACAGAGGCCGTGATTCCGAATATTACAAGCAGAAACAGCAGCAGGAATGTCAGCCAAATAGCTGCCATCGAGCCGAAGAATGAAAGGAAAAATTTCTTGATCATTTTGAGTTATTGTACCGTAGTGTTTTGAATGAAGTTTGCGTGAATAGTCTGTACGGCCTCTTTCAGGTCGGTTGCCGCTACCATGCAGGCTGCCGAGCCGGGCGACACCTGCTGCGGCGTCTGGCTGACCGGTATGCCGGCTGAGTTGAGCGTCTTGGCCAGGCGTGAGGGCAGGTCGGTGCTTTCCTGACCTCGGCCGATGATGGCTACCGTGGCCATGGGCTCCGAAATCCTGATGCCGAAGTTGCCAAGCTCCAGGAGTTCCGAAGCGAATTCCTCGTTAAGCAGCTCTTCTGCCCGGCGAGCGTCGGTGCCTCTGATGCCGCAGTGCTTATGGCCGTCGGGCATCATGGTCTCGATTCCGTTGCGGCTAAACAGGTTTATCATGCGGCTGTAGCTTTCGGCTGTCGGTTGGGTGAGCGTGACGAGGCGGGTGTCGGCAATGGAGCTTACGCCGATTGCTTCCGGATTCTCAATCACACGCGCGTTGTGGTCGTCGCCGATGAGTGTGCCGGCGGCTGTCGGGTTAAACGTGTTTTTGATTATTATCGGGATGTTTTTGTGGAATACAGGATAGATTGTGGGCGGATAAACCACTTTCGCGCCGAAGTTGCAAAGTTCCATGGCTTCAACGAAACTGAGGCGGTCAATGACCATGGCGTCGCCCACAATTCGGGGGTCTGCGCTCATAAATCCGTCGACGTCGGTCCATATCTCGAGCACGCGTGCGCCGATTTCGGCCGCAATGATGGCAGCTGTGTAGTCGCTGCCGCCGCGTCCGAGATTTGATATGCGTCCGTCTTCGTCGCGGGCAATGAAGCCCGGCACTATTATAGTTTTTGCGTCTTTGAGTTCTGAGAACTTCGACATTATAAGCTTGTGCGACGTTTCGGAGTCGAGAACATTCTTGCCGAAACTGCGGCGCGTCCGTATGAAGTCGAGCGAATGGGCCAGACGCGCATCCGCAATCATTGATGTCACAATTATGCACGACATTCGTTCACCGTAGCTTACAACCAGGTCGCGAGTCCGCTCAGTAATCTCGCCGAGCAGATTTATCGCTTTTAATATAGTTTCTAATTCGTCCAGAAGCGATTTGACCGCTCCCCAGGCCTCGCCCTGGTAGCCCGAGGGGACTACCGCTTCGCAGACGCGGCGGTGGCGGCTGTATATTTCATCGAATATCCCGGAGTACACGTCACCCCCCGCAGCAGCCTGGTCGGCTGCCGCAATCAGTCGGTCTGTGATGCCGCCGAGAGCCGAAACCGTTACCACACAAGGTTCTGACTGGCTCTCAACTATAGCGCGCACGTTGCTCAGGCTTTCAGGTGTGCCGACCGACGTGCCGCCAAATTTGAGTACTTTCATTTCCTATATATAATAATGAGAGTGCAAACTTACGCAAAAAATCCTTATCTCCCAAAAAAATCTCCGCATATGCAAAATGTACGTTGCGCGCGTAGCGTGCGTGTATGTGTAAGTGCGCGCGTGACCGAGCATGTGCGCCAACGTGTGCGCTCTCGGGCGTGTGCGCGAGTTGGCGGGGGATAGTCGTAGAAAAGTTCGGCAGTATAAGTTAAAGAAAGTTAAACTGAAAAATTTTTTGGAGGATATAAATAACGGGTTTATAGGGAATTGTGAAAAATATGCTGCAAAACA
>DKUN01000025.1:64034-94769 GCA_002490725.1 Porphyromonadaceae bacterium UBA7203 | reverse complement strand
GGCTACGACCTGCTCCACCAGATCAAGTCAGTAACCTACCGCGTCGACGCATATGGCCGCACCGAAGCCTGGAGCAACACCCTCCCCTCCTACATAATGCTCCGCCTTAGCTACCACCTCAACCTCCAGCCCAAAAAGAAATCTGAAGAATACTGACCCCGACTGATGGCCGGAGAGCCTCGCCGCTACTCCGGCCATTGATTTATGTTTGCATCTGCCCATACAGGTTATGTAAAAAGAGTTTTTTTAACTTTTCTTAAAGTACAGAGCGTGGTTTTTTTGCTATATTTGCGGAATAAACAAACCACTAATCTTTTAGCCTCTCTGTCCAATTATGCTATCCAAATTATGTCGTTATGTCGTTGCATTATTTACTTTGATCCTGTCAGGCAATTGCTTTCATGCGGCTGCTGATGTGATATATACGATTCAAGTCGTCGATTCGATATTGGGCACGACTATTCCTAAAGCTGAGGCCCTGGTATTCCTGCCCGGCGACTCGGTTCTTGTGACGGAAGCATCCCCCATTTACAAGAAGGAAGGTTTACAACAGCGCCAGATATTGCAATTCGGTCTACCCGAAAGAGACACGGTTTATCACGTAATGGTCGATGCCCCGGGATACGACACCCCCGCTTATACCCCCTCACCACCAAACGCCCCAAAAACGGCAACTATTATGTCGACCTCGGCAAGATTGCGCTGCTGCGCACGCCGAAACGCCTCGATGAAGTCACGGTAACCGCCACCAAAATCAAAATGTATTACAAGGGCGACACCGTCGTTTACAATGCCGATGCGTTTAATCTGCCCGAAGGCTCCATGCTCGACAATCTAATCAGGAAACTCAACGGAGTTACCATTGACCGCAACGGCCAGATTTTTTTCAACGGCCGCAAAATCGAGAGCCTGCAACTATCCGGCCGGGAACTCTTTGGCGGAGATCGCAGCATTATGTTTCAAAACATAGGCGCTTATGCAGTCAATAAAATCAAGATATACAAAAAGGAATCTGACAAAGCTAAATTTCTGGGCTACAGCGATGATTCTGACAAGCCCATGATAATGGACGTTCACCTCAAAAAGGAATATGCCATCGGCAAGACACTGAGTCTCAACGGCGGCTACGGAACCGAAAACCGCTACTTGGGGCGCGCAGCGTTTTTGGGATATTCCGACCATTTTGCACTGATGGGAACCTTAAACGCCAACAACCTTTCAGACGAAAGCGATCCGGGAATGACCGAGTATTTCTGGTCGCCCGACAGAATCGGCACGTCAGAAACATCATGTCTGGCGGGTAGCATTAAATACCAATATGACGGCCCTCGCCACACCCGGCAAATCAACGGTTCGGTCAGCGTCACGTCATTGCGGACAACAAAGCGCAATGGCACAGAAAGCATCAACTACATACAGTCAGGCAACACCTTCGAATCGCAATTTTCAACCGAACGTAACGACGCACTGTCTGTTGCCACGTCCCACAACCTGAGGTTCAACACCGACAAACTGTGGTTAAGCGTGCAACCCTCGTTCACCTATTCCCGCAACAAAGGCAACTCATCACTGGCAGCTGCCACATTTAACGACGACCCGGGCTCTGTTTCCGCCGAAGAAATCGAAGCGATTTTCGACGGAAGCGAAGAGCGGCTGCGCGACTTGCTGATTAACCGCAATATGAAACTATTCAAGTTAAATAGCTCATTCATTAACGGAAATCTCAACAACTCGCTCACAATGAGGCTTCCCGACGCCGGATCGGTGCGCCATAACATTGAATTCGGCGCTTACGGAACTTATGCGTCGTCGAAAACGGACGCCTATGAGCGCCAATGGGTAAACTATGGCAACAACCCGGTTGCGGCAATCAACCGATATGCTTACTCCGCCATGCACCCCACAAACTCTTATAACATCCGCGCCCGCGTAAAATATGAAGCCAATATCCGCCGCAACATAACCATTCAGACCTCGTATAACTTCAACCATAATTCGCAGTTCAACACCAACAACCGCTACCTGCTCGCAACCGACACGGAAGGCGCGACGCTCGAGAGCCTGAAATTCGGCCAGCAGCCGACGGAAGAGGAACTCTACGGCCACTCCGACCCCGACAACAGCAAACGCACCGACTATCGGGCCAACGAGCATGCCATTGCTCTGACAAGCCGTTTCAAATGGGGCGAGAAAAATCTTGACACCAAGGGCGCCAAGGGCGAGCTTGTACTTAACATTACGCCGTCGCTGAAGCTGCTTGACCGCCAATATAACTACCGAAAATGGGGCTACGACACTGTGGCCGTGCGCAAAAACGCATTAGCGGCAATCCATGCCACGATGGTCTATGAACTGTGTAGATTAAGTAAACGCCGCTCATTAGGCGCCGAGCTTTCATGGGACTCATCGCCGGGGCTCTTTTCGATGGATAATGTCATCAACGCCTCCAACACAACAAACCCCCTCGACATTTTCAAAGGCAACCCGAACCTGCGCAACCAGTACGATCACACAGCCGGCGCGGCCATCAGCGTCAGCAAACAATCAGGGCATATGCAACACCATAGCATCAGATTGAGGTATAGCTTCACTAATGACAGGATACTGCACGGAGTTGTGTACAACACAGCCACCGGCGTCAGAACAACGTCGATGTATAATGTTGACGGCAACCGCTCATTCACTGCCAATTACTCAGGAAGCGGCGACATAATTCAGCAAAACGACAGCCGCTTCAAATCCCTGACATACAACATCGGATTAGGTTACATTGATTCACGCGCCGTCGGACTGATAGGAACAACGACCGCCGACGAATCAGCCGACATCACCCCTGAGCGCACGTTTATTTACTCAAAAAGCATATCTCCATCGCTGAGACTCTCTTGTCAATTCGGCAAGGGCCACTCAATCGACGCGTCGGCCGGCAGCTACATAAGCCACTACTCGGGCGAAGAAACCACGCCCTTCACCGCCTCGGAAACAGACTATACCGTCAGGGCGTCATTTGAATTGCCCTACCGCTTCTCCATACAGTCATCGCTTATCATACGCTCCCGTCGCGGATATAATGATTCCGAGCTGAACACCGACCAATTCATTCTGACCGGGTCAATCGGATGGTCTATAAAGCGCGTCGTTTTTTCGCTCGACGGCTACGACCTGCTCCGTCAGATTAAATCTATTTCCTACATAGTCAACGCATACGGCCGCTCGGAATCATGGAGCAACACCGTGCCAAGCTATGTAATGCTCCGCCTCAGATACCACATTGACCTCAAGTCCAAACAGTAGAGAGAGCGGGCGGCCTCACACCTTCACCTCAATGATTTCATCGAGCCTGGTAGTATAAAGCCGCGACTCATGCTCGCGACGTGTAAGCCCTACAAGCCCCGGGCCCATCGAAGCCACATGCAGCGCATGCCGGTTGGCCGGCGACGCGTTGATGCGATCAAGCGCGGCCATCAGGCGCCGGCGCCGCTCAATATCCCCTGAATCTGAAAAGAGCGAGTGAACGACCGAGTCGGCCGCAACGCAACGGGTAGCGGTTACGCCGGCCTTCTTGTAGCCATAGCCGGGACGAAACACCCTGTCGAGCGCCTTCTGCGCCGCGGCAACGAGCAGTGCGGTGTCGGCAGTAGGGTCGTCGAGCCGCAGCTCGAACGCATTGAAATATTGCGGCCGGCAGGAGCTGAACCGATTGGTGGCCACAAACACCTCGATGGTCTCGGCCACAACCCCCTGACGCCGCAGCCGCTTGCCAACGCTCGTTGCGTATGAAGCGATTGCCGTCCGCAACGTCTCCAGTTCGAAAATCTCATCTTGAAACGAACATGAGCAACGGATGGTTTTGCGCTGAGGCGGCACGATTTCGCGACTGATACAACTGATGCCGTTCAGTTCCTTCCACATCCTGACTCCCACGATGTCAAATATTTCCATCACCCGGTCCTCAGTCATGTCGGCCAGCTGCAGAGCCGTGGTGACGCCCTGACGGCGCAGTTTGGGTGCATTGCGCCGCCCCACCCCCCAGACGTCTTCGATGGCTGTAAGCGCCATTGCTTTCCGTGCCTTTTCGGGAGAATCAATAACGCAGACTCCGCGATAGCCGGGATATTTTTTTGCGAACCTCGAGGCCAGCTTTGCCAGAGTTTTTGTCGACGCAAAACCGAGCGAGAGCGGAATGCCGGTGTCGCGACGAACGGTACGCACCAGTTCACGTCCGAAATCACCAAAGTCACCGACCGTGTCATTGACGAAAATGAAGGCCTCGTCGACTGAATAGACCTCTATTTCATCGCAAAACGAACGCAATATCGTCATTACGCGCCCCGACATATCCTCATATAGCCGATGGTTTCCCGAAAACACAACGACGCCATTGGCCTCGGCCTGCTCGCGGATTTTAAAGTAAGGATTGCCCCGTTTGAATCCGAGCGCCTTAGCTTCGTTGCTCAGCGCAACGACACATCCGTCATTGTTGCTCAACACCATGACAGGACGGTCGAGCAGCGCCGGCCGAAACACGCGCTCACACGACACAAAAAAATTATTGCAGTCGGCCAGCCCTATCATCCGCGGCGCTTGCGGTTGGCTTTGATAGTATATGTCACAACACCCCAGACCATAAACTCATTGTCAGGGGTCACCTCGATAGGCTGATACGACCGATTGGACGGCATCAGATAGAGTCGCGACGAACGGCGGTCGAATTTAATGCGCTTCAGCGTGAAGTCGCCGTCGAGGCAACACACCGCCAGGTCACCGTCTTCAGGCTCAATCGACTTGTCAATCACAAGTATATCGCCGTCATTGATGCCCTCCTCACACATGGAGCTACCCGACACCCGGCCGTAGAACGTCGAGGCCGGATGCCTGATCAGGTCTTTGTTCAAGTCGATTGTCTCGCCCGCATAATCCTGAGCCGGGCCGGGAAAACCGGCCTGGATGCCGGCATCGGCATACTCAAGTTCGAGCACCGTCTCGGTTCCCGCTTTAAATATCTCCAGATTCATAGTGCAAAGATAGCGAAATATCCGCAACCGCTCATTAGGATTTGGCATTTTTTTCGTAACTTTGCGCACTATAAACCGATAATCACCAATGGCCCGAATAATCTGTATAGACTACGGCCGTCGCCGCTGCGGCATTGCAGTGACCGACGAACTGCGCCTGACGGCAAACCCGCTCGCAACAGTGGGGGCAGGCGAGGTGCTGCAATACGTGCTCGACTATATTGCCGCCAACCGCGTCGACCTCGTCATTGTAGGCAAGCCCACCACCCTGCGCGGCGAGCCCTCGGAATCATGGACCTACATCGAGCCGTTCACCCGCGCGCTGGCCAAGCGTCTGCCCCGGGGAGTGGAACTCAAGCTCTACGACGAGCGCTTCACCTCGGCGATAGCCCATCAGGCCATGATCGACGGAGGCTTGCGCCGCAATGCCCGCCGCGACAAAGCCACGGTTGACCGCATGGCCGCCACCATTATCCTGACCGACTATTTACAAAGCATATACAATAGACTATGAAACTTCCCATTTATATCTACGGCCATCCGGTTCTGCGCCGCGCCACAGAACCCGTGACCAGCGACTATCCCGAACTCCACAAGCTCATCGACGACATGTTCGAGACCATGTATGCGGCCGACGGCTGCGGCCTTGCCGCCCCGCAAATCGGACTCAGCATCCGCCTCGTAGTCATCGACACCGACATTCTCAAAGACCAGTTCCCTGAATGTGCCGGCCGCAAAATGGCCCTCATAAACCCCGAAATCGAAATTCTCGACGGCGAGGAATGCACCCGCTCCGAAGGATGCCTGAGCCTCCCCGGCCTGAGCGAAAACGTAGGCCGCGTAGAACACATCCGCCTGCGCTGGCTCGACGAGAACTTCCAGCCCCATGAAGAGGAAATGAGCGGATTCCTGAGCCGCTGCGTCCAGCATGAATGCGACCATCTTGACGGAAAAGTCTACATGGACCACGTCAGCGCCACGCGCAAACTCCTTATCCGCAACAAGCTCCGCAACCTCATGGAAGGCAAATTCAACTGCGACTATAAGGTAAAAACCGCAGCCCGTCGCAGATAACTCACGCCCTCAAACTTGAAATCAAATTAAAATTACATAATCCGCAATGGCAGACGACAAGAAAATAATATTCTCAATGGTAGGTGTCAGCAAAACCTACCCTCCACAGAAACAGGTTCTTAAAAACATCTACCTCTCGTTCTTCTACGGTGCCAAAATCGGCATTATCGGCCTTAACGGCTCGGGTAAGTCATCGCTGCTCAAAATCATTGCCGGCATCGACAAGAGCTATCAGGGCGAAGTTGTGTTCTCGCCCGGCTACTCGGTAGGCTATCTTGAACAGGACCCCAAGCTCGACCCCGAAAAGACGGTCATCGAGGTTGTGCGCGAAGGCGTACAGCCGATTATGGATATGCTTGCCGAATTCGACAAAATCAACGAGGCATTTGCCGAGCCCGACGCCGACTTCGACACCCTGCTCGCGCGCCAGGCCGAACTGCAGGACAAACTTGACGCAGCCGACGCCTGGAACATCGACTCCAAACTCGAACGCGCCATGGATGCACTCCAGTGCCCGCCCGACGACCAGCCCGTCACCACGCTCTCCGGCGGTGAGCGTCGCCGCGTAGCGCTGTGCCGCCTGCTCCTCCAGCAGCCCGACGTGCTGCTGCTCGACGAACCGACCAACCACCTCGACGCCGAATCGATTGACTGGCTCGAACAGCACCTTCAGCAATATCCCGGCACGGTCATAGCCATTACCCACGACCGCTACTTCCTTGACCACGTGGCAGGCTGGATTCTCGAGCTCGACCGCGGCGAAGGCATTCCCTGGAAGGGCAACTACTCTTCATGGCTCGACCAGAAAACCAAACGCATGGCCCAGGAAGAAAAACAAGCCAGCAAACGCCGCAAAACCCTTGAACGCGAACTTGAATGGGTGCGCATGGCGCCCAAGGCCCGCCAGGCCAAAGGCAAGGCCCGACTTAATTCCTACGACCGACTGCTCAACGAAGACCAGAAAGAACGCGAGGAAAAACTCGAAATCTTCATTCCCAACGGTCCCCGTCTCGGCAACAAGGTCATCGAAGCCCACGGCCTCGCCAAGGCATTCGGCAAAAAGCAGCTTTTCGAGGGCCTCGACTTTACCCTGCCGCCCAACGGCATTGTTGGCGTAATCGGCCCCAACGGCGCCGGTAAAACCACTCTGTTCAAACTCATTATGGGCCTCGAGGCAGCCGATGCCGGTTCCTTTGACGTCGGCGAAACAGTCAAGGTGGCCTATGTCGACCAAACCCACCGCGATCTGCTCCCCGAAAAGAGCGTCTATGAAGTAATTTCGCAAGGAGTGGAAAGTTTCCGCATGGGCGGACGCGACGTCAATGCGCGCGCCTACCTGAGCAAATTCAACTTCTCAGGCGCCGACCAGGAAAAGAAAGTAGGCGTGCTTTCAGGCGGCGAACGCAACCGACTCCACCTTGCAATGGCTCTGAAGCAGGAAGGCAACGTGCTTCTGCTCGACGAACCGACCAACGACATCGACGTCAACACTCTCCGCGCCCTCGAAGAAGGCCTTGAGGCATTTGCCGGCTGCGCGGTTGTGGTCAGCCACGACCGATGGTTCCTTGACCGCATCTGCACCCACATCCTGTCGTTCGAAGGCGAAGGCAAAGTGGTTTACTATGAAGGCTCATACTCCGACTACGAGGAATATAAGCGCGCCCACACTCCCGACGGCAAAGAACCCGTGCGCCGCCGCTACCGCAAACTCATGGAATAAAAACTCTCCATCTGACATGAAAAAACAACATCTCATCGTCGCAGGGGCGATTGCCATCGCTCTTTCCTCATGTAACCGTCATGATGGATGGAGGCTCGAAGGCTATGCGCCCGACGGCGTCAAATCCGCAGTAATCCAGTCGCCGACAACCTATGGAGGCTGGTATGGCGTCGACACGGTCGAAGTCAAAGACGGCCGCTACGCATTCAACCTTCCGCGCGCCAACAGCGCGATTTATCGCGTAGACCTCGGCGACCGCACATTCTACGTGCCCGCCGACAGCACCGAAACCATCACGCTTACAGCCGACGGCATCAGAACCGGTTCGGCCGAAGCCCTGCTGTTCAACGCGGTCGACTCGGCCATAACGGCCGGCGCCGATGCCAAAGGCATACTGCTGGCTCTCGACGGCAACTATTCGTCGACTGCCGCGTATTACGCCACACGCGCATTCACCAACCGCACTCTGCTTCGCGCCGTAGCCAACCGCTACAAAGAAGAGCGCCCGTCAGACCCGCGCACGGCCATTCTCTTTGCCGAAGTGCAAAAACTCGCTCCGCAAGGTTCCGGAACCGGCCAGACTCAAGTAATCGTGGCCGATGAAATAAGCTATTACGACATTGAGCTCATGGACCGCAACGGCGAAATGCAGAAACTATCGGACGTTGTTGAAAATTCGCCACTCGCAATTCTGGCCTACGTAGACTTCACCGACGAAACGACTCAGGCCATCACCCGCGCGCTCGGCGACGCTCAAAGCGCCGGAGCCGCCATCTATGAAATCGGCTTCAACCCCAACCAGTATCTCTGGGCCGATTCAGCCAACGGACTCCCCTGGGTGTGCGTCTATCAGAGCGAAGCCGCCGACAAGGCCCACATCAGCCAGTATGCCGTCGGCTCATTTCCGACATTCTTCATCTTCAGGAACGGTGAGATTGTCGAGCGTCTAAACGACTATACAAAACTCTCCGAAACTCTTGGCAAACACAAATGAAAAAGCTGACATCACTCCTTTGCACCGCAGCGCTGGCCGCATCGTCGCTGGCCGCGCAGTCGCCGAAATATATTTTCTATTTCATCGGCGACGGAATGGGCCATGGCCAGGTCATGGGCGCCGACGCTTATCGCCGGCTTGTCGAGAAGCGACAAGACAAAATCCTGATGCTGCAGTTCCCTGTGGCAGGAATGGCCACCACATACTCAGCCAACACCCCGGTGACCGACTCGGCAGCAGCCGGCACCGCACTCGCCACATGCCGCAAAACCAAAAACAACATGCTCGGCATGAGCCCTGACTCCGTTGCCATCAGCAGCCTCGGCGACTGGCTCGCCGACCTCGGCTACGGCATCGGACTCGCCACCAACGTCTGCCCCGACGACGCCACCCCCGCCGCCTTTTACGCTCATGTTGCCGGACGCGGCCAGTTCCACGACATAGCCCGCCAGTTTGGCGACTCAAAGGTGAAGTTCCTGGCTGGCTCGCGGCTTCGAGGCACCAAAACCGACGGAAAATACAACGGCATATATGAAGAACTGGCCGACAAAGGCATCGAGATTGTGCGCGGCGCCGAAAACATGTCTGCGACCAAATCCGACCGAGTGCTTCTGCTCAACTCCGACACAATCAGCACCAATCTCGGATTCACCGTCGACGGCCCCACGGGCAACACCCTCGGACAGTTTTTCGACGCCGGCATAGCCCACCTGCAGCGCACCTCGCCCGACCGCTTCTTCTTCATGGTCGAAGGCGGCAACATTGACTGGGCCGGCCACGACAACGATGGCGTGACAATTGTGCGCGAAGTGCTCGCCTATAACGACGTTTTGCGCAAAGCCTACGACTTCTATCTCAGTCACCCCGACGAGACCCTGATTGTCGTGACAGCCGACCACGAAACCGGCGGCATGACAATCGGCCAGAAATCAACCGGCTATAACCAATATCCTCAATACGTTGACCGACAGCACTGCTCCAAAGCCCGTTTCAGCGACTTCTGCTGGGATATCATCAACAATAAAAAACCTATCACCTGGGAAGAAATGAAAACCCGGCTTGAAACTCAGCTCGGTTTCTTCACCGAGTCGAAGCTGTCGGAGCGCCAGGAACAGCGACTGAAGGAAGCATTCGACCGCACCTTCATCACCCACGAAGGCAAAGCCGAGGAAAACCTCTACTCCTCATATCCCGAATTTGCCGAAGTGGCCTACACCATCCAGAACGAAATGGCCGGCTATGGCTTCACCTCAGGCAAACACACCGGCAACCCCGTGCCGGTCTATGCCATCGGCGTCGGTGCTGAAAACTTCGGCAAACCACTCGACAACACCGACATCCCGAAAATAATAATGCGACTCGCAACGGCAAATGAGCGATAAACACCTCTCACCGATTTCATCAATCAGCCGCGGCCCCCGACAGAGCAACTTCGAGGCGCTGCGGCTGATTGCTATGTTGATGGTGCTGATTCTCCACTCCGACTTTCTGAGTTTCGGCGAGCCGACAGCCGACTCATTCCGCACGGCCCCGATTGGCGAAAGCGCACGCATTCTCTTCGAAGCGATGTCGCTATGCGCCGTCAACGTGTTCATCATGATTTCCGGATGGTTCGGTATCCGCCCCTCCGTCAAAGGATTCTCATCATTCATATTCCAGTCAATATTTTTCCTCCTCGGAAGCTACCTGACGCTCTACGCACTCGGCCTTGTCGACTGGTCGGCCGATAACCTTGCCCTCATCATCTGCCCGCGCAGTGGCGCCTGGTTTATCATCGCATACGCCATGCTCTACATTGTGTCGCCCCTGCTGAACACGTATCTTGACTCGGCCTCCGAAAAGCAACTGCGCAAACTGCTTATCGCTTTCTTCGCGGCCCAGACCATCTGGGGCTTCGCCGACCGCGGCGCCAACTTTCAGGGAGGCTACTCCACCCTGTCGTTCTGCGGCCTATACCTGCTTGCCGGTTATATGCGACGCTACCCTTCGGTCCGACTTCGCGGTCGCGGGCTCGCTCTCTACACATGCTCGGTCATGGTGCTGGCGGGTTTGCTCACTCTAAAAGTTTTCAAACATTTCAGCACCGACCTGACCTCCTATACCAACCCTCTGATTATCATGTCGGCAATGGGCCTTATTATCAAATGCAGCGAAACGGAAATCGGCAGCCACCGCCTGCTCAACAATATTGCCTCATCGGCCTTTGCCGTATATCTGCTACACAGCAACGACTTCACGCTCTTCACAGCCTATAAGCCTCTGATCCAGTCATCGTTTGCCAAGGGAGGTGTCGCTATGGTAATCCTGGCCATAATCGGCGTCTACACTGCGGCCATTCTGCTCGACCGTCCACGCCAATGGCTCTGGAAACGGATTCAGCGGCACATCCGGCCCGACTCAAGTTCAAGTAAATAGCGCTTGGCCTCAAGCCCGCCGGCGTAACCGCCAGGCAACCCTCCCGCCGCAACAATGCGGTGACATGGGATAAACAACGACAGCGGATTCGCACCTACCGATGACGCCACCGCCCTGGCCGCCGACGGCCTGCCAAGACGCGACGCCAAAGCCCCGTAAGTCAGCGTGGCGCCATACTCGACCCCCGCAAGCGCTTCCCAGACCGAACGCTGGAACGCCGTTCCCACCGGAGCCAGCGGAAGCGTGAACACACGCCTGCTACCGGCAAAATACTCGTCGAGCTCCACTCCGGCCAATGCCAGCAAAGCAGAATCGCCATAACGAATTCCGCACCTGTATCTCAACACTATACGCGAATGACGCGGCTCACGCAACCAGTCACACATAACCAGCCGCCCGTCAATCTCACCAAGCGCCAGCTTTCCGCACGGCGCCACATACTCACTGACATTCATTACTATCATACATTCAAAGTTAGCGATTTTTATAAAAATTCTAACAACTATCGCCCCGTGAGTCGAAAAAATTTGTAAATTTGCGGTCAGAAAACTTATCATCACACTAATTATAAGCTATGCTTGAATTAAGCGAAATTTACAACGCATCGCGAGTGCTCAAGGGCGTGGCCCGTCGCACCCCCATCATGTTTGCTTCACGCCTGAACGAAGAGGCAAAAGTTTACCTTAAGTGCGAAAACCTTCAAAACACCGGCTCCTTTAAGCTGCGCGGCGCTTACTATAAGATTTCGCAGCTGACCGACGACGAAAAGAGTCGCGGCGTAATTGCCTGCTCGGCCGGTAACCACGCCCAGGGTGTGGCCCTCGGCGCTACCCGCAACGGCATCAAGTCTATAATCTGCCTGCCCGCCGGCGCACCTCTTAGCAAGGTTGAGGCAACCAAGGGCTATGGCGCTGAAGTTTGCCTCGTGCCCGGAGTCTACGACGATGCTTATGCCAAAGCTGTCGAACTCCGCGACGCTAACGGCTACACGTTCGTTCACCCCTTCGATGACGAAAAGGTTATTGCAGGCCAGGGAACCATCGGTCTCGAAATTATCGAGGATATGCCCGACGTTGAGGCTGTAATCGTGCCTATCGGCGGTGGCGGCCTGATTTCGGGCGTCGCATTTGCCGTTAAGCAGCTCCGACCCGACGTGAAGGTCTACGGCGTGCAGTCCGAAGGCGCTCCCTCAATGTTCAATTCACTCAAGGAGGGCAAACGCATCCACCTCGATTCAGTCAAGACCATTGCCGACGGCATAGCTGTCAAAGAACCGGGTGAAAACACCTTCAACCTCATTTCGCAGTATGTCGATGAAGTGGTTACCGTCAGCGAAGACGAAATCGCAGCAGCCATCCTCGCGCTCATGGAGCAGAAAAAGCTTGTCAGCGAAGGTGCAGGCGCCGTTGCTGTAGCCGCAGCCATGTTCAACAAGGTTCCCGTCAAGGGTAAAAACGTGGTGTGTGTCGTGTCGGGCGGCAACATCGACGTAACCGCCCACAACCGCGCCGTGCGCCGCGGTCTTGTGAAGGCCGGTCGCGATTGCGCCATCACGCTCGACCTGCAGGATAAACCCGGCCAGCTCGCCGGTGTGCTCAGCATTGTCGGCGAACATGGCGGCAATGTTCTTTCAATCGTTCACGAACGCAACACTGACAACACCGATGTCAACGGCTGCATGCTCCACCTCGAACTCGAAACCCGCAACCACGAGCACATCCACGAAATCAAAGAAGCCCTGAAAAAGGCAGGCTACTCCATTGTACATTAAATGAACGACTACCGCGAGCTTCGGCTCGAATTAACCCCTTGCAGCGCAGACATCACCGACGTGATGGCTGCGCTGTTGGCCGATGAAGGCTACGAAAGTTTTGTTGCCGACGAAAAAGGCCTGACGGCCTATATCCGCGACGAGCAGTTCAGCGACGAGGCAGTCGAGAACGCGTTGGCGCAACTTCCATTCCCGGTCGACACCCGCAAGACGTCTGTCGTAGTCGAGGGCCGCGATTGGAACAGCGAGTGGGAAACGAATTATTTCAAGCCGATTGTTGTCGGCAATCGATGTGTTATTCACTCGTCGTTCCACACCGACGTTCCCGCGGCCGAATATGACATTGTAATCGACCCGAAAATGGCATTCGGCACCGGCCACCATGCCACCACGTCGCAGGTCATCACGGCCCTGCTCGATATGGAGCTGAGCGGTAAACGCGTTACCGACATGGGCACCGGCACCGGCATTCTCGCCATTTTGTCGGCAATGCGCGGAGCTGCATCTGTAGCCGGCATTGAAATCGACACACCCGCTTGGGAAAACGCGCTCGAAAATGCCGCCCTCAATGGTGTGGCCGACAAACTCACGCTCATCAACGGCGACGCCTCGGCGCTCTCTTCGCTGCCGAAGGCCGACGTCTTTGTGGCTAACATCAACCGTAACATCATCACGGCCGACCTGTCGGCTTACGTAGCAGCCTGCGCTCCCGGTGCAACCATGGTGCTCAGCGGCTTTTACGAAGCCGACATTCCGGTCATCATGGCTGTTGCGGCTCCTCTCGGTCTCAGCGAAGTGACCCATAGCGTTATCAACGACTGGACCGCCCTCATACTTACCTATAACCCTTAACTTTGATTTCCCATTAGAGAAGGAATCCAGATCAACCCGACAAATGCATACAAGAGAAGAAAAAATCGAAGCCGTAGGCCGTGTTATCGACGTCCTTGAACGCCTGAGAGTCGAGTGCCCTTGGGACCGCAAGCAAACCAACCTCTCCCTGCGACCCAACACAATCGAAGAAGTCTACGAACTTGCCGACGCGCTCATGGCCGACGACAGTCCGAACATCCGCAAGGAGCTTGGCGATGTTTTGCTTCACGTAATCTTCTACTCTAAAATCGGCGAAGAAAAAGGCGATTTCGATTTGGTCGACGTGTGCGACGCGCTCAACGCCAAACTGATTTTCCGCCATCCACACGTTTTTGGTCAGGTCAAGGCCGATGACGCTGAAACCGTCGTGCAGAACTGGGAAGCCCTCAAATTAAAGGAAAAGGACGGCAATAAGACCGTGCTGGCCGGCGTTCCGTCGTCGCTTCCCGCTCTTGTCAAAGCGTTCCGCATTCAGGAAAAGGCCTCGCACGTAGGCTTCGACTGGGAGAACAAAGAGCAGGTGTGGGATAAAGTCAAAGAAGAAATCGCAGAGTTCGAAGCCGAGGCGTCCAAAATGGATGCCGACCGCATGGAGGCGGAAATGGGCGACATTATGTTTGCCCTGGTCAACGCCGCGCGGCTCTATGACATCACCCCTGAAAACGCTCTTGAGCGCACTAACCGCAAATTTATCAAGCGCTTCAACTACCTCGAGCAGAAGGTCAAGGAGAGCGGACGCAACCTCCGCGACATGACCCTCGGCGAAATGGATGCTATCTGGGAAGAGGCCAAGAAAAGCGAATGATTCTCTGCATCACCGAGAAACCATCCGTTGCGCAGGATATAGCCAATATTCTCGGCGCCACTACGCGCCGTGAGGGCTATTTCGAGGGACGCGACTATAAAATCACCTGGACTTTCGGCCACCTGTGCGAGCTGAAGGAGCCTCACGACTACACCGACATGTGGAAACGCTGGAGTCTCGGCCAGCTACCAATGATTCCCGAACGCTTTTCAATCAAACTAAAAAAGGATAAAGGCATCGAAAAGCAGTTCGCCACAATCAAGCAGCTCGTTGGCGAGGCTTCTGAGGTGATTAACTGCGGTGACGCCGGCCAGGAAGGCGAACTGATTCAGCGGTGGGTGCTCCAACTGGCCGAGTGCAAGGTTCCCGTTAGGCGCCTGTGGATATCGTCGCTGACCGATGATGCCATACGCAAGGGGTTCAGTGAGCTCAAACCGGCCACAGACTTTGCCAACCTCTACCTGGCCGGCCTGAGCCGCGCCGCGGGCGACTGGCTCCTCGGCATGAATGCGACCCGACTCTACACGCTCAAGTATTCACGCCCGGGCAATGTGCTTTCGATTGGCCGTGTGCAGACCCCTACCCTCGCATTGATTGTGCGCCGACAGCTCGAAATCGAGAACTTCGTCCCCGAAGACTTCTGGGAGCTGAAAACATTATATCGCGGAGCTACGTTCAATGCCACACGCGGTCGCTTCAGTGCCGAAGCCGAGGCCGCCCCTGTGCTCGAGCAAATCAAGACCCGGCCGCTGACAATTACCTCAGTGACCAAGAAAGCTGGTAAGGAGGCGCCCCAACGCCTGTTTGACCTGACCTCGCTTCAGGTCGAATGCAACAAGCGATGGGGATGGACTGCCGACCGCACACTCGCGCTGATTCAGACTCTTTACGAAAAGAAGGTCACGACCTATCCGCGCGTCGACACGACGTATCTGCCCGACGATGTCTACCCGAAAGTTCCCGACATTCTGCGCAACATGACACCCTACGCCAACCTCACAGCGCCGCTGCTCTCCTCACGCCTGCCGAAGAGCAAAAAGGTGTTCGACAACGCGAAGGTCACCGACCACCACGCCATCATTCCAACCGGCGAATCGCCGCGCATGCTTGCCGGCGACGAAAGGCTGATGTATCATCTCATCGCCATGCGCTTCATCGCCGCATTCTATCCCGACTGCGAGTTCTCGACAACGACAGTCCTGGCCAAGGTCGACGACGTGGAGTTCAAGACGACCGGCAAGGTCATAACCAAACCGGGCTGGCGGGAGCTGTTTCAAAACGATAAGGCCGACAGCGATGACAAGTCAGAGACCGACGACAAGATTCTGCCCGACTTCACCGAGGGCGAGAGCGGACCTCACGAGCCGTCGCTACTTAAAAAACAGACTCAACCGCCAAAACCATACACCGAGGGCACACTGCTCCGCGCAATGGAAAGCGCCGGCAAGACTGTCGACGACGAGGAGCTGCGCGAAGCAATGAAGGAGAACGGTATCGGACGCCCTTCGACGCGTGCTGCCATAATCGAGACTCTTTTCCGCCGCCGTTACATTACCCGCGAGCGCAAAAACATCGTCGCAACGCAGGCGGGCAAGGAACTCATTGCCCTGATTAACGAAGAGCTGCTCAAAAGCGCCAAGCTGACCGGCTTATGGGAAAACAAACTGCGACGCATTGAACGCGGAGATTATTCGCCGCTTGACTTTATGAACGAGCTAAAGGCCATGATAAATCAGATTGTTCTGGCCGTGCTCTCCGACAATTCCAGCCGCCAGATTGTTATAGAAGAAGAGAAGAAACCTCGCAAGAAGGCCTCGGCGGAATCCACACCACGCGCTCCGCGCATCAAGTCGGTCGAGGAAATTACATGCCCGGAGTGCGGCCTGGGCCACCTGCTCAAAGGAAATACGGCCTATGGTTGCTCGCGTTTCCGTGAAGGCTGCCAGCTGAGGCTTCCGTTCTCAGACTATCCCGAAACACTGACGCCGGCCAAGCTGCGCGCCGCCATAACCAAAAAGAAGAAGAAATGATTCAATGGATTATTGTGGCGATTATCCTCGCCCTCTGCGTCCTTTATGTGTGCAACCGCATTCGGCGCCGTCGCAAAGGCGGAGCTTGCTGCGACTGCTGTCAGCTCGACTGTCCGTCGCGCAAACAATCGCGCGGGTCAAATCGTTGTCAGAAGTAAAAGCGATCAATAACCACGGGGCCGTCAATCCGGCCCTGATGTTTAACCTTTAGCCTTTACTTAACTTATGACCTACGAACAAGCCAAAAACCACACCGGCGTCACTCTCGTCGAGTTTTATGCTTCATGGTGTCCCCACTGCCAACGCATGGAACCCGTAGTTGAAGAAATCAAAGAACTGACAGGAGGAAAAATCCCCGTGTGCCAGTATGACATCGACGAACATCCACGCGAAGCCGAAAACGCCGGTGCAGATACAATCCCGACCTTCATAATTTACCGCGACGGTCGCGAAGTGTGGCGCCATGTCGGCGAGGTGGCAAGCGATGAACTGCTCGCCGCGCTCCAGATGAGCTGACCCTCCAGGCTGCGTCGTAAGTAAGGTTCTTTGAGCTTTAATTACGACGCAGTTTCAGCCGTTTAGGTATTTGGGGAAATATTGTACCTGACAGGGGTTGACTTGCAGCTATCGTCGTGTTTATCTTGTTGCTTATTTTGGTGAAGCATATTTTGGAACTGCTGTTTTCAGTACGGGCAGCCTTGGAGTTGCAGATTTATCAAGAAATAGTTATTTTTGCCGTAAATTATGTTAACTATGCAGATGAAACGCAAAATTATTTCCGGAATACTGCTGACTCTCGGCGCCATTCTGCCCTCAACGGCGGCCTCACCGTGGAATCCCGACAACGGCGACGGCACTTTTACCAACCCGATTCTATGGGGCGACTGGCCCGACCCCGACGTTATTCGCGTCGGCAATGATTTCTATATGGTATCGACGAGCATGCACTATGTGCCGGGATGCCCCATTCTGAAATCCAAAGACCTGGTCAACTGGGAAATGGCAGGCTACGCCGTGGAGCGCTATGACGAAGACCCTCGCTATGACCTCGAAGGAGGCAATATGTATCTGCGCGGCTCGTGGGCCAACACAATTCGCCATCACAACGGCAAGTTTTATGTAGGCTTCTGCACGCCCAACTGGAACGGTGAGAACTCCGGCCGCTTTTCGCTTTGCGAGGCCTCGGACCCAGCCGGGCCATGGATACGCACAATCTTTCCTGACTATCTCTATGACCCCGGGCTCTTTTTCGACGAAGACGGAAAGGCCTACGTAATTCACGGCCAGGGACACCTCATGGTCAGTGAACTCTCCGACGACCTGCACTCAGTCAAGGGCGACCCCGTGGTTATCTGGGACAGGAGCTTCGATGCCGACCGCAAACTCGGCGGATATTACGGCATGGAGGGCTCGCATATGTATAAGATAAACGGGAAATATTATCTCACCTGCCCTGCGGGCGGCACCGGGGGCTGGCAGGTATGTTTACGCGCCGACAGCATCTATGGCCCTTATGAGCACAAAATCATCATGGACGACGACAGTTCCTATCCGGGCAACGGTCTTCACCAGGGCGGCATGGTTCAGCTGGCCAACGGTGACTGGTGGTTTATAATCATGCAGGACCGCGGTCCCATAGGCCGAGTGGCCCACCTGCAGCCCGTTGAGTGGGTTGACGGATGGCCGATGCTCGGCGACAACGGACGTGATCTCATTACGTACACCAAGCCCGCAACCGGCAAAAAGCAGCCCATCAAATCGCCCGCCACCGATGACGAGTTCAGCCGCAGGGCACTCGGGCAGCAATGGCAATGGAACCATAATCCCGACCCCGATCGATGGTCGCTCACCGAACGCCCCGGCTATATGCGCCTTCACGCCTCAGTGGCCCGCGACCTCAATGAGGCGCGCAACACGCTGACCCAGCGGGTTCAGGGCCCGTCGTCGGAAGGCACTGTCTGCATCGATGTCGCTGCCTTGAAAAACGGCAATGTGGCCGGTTTCGGCGTGTTTCAGGCTCCATACGCCTATGTCGCCGTTACGCAGACCGACGGCATCCGCCGCATTATCATGAGCAACGATGGCCAAACAGTCGAAACCGTCAATGCCGATTTGCCCGCCAACAAAATATGGATTCGGGCCCGAGTAACCGACCATGACTTCAGCGCCCGCTTCTATTACAGCACCGACGGGCGTCACTATCACCCCATCGGCAATACGCTCAAAATGGGCCTCGGACTCCCCTGGACTGCCAATCGCTTCGCCCTGTTCAACTTCACCACCGACCCCGAAGGCACCGACGGCTATGCCGATTTCGACTACTTTCGCCTCACTCCCCGCTGATTCCGACCACAAAACACAATAGCCCGCTCAATGGCGGGCTATTGTGTTTTGTATAGGGTGTGTTGTCAGTTAACGGTAAGGGTTACGTCGGGGGCGCCGTCGGTGTGGTCAACGCGGATGGTCGAACCATTGAGGGTCTTGCCGGCAAGTATCTGTTCGGCCAGGGGGTCTTCAAGATATTTCTGGATGGCTCGCTTGAGCGGACGGGCGCCAAACTGCGCGTCATAGCCCTTGTCGGCAATGAAAGTCTTGGCTGCCTCGGAAATTTCGAGCGTGATGCCGAGTTCGGCACAGCGCTTGTAGAAGCCTTTAAGCTCAACGTCGATAATCTTGAAAATAGCCTCTTTTGAAAGCTGGTCGAACATTATGATATCGTCCACACGATTCAGGAACTCGGGAGCAAACGCCTTGTTGAGCGCTTTGGTCAGCACACCGTGATTGAACTCGCGGTCGGTGTCGCGCGTATTGAAGCCGACGCCTGAGCCGAAGTCCTTGAGCTGGCGGGTGCCGATGTTGCTCGTCATGATTATGATGGTGTTCTTGAAGTCGATGCGGCGGCCGAGCGAGTCGGTCAGGCGGCCTTCGTCCATTACCTGCAACAGCAGGTTGAACACGTCGGGGTGAGCCTTCTCGATTTCATCGAGCAGCACCACGCTATAGGGATGACGGCGCACTTTTTCAGTGAGCTGGCCGCCCTCTTCATAACCGACATATCCCGGAGGCGCACCGACCAGACGGCTGACGGTGAATTTTTCCATGTATTCACTCATGTCGATTCTGATGAGCGTATCGGCAGAGTCAAACAGATATTCGGCCAGTTTTTTGGCAAGATGAGTTTTGCCTACACCGGTTGGTCCGAGGAACATGAATGTGCCGATAGGCTTATTGGGGTCCTTTAGACCTACGCGGTTGCGCTGAATTGCTTTGACCACCTTGTCAATAGCGCCATCCTGGCCGATTATAGATGACTTCAGCTGCGGGGCCATTTCGACCAGGCGCAAGCCTTCGGCCTGAGCAATGCGCTGCACGGGCACTCCCGTCATCATTGCCACTACTTCGGCCACTTTGTCAGCATCGACCGTGACGCGCGTCCGGCTCATATCCTGTTCCCATCGTTCGCGCGCGGCATCAAGCTCCTTGCGCAGGCGCACGCCGTTGTCGCGATGGCTTGCGGCCTGTTCGTAGTCCTGTGCCTTGACGGCTGCGAGCTTGAGTTCCTCGGCCTGACGCACCTGCTCTTCGAGGGCTTCGATTTCGGGAGGCACAACTATGTTGCCGATATGGACTCTGGAACCGGCTTCATCGAGCGCATCGATAGCCTTGTCGGGAAATGTGCGGTCAGATATGTAGCGTTCTGTCAGTTTGACGCACGCATCGAGCGCGTCGGGCGTGTAGCTGACGTTATGATGATCTTCATACTGGCCCTTGATGTTGTCGAGAATCACTCGCGTCTGCTCGGGAGTTGTGGGCTCGACCATCACCTTCTGGAATCGGCGTTCAAGGGCGCCGTCTTTTTCAATCGAGGTGCGGTATTCGTCGAGGGTTGTTGCGCCGATGCACTGGATTTCGCCGCGTGCGAGCGCAGGTTTGAGCATGTTGGCGGCATCCATGTTGCCGGCGGCGTTACCAGCGCCGACAATGGTGTGAAGCTCGTCAATAAAGAGAATTATGTCGCGGTTCTTGCTGAGTTCGGTGAGAATCGCTTTGACACGCTCTTCAAACTGGCCGCGGTATTTGGTGCCGGCAACCAGTGATGCCATGTCGAGGGCAATGACCCGTTTGTCGAACAGGACGCGTGCCACCTGGCGGCGAGTTATGCGCAGGGCAAGTCCTTCGACAATGGCTGACTTGCCGACACCGGGTTCACCTATGAGCACGGGGTTGTTCTTTTTTCGGCGGCTGAGAATCTGCGCGACACGTTCGATTTCGGTTTCACGACCGATTACCGGGTCAAGGCGGCCCTCGGCGGCGGCGCGCGTCATGTCGATGCCGAATTTGTCGAGCATGGGGGTGTCAGACCCTTTTCGGGCTCCTGACTGCGATTTGGAATCGGCCGGGCGGGAGGGTTCTACGGGCATGTCGTCGTCAGAGTCATCGTCGTCGGTAAAACCGCCTCCGGCACCCATGCCCGGCGTGGAGCCGCTGACGCGTGAGTAAAGGGCCTCGTATGTCACTCCGGCATTGTGGAGCGGACCCATGAAACTCATAATGCCGACTTCGGAGTTGTGAAACAAAGCCAGAAGGAGGTGAACCGGCTCGACAACGCTTGAGCGGAGCATACGGGCTTCGAGAGCCGACAGCTTGACGAGGCGTTCGGTCAAAGGCATCGCCACAGGAGCCTGCGAGAGCGGGCCGGCGGTGTCGCAGGCATCGGCAAGCATGCCGGCGACATAATCGGCAGCATAACCCGGGCGTCCGGCGGCATCGTCAATGGCAGCGGCGCATGCACCGTCGGGCGATGTAATCATCGCAATCAACAGGTGTTCGGGCATGACGCGCGCGCTGTTGCACCTGACGGCCACGTTGAGCGATTCCTGGAGTATGTTGTTGAGTTCTTCAGTCAGTCTGATTTCCATAAAATTGTATCCTGTTTCTTTAATAACCACCAAGGAACAGCAAAGATTGTGCCAAACCGTCGGCTTTAACATTATTTAGCGAAGTCCGCGCAGGAAGTCAGCTGCAAGCATCCGTTTCTTGCCTGCGGGCTGGATTTCAATCAGTTCAAGCGAACCGTCGGCAAAATCCATGTACATGTGACCTGGACGACGCTCGTTGGCGTGAATTGCGCTGAACACTTTGATTGTCTGGCCATCGAGAAGCTCGTCGGTCCATGCGCCGGGATATGGCGACAGTCCGCGGATGTGGTTGCGGGCCTGTTCGGCTGTCATGGTTGAGCTGAGGCGACAATCGTCCTTGAAGATTTTCGGAGCCGGAGTGGCTTCATCGTCTGACTGCGGTATGGCCACGGCAGTTCCGCCGGCAATATCGGCGAGAGTCTCAACGGTTACGCGCGCCCCGAGGTGCATGAGTCTGTCATGTACAGAGCCTACATTCTCGTCGGGAGCGATGTCGATTGCTTCCTGGCGGAGTATGTCGCCGGTGTCGATGTCGCGTTTAAGCATAAATGTTGTGACGCCTGTACGGCTGTCACCGTTCATCACCGCGCGGTTTATGGGCGCAGCTCCGCGGTAGCGCGGAAGGAGCGAAGCGTGAAGATTGAAGGTGCCCATAGGCGGCATGGCCCAGACTTCTTCAGGAAGCATGCGGAATGCGATGACAACAAATATGTCGGCGTTGATTTGCCTGAGACGGTCAAGAAATTCCGGATCGCGCAACTTGGCGGGCTGCAGAACTTCGATGCCGTGGTCAAGGGCATATTGCTTGACGGCCGACGGGAGCAGTTTATGGCCGCGGCCGGCCGGTTTGTCGGTAGCGGTGACTACGGCGGCGACCTCATGGCCGGCCTTAATGATTGCGTCGAGGCTTTCGACGGCAAATTCAGGAGTGCCTAAGAAAACTATTTTCACTGTTGGGAATGTTTAGCGGTTGGAATTTTCGGCGGCCGACTGTTCAAGTGCGAGCCAAAGGGGGTCGCCCCCGGGCACGGGGGCAATAAGCGAAATCGGCTGACGGCTGACCGGGTGAATGAATTCGATTTTGCGCGCCATCAGAGATATGCCGCCATCGGGATTGCTGCGTTTGTCGCCATACTTGAGGTCGCCCTTGACTGGACATCCGATAGCCGAGAGCTGCACTCTAATCTGATGTTTGCGTCCGGTTTCGAGTTTGACTTCAAGGAGATTATAGCGCTCGCTACGGCCAATGACGCGATAAGACAGGCGAGATTCCTTGGCGCCCGGACACGGGGCCGGATGAGCGGTGCTCTTATTGGTGCGCTCCACTGTGGTAATCCAGTGGGTGAGCCGCGCCTGAGGTTCGGCGGGGAGGTTGCGGGTTATGGCCCAGTAGGTTTTGGAGACCTCGCCTTTGCGAAATAGCTCACACATACGGCTGAGCGCTTTAGACGTCTTGGCAAACACGACGAGGCCGGCCACAGGCCTGTCGAGCCGATGCACCAGGCCGCAGAAAACATTGCCGGGTTTGGCATACGTTTCCTTAATATAAGCCCTGACGCGCTCCAGCAGCGGTTCGTCGCCGGTTTTGTCGCCCTGCACAATTTCGCCGGCGGCCTTGTTCACCACAATCAAGTGGTTGTCTTCGTAAATAATTTCCATAAGTATAACTTAGCGCAAAGTTACGAAAAATAGACACTACGGCCAAACCTATGTAGAACATGCCGGCAATAATAAAACCCGGAGCAGGCAGGGCGCAAGCGCGTCAGGCGCGCTTGCGGTAGGTGGCGGCCGCGAGAGCGCAGAATCCGGCGGCAAATGCGGCGAGAGCGGCAAACTGCGTCCATATTTCGGCAAACGAGGAGCCTTTGAGGTAAACCGAGCGCATGATTTCGATATAGTAGCGGGGAGGGACGGCCAGAGTCAGCATACGCGCCCATGAAGGCATGGAGTTGATGGGGGTGAAGAGACCGCCCATGAGCTGAAACACCATTATGCAGGCAAACATTACGAAAATACACTGGAGAATCGTCGACGAGACGTTGGCTATGGCGACTCCGAGACCTGACATGACAAGAATGAAAAGCACGGCTGCCAGAAAGAGCACGCAAACCGACCCGAGGGGAGCAAGCCCCCACACCACCCGACCGATCAACATAGCTTCGGCAACCACTATGAGCCCCGCAACCCAATATGGTATCAGCTTTGACAACACAAAGGTGAAACGGCCGACAGGAGTGACATTGACCGCCTCGATAGTACCCGACTCTTTCTCGCCGACAATGTTCATGGCCGGAAGGAATCCACAAATCATGATTATAAGCATAACCATCAGTCCGGGTATCATGTAGTTGCGGAAGTTCAGGGTTGGGTTAAAGAGATTGAACATGGCCGGAGCATCCTCGGGCAGAACAATGCCCTCAGCCTCGGCTACGGCCGCAAGCGTCGACGAAACGGCGCCGGCCACGTAGCTGGCGCCGGTCGCCCCTTTGGTGGCGTTGACGCCATTGGCGGCAATATCGAGCGAGGGCATCCGGCCGGCCGAGAAGTCGCGGGCAAAACCGCGCGGAATGGTCAGCACCACATCGGCCCTGCCACGCTCTACCTCGTCAATAGCTCCGGCATAGGAGTCATAGCCCCCCGCAATGTTCAGTTCGCCGACGGCTTCAATTCCTGCCGTCAGGCGTGCTGCCAGAGGCGAGTGATCGAGATTGACCACTGCGACGGAGACATTGCGCACGTCCATCGAGGCCACCAGGGGAATGACGAGCATCACCATCACTGGCAAGGCCAAAACAACCCTTAGCACAAACGGATTGGCGCGCATCAGGAGTAATTCTTTGCGCAATAGCGCCATGAGAATTCTAAATTTCATTGTCGGGAACGGAATTTGGTTATTGCAAGCGAGAGCAACACGAGAGTCATTGCGCCGAGCATAGCGAGTTCACGCCACACCGCAGCAAGCGGAAGCTGCTGAATCATTACCCTGCGCATGGCTTCGATATACCACCTGGCAGGCACGATGGTCGAAATCCACTGAAGCGGCTGCGGCATATTGTCGATTGGAAAAATCATGCCGGAAAGCATGATGACAGGAATCATGAACAGCATTGCCGAGACAATAAGTGCCGAAAGCTGGGTTGCAACCAAAGTGGACACGAGCAGGCCTATAGATAACGACAGCACAATGTAGATGAGCGAAAGAATGATCGAGCCGAGCGATTCAGCCGAGAACGGCAGGCCGAGCACTATGTAGGAAATAGCGAGCATCAGCGCGAGCAGAACGCATGAGAGTATGAAATAAGGTATGAGCTTGCCGAGAATAATGAGCCCGGGACGTGCGGGAGAGACAAGGAGCATATCCATGGTGCCGCTCTCTTTTTCGCTGACAATAGAGACGGAGGTCATAATGGCACAGACAAGAATGAAAATCATGCCGAGAATGCCGGGCACGAAATTATAGGCGCTGCGCAGCGACGGATTGTAGAGAGTATGAACCGTGACCTCCAATGTCTGCGGCGAGGCGGTTTCTGTCACGACAGATGAGACATAGGCAGCGGCAGAGCGGGCTATTACGGGATTAGAGGCATCGGCAATAATCTGCCAGCGCCCGTTACGGCCCACAAGTGCGACGTCGGCACGCCCGCCACGCATGAGCGGCTCAATCTGCTGCTCGTTCACGAGCCCACTGAATATGAAACAGGGGTTGGCGTCGATAGCCGCGGCCAGCCGGCGCGAACTATCGGAGTGAGCGTCGACAGCCATGACGACGCGCACGTCGTTGACCTCCATCGAGATTGCAAATCCGAACAGGAGCAGGAGTATGACCGGCATGACGAGCACTATGACAACCGTGCGCCAGTCGCGCATAATATGGAGCGCCTCTTTTTTAATCAATGATTTAAGCATCGGCGGAACGGAGAGCGGTTTGTGCGACCTGACGGAACACGGCGTCAACAGTGTCGCATTTATACTTCTTTTTGAGTTCGGCGGGGGTGTCGAGTGCTCGGATGGAGCCGTCGACCATAATGCAGACGCGGTCGCAATATTCGGCCTCGTCGAGGTAATGAGTTGTCACAAATACGGTCATGCCCTCGGAGGCCACCTTATAGATTAGTTCCCAGAAACGGCGGCGCGTAATCGGGTCGACGCCTCCGGTAGGCTCGTCGAGAAATAGAACGGACGGGTTATGTATGGTAGCGGCCGCGAATGCGAGTTTCTGCTTCCAGCCCACGGGTAGAGAACTGACTGTCGTGTCGGCCAGAGACTCCATGTCGAGCCACTGCATCAGAGTGCGGGCCGATTGGCGGAAGTCGGCGTCCGACATACCGTAGACCGTTGCGAATAGACGCAGATTCTGCATTACGGTCAGAGCTCCGTAGAGCGCAAACCGCTGGCTCATATAGCCGATGTTGCGCTTTACCGGCTCGGGCTCGGTGACAATGTCGCAACCGGCCACGGAGGCTGACCCCGAGGTTGGAATGCTTAGACCGCACAGCATGCGCATGGCGGTGGTCTTGCCGGCTCCGTTGGCTCCGAGAAAACCGAATATCTCGCCACGCCGAACCGAGAAAGAGATAGCGTCGACGGCCGTAAAGGCCCCGAACCGTTTTGTCAGGTTCCTGACTATGATAACATCGGAATTCATTGTTTCATGAGTTTAATGAACACATCTTCGAGAGTAGGACTGACCGGCTCAATGGCCACGCCGTCGAGTCCGGCCATGCGCAGAGCGGCAAGGGCACCAGCGGCATCAAAACCGGGCGAGGCAACAAGATGGACCGAAGCTCCAAAAGTATAGCAGTCGGCCACGTCCGGAAGGCGCCGCAACTGCCCGAGCAGCGCATACATATCGGTAGCAGTGACGGCATAGAGCCCTTCGGCCGCATGAGCGAGCAGAGCTTCAGGCGCCCCGCAACACATGATTTCGCCACGGTTGATCATTGCAACCCTGTCGCAGAGCATGGCCTCGTCCATATAGGAAGTAGTGACCAAAACCGTCATTCCCGAGCGGCAGAGCTGAACAAGCACCTCCCAGAACTCGCTGCGCGAAACGGCGTCGACGCCGGTAGTGGGTTCGTCGAGCAGCAGCACTTCGGGCCGATGAATCAGCGCGCAACTGAGCGCGAGTTTCTGCTTCATGCCCCCCGAAAGCGCGCCTGCCAGGCGGTCGGAAAAGGGCTCGAGCCGGCTGAAAAACGGAGCTATGAGGTCGCGGCTTTCGCTAATCCCGACTCCGAAAAGAGATGCAAAAAATTCAAGATTCTCGCGCACCGTCATGTCGGGATAGAGCGAAAAGCGCTCGGGCATGTAGCCGATGCAACGCCTGACGTCGCCCGGACAGGCACACACGTCTAAACCCGCAATAGTGGCCGAGCCGGCATCGGGAGCGGCAAGAGTGGCAAGAATACGGTAAAGCGACGACTTGCCTGCTCCGTCGGGGCCGATCAGCCCGAAGAGTTCGCCGGGATTGACAGAGAGCGAGAGCGAACGCAGAGCCTCGACGGCACCATAGCTCTTGGAAATGGCATTGACGGATATGGCGGGCGCTGAAATCATAGGCTCACGTCGGCATACTGGCCGAGCCTGATGCGGCCGTCGTTGACAACTGACACCTTGGCCGCATAAACGAGATTGGCGCGGCTCGAGGCGCTTTGAATAGACTTGGGGGTAAATTCACTCTCGGCTGCAATCCAGGTGATACGGCCCGGATATTCATGAGTGCGGCCATTGCCGAATTCAGCAACAACGGTGACCTCTGAGCCCGGACCGAGCCCCTCGAGCTGAGCAGCGGTGAAGTAGCAGTACAGGTAAACATTGTTCATGTCGGCGATACGAAGCAGAGGTTTGCCTGTGGTGACGAACTCGCCGGCCTCGGCATATTTTTCAAGAATGACGCCTGATATCGGGGCCTTGACTGATGAACGCGCAATCTGCTCGTCGACCTGCATTAGCCGGCATGCGACAGAGCGCACATTCGCCTCAGAGGCCGACGAAGAGGCCCCGAGTGATGAGAGCAGAGCGTCGAGTTTGGCCCGGAGGGCGTCAAGAGCGGCGGCAGCGTCGTCGACATTGCGACTCGGCACGGCGCCGTCGGCCAGCAGGTTCTTGGCCCGGTCATACTCGCGGGTCTGGTGGGCGATGCGCGCACGAAGCTCTGCCGCCTGGGCCGCAACATCGGGGTCGGCACTCTTGGCGGCCGCCATAAGGCCCTCGAGTTCTCCGCGCTGAAGAACGAGCATTGACGTGTCAACAACGCAGAGGGTTTGATTGAAAGCTACGGTGTCGCCCTCAGAAGGATTGAAGGACAGAATCTTGCCGGCAGTTTCGGCCGACACGGTAACGGTAACGGCTTCGAATACTCCGGTGGCACGATTGCTGTCTTCTTGACCACAGGAGGCGGCCATTAGTGCTACCGACGAGATGGCCGCGACGAGAAACTTATTATTCATTGGTTGAGAATGTGTTTTAATTGACAGATTGACTGAAGAAGCTGAATTTGGTGATACGAGGCGTTGATGCGGGCAGTGTTTTCATCAGCTATGCGCGACAGCAGTGTCGTTGAATCGATAACGCCGTTGCGCAGACTGGACTCGGCCGCCTTTCGCGCTGACTCGAGCAGGGCAATGATGCGCTCATCGTCGGCCATGAGGGCGCGCAGTTCACTGATGCGGCCGTTGCGTGATGCGGCCTGCATTGACAGATTCAACAGAAAGAGGCTGCGGTCCGACTCGACAGTCTCGGCGGCTAAGCGTTGGCGCCGACGTTCAGCGCCACTATTATACAGAGCGCTGAAATTCCAGCTGATTTTGATTCCGGCCATCGCATTGAAAGTTAGGTCGCGGGTCATCATGCTTTTGAAATAGTCGTAGCCCGGATAGCCGTAGAAAGCCTGGGCGAAGAATGCTATACGCGGCATGAGCGTGGAGCCGACAGCTGCCTCGCGCGCAGCGCAGAGCGAGCGGCGCGCATCATATAGCTTAAGTTCGGGACGCTCGGGAACGAGAGTGCGTGGCATTTCGGGCTCGGGCATTGCAAGACCATCCGATAGGTCAAGCGACGTAAATATTTCAAGAACGCGGAGCGAACTCGCACGCGAAGAGCGGGCGGCTGCGAGCTGTTGGGCAACGCCAAGCAAGCGTGCCTCGAAAATGTCGACATCGCTCTGAGAGGCTGCTCCATGGCGCAGCATCGAACGCATGTCGGCGAGTCCGGCTTCGAGGACAGAGGCCGTGATTTCAGTCTGACGTATCTGCTCGTCAAGCAACAAAACGGCAAAAAAGAGCTCGTCGACACGCTCGCTGACTGCATAAAGCTGAGCTTCGAGCGCTGCCTGCCGCTCGGCCATGGAGGCCCGGGCCACGCTGCGTCCGGCAGACGACTGCCCTCCGTCCCATATTGCCTGATTGACGTCGACACCAATCTTATACTGGAACCTGTCAAGACCGGGAATGTCGGCTCCCATGTGTGTGAGCACGTCGGAAAGAATATCCGGAAATCCGGGCACGACGTTTTGAGCTGTAGCCTGGGCATAAAGCGAGCCGACAGGCAGCCAACCGCGGTTGATGGCGGAAAGATCGAGCTGCAGAGAACTGTCGAGCAGACCGAAGTTTTTAATCAGCGGATAGTTGGTTCGGGCTGCATCGCGACACTCCTCGAGTGTGGCGGGAGCGGCGGCAACATGCGCAATGGCGAGAATCGCGGCGATGAACGCGAGCGGAATGCGAAGAAGATTCATGGTTTGAGGCGCTTGAGTATGGTGGTGATGTTTTCTTGCTTGCGCGCTTCGAGAAAGGCCTTGCGGTCGCTGAACAGGCCGGAAACCATCGGATCGACCATCGGAGCGGCCAGGAATATGAAGACGTTGAGCGAGGCGATATCGAGCAGGAGCATGCGGGCGTCGATACGATCGCAGAGGCCGCGCGAGGCGTCTGCGTCAATCTGGCGCTGAAGCGAAGTGCTGAGGCGGTTAACCATGTCGCCGACAGCGGCAACGATTTTGAGGCGCACTGACGAATCGGCATTAAGCTGAGTTATCATGAAGGCCGGAAGCCCGGGGTTATCGGCTATAAAATCGAAATGGGCGGCTATTCCGCGCGAAAGGCGTTCGGCCAAAGGAAACGAATCGTCATCGAACGCACTGAAGACCAAACGGTCAAGCAATTCAATTTTTGACTCTACAATGCGGTCAAACAGATTCTGCTTGGAGCGGAAGTAATAATGGAGCATTGCGTGCGTCACACCGGCATCCTCGGCAATCGCGGTTGTGCGCGCACCGGCAAAACCTTTGGCCAAAAACTCTCGTTCAGCAGCCTCAAGTATAAGAGTTTCAGTAGATTTCTCTCTCATAAACAATTTAGTTTAACAATTTTGTTAGCGCAAAAATAGCACACCTTTTCCACATACGCAAATTTTCGCCACAAAAAAATCCGTCCGACGCACATTGCGAGGGACGGATTGTCGAAGCAGCCACAGCACCGGCCGCCGGCGGCTGTCAACGCGACCAGGTATCGCGCAGATAGCGTGATTCACACCTGTAGGCCACGCCGAGATTAAAGGGATCGGCATCTTTTTCCCACACGATTGTCAGTTCGGGATCCGAACTTGACGAACCCTTGAGAACGCATTTGGTAATGGTAGCGACATGCTGCTCATTCATGTAAAGCTGATTGCCGTCGAGACGGAGCGTATGTGAGGAAATGACGGTTTTGTTGTCATTGCCATACCAACGGGCCTCGATGAGACCGTCGTCGGCAACGGAGAAGCGCAGCCAGCGGTACGTGTTATCCTTGCCCGAGAAGGCTACGGTCAGATTCTCGCCGTCGCCCGCTTCGGCACGCAGGGCGGTATAACCGATCTGCATCCAGAATCCGGGTAGATTGGCAGCAATTTGAGCGTCGGAGTCGGCGGGCGACTCTGCGTAATCGACATCGTCGGTATCGGGGTCCTGAGCACACGAGGAGAGCGCAACCGGACCAGCCGCAAGGATGGCGGCTGATACAAACCATTTGATACAGTGTTTCATAAGCGATGAATATTGGTTGTGAGAATAAGGTCATGATGACGAAAAAGCGCCGGGCGGTCTGCCTGGCGCTTTCGTGACTCATACAGGATTCAAACCT
>DKUN01000025.1:0-63711 GCA_002490725.1 Porphyromonadaceae bacterium UBA7203 | reverse complement strand
TGCAAAGTTCGGAAGTTTTTTTGAACTGTGCAAATATTTCTGCAACTTTTTTTCAAAAAAAATTGCGAAAATTTATCATTTGCCTGATTTTCTGCAATCTAACAGGTATAAATTTTTTGCGTATTTTTTTGAGACATGAACAACCGGGGCGAAAGTGTGCAATTTTTGACAAAATGTTGGCTACTTCACGATTTTTGCGTACTTTTGCAATCAAAATTAAGATATTTATATGGATTTACTTGACAACCTTGACAAAAAGATTCTACACATCGTTATTCGCAACGCCAAGATACCGTCGAAAGATGTTGCGGCTGAATGCGGAGTTTCGCGCGCGGCGATACACCAGCGCCTGCAGCGCCTGATAGATTTGGGCGTGATTACCGGTTCTGGCTACAAGGTCAATCCGCGTTTTCTGGGATTTTCTACGTGCACGTATATAGGAGTGAACCTGGAGAGGGGCGCCATGTATCGCGATGCGGTGCCTCACCTGATGAACATCCCCGAAATAGTAGAGTGTCATTACACCACCGGCCCGTACACGATGCTGATTAAGGTATACGCGCGCGATAACGAGCACCTGATGCGCCTGCTCAACGATCGCATCCAGATGATTCCCGGTGTAACGGGCACCGAGACGCTGATATCGCTGGACCATTCCATAGACAGGGAGATTCCTATTTTAAACGCACCGACCGATGCAACACCATATTGAACCGACCGAGAAATGGACCGAGATAGAACACCTGCCTGAATGGGACGAGGAGTTCTATGACGTCTACACGGCGAAAAAGTTCGGCAAGTGGGTGATGTTGAAGACGCTCAAGCCGGAGTATAGGGACAAGAAAGCGTTTCGCGACATGCTCGAGCGCGAGTTTGAGGTGAGGTATAACCTGGCCCACTCTCACATAATCATGATAAATGACCTGGAGGAAGTGCCGGAACTCGGACTCTGCATCATCACCGACGACGTTTACGGCGATTCGCTGGCTAAGCTGATAGCGAAAAACGAGGTTACGCCTGAAATCGTGCGGAAGATAGCCCACGACCTGGTCGGCGCAATCGATTATTTGCAGACGAATCACATAGTCCACTACCCTATTCGCCGCGAAACGGTTATATTCACCGAGAAGATATTTAACCTTAAGGTGATTGACGTCGGCTTTGACCAGAAACAAGCGCTTGCACCGACCGACGTGACCGACGACATCAGGGCGTTCGGCCACGTGCTGACGGCAGCGCTTGACGCATGCAACGGCATGGCTGCCGCAGAGCAGCAACGTTTGCGGGCGATTGCCGATAAGTGCACAGGCAACAGTCCGTACTCGTCGGTCCAGCAACTCCAGCTGGCCATCAGCGGAAGCTCGGACAGGCGGCTCTATATCGGCGTTATAGGATTCCTGACCGTGATGGTTGCAATTTTAAGCCTCATAATCATTTTTAGACCATAAGAGAAAGAAGCAATGTCTGTAGAGATAAAACAGATAGCTCTCACCAAACGAGAACTGAAGAAATTCGTAGAATTTGCCAACGATTTATATAAAGGCAACGACTGCTACGTGCCGCCGTTGATGACCGACGACGTCAACACGCTGCGCCCCGAGGGCAATCCGGCGTTTGACTTTTGCGAAAGCGCGTGCTGGATGGCTTACCGCGACGGAAAGCCTGTTGGCCGAATATGCGGCATTATCAACAAGACAGTAAACGAGCGCACGGGACGACACGACGCACGATTCGGTTTTGTTGACTTCATTGACGACGAGGAGACGGTCGACGCACTGTTTGCAACCGTCGAGGCATGGGCGCGCGCCAAAGGCATGGACTCAATCGTAGGCCCGCTCGGATTCACCGACATGGACTATGAGGGAATGCTCATAGAGGGTTTTGACCGCCTGGGCACCATGGCAACCATATATAATTATGAGTATTATCCGAAACACATGGAGCGCCTTGGCTACGTCAAGGATGCGGACTGGATTGAGTTTCAGATGAAGGTACCGAAGGAGGTGCCTGAAAAGATGAAGCGAGTCTGCGAGATTGTCAGGCAGCGCTTCGGGCTTAAAACCGCCAAACTTACGTCGCGCAAAAAACTCAAGGAACAATATGGTCTCAAACTGTTCGAGGTAATCAACGAGGCGTATGACCAATTATATGGCTACTCGCCGCTGACGGCCCGCCAGATTGACCATTACATAAAGATGTATCTTGACATAATCAGCCTCGACAGCGTGTGTGTGATAGTTGACAAGGATGACAATCTGATTGGCATCGGCATCAGCATGCCGTCGATGAGCCGCGCCCTGCAGAAATCGGGCGGCAAGCTCTTTCCGACAGGATGGCTGCCTATACTGAAGGCTCTGCGCGGCAAAGGAACCGACATTGTAGACTTGCTGCTGGTTGCTATCAAGCCGGAGTATCAGAACAAGGGCGTGAACGCACTGCTGTTCGAGTACATGATTCCGCGCTATAATGCTCTCGGATTTAAGCTGGCTGAAAGCAATCCGGAGCTTGAAACGAACAGCAATGTGCAGAAACAATGGGAATACTTCGAAACAGAACAGCACAAACGCCGCCGTTCGTTCCGCAAATCAATATAAACACTTTTTAACATGCGGCTAATGTTTAAAAATAAGACCGATTCAGTAGCATTTTGCCATGAAAAGGCAATCGTTTTGCAACTTTATAAAGCATATAAGACTTTTGTAGTAGGTTTTTAGACATTTTGACCAATATATGTTAAATAGCATTTTACTTGACACGTATGAAAATCGGTTGTATCTTTGCAGTGTAAAAAGCAACACAGAGAACAAATCTTTTTCATTTTAAGTGTACTATATACAATAGGCTTAGACATAACGAATAATAGCATTTAAGTACTACCGTAAAATCCCTGAGAGGAGGCTCGTCGAGATGACGCGCCTCCTCTTCTTTTAGGAATAACGGCAGCAATCCTTGACCGCTAAACCGCTCTTTTACAATATATTATCTGCCGAGATGGGGGGGGGTAATTTTCGCCAGATAATCGTCGAGAGTCTGCTCTTTAGTAAGATTAAGTTTCTGACGGAGGCGATAGCGGGCAGTGTTTACGCTGGTGTGTGAGATGCCGAGAAAAACGGTTATCTCGGCGGTTGTGTGCTTAAGGTAGATGAGCATGCAGAGAAGCTCGTCGTTGGGCGTGAGCGCGGGAAAGCGGTTTTTGAGAGCCTCAATGAAGTGAGGATAGAGCGAAACGAACGCACGGCGGAATTTACCCTGCTCTTCGCCGTCGAGATGGTGAGGCTCTGCGAGAACACGGCTGTTGCCATACATGTTGCCGTTAATGTTTGAGCGAAGAGTTTTGACCTGATTGGAAAGCTCGTTATGAGCATGGGTCAGCTTGGTTATGCGCGAGTCTTTTTTACGCGAAACCTTGCGCACCTCGCGATACTGGCGAGAGAAAAGAAGCGAGCCCATGACAAAAGTCAGAACCAGGAGCATGACCATTGCCAGAGTGCGCGTGCGCGCGCGGCGCTCGAACATGAGCTGGCGGCCGAGCAGGCGGTTGTTGTTGGCGTGAATTTCGGCATTGTGGCGAATTCTGGCTCCGATAATGAAGTGAGCCTTCTTAATGCTGAGCAGTGAGTCGTTCAAGGCCATATAGCGCGGATAGAGACCGGCAATCTTGTCGCCCATGCCATTGCACGCATAAACATCCATGAGGCCCGTCATGGCGCTGTGGAGCGCGTCGAGGTCATCGCGGGCGGCGAGTTCGCGAACCGACTGCTCCATGAGCGATATGCCGCGGGCAACGTGACCTTGGCGAACATAGCCGAGGCCGAGGTGGTAGAGCTGCGGAGAGGCGTCGTTCCAGTCAAAGTCGCGCGACCGCTCCAGAGTGGAAACGGCCCACTGCAGATCGGCCGGATTGATGTTGTCATCACAGAGCATCATGGACGCCTTGCCGCATTCTACAAGGCGACGCAAAGTGTCTTTGTCGATCATTGTCGGATATTTGTCGATGGCGTCGAGAGCGAGGGAGAAACATTGCAGAGCTCCGGCAGTGTCACCGGCCTGGAGAAGGACATCGCTGCGGAAACGGTAGACGTCGGGAAGAAGGCGTCCGTTGAGGCATATGCTCTGGGCTATGGCGCTGTCGCTATAGGCGACGGCCTCGTCGGTCATTCCGATTTCTGAATAAAGGAGGCTGATGTCGCCGAAAAGCTGTATGGCCTCCTCAGGGCGCTCATTGAAAGGAATGACGCTGAGAGAGTCGATGGCTTCGCGATAATAGTCGGCGGCGGAAACGAAGTCGCCGACGACATAGGAGAATAGCCCCATCTGGTCAAGAACGGCCACAGCCGGGTCGGGCGACTCTCCACGGCGGAGCTGGTCGACGGCCATTTGCTGAACGGCAAGAAACTCTGAGGCGCAAGCCCCGGAGTCGCGCATAATCCAGGCTCGGGCCGTGAGCGATAGAGTGTCGCCCCTATCAGAGCCGGTTGAATCCGCGCCGTTGTGTGTGACGTGTGTAGTGCACGCACCTAACAATATCAAGAGTAAAGCAATCCTTAATATCGGTTTCATTTATGACGTAAGGTAAGAGAAAACGTGAGTGTGTCTTACTATTATTATATATGATTACAAATCTTTGTTGTGCAAATTTAAGAAAAAACCTCAATCGAAACAAAGCAAATCTAATGATTCCGGCAGCAACATCGCCGAAATCTATCGCTTGTCTATTGTGTCTATTGCATATCTATGAACAATATGCAGACCTTTGCAGCCAAGTTTAATCAAAACCAATCGCTTACTTAAGGTATGTCAAAGCTACTGATTCCGGCCCTTGCAAGCATAATTCTGGTCTACATCGCGCCGACAGCGCGACCGGGCGGATTTGCGGTCAAAAGCAATCTGCTGTATGACGCGGGCCTGAGCGTGAATCTCGGGGTTGAGGCCGGAGTGGCGCAGCGCTGGTCGATAGATGTCAGCGGCAATTTCAACAACTGGCGCATCGGCGACAGACAGTGGCGACACTGGCTTGTTCAACCCGAGGCTCGCTACTGGTTCTGCGAGCGGTTTACAGGCCACTTTGCGGGCGTGCACTTAATTGGCGGAGAGTTTAATTTCGCGCCCATAAACGACAAGCGCTATCAGGGCCGCGGGGCGGGTGCGGGCATAGCCTACGGTTACACGTGGATGCTGAACCGCCGCTGGAGCCTCGAGGCCGAAATCGGCGCAGGATGGATCTACACGCGCTATGACGCGTTTCCATGCGCCACGTGCGGCACGAAACTCGAGCACGACCGAGTCTATAACTATGTCGGCCCGACAAAAGCGGCAATCAACCTGATTTACGTGTTCTGAGATGAAAGCAGCAACTTTAGCAATCTTAGCGGCGACAGCCGTGTCGGCGTTGGCGGGAGCGGCAAAACCGCAGGCCGATGGCGTCAGAGTCGACATAGACCCTGAACGGAACATTCTGACCCTGCATTTCAGCTTTCACCCCGACGCCTATAAGCTGAAGAGCAACAACGAACTGAAGCTGACCCCGCTAATAGTCGGCGGCGACTCGACGTTTACGTTCGCCCCGATAGTCATTTGCGGCCGCAACCGCCGGATAATGCATGAGCGTGGCATGCGCGTGGCCGACTCCGACGCAATGGCTGTGAGCGCAACGTCACACAGCGAAGAACACTACAGTGCAAGCACGCCCCTCCGCCCCTGGTTCGGCAACTCGACCATCAGCATCACAGCCACTGAAAAAGGATGCTGCGACCGCAGCGAAGGCACCACTGAAGAGGCTATCGCCATAATATCTACGGAACCTGAAATAGTAATAGGCGACGATTTCTACGTGCTGCCCGAGGTTGCCGCCGACGAGAAATACAACGAGATTTGCGGCTCGGCGTTCATAGACTTTCCTGTCAACCGCACGGAAATACATGATGATTATCGGCGCAACAGCATTGAACTTGCGCGCATCATAGCGACCATCGACACAGTAAAGAGCAATCCCGACGCATCGATAACCGACATCACCATCAAGGGATATGCGTCGCCTGAAGGTTCGTATGCCAACAACGAGCGGCTCGCCATAGGGCGTACCAAAGCCCTGACAGAATATGTTCGCGCGCGTCACGGCAGTGAAGGCACCCGCTTCCACACGGCCTATGAGCCTGAAGACTGGGAGGGCCTGCGGCTTGCTGTCGAAGCATCAGATCTGCCCGACAAAGATGATATACTCGCGGCGATAGACACTCCGTCGGCCGACCTTGACCGGAAAGAACAGAATCTGCGCCGTAGTTTTCCGCGCTCCTATGCGATAATGCTCGACAGTATCTATCCGTCGCTCCGCCATTCAGACTACACGGTGAGATATAAAATCAGACAATATTCCGACCCGGAAGAAATAAAGCGCGTATTTGCCACAACCCCTGCAAATCTGAGCCTGCATGAGCTAATGGTACTTGCGGGAATGTATGAGCTGGGCTCGGAAGCATATGGCAACGTGATCATGACAGCCGTAAGGATGCACCCCGACAACGAAACGCTCAACATGAACGCGGCGGCATATGCTCTGAACAACGGCGACCACGCCTCGGCACGCTACTTTCTGAGCAGATGTGCCGACAACGGACGCACAGCGCTGATGAGAGCCCGCCTCGAACGCACCGGCAAGCCTCAACTGACCGTCACTTATCCCGACAAGAAACAATAGGCAACATTACCAATCACATACTAATCAAAAAAAACAACATGAAACATCTGAAAAGCCTGATGGCCGGCATGGCAGCACTGTCGCTGGGATTAGCCGCTTGCACATCGGAAAACCCCGAAATGGCCACCGTAATGGATTCAGGCACCAACGAAGGTAGTAACGACGCTATTTATTCATCGATCCGCTTTCACCTGCCGGCAAGTCGCTCAATAGTGAAGGAGGGCGAAGAAGTAGGACAGGACTATGAAAACAAGGTCGGCTCGATTCTGGTTGTGCTCGCAACCAAAGAGGGCGACAACTATTCATATCTGACCTATGCCCTGAGCGACGCATCTGTAAGCGCTCCAGGCAATGACGCCACCCGACACACAGTCGTGTTCCAGGAAAAAGAGAATCTGATCAGCCAGGCAGGCAAGAGCGTATATGTGTTCGCCTATTGCAACCCGACCGAGGCAATCCGCAGCGTCATCACCACCCCGGGCAACGACAAAAACACATTTTTCGACGCTATCTGCAACGGCGATTACGAAAGCACATGGAGCGCCAACGGCTTCCTGATGACCAACGTACAGGTACTTGAAAAGACACTTCCCGGCGAAGAAGAAATCAAGACCTACAACTCAGCGTCTAACGCTCTTGACCTCGGCACGGTCGACGTTATCCGCTCGGCGGTGCGCTTTGACTACAAAGACGGCTCGCCCAAACAGGCCGACAAGACCCCGAAATTCGGCATCAACACCTATGCCATCTACGATGCTCAGGTAATCAACCCGACTGACGATGACGTAGTGGCCAAGGTACACATGACCAACGTGGCCTTGGTGAACATGCGCAACGAGTTCTACTACCTGCCCCGCACCAGCGACAAAGGCCTCTGCCCCGGCCTGACCGGCATGGAAACCACTGCAATCGACAGCTATGTAGTGACCCCCGCCGACGCCACTTATGCCTACGGACTGCCCGCAGCCATCTATCACGGCGACGAAGCCTACAAAAGCCTCGACTGGACAAGCCTTGACGCCATAGTTTCCGGCACCGCCGACATAGACGAAGGCTGGGGCGAGAACATTGCCGACAAGGAGGGCTACTATATATGGCGCTATGCTACCGAAAACAGTACGAACGGCTCGACCGAGCTCTCAATCAACTCGACCACCGGCGCCATATTCGAAGCCGAGATTATTTTCGACGGCGCCAACACCCCCGAGAACGGGGCAACGGTTTATCTGTTCGGCAACACCATCTACACCGGCATCGCCGCCATTCAGGAAGACATCAAGAAAGCTCCCATTTCAAACCTCGCCACCGCCTACAGCAAGGCATTCACAATCAACGAGTCAGACAACAGCGTCGTTCCGATTTCAGACGAAGCCGTTGAAGCGGCAGGTTTCACCGCCTACAAGCCGTCAACCGACGGAAAGTATTACTGCTACTACTTCTACTTCAACCGCCACAACGACGACGAGAACCCGACAACCACCGGCGTCATGGAGTTCGCCACAGTGCGCAACAACGTTTATAAACTCAGCGTAACCGGCGTTAAGAAACTCGGCGGCTTCAAGCCTGATGAGAAAGTTGAAGACTGGGATGCTTATTTCAGCCTTAACGTAGCCGTGAAACCGTGGGTTGTACGCGTAAACAACATCGAATTCTGAAACACACACTAACCCTGAACGAGCTCCGCGCATTTTTGCTCGCGCGGAGCTCTTTCTCTCCTTCCCTACCACGGTCATAAATGCGTTTATTCATCAAACACTTCATTACAGCAACGGCAGCCGCAACAGGGCTGACAAGCTGCGGAGTCGTGTTCGAGGAACTCGAACCGTGCCCGCAGGGCGTGGAAATGCGCTTCACCTATACGCGCAACCTCGAATCGGCCAATGCCTTCCCTGCGCAGGTTGACTGCCTGACTCTGCATATATTCACAGCCGACGGGAATTTCGTGCAGACGATTACCGAGCGCTCACGCGAAAAGCTCGGCGACGAGAACTGGCGAATGAACATAGCGCTGGCCCCGGGCCGCTACCATGCCATTGCATATGGCGGAATAGCGTGTGAGGCCGCATCGTTCGGCCATGCGGTTGAACCGACCGCAGGCTTTAACTATAAAGACATTACCATGAGGCTGCTCGACGGGCAGGCCGGCAAGCAGCTTCACGACCATTTTCACGGGAGCGCGGATTTCAGCATCGCACCGAATTCGACCGACCTGACGGCCGTGACGCTCGACATGAGCAAGACGGTCAACCATTTCAGAATATTATTACAGGAAACCGGCAACGCGCCTGTCGACGGGCGCGACTTCGACGTGGTCATTACCGACCGCAACGATCCGCTCGATCACAGCAATAGCAGCTCTGCCGCCGGGCGCACAGATTACACTGCATATTCACGCGGCCGGATAACGGTCAGCGACACACCTGACGGCAACAACAGGGCAAGCGGCGGCAACATGGCAACGGTCGGATTTGCCGACCTGTCGACCTCGCGTCTGCTTACAACAACCGACGCACACCTGATAATCACCCACCGCGAAAGCGGCCGGACGGTAATGGATATTCCGCTCAACACCTATCTGCTGATGGGAAAGAGCGGTCGCGAGGCAGGATGGTCAGACCAGGAGTATCTTGACCGCTGCAGCCGCTGGACTCTGACATTTTTCCTGAAATCGGACCTGAGCTGGTCTCAGACCCGAATTGTGGTTAACGGCTGGATTGTCAAACTCAACTCTACAGAATTCTGACCTTAGCAATTGAAACACACTGACTACATACGGAACCTGATTGCAGCCTCGCTGACTGCGCTCGCCGCTACATCGTGCGGCGAGCAGGCCGCCGGCGCGTTTATTGCCGACGAGCCGTCGGGCGGCAACGGCGAAGTGTCGGTGCTGTCAATGCGTGTGGAACTCGGACAGATTGACTATGACGAGCCTGCAGGCCGCTACACTCCCGACGAACTGCCGTCAAACGTCAATGAACTGATGCAGTCGCTGCGCATCATCATACTGGACGGCAACGGGTTTGCTGAACACAACTCATATTGGTCGACCACACCCGAAAACGGAGTGGTTAGCCGCAGCGTTGACTTTCCGATAAAATCAAACGACACGAAAACAATCATATTGCTTGCCAACGAGATGTCGCTCCAAACCGAAAACCGCGAGTTTTTTGAAGGAATCAACGCCTCGGCAGGCGAGTATGTCGACATAGCAAAGGTGCGCTCACTGACCATGACCGGCCTGGCTTCAACCAGTAGCGGCCCGCTGGTGATGAGCGACATCCACACGGTAGCAATCGGCAATGCGCCATCCTACAGCCACACGCTGCCGATTACGCGCGCGGCCGTGAAGCTGACCTACCGCATAACAAACCATTCCTCAACGATGGCGCAGAGCATTTACAGCGTTGGATTTGACCGTGCGGCCGGACGCCAGTATCTGTTTGGCGGCAAGGTGCTCGCCTCGACAGACGAACTCACGTCGAAAACATTTGTGACCGCCATGAGCGTCGGCGCAATGGAAACCGTCGAGGCAGGCCCCTATTACATTGCCGAAGGCCCGACCTACAGCGGCTATCAGGCCACGCTGAGACTGACGCGAACATCTGCAATTCAGAAGGCGGCGCTCAACATGCGCGACCTGCCCCGCAACACACACGTGGTTATCAACATCGGGCTAAACCATGACTCACGCCCGACTATAAGCTACGTTGTTTGTCCGTGGGAGGAACGCACAACCGATATTCCTGACTTTAACTGATATTTATGAAACGCTATATATCAAAAATGATGTCGATTCTGCTCGTGGCGGTGACGGCCTGCACGGACCGCCTCGAGCCGGATTTTGTTACGGGCGTCGCGGGTCAACCCGCGGAAATAAGCGTCAGGCTCGAGCAGGGCGACGTCAGCACAGTTTCACGCAGCGACATTTCGGAAGGACTTGACCGCAAAATCACGTCGATATGGGTTGCGACCTACAGCATCGACGGCACACGCACCGGCGTATATAAAGCCACGGGGCTCAACGAGACTATGACACCCCACTCCACCGCCCGAACCATTTCGCTGAAAACGCGTTCGGGGCAAAGCTACATAGTAGCCGTGGCCAATTTCGAGCACCGCTTCGGCGCAAACGACAATGACGGCGAGACTGTCAGCCTGGCGGAAGCTCTCGACGCCGCGACGACATGGGATGAATTTCTGAATCTTTCATGTGCGTTTGACCGTGAAGGCGGAGCGTCGGCCGAGGCTCCGCTCAACGCCCTGGTGATGTCGGGCTCATATGTCAGCGGCGCGCATGTCGACGGCTCGCGAACCTCGCCCGAAACGGTCAACATAACAGCCGGCACCAACACGCTGAAAGGCTCAATACACCTGCGGCGCACGGTCTCTCAGGTGGTTTTCAACGTGAGCCATAACACGACCAACATAGGCAGGGCCGAGATAGTTTCGTGGAGAGTGGTAAACCTCCCCGCCGCTGCATGGCTATTCGAACGTGCGGATAATGAGGCGGATATAAACTGTCCGGACGTACGTGCTACTGCCGGGAACAGATTTCACACATCTAACAGTTCTAACAACGTCACCTCCCACGACGACGGCTTCAGTTTCGACTTCTGGCAGCTCGAAAACCGACGTCGGGGCCTGCCCGTGCCTGCGGAATTCGCCGCAAATCCATATCTTTACCGCGAGCGCGAGTTCAAGAGCGCCGACGGCCTGAACACACGTGTATTCCGCTCGCTGACCGAGTCGGCCGAGAATCCGGGCATGAACAACTATGCCACGTATGTTGAATTTACCGTCAGCCTCGACCTGCTCCGCGATGAGACCGGCAAGCCGCTGAACATGACCCGCAAGGCCGAGGCGACATACAGGGTGCACCTGGGCTACTGCGAGGGGAGCAGCACCGCCGAGCGTGCGCGCGACTTCATGGTGAGGCGCAACACCCACTATACCTACAACGTGCGCATCAACAACGTAAACGACATAATAGTCGAGGCTACCGGCCAGGAGGTAAATCCGGGCGTCGAAGGCTCGGTCTCCGACGTCAGCCACACGTTCAAGCAACTCGACGCCCACTATTCGGTAATGAACATCGAGCTGACAGAGAGCAATCTGAACGGGTTCAGGTTCACGATTCTATGCTATGACGAGAATGGACGAGAGGTGCGCATTGTGTCAGACGACGCCTCATCCATTCCGGCCGAGGGCTCTGAGCGATTCAAATACCTGAACTGGATAGAACTGCGCAAGACCAAAGGCGAGAACGTCATTGCCGACTACCAGCCGCGTAGTAAAAACGCCACAAACACGGAAAAGACACTGCTGCTGACCGACATGGGAGCGCACTGCGAGCCGGGATGGTACACTATGTTCATTAACGAATATGTTTATGAAGACAGCGAGGACGAGGCCGGCTCCACAAACTGGCACGGCTATGTGAACATGCCTGACCGCAGGGCGTGGCTCAACGTCGTGGGCGACATCTCGGACGACAAGATGTCGAGCCACAACACATCGAAATATGCAATCTCACAGTCATCGATACAGACTTACTACACAACGACGTCGGCCTCGACCTCGGCTATCGGCGTAGAGCATGTTAACGAATCATTTGGCCTGAATCTGAGAAACAATTTCAACAACCCCGGCAAAACAGTCGGAATCAGCGACTTGTCGGGACGCTACAACACGGCTCAATTTCTAAACGGAGAAACAAGCAACTCACTGAACTGGAAGGATAACAGCATCAGCTGGAGTAAATTCTTGGAGACGGATGCGTTTCAGCACATCAATGCAGTCAACAATCAGAACATCATTGAGGCCGCACACTACGAACCGCTGCAAAAAATACGCACGGTCGCCGCATCGATTGAGTCGAACAGCCTGGGAAGGTATGATCCGGATCAGACGGCGTCGGCCCAGTACATACAGGCGATAACGGCCTGCCTGAACCGCAACCGCGACCTTGACGGCGACGGCAAGATTGACGCCACCGAACTGCGATGGGTAGTGCCGTCGTCGCGCCAGTGCATCCGCATGATTCTGGGGCGCAACTCGCTGCCCACACCGCTGTTCGACCCGACAGATGTTGACCGTCTTCCCACCCCCGACCTGGCAAACAACGGATTGAGTTCGAGCCTGCTGATGTATGCCTCTGACGGCAAAATGATATGGCTGATGGAGGGAACCTCGACGTCGAAATGGCGCGAATGGCCTTCGAGTTGTGCCGCGCCTTGGCAGATACGCTGCGTGCGTTCACTGGGTCAGGATCTGAAAACGCTATCGGCCAATCAGAGTGCGAGCCGTGCGTTTTATCGCCGCGAAGGCACTAACATCATTGACCTTTCGGCCTATAATCCGCGTTCGTTGCGCGAAAAGGTCGACGGCCCTCTGCCCGTGCACCACATCAATGACCAGAACAACAACCGCTGCTACCGGGCGTTTGAATTCTCGCCTGAAATGTATTCGCTCACTCACGCCAACATAGGCCTGAACGGAAAGACGATAGAATGGTCATCATATCTGGCGGAGCATAACCCGTGCGACTACCTGAACAAGGACGGTCAAAGCGGCTGGAGAGTGCCGAATCAGAAGGAGCTGTCTATTCTGGGCCTGCTCGGTATAACAGGCAGCGGGGTCACGTATCAGCTGAGCTGCACATACTCCTATTACCGCAAGGACGGCTATGGTTTCCGTGTCAGCGACGAAACGGAAACGCTGAGCTCGGAAACACGCATTCCGATGATGATAGTGACGGATACAGGCGCCGGAACCCAACCGTGGCTTGAGCGCCTGAACCAGGTGAAGATATCGGGCAACACGTGGGGACTGCGCTGCGTCAGAGATTGCGAGTAATTGATTTTTTATGTATCTTTGCACAAAAAGATACTGACCCGAAAATGGAAAAATACATAGGAGCCCATGTTGCGGTTGAGGGAGGCGTAGCCTCGGCGCCGCTAAATGCCCGCGCCATAGGAGCAGGGGCATTCGCATTGTTTACACGCAATCCGTCGAGATGGAGATCGGAGCCGCTGCTGCCATCGGAGATTGACGCATTCAAGCGCAACTGTGAGGAGTGCGGCTACAGTGCGGCGCAGATTCTGGCCCACGACAGCTACCTGATAAATCTGGGAGCAAAAGACCCGAAGAAGCTGTTCTTGAGCCGGACGGCATTTTTAGACGAAATGGAGCGATGCGAGCAACTGGGCCTCACCATGCTGAATTTCCACCCCGGCAGCCACCTGAACGAAATGAGCCCGGAGGAGTGCCTTGACCGCATTGCCGACTCAATCAACAAAACCCTTGACGCAACGACAGGAGTGAAGGCCGTTATAGAGAATACGGCAGGCCAGGGCTCAAACCTGGGATACTCGTTTGAGCAGATTGCACACATAATCGATAGAATCGAGGATAAGAGCCGCGTAGGGGTGTGCATAGACTCATGCCACGCTTATGCAGCCGGCTATGACCTGGCTACCGACGAAGGTTATGCGGCAATGTGGAATGAGTTCGACCGAGTCATCGGACTGAAGTATCTGAGCGGCATGCACCTGAACGACAGCAAGAAAGGCCTTGGCAGCCATGTTGACCGCCATGAGTCGATGGGCAAAGGGGCCATCGGCATGCGCTTTTTCGAACTGCTGATGGCCGATAAGCGCATGAACGGAATTCCGCTGATTCTGGAGACGCCCGACCCGAGCCTATGGGCCGAGGAGATAGCCGTTCTTTACAGGCTGGCAGGTGGGGAGGGAAAACCTTAAAGAGAGGTGAACGCCAGGGGAAGCAGCGAGCGCACTGACGGGAGGCGACAGATATGGTCGCGCCCCACAAGCAGAACCGGAACTTCACGCCCGGCCAGCAGTTCATATTGCAGCAACGACTGGCGGCATGCGCCACAGGGCGAAATCGGCTCGGCAAGCGGCTTTCCGTCAGTGCCGCGTGCGGCAATGGCTATGGCGACAAAATCGGCATCGGGGTGCTCGGCATGGGCATAGAAAGCCGCGGAGCGTTCGGCGCAGGTGCCTGACGGGAAGGCAACGTTTTCCTGATTTGCGCCGCACACAATAGAGCCGTTGCTGAGCCTGATTGCGGCTCCGACGCTGAAATGGCTATAGGGTGCGTAGCTGCGGAATGTAGCTTCGGAAGCACGGTCAACAAGCTCACGCTCGGGAGCGGAGAGTTCGTCATAGTCAAGAAGTTCGCAATCAGTTGTCAGAGTCAGTTTCTTCATGGTATATCTGGATGATTTTACGTGTGGTTGCAGTAACAGGATATAGCGCGGAGGCCCTGACCCCGACAACCCAAATGATGTCGTCGCCGAGGGTCAGCACATAGGAATTCCGGCGCTCGGAAGCAGGCACTCTGGCATCGGCAAGGATGTCGCTGACCGGGCGCGAGCCGCGCATGCCGAAGGGGCGGATACGGTCACCTTGCCGCCAGGGGCGGAGATTCCAGCACGGCGAGTCCGGAATGGCGTCGGCGTCAAGATATAGAACGCCCGGAACAGGGGTGAAGTTTAAGGGCCGCTCAATAATGCGGCCCGCAAGACGCGGAGGCGCAGGGGCGTCAGAGTCAAGAGAGGTCAGAACATAGCGGCTGCCGCTGCAGAGAGTGAGGCGGTGAGACGGCGATACGAAAGTGGCGCCTGGCGCTGACGCGAGAATATCGCGACAGTTGGTGGGATTGAAGCCGAATGGCGAAAGCCACTCATGGAGCAGCGTCGGGGAAACGCCCTGCAGGCTGTCGGACCGCTGCGGCAGCAGTGAGTTATATAATTCCTCGTTGCCGCGAAGGCAGGCAAGCGAGCGGCTGATGGCATCGGAAGCCCCGGGAAACTCGCGCTCCAGCAGCGGCAGGACGACGTTGCGCAGACGGTTGCGCCTGAAATCGTTGTCGGCGTTGGTTGAGTCTATTATATAATCAATCTGCTCAGCGCGGAGATAGTCGAGGATGTCGTCGCGGGTAACGTTGAGCAGAGGCCTGACAATCTGGCCTCTGCGAGGAAGCATGGCGCGCAGTCCGTGTAGTCCCGAGCCTCGGAGGAGGTTGAGAAAAAAGGTCTCGATATTATCCTCGCGGTGGTGACCGACGGCAATGGCCTGAACGCCCGTTTCGAGGCGCACGCGCTCGAACCACTGATAGCGTAGCTCGCGGCAGGCCATTTCGACCGAGATGCGTCGTTGGCGCATGTGGCTGCGCGTGTCAAAGCGAATGAATCGGAATTCCGCACCGAGGCGCTCGGCCAGCCGGCGTGAAAACCGGAGGTCGCGATCGGCTTCGGAACCGCGAAGGCCGAAATGACAGTGAAGCGCGATGCAAGGGTAACCCAAAGCGCGCAACACAGCGAGCAGCGCCGAAGAGTCGGCTCCGCCGCTAAGGGCGACAGCCACGGGAGCAGCGGGCGTCAGCAGGCGCTCGTCGGCTATGAAGCGGGCGATGCGCTCTGTAAAAGTCATTTTTTGATTCCGCCCTTGACTCCTCCGCCCATCGCGAAGATGTTCTGGTCGTAGCTCACGGTTTTAAGCTCGAGTTCGCGTTTGCGCTTGACAGCCAGCTCTACAAGACGGTCCATGAGCTTGGGGAAAGAGATTCCCGATGCCTCCCAGAGGTAGAAACTGAGCGAGCCGGGAATGGTGTTGATTTCGTTGACGTAGATGTTGCCGTCAGACTTGTCGATCATAACATCTACGCGGCTTACACCGTGGCAACTGAGAATACGGAACGTTTCGCCTGCGAGGAAGCGGATGCGCTCGGTCGTTTGCTCGGGAAGATCGGCGGGAATACGCTTGAGCGAGCGCTGCATGCCTTTGGAGCCCTTACCGCCTCCGCAATATTTTTCCTCGTAGGTCAGGAAGTCAGCGCTCTTGATGGGCTCTTCGAGTACCGACATGCTGTAGTCGTTGCAGTCGCCGAGCACGGAGCAGTTGATTTCCTGCATGTCGGCCAGCATGTGTTCGACGATGATGCGGGTTGAGTAGCGTTCGGCGTCGGCCACCCTGTCGAGAAGTTCGGCGCGATTGTGGGCCGAACCGATGCCGACCGAGCTGCCGAGATTGGCGGGTTTGATAATGACGGGATAGCCGAGCTTGGTTTCGATAGAGTCAATGAGGCTGTCGCGCTGAGAGAACCACTGCTTGTCGGTAAACCATACGTAATCGACAACGGGCACTCCTCCTGCAGCGAGAATCATTTTCATTGTTATTTTATCCATGCCGTTGGCCGAAGCGAGAACGTTGCATCCGGCAAAAGGGATGCCGATGCTTTCGAGAATGCCTTCGAATGTGCCGTCTTCGCCGTTGGAGCCGTGAAGCACGGGAATGACGACGTCGAGTCGCGTCAGAACGCCATTACCACCAAAGAGCGAGCGCTTGGCCTTGTAGAGATTGTAGTCGCCGTAGGTAGGCTGCATGTAAACCTCGGTGCATTTTGCCACGAGAGCTTTCGGGTCGCGGTAGTTCGCGATTTCAAAGAGCTCGGGGCCGGTGAACCATCGGCCCTGCTTGGTGATATATATCGGGGTTACGTCATATTTTTCGCGGTCAATAGCGGCCATTGCCTGAGAGGCGGAAATGACGGAGATTTCGTGTTCGGTAGAGCGTCCGCCGAAGAATACGCCTATGTTTGTTTTCATTCCGGAAGTTTGCTGGTTTGGTTGAATTGAAGAGGACGGGCAGAGAGGTTATCGGAGAGCGTGCCGTTGTTGAATGCGGCACAGCCGTTAACCCATGTGGTAACGACTGCGTGGCCGGATGTGATTCCGGCTGCGGGAGTCCATTTACAGCGGCTGAGCGAGTCGACGTCGGCAATCACATGCTGACGACGGACAATGCGCACCATGTCGGCATAAGCGCCCGGACGAAGCACGCCGCGGTTCTGAATGCCGAAAATAGCGGCGGGACGGGCGGCGGTAAATGCTGCAACCTCGGCAGGCTTGTAGATGTCGAGCAGCAGCGGGAGCTGGAACTGCATTCCGGGCATGCCGCTCGGGGCAGTGAGCGCGTCGCCGTTTTTTTCGGAGAGAAGATGAGGCGCATGGTCAGATGCTACAATGTCGATAACACCGTCTTTAAGTGCCTTGCGCAAGGCAGTGCGGTCAGACGATGATTTGACAGCGGGGTTACACTTGACACGCGCGCCGAGAGTTTCATAATCGGCATCGGAGAATGTCAGGTATTGGATGCAGGTTTCGGCGGTCAGCCACGAGGGTTTGCATTCGCGCAACAGCCTCACCTCGGCTGCGGTGGAAAGATGGAGCAGATGCAGGCGGGCCCCACCCTGCCGGGCCATGCGGATTGCGGCTATTGAGGAGTCGAGGCAGGCTTTCGAGTCGCGGATAAGCGGGTGGAGTTCAACGGGAACGGGTTGGCCGGCAAACACTTCGCGGGCAATGGCGGCGTTGAGCGCTATGCGGGCATTATCTTCAGCATGGACGGCTATCAGGGCCTTGACTTCGGCAAAAAGTCGGGCAAGCGCACTGCTGCTGTCGACAAGGAGGTTACCGGTAGACGAGCCGAGAAAGAGCTTTACGCCGGGCACACGGGTGTAGTCGGCCCGGAGAAGGTCGGAGTCAATGTTGGTGTTGGTGGCGCCGATATAGAAAGCATAGTTCGCGCGGCTGACCTGTGCGGCCCTCGACATTTTATCTTCCCAGGCGCTGAGTGTGGTCGTAGGCGGCTGGGTATTGGGCATGTCGATGAACGAGGTGACACCTCCGGCGACTGCCGCGGCGCTTTCGGACTCGATGTCGGCCTTGTGGGTAAGCCCCGGATCACGAAAGTGGACGTGAGTGTCAATCATGCCGGGCATAATGAGGTCGCCCCCGGCGTCGACAACAATGTCGGCCGCGGGGAGCGGTTCTTTCTTGCCGATGGCGGTTATGAATTCGCCGTCGACGAGAATCCATCCGCCTTTTATGGGGCGGGCATCGCCGGTAATGATCTCGGCGTTATGAATCAGAAGAGTTGACACGTTGCGCGGGTTTGTTGAAAAGCGAACGTAATTTCATGCTCAACACGCCGAAGAATGCTTCGCCAAATATTCCGGAGTTCATTTTCGACTCGCCGAGCACACGGTTAGTGAATACAATCGGAACTTCGCCGACCTTGAATCCGAGCTGGTGGGCGGTGAATTTCATCTCAATCTGGAAAGCGTAGCCCTTGAAGCGAATGTTGTCGAGGTCAATTGCACGGAGAACACCGGCTTTGTAGCACACGAATCCGGCGGTTGTGTCGGAAACGGGCAGCCCGGTGACGAAACGGACATATTTTGAAGCGAAATAGCTCATGAGCACGCGCCCCATCGGCCAGTTGACAACGTTGACTCCGCTCTTATAGCGCGATCCGACGGCGACATCGGCACCATTGTTGATGACTTCCTCGAGCAGTCGGACTGTGTCGGCCGGGTTATGGCTGAAGTCGCAGTCCATTTCGAATATGAAGTCATAGTTATTGTCGAGCGCCCACTTAAAACCGGTTATATAGGCGGTTCCGAGCCCGAGCTTGCCCTGACGGGAAATTATGTGGATGCGGCCCGGGAAGCGTGGCATCGTTTCGCGGACAATCCCGGCGGTGCCGTCGGGCGAGTTATCGTCGATAATTAGCAGGTCGGGCTCAAAAGGGAGAGACATCACGGCGTCAATCATAGCCGCGATGTTCTCCTTTTCGTTATAAGTCGGTATTATTATAAGTTTGTTGCTCACTTCGAGGCAGAATAACGGCGATTAAGCTCGTCGAGCACCTCGGCTGTCATGTCGAGTGCGGGGTTGAAATACAGGCCGGAAGCCTTGTCGAGCACGGCATCGAGATTGTATTTCAGGCAAATGAAGTCAACAACTGACTTTACGGAGTCATGGAGTTCCTGCTGCTTGAGCATGAGGTCCTGAGCGTAGTCGCGCTGGCGCTGAGCGAATTTATTTTCAGCATCCTGCTGAGCTTTCTGAAGAGCTGCGACGTCGGCATTATAGCTTGCCTCAGACAGGTAGCCGTTGCGCTGGAGCTTTTCCTGTATCTGCTGCTGGCGGCGCTGGAGACCCGAGCTGAGCTGGTTATTGTAGGCGGCGAGCTGAATCTGAGCGGCAGAGTCGGCTTTTGCAACTTCGGCTGCAAGGGTGTAGTTAGCAAGAATCTGCTGGCTGTCAACATAGCGGATGTATGCCGACATCGGAGTATCGTGCTTTCCGGTAGAGTCGACAGGAGCGTCGGTCTTCACAGAATCGAGGCCCTTTACGGAGTTATTCGCGCTTTCGGACTTGTTGTTGCAACCGGCTAAAACAAATATTGACATTGCGGCTACGGAAGCAAGATAAGCGATTTTTCTCATTTCAGAATTTTTGGTGATTGTATTGAGAGTGTTTGGTAATATTATTTGTGCAAAAGTAAGAATTTACTCTGAATATTTCGCATAATCCAAAAAATATTTGTAACTTAGACATCGTATTTAAAACAAATTTAACACTCCTAACCATTTTTTTACTTTGAATATGACAATCCGCGACCTTAAACCGGCACTCGTCTGGGAGATTTTCGATGAAATCACCAAAGTGCCCCGCCCTTCCAAAAAGGAGGAGAAAATCCGCCAGTATCTGCTCGACTTCGCTGCCAAACACAACGTGCCGGTGAAGACCGACGCCATCGGCAATGTGGTGATGAGCCGCGCAGCAACTCCAGGCCACGAAAATGCGCCCGTGCTGATTCTGCAGGGCCATATGGATATGGTGTGCGAGAGCAACAAGCCTTTTGATTTTGAAAACAACCCCATCACTACCATAATTGACGGCGACTGGGTACACGCCGACGGCACCACCCTCGGTGCAGACAACGGCATCGGTATGGCAGCTTCTCTGGCTGTGCTGATTGACCCTGAAATCGTTTGCGGCCCCATCGAGGCTCTCTTTACCATGGATGAAGAAACCGGCATGACCGGCGCTAATAACCTCGGTGAAGGCATGATCAGCGGCGACATTCTGCTGAACCTCGACTCGGAAGATGACGGCCAGATTTTCATTGGCTGCGCCGGCGGCGTCGACACAGTGTGCACGTTTACTTATCAGCGTTCGCTCGCTCCCGCCGATTTCTGCTACCTGAAGGTGAGCGTCAGCGGCGGCCTCGGCGGCCATAGCGGCGGCGACATCCATCTGGGCCATGCCAACGCCAACAAGGTTCTGACCCGCTTCCTTTGGGAACAGAGCCAGAAACTCGCCCTGAACCTGGTTGAAATCGACGGCGGCAACCTGCGCAATGCCATCCCCCGCGCCGCGCACGCAGTATTCGGCGTTCCCGAATCGGCCAAACACGCCGTCATGGCTGATTTCAATGACTATTGCGCGCGCGTAGCCAATGAATATGCCGGCCTTGAAACCACGCTGAAGGTTGAAATCGAAAGCGCCGAGAAGCCCGAATATGTAATTGACGCCGATTCTACTCTGGCCGTGGTTCGCAGCGTTTACAGCGCACCTCACGGCGTAGTTTCGATGAGCCGCGAGCTCGAGGGGCTGGTTGAGACCTCGACCAACCTTGCATCGGTCAAGATGGCAGGTGACGACAAGATTGTAGTGACTACGTCGCAGCGCTCGTCAGTCGAGTCGCGCAAGTGGGACATTGCCAATCAGGTAGAAGCCCACTTCCAGCTCGCAGGCGCCAAGGTAGAGCATGGCGAGGGTTATCCCGGCTGGGCTCCCAACATGAATTCGACCATCATGCGCGTGATTGGCGACGCATACACCGAACTTTATGGCGAAAAGCCCCTGATTACGGCAATTCATGCCGGTCTGGAGTGCGGCCTTCTGCTCGAAAAATATCCGAACCTCGACATGGCGTCGTTCGGCCCTACCCTGCGCGGCGTACATTCGCCCTCTGAACGCATGCAGATTTCGACTGTAGGCCGTTTCTGGGACCAGCTCAAACTGATTCTGAAGAAAGTAGCCGATCTGAAAAAGTAACAGATGAGGCTGACTGCAAAACAACTGCGCCGATGCGCCCCCGCAACATTAGGGGGCGCACTGGCGCTTTTGTTTGCGTCAATGACTACGTCAACAACTCCGACAGTTGCCGCCGACACTGCAACGCGGCAACCTGCCGCGACCGACTCCACTGCCATTTCTCGGCGCAATCTATCGCTGACCGATGCCGACTATGAGGAGGTGGCGACCGAACTGGATATTCCGGTGGCCGCAATACGCGCCGTTGTAGACATCGAGGCGGGCGTCAAAGGTGATGGTTTCAATCCCGACGGGACTCCGATTATAAACTTTGACCTGACCATGTTTCGTCAGGCAGCTCGACGGCGCGGAATCAACCTGAGCAATTGCAGCTCCAAGCACCCTGTAGTTTTCCAGCCGCTGAACCGACGAAAATACGGGTCGGTCCAGGCCGCACAATACGCGCGCCTGCACGCTGCGATGGCAATAGACTCCATTGCGGCGCTCGAGGGCACTTTCTGGGGAATGTTTCAGATAGGAGGCTTCAACTGGAAGCTATGCGGATGCAATTCCGTCAACGAGTTTGTGAGCCTCATGCAGACGTCGGAACGCGAGCAACTCGAGTTGTTCGCACGCTTTCTGCGAAGCCGCAATCTCGACCGATACATACGCGACCGCCAATGGGCCAAGTTTGCCCTGCGGTATAACGGACCCGGCTACAAGAAAATGCGCTACGACGCGCGCATGGCGGCAGCATTCGCGAAATACTCGAAAGAGTAACTCCTGGTTTTTCAGAGCATGAGGCGATAGATTGCCTCGGACGCATGAGCGTCGGTCGGACAGTAGCTGCCGATCAGCGCTCCTTTTGTTTCATGGAGTTTGCGGACAAGGAGGTCGATGTCGGGATTGTCAATGCCGAGTTCGCCAAGGGTGACAGGCATGGAGATGGAGCGGTTGAAGTTTTTGAGCGCACCAACCGTAGCGTCGACTCCGCTGACTCCGAACACGCGACTGCCAAGCTGCAGAACCTTGTCGGGCTTAATGCGGGCCACATAGGCTATCCATGCCGGAAAAACAACCGAAAGCCCGGCTCCGTGAGCCACTCCGTAGATGGCCGACAGCTCGTGTTCCATGGCATGCGAGGTCCAGTCTTCAATGCGTCCTACCCCGCAGATGCCATTATGGGCAACTGTGCCGGACCACATGATATTGGCTCTTGCCTGATAATCGTCAGGGGTTTCGATTACGCGCGGGGCAATGTCTACAATGGCCTTGAGCGCGCCCTCACACATGCGGTCGGTTACGTCGCAATCGGCCGACGGCGAAAAATACCTCTCAAGAATATGGGCCATCATATCAACGATTCCGCATGCTGTCTGATATGCGGGCAGAGTCATTGTGAGCTCGGGATTGAGAATAGAGAAACGAGGACGGAGCACGTTGGTGCGCAGCGACACTTTTTTGGCGCCGTCGATTTTGGTGATGACCGAATTGCCTGAACCTTCGCTGCCGGCAGCAGCGATTGTAAGCACTACGCCGACGGGGAGCGCCCGGTCCATGACCGCTTTTCCGGCCCAGAAGTCCCAGAAATCGCCTCTATATGGCACACCGCCGGCAATGGCCTTTGCTGTGTCGATTACCGAACCGCCGCCGACTGCAAGCAACCCGGTGACGCCATGGCTGCGACACAGGTCGATACCCTCATAAACGCGATCGTCGGTCGGATTAGGCTGAATGCCGCCGAATTCGATGAATTCAACAGCCGCTGCGCCAAGCGAGCGTTTAACACGTTCGAGCAGGCCTGAGCGCACAACGGAGCCTTCGCCGAAACAAAGCAGAATCTTATTGCCGAGACAGTTGGCCGAGAGGCCGCCGACGCGATCCTCAGTGCCGCGCCCAAAAACATATTGAGTAGGAGTGCAGTAATCGAAATTTTCCATGTTTTTTATCAGAAAGGAAACAGTTAGCGATAGTTGGTCAATCCGGTGCCGAACTCACCGCCGAATGGAACATCATCTTCGTCTTCGTCGGTTTGCAGCGGAATTTCGCCGGCGTTGAGTTTGGGCTTATTTTGTTTGATTTCAAGCGGTTTCTGCTCCTCAACGCTGACGGCATTAATATCCCAGGCCTCGCTGCGTTCCCAATTTTTCTTCAGAGCGAGCTTTTTGGGGAAATAGTAAACGTCTTCGGGCTGACGTCGCAGGTGCAGGTCGCCGTTGGTCCACTGACCGTCGCGGTCGGCGTCAATAAACAGACGGGCGTAGAATGTGCCCGGAAGGAGATACTCGAATTTAGCGCGGCCACCGGTTACGGGCAGAGTGCGCTTGACCTCATCACGGTCGTCGAGCAACTCAACCACGGCTGCGACTGAATCAGGCAACCCGGCGATATTAAAGAGAATAGACGAGTATTCCGCGGAGTTGCGGACGTCGATTTTCGTTTCGAGCGGTTTGTTATAGCGGCCATAGATGTCGGAAATAGCGAGCGAATCGGCCACAATGCGATATGACCCGCCCGGCACCCAGTCCACATCGATAAAAAAGCGGTCATGCCAGATGGTATCGTAAGGAAGCACCTGAGGCTGAGGTTCGACAGGTACCCACACGGAGTCAGGTTTGAACTCGAGACGTATGGCGCCGGGAGCAATGCTATCGACGGGGCGCGACGTCTTGAAGATATAAGGGCGATTAACTTCCTGAACACTGCCGTCGTTGCTGAGCGTCAGGAATGCCTTTGGCTGCATAAGGGCGAAAGTGTCGACCACAATGGTGTCGGAAATAGCGAGAACAGAGTCAATTTTCTCCTGAAGAGTGAGCGGCCGAGGCTGACCTTTTTTGCTTTTCGGCGTGCGGAAATTGAATTTGAGGGTATCGGTCGTCCATACTACGTTATCGAGCGAGTCCACTCGGCGATAGCGTGTTTCAACAAGCATTGTATCCGCTTGAATAAGAGTGGTGTCGCGAAGCCAGAAATTGATGGTGTCGTTTGTGGCCGAATGTGTCATCAGCGAATTGGCGGGAGTAAGCGGAATGCGCACGGCAGTGTCGGCTCCGAGCGTAACGACCGTGAGCGACGGCAACGAATCGGCCGGCGCAGCCATTTCAAGATGAAGCACATTGCGGGGGTCGCGCTTGTAGCCGCTCAGATACTGCGCCTTATAGTCCTCGTTAAACCATGTGAGCAGCAAATTGTCGGGCAGAAAGCGAGTGCGGTTGGTAACGACGACGGAATCAGGCGAGATTGAGTCGGTCTCAACAACGGTCTCAACAGTCGGCGTAATGGTAGTGGAGCAGAATGCTACGTCTTCGGTACGGTCCCAGAATAAGTCGCGATTCTGGTCGGTCAGTGCAAAAATCTGATATTCGCGAGGCTTAAGGTTGCGAATTGTGAACTGGCCGAGCTGGTTAGTGCGTGCAATGCGTTCAAAACGCCGGGTGTGGATACATGAGTCGGCCGCTCCGGCATAGACGCCGACGAGCATACCCTGTGCGGGCTCAAGGTCACGCGCATGAAGCACCATGCCTGAAATCGAGAGTGTGTCGATGGAATCGCCGGTCGAGAAATCGATTGCAAAACCATCGAGCACGTTGCCCTCGTTGAGGTCCTTGACAGCGTCGGCGAGGTCGATTGTATAGGTCATGTCGGGAATCAGCGAGTCACGGAGAGTGATGTCAATTCGCCGCCCGTTGGCCATGAGCGTCGGCATTTCCTTTTGTGCCGGTGAAATGGCTACCTTTGAGTTAGGATCGGAGAGTTCGACGTTTTCGTCGAAGAAAATCGAGATTTTGTCGCCACTGAAGTTGAGGCTGCCGGGAACGGGGTTTGACGAAACATAGCGCGGAGGGGTCACGTCGCGCGGTCCGCCGTCGGGATGGCCGAGGCTGGCACATGCGGCAAGAGTGAGAGCGGCAAGCGCTCCAAGCGGCAGAAATCGGAGATTATTCACGTTTGCGGGTATAATTCATGAAATAAACGAAGAACAGCGTTCCGGCAAGAAAGAGGCTGACTGAGAAGCTATAAAAAATGCCTACAATGCCACCGCCGAGGGTGAATCCGAAAAGATAGCTCGACGGAATGCCGACGAGCATATAGCTGACAAAGGCAATCCAAAGCATCGGCATTACCCTGGAGTTGCCGCGCAGCGCGTTAGCAAAGTTAATCTGAGTGGCATCACCGAGCTGGTAGCAGAGAAGCGGCATAATGAGTGTCATGCACATAGAGACCACAGCCGCGTCGCGGGTGAAGAGGACAATCAGATAACGGCCGGCGACGACAAAAGCTAACGAGGCGCAGAAGGCAAGCAGTAGGGTCAGATGATAGCCCGCGAAGCCGATGCGCCGCATCGCGGCGCGATTGCTCGTGCCGGCGGCGTTGGCCACCAAAACCGACGTGGCGGCGCCGAGACTATAATAGAAACAGAATCCGAGAGTGCCTATAATGACCATTACCTGAAAGGCTGCGAGCTCGACGGCTCCAATCCACCCGACAAATACGGCCGCGCCTGAGAATGCCGCGGTTTCGAAAAACAGCTGCAGCGAAACTGGGAGCGAGGTGCGTCCTATAAGACTAAGCGATGAGCCTTTGAGGCGTGAGTAGCGGAAACCCTCCCGGAGCAATGCGTATTTCCGGTGGGTCAGGAATATGAAGATAATGAGCAGCGCCGAAGTAATCCTGGCAATGAAAGTGGCGAGCCCGGCGCCGAAAAGGCCGAGTTCGGGAAAGCCGTAATTGCCGTAAATAAGCAGATAGTTGCCACACACGTTGAGCAGATTGGCCGCAAGGATAATCCACATAGGCATCTTGGTGCCTTTCATGCCGTAGGAGCATTGCGCCCATACATTATAGAGCGCCATAGGGAGCAGACCGCAGAGGTAGAGCAGATAGTAAGGGCGTATAAGCGGCATGAGTTCGGCGGGCTGGCCGAGACGGTCGAGATTGAGATAGAGCAGGCCCATGAGGAGGGTTACGAGCAGCGTGTAGATAACGTTGATGAGCACCGCGTTGCGCATAATGGAGCCTATGCGGTGCTCTTCGCCTCGGCCGAACATGGCGCCGACCAGAGGGGTTATGCCATATGAAAACCCCATACATGCCAGCGAGGCCATGTTAAACACGTTGTTGACGAACGATGCGGATGAAAGAGCTTCGGTCGTGTAGCGCCCTACCATGATATTATCGGCAAACCCGACGACAATCATGCCGGCCTGACCCACTACGATGGGCAGGCCAAGCCGCACAATCTGTTTGTAATCGTTGAGATAGCTTTTAAAATTCATTATTTAGAGTGTGCCCTGCTCGACGCCGATGCAGATTCGCTCAATGATAGCGTCCTGACGGTCTTTGTCGGGTCGGTATGTGCCCTTGAGGCTCACTCCGAAGAGTTTGCCGAAGCCTTGCCAGAAAGCGGCTCTGAAAGAGCCGAGAAAGGCTTTTAGAATGTCGTAGCCGGTTTGATTGGTTTCGCGCATGATAAGTTTGACGAGCAGGTTGGCCTGCGAGCGTGTAAACTTTTTCATTGCAGGTTTATATTGGTTGAATACGGCGCTCTCCATTTCCTTGAGGTGCTTTTCGCGAGCCTTGGTATCGGGGAGCGTTTCGATGTATTCATAAGTTTCAGTCAGGGTGCGGCAAATCACCTTGGCGTAAGGGAGTGCCTTTTTGACGTCACGCACCGTGCGCCAGTAGAACTCCTCTTCCTTTTTGTTTTTGAATTTCCATTCAGGGAATACGGTCAGCTGTTTGAGCACAATGTGGTATACGGTGTCACCGGCCTCGTCGAGGTCGACATACGTGCCCTGAATGTAGTTGGGCTTTATAACCAGCAGCGGAGAGAGGTCGTCGCCGTCATTACCGTCTTGCGCAACGGCGGCGAAACAGACGAACAGGCAGGCTATAAAGGCAACCGACGCCCTGAGGAAACGGTTCATTTGCCGTCGGGAACAGGTGGATAGTCGATGGTGTAATGGAGACCGCGGCTTTCCTTGCGTTCCTTGGCCTGGCGCATAATCAGGTAGCCCACATTGATAATGTTGCGGAGCTCGCAGATTGCACGCGAGGCGTGAGAGCTTTTGAAGAGTTTTTCGGTTTCTTCGTAAAGGATGTCGAGTCGGTTCCATGCACGGTCAAGACGCAGATTGCTGCGTACTATGCCAACGTATGTACCCATAATCTGGTTCACTTCCTTGATGCTCTGGGTAATAAGAACCATCTCTTCAGGATGGCGCGTGTCGTCGTCGTTCCACTGGGGCACGTCGCGCCTGAAGTCGTAGCCGTCGACGCATTCGGAGGCATGACGGGCGGCCGCATCGGCATAGACCACCGCTTCAATCAGCGAATTGGAAGCCAGACGGTTGCCGCCGTGAAGGCCGGTACAACTACACTCGCCGACGGCATAGAGGCGCTTGATGCTCGATTCACCGTTAGCGTCGACCTTGATGCCGCCGCAAAGATAGTGGGCTGCCGGGGCCACGGGAATGTAGTCCTTCGTTATATCTATGCCTATTTCGAGGCAGTGACGATAGATGTTTGGGAAGTGGCGCTTGGTTTCCTCAGCATCCTTGTGGGTAACGTCTAGATAGACGTGGTCGTGGCCGAGAAGTTTCATCTCGGAGTCGATGGCGCGGGCCACGATGTCGCGTGGAGCGAGCGAGAGACGTGAATCATACTTGTGCATGAATTCCTCGCCGTTGCCGTTGCGGAGCACGGCGCCGTAGCCACGCATGGCTTCGGTAATGAGGAAGCAGGGCCGGTCACCGGGATGGTATAGGGCCGTCGGATGGAATTGGATGAACTCCATATCCTTGACTGTTCCCTTGGCGCGATAGACCATGGCGATACCGTCGCCGGTAGCGACGAGAGGGTTGGTGGTGTTCTGGTAAACCGCGCCTACGCCACCCGTGGCCATGAGGGTTACTTTGGAGAGGAAGGTGTCGACTTTGCCGGTTTCGGGATCGAGGACGTATGCACCATAGCAGGTAATGTCGGGTGTGCGGCGTGTCACGATGCGACCGAGGTGGTGCTGGGTTATGATTTCGATGGCAAAGTGGTTTTCGAAAATATCGATGCCCGGATGACGGCGCACTTGCTCGATTAGTCGCTGCTGGATTTCATAGCCGGTGTTGTCGGCATGATGCAGAATGCGGAATTCACTGTGGCCGCCTTCGCGGTGAAGGTCAAACGTGCCGTCTTCTTTTTTATCGAAGTCGACTCCCCAGCCCACAAGTTCGCGTATCTGGGCCGGAGCTTCGGTCACGACCTTGCGCACGGCTTCGGGGTCGCTCAGAAAGTCGCCGGCAATCATTGTGTCTTCAATGTGCTTTTCGAAATTGTCGACTTCAAGGTTTGTCACTGACGCCACACCACCCTGGGCCAGAGCGGTATTGGCCTCGTCAAGGGTCGTTTTGCACACCAGGGCCACGCGGCCTTTGTCGGCAACCTTGAGGGCGAAACTCATTCCGGCTATACCCGAACCGATGACCAGATAATCATATTCGTAAGTCATAACTATAAGTTAAGTTCCAATGTGGAAACCTAATGATTAATGTTAAACGCCGGCAAATTTACAAATTTTTTTCCATAAAAGGAAAAGTAATTTCAGCGGGCGGACGCGGGCGGCACGGGCAATGCGCAAGGGGGACGTCAGCGATAGAAAGTGCGGTAGCCGTACGTGTCGGTCAGAGCCCGGGCTTCGTCGGGAAGTGCGAGGAGCTGGAGCGAGTCGCCGTCGAGGGCATCGCGGCGCAGATATGCAGCAGCGATGTCGGGATCGTCGCCTACGTTGACGCCGATATGGGTGATGGCGTCGTCAGCGCGGGCGCGGGCGGCTTCCTTGATGTTTTCAAGACGCGATTCGGCATCATCGGCACTCCAGAATGTCACCGTGACATGGCCGGCGTCGATGTCGCGCAACTTAAGCACCCCGAGGGTGTGTTGAATCTCCTCAGGGGGCCTGACGGGATAGTTGCGCCGATGGGCGGCAAAGGTGTCGCGGCTTGAAATGAGCAGCAAGACGAGGGCCGCCAGAAAGATGGATAATGGTGCGCGATAGCTCATAGTGACACTATAACGCCATTGCGCGCCGAAGAGTTCAGCGGAGCTCTACAGAGAGGCGGCCGAGAGCATCGGCGGCTTTTTGGCGGGCGGCCTCGACATTCGAGTCAGTGGCGAGAATAACGGCCATGCGGCGATGGCCGTCTACTTCGGGTTTGCCAAAAATGCGCATTTGCGTGCCGGGCTCAGCGAGAACACTGTCAAGGTTGCCGAGCACGATTTCGCGGCTTGTGCCTTCAACTACTACAGCAGCCGAAGCCGAAGGGCCGTAGAAGCGGATTGCGGGCACAGGAAGGCCGAGTACGGCGCGGGCGTGGAGAGCAAATTCGCTGAGGTCCTGTGAAATCATGGTGACCATGCCGGTGTCGTGGGGGCGGGGCGAAACCTCACTGAAAATCACGTTGTCGCCCTTGACGAACAGTTCGACGCCGAAAATGCCGTAGCCGCCGAGAGCATCGGTGATTTTCCGGGCAATCTGACGCGCACTGCGCAGGGCGTCGTCAGACATGGGCTGAGGCTGCCACGAAAAGCGATAGTCGCCGTCGACCTGCACGTGCCCGACAGGTTCGCAGAATTCAGTGCCCGAAACAGAGCGCACGGTCAGGAGCGTGATTTCATAGTCAAAATCAACAAAGCCCTCGACGATTACACGTCCGGCGTCGGCGCGGGCACCTTCGCGGGCGTTAATCCAGGCTTGCTCAATCTGCTCGGGGGTCTTTACAGTGCTTTGGCCATGGCCGCTGGAACTCATTACGGGCTTGACCACACACGGGAGGCCGATTTCATTGACCGCACGGATGAATTCCTCGCGCGTCGACGCGAAGCGATAGGGCGAGGTCGTGATTCCTAGTTGTTCGGCGGCGAGACGCCTGATTCCCTCGCGGTTCATGGTCAGCAGAGTCGCGTTGGCAGTAGGGGTGACGTTGAAGCCCTGCTTTTCGAGCTCTACGAGCATCGGGGTCGCTATGGCCTCTACTTCGGGAATGATGTGGTCGGGGCGTTCTTCTTCAACGACGCGGCGGAGTTCGTCGGCATCGAGCATGTTGAAAACACGACATTTGTTTGCCACCTGCATGGCCGGAGCGAAGGGATATTTGTCGCAAGCCACCACTTCGACGCCGTAGCGCTGGAGTTCGATGGCGACTTCTTTGCCTAATTCGCCGCTGCCGAGCAGTAACACCTTTTTGCCGGAGGGAGTGAAGGGGGTTCCGAGTGAGGTCATAAGTTAGCCGAATTTACTGATTTTGTGAAGCTGGGATTCGTTGAGTATTCGTATGCGTCTGCCGTCGACCGTAATGAGCCGTTCGGCTGCAAAGGCCGAGAGGGTTCGGATGGCGTTGGCGGTGGTCATATTGGAGAGATTGGCAAGGTCCTCGCGGCTGAGATAGATGCGAAGGGTCGAGTCGTCGTCTTCATAGCCGTAGTTCTCGATCAGCACAATCAGCGCCTCGGCCAGACGGCCTCGAATATGTTTTTGAGTGAGGTTGACGATTTTGGTGTCGGAGTTGCCGAGGTTGTGGGCAAGTTCTTTAATGAAGAAAAGCGCCACCTTATTGTTGGTTTCTATGAGTTCGCGCACAACGGTTAGCGGCAGGGTCCCTACGGTGCTCTGCTCGAATGCGGAGGCCGAACTTACGTATGGCTCCTGGGCAAAGTAGGCTCGATAGCCGAAATATTGTACGGGGCGAATCAGACGTATAATCTGCGATCGTCCGCCTATGCCTTCCTTCCATTTCTTGACCTTGCCTTTGAGCAGACACCAGAGATTTTCGGGCATGTCGCCCTCGGCATAGATTACTTCGTTTTTCTTATAGTGGTGAAGAACGAAGTTTTCCGTAACCATACGTTTTTCATCGGCGGAGAGTACTGACCAGAGTTCGGCCATATCTTCGCTTATGACGTGTTCGAGAACTTCTTTAATCATATTGTAAACTATTCGGCTTTATCCCATAGGAGTGTGCAAAGTTACCAATTTTCTTGATTCTTCGCAAGTTTTTGCGTTTTTGCAGGGAAATTAGTAACTTTGCCGACCGAAAAAAACCAAATACAGATCACAAAAAGAATAATTACTTATGGCAACGACTGCTGACTTTAAAAACGGTATGTGCCTCGACATCGACGGCCAGTATTACTTCATTGTAGAATTTCTTCACGTTAAACCCGGCAAGGGCCCGGCTTTTGTACGTACTAAGCTGAAAAACGTCCGCACCGGCCGTATTCTCGACAAGACCTGGAACTCGGGGGTCAAGGTTGAGGAAGTCCGCATCGAGCGTCGCCCCTATCAGTTCTCATATAAAGACGAGATGGGCTATCACTTCCTTCACACCGAAACATGGGAGGAAATCATCGTCGAAGGCGAGAGCATCGACGGCGTTGAATTCCTGAAGGACGGCGACATCTGCGAAGCTATGGTTCACGCCGCCAGCGAAACCGTACTGACCTGCGAGATGCCTCAGAACGTAGTGCTCGAAATCACCTACACCGAACCCGGCATCAAGGGCGACACCGCAACCAACACTCTGAAGCCCGCTACCGTAGAAACCGGCGCAACCGTGCGCGTTCCGCTGTTCTGCAACACCGGCGACAAGGTGCGCATCAACACTCACGACGGCTCATACGTTGAACGCGTAAAGGAATAATCCGCACAGCCAACGAACTCAGACGAGTCGGATAAGTCAGACCAGTCTGGCCGTCCGGCTCGTCGTTTTTTTATCAGCACCATGCCTCAGACAGTCAAGATAACGAGCCTGGAGAATCCGGGCCTTGAGCCCTATGCTCACCTGACGGAAGCGCAGCTCAAGTCGCGCCTGAATCCCGAAAACGGACTCTTCATAGCCGAGAGCCCGAAGGTCATCGACGTGGCTATGCGCGCCGGCTATGAGCCCGTTTCGATGCTGTGCGAGGAGCGCCACCTTCAGGGCGATGCCGCCCCGCTGCTTGCCCGCTGCAAGGCGGATATGCCCGTCTACACCGGCGAGCGCGAGTTGCTCAGTTCACTCACAGGCTATAAGCTGACGCGCGGAGTGTTGTGTGCAATGAGGCGACGTCCCCACCCCACGGTTGCGGATATTTGCCGGAACGCCCGCCGCCTGGCGGTAATCGACTCGGTAGTCGACACCACTAATATAGGAGCTATCTTTCGAGCGGCAGCAGCTTTGGGCGTCGACGGCGTGTTGCTGACGCCCACATCGTGTGACCCGCTGAACCGACGCGCCGTCAGGGTCAGTATGGGTTCGGTTTTTCTAGTGCCATGGACCTGGCTCGACAAAGGAATAGGCTCTCTCGGCGAATATGAGTTCCGCACAGTGGCGATGGCTCTGACCGACCGCTCGGTGGCAATCGACGACGCCAGTCTATGCAGCGAACCGCGCCTGGCAATAGTGCTCGGCACCGAGGGCGACGGCCTGGCCCCGGAGGTTATCAGCGCTACCGACTACGTTGCGCGCATTCCGATGGCCCACGGCGTCGACTCGCTCAACGTCGCATCGGCGGCCGCCGTTGCATTTTGGCAGTTACGCGTACCCAAAAACTAAAAACAAGCGCAACTGAACCACACGGCCTCGTTCCGCACACACAACCGGAATGAGGCTCGATGTTTTATAAAACATTGATAGCCCGCACAATATCTCAACCACAAGACACCAAATTATTTTTTATCATAAAAAACTAAGCATTTTAGTTGCATATGAATTTTTTTTAGTTTAACTTTGCGGCAAACTAAACACTTTAGTTATGAACAGACTTACTGAAAAAGAAGAACAAATCATGAAGATGCTCTGGCAACGCGGACCGCTCTTTGTGCGCGAAATGCTCGAGCAGTATCCCGAACCAAAGCCTCATTTCAACACAGTATCGACCTTTGTCAGGCTGATGGAGCAGAAAGGATTTGTTGGGCATGAAGCCTTCGGCAACTCACACCGCTACTATGCCCTGATTAAAGAAGATGAATACTCACGCTCGGCCCTGCGCAACGTAATCAGCAAATATTTCAACAATTCGATGCGCGGAGTGGTCAGCGCTCTGGTCGCAGACCAAAAACTGACGCCCGACGAACTGCGCGATCTGATTGACCAGGTGGAGCGCGGCAAGCCGACCTAAAAAACTACTCTACCCCACCATCAACTCCATAAACACCATGCTTCTACTCATATATTCACTCATTTCAGGCGTTACGATGACCCTACTCTGGGGAGCCTTCCGTCTGAGCGGCCTGCGCCGGCGCACCCACCATGGACTCACGCGCGCTTTGCTCGTAGCCACAGTAGCCGCCTCGTTACTGCTGCCGTTCACGGCCTTCATTGAACGCCCGGCATCGACTACGCCGACCGGAGCTGCCATAACAGTCGCAATAGTGCCCGTAGCCATTGAGTCAGTCGATGCGGCCACTCCGACTCCGACTCCGACCGCAACGGCTGTCGACTATGGAGCACTGCTGCTCAAGGTGCTGCCGAAAGTTTACCTCGCCGGCCTGTGCGGCACGGCAATTTGGCTGCTAATCGGTCTGGCCAACGTAACCGTTGCGATTGCAGGCGGGCAGCGCAGGCGGCTTGACGACCGCACAACCATTGTGGTCCACAACCGCGATATAACTCCGTTCACATGGGGCCGATGGATAGTCATTTCCGCAGCCGATCTGAAAGACAACAGCCGGATTGTGCTCAACCATGAGCAGGCCCACCTTGCCGCAAAGCATTGGACCGACCTGTTGCTCTGTCGAATCGCAGCCTGCGTTAACTGGTACTGGCCTACGGCATGGCTGCTGACCCGCGACCTCGCTGAAGTTCACGAATTCGAAGCCGACCGCCGAGTTGTGAACTCCGGCACACCCGCAACCGAATATCAGATGCTGCTCATTGCCAAAGGCTCCGGCGACATGATGTCAAGACTTGTAAATCCATTCAATTATTATTCACTTAAAACTCGCATTACAATGATGCAAACCAAACTCTCCCCCGCCCGGTCGCGCATGCGTGGCCTGGCCATGATTCCTGCAGTCGCGCTGGCCCTCTGGCTCGTCGGCTCCCCCGAGGTTGCTTCGGCTATCAACTCTGCCCGCCCTGAAAAACCGGCAGCCAACCTCATCGCCGTCGCCAACGAGCAGCCCGATGAAGACAAAACTGCCACAGACGATCCCATTTACACCGCAGTTGAAGTAATGCCCATGTTTCCGGGCGGCGAGACTGAAATTTACAAATTCCTGAGCAAGAACTGTAGCTATCCTGCCAAAGCCTCCCCAAATAATATTCAAGGCCGCGTTGTCGTTCAGTTCGTGGTTGAGAAAGACGGCTCTATAGGCGAAGTAAAGGTAGTGCGCAGCGTTGATCCCGACCTCGATAAAGAGGCTATGCGTGTGGTCAAGTCGATGCCCAAATTCATCCCCGGCAAGATGAATGGTCAGAACGTAAGATGCTGGTATGCATTGCCCGTAATGTTCCAGCTCAACAAATCGGCTGCCGAACAGCCCGAAGAATCAGATGTTCAGACCGCTGAACACGAATCCGGCCCGGCATCATTATACAATATTCCCAGCTCCCCACTGATTTTTCTTGACGGGGTTGAAATCACGCAAGAGCAGCTGAATCAGGTTCCGGCCGAAAATATTCACTCGATAGAAATCATTAAAGATAGCCGGACCTTGAAACAATATGGCGAGCGTGGCGCCAACGGAGTGTTGAAAGTCGAGACCAAGAACAAAGCAGCCAACTCCAACGACGGGTGTGCAGCCCGATTCGACGGCGGAGATGATGCCATGTATCAATTTGTCGCAAATAATATCCGCTACCCTGAAGAAGCCGCAAAAGCCGACATCCAAGGCATCGTGACGCTCAACGTCGAGATTCTCAAGGACGGTTCTATCGGCAAGATTGACGTAGCCGACAATACCTCGGGCAACCAGGATCTGGCCGATGAGGCAATCCGCGTTACCCGACTGATGCCCAAGTTCATTCCCGCCCTGTATCATGGCCAACCCGTCAACTCTTACGTCAAAATTCCATTTTCATTCAAGATGAACTGAACGTACACGCCAATTCTCCTCTCCTCCTCACCCTCGAAGCAAAGCCGTGGCCATGACCGCCACGGCTTTTTGCTTATCCTTTTTGCTTATCCACACGGTCGGACTCGCGGGCGGCGACTGCTGTTGGCGATTTGGGGGATTTTTTGTAACTTTGCACAAAAAATTTGACTATTTATGTTTGAAAATCTAAGCGAAAGACTTGAACGCAGTTTCAAGATACTCAAAGGCGAGGGCAAAATCACGGAAATCAACGTTGCCGAAACCATGCGCGACGTTCGCCGCGCACTGCTCGACGCCGACGTCAATTATAAGGTAGCCAAGCAGTTTACCGACACCGTCAAGACTAAGGCCATCGGCCAGAATGTGCTTCAGGCCGTTAAGCCAAAGGAGCAGATGGTGAAAATTGTACACGACGAGCTCGCGTCGCTCATGGGCGGCACAGCCGCAAAGTTTGACCTCAGCGGCCACCCGGCAATCGTGTTGATGAGTGGCCTGCAGGGCTCGGGTAAAACAACTTTCTCGGGCAAACTTGCCCGGAAGTACAAGAGCGAACAAGCCAAGCGCCCGCTGCTGGTAGCATGCGACGTCTACCGCCCTGCAGCCATAGAGCAGCTCAAGGTCGTGGGCAGCCAGATCGATGTGCCTGTCTACAGCGAAGAAGGCAATATGAACCCCGTCGAGATAGCGCTCAACGGTGTGGCATATGCCAAGGCCAACCATCATGACATGGTCATTGTCGACACGGCGGGCCGCCTTGCCGTCGACGAGGCCATGATGCAGGAAGTAGAGAATCTGAAAAGAGCGCTGAATCCTCAGGAAATCCTGTTTGTGGTCGACTCGATGACCGGCCAGGATGCCGTCAACACCGCCAAGACATTCAACGAACGCCTCGACTTCACGGGCGTAGTGCTGACCAAACTCGACGGCGATACTCGCGGCGGTGCCGCCCTGTCGATCCGCACGGTTGTTGACAAGCCCATCAAGTTTGTCGGCTCGGGCGAGAAGATGGACGCCATCGACGTTTTCCACCCCGAACGTATGGCCGACCGTATTCTCGGCATGGGCGACATCGTTTCGCTCGTAGAAAAGGCCCAGCAGGACTTTGACGAGAAAAAGGCGCGCGAACTGGAACGCAAAATCGCCAAAAACAAATTTGACTTCAACGACTTTCTGGAGCAAATCAACCGCATCGAGAAGATGGGCAGCATCAAGGATATCGCCGCCATGATTCCGGGTCTGGGCAAGGCCATCAAAGACGTAGAAATCAAGGATGACCCCTTCAAGAGCATCAAGGCCATTATCGGCTCCATGACCCCCGAAGAGCGCACCAATCCGGATATAATCAAGGGTTCGCGCCGCCAGCGCATCGCACGCGGCTCGGGCACCGAGCTACCCGAAGTCAACAAACTGCTCAAGCAGTTCGAAGAGATGCGCAAGGTAATGAAGTCGGCTGCAACGATGAAGAATCCGATGCAGATGATGAAGGCCGCACGCGCCATGCAGCAGATGCAGCACATGCGCCGCCACTGATTGCCTGACAAATAGCGCACCCTGACGCCTACACTCGTTCACATTCATTCCAAATAAACTCATAAACTTCGGGGCAGACACCCGATAACATTATGACCATAATCGACGGAAAGGCCACGGCAACGGCCATCAAACAAGAGATTGCCGCAGAGGTTGCCGCACGCGTGGCGGCAGGTAAGAAACGTCCGCATCTGGCGGCAGTGCTCGTAGGCCATGACGGAGGCTCGGAAACCTACGTGGCCCATAAGGTCAAGGCATGCGAGGAGTGCGGCTTCACGTCGACGCTGATACGTCGCGAAGCCGACGTTACCGAAGCCGAGCTTCTTGAAATCGTGGCCGGCCTGAACGCAGACCCCGAGATTGACGGTTACATTGTTCAGCTTCCGCTTCCGCGCCATATCGACGAACAGGCAATTATCCGCGCCATCGACCCCAGCAAAGACGTCGACGGCTTCCATCCGGTCAACGTAGGGCGCATGTCGCTGGGTCTGCCCTGCTTTCTGAGCGCCACTCCCGCCGGCATCATTGAGCTGCTTCGCCGCTACGACATTCCGACCCGTGGCAAACACTGCGTAGTGCTTGGACGCAGCAATATCGTGGGCAAACCCGTAGCGACCCTGATGATGCAGAAAGCGGAACCGGGCAACGCAACCGTTACCATTTGCCACTCATCGACTCCCAACATCAAGGAGATATGCCTCCAGGCCGACATCATCATAGCCGCACTCGGCCAGCCGGGCTTCGTTACGGCCGACATGGTGAAGCCTGGCGCCGTTATCATTGACGTCGGCACCACACGAGTGCCCGATGCGACCAAAAAGAGCGGGTTCCGCCTGTCGGGCGACGTCGATTATGCGAACGTAGCGCCCATTTGCTCGGCTATCACCCCCGTTCCGGGCGGTGTAGGCCCCATGACCATCTGCTCGCTGATGCGCAACACTCTGCTGGCCGCGGAAAAAGCCCTTTATTGAGCCCCGTATCGCATGACGTTTCTGGCCAATCTGCTGACGTTTATTCTGCCGCTGGTGCCCGAAATCGGTGACATCAGGCCGAGCAGCGCGGAGATGCTTTTTGCGGGCGACGCGATGATGCACGACGGACAGATCAACGCGGCCAAACGAGCCGACGGATATAGCTTCGAGGGCTACTTCGACGCCATCCGTCCCTACGTTGAATCAGCCGATTACGCCGTGGTGAACTTTGAAGCATCGCTGGGAGGGAAACCCTATAGAGGCTATCCCTGCTTTTCGGCGCCCGATGAATATCCGCGCGCGCTGACCGACGCCGGGTTTGACTTTTTTCTGCTGGCCAACAACCACATACTCGACCGCAGCGACAGAGGGCTGCACCGCACAATCACTCTGCTCGACTCGCTCAACATCCCGCACAGCGGCATCTATCATGACGCTGCCGCACGCGACTCGCTGGTCCCCTCGGTAGTAGACGTCAACGGCTTTAAGGTCGGGATGCTGAATTATACCTACGGCACCAACGGCATTACGGTCAGGGGCAACGCTGTGGTCAACTACATTGACCTTGACCGCATCAAGGCCGACATCGACGCCAGCCGCAAGGCCGGAGCCGAACTGATAGCCCTATGCATTCACTGGGGCGACGAGTATAAACTGCTCCCTAACGCCAGCCAACGCGAACTGGCCGACAAACTGACCGCACTCGACGTCGACATGATTATCGGCGGACATCCGCACGTTATCCAGCCAATGGAGATGCGGCGCGGTCCGGCCGGCAAGCCGGTGCTGCTGGTTTACTCGCTCGGCAATTTCATTTCGAACATGAAAACCGACAACACGCGCGGCGGCGCAATGGTGCGCGTGAACCTTGAGCGCGATTCGGCCGGCGACGCCCGTGTAGGCTCTGCTGCTTATTCGCTGGTGTTTACCGAGCCCCCGTCGCAGGGGCGCAACTACCGCCTGGTGCCCGCCCACGAATCGGCCAACCCGAAGGCCGCGCTGTTCCGAAAAAACGCCGAGGCGATTTTCGAGAAGCATAACCGCGGCGTCAGTGCCGACTCCCTGTTTCTACTATACTCCCGACCTTAAATCACAACCATCTCCCCACTCCATTTACACACCGTAGATTCAAAAATGTTTAAAATAGTCAGCAAAGAGATTTTTTCGGCCAACGTGGTGAAGCTTGAAGTCGAAGCTCCGCGCATAGCTTCATCGCGCCGCCCGGGCCATTTTGTCATAGTCATCGACAACGCCCGCGGTGAACGCATCCCCCTGACCATTGCCGACGCCGACCCGGCTAAAGGCACGATTACGCTTGTGGTTCAGGCCATCGGCGACTCAACGCGCCGCATCTGCGCTATGGAGCCGGGCATGGAACTCCACGACGTAGTCGGCCCGTTAGGCCACGCTACCGCCATACGCGCAGGAGGCACTGTTGTGTGCTGCGGCGGAGGTGTCGGAGTAGCCCCTTTGCTTCCGATAATCAAGGCAATGAAGCAGGCCGGCAACCGTGTCATTTCGGTTCTTGCAGCGCGCACGCGCGAACTGATTATACTCGAGGAGCAAGTGCGAGCCCATTCCGACGAGGTAATCATCATGACCGACGACGGCACATACGGCACCAAAGGCCTCGTGACCGACGGAGTAGAGAGCGTGCTCAGACGCGAGCACGTCGACGAGGTCGTTACGATAGGCCCGGCCGTAATGATGAAGTTCGTTTCGCTGCTGACAAAGAAATACGACGTGCCTACCGTGGCCTCGCTCAACACGATAATGGTCGACGGCACTGGAATGTGCGGCGCATGCCGCGTGTCGGTCGACGGCAAGAACCGCTTTGTCTGCATCGACGGTCCGGAATTCGACGCCCACAAGGTAGACTTCGACGAAATGATTATGCGCCTCAAATCATATAACTGACGCCATGAACGAGAACACCATATCACCGCGCGCCGCAACATGGCGCGAAGAGTTACGCAAAAGCATGCCGGCACGTGAGCGCACATCTATTGCGCGCGTCGCCATGCCCGAACTGACACCCGATGACCGAGTCAGGTCGCTGACCGACGAGGTCAATGCCGGGCTGAATTGCGAACAGGCTGTCATGGAGGCTAAACGCTGCCTTGACTGCCCGGATCCGCAGTGCGTCACCGGCTGCCCTGTCAGCATCAACATTCCCGGGTTCATCAAGAATATAGAACGCGGAGAGTTCGGCCAAGCGCTTCAGGTGCTGCGCGAAACGTCGGCACTGCCGGCAGTGTGCGGCCGTGTTTGCCCCCAGGAAAAACAGTGTGAGAGCAAGTGCATTTATAACCGCATGAACAAGCCGGCAGTGGCAATCGGCTATCTGGAGCGCTTTGCTGCCGACAATGCCGAATCCACACAGATAGCACAACCCGATTCAAACGGCATAAAGATAGCTGTGGCTGGCTCTGGCCCGGCAGGCCTGTCGTTTGCGGGAAGCATGGCGGCCAAGGGTTATGATGTCACGGTGTTCGAGGCTCTGCATGAAATAGGCGGCGTTCTGAAGTATGGCATACCGGAATTTCGCTTGCCCAACTCGGTGGTGGAACGCGAAATCGAGTCGCTGCGCGCCCTCGGTGTGACGTTCGAGACTAACACCGTTGTAGGCAAGACGCTGAGCTACGACGACCTGCATAATCTCGGCTTCAAAGGACTCTTCGTGGCGAGCGGAGCCGGACTGCCCCGCTTCATGGACATTCCGGGCGAGAATCTGATTAACGTTCTGTCGGCCAACGAATACCTGACCCGCATCAACCTGATGCATGCCGGCACTCCCGGCTATGCCACCCCGGTCTATCGCGGCAAGACAGTAGCTATTATCGGCGGCGGCAACACGGCCATGGACTCGTGCCGCACGGCCAGGCGCATGGGTGCCGAACGTGTCATTGTCGTTTATCGACGCAGCGAGGCTGAGATGCCTGCCCGCGCCGAAGAGGTCAAGCATGCGCGCGAAGAGGGAGTGGAATTCATGACTCTCCACAATCCGATAGAATATATCGGCGATGAAAACGGACGCGTGCGCGCCATGCGACTGCAGCGTATGGAACTCGGCGCTCCCGACGCCGATGGTCGCCGCTCGCCGGTTGCCGTAGCCGGCGCCATCGAGGAGATTGCTACCGACCAGGTTATTGTCAGCGTGGGCGTGTCGCCCAACCCGCTGATACCCGAGGCGATAGACGGCCTCGAGGTTACGCGCCGCGGCACCATTGCAGCCGACGCAGACACACTGAAAACTTCGCTGCCCGACGTTTATGCCGGCGGCGACATTGTGCGCGGCGGAGCTACTGTAATCCTTGCAATGGGCGACGGCCGCAAGGCTGCCGAATCAATGCACAAACATCTTCTAAACAGTTAAATATCCATGTCAGTAATAGAAATAAAACTCGGAACGACACGCGCCCGCATCTCGACTCTGGGCGCCGAACTGGTCAGCCTCAGTCGCGACGGCAAGGAATACCTATGGCAAGGTGACCCCGCATTCTGGGCAGGCCGGTCACCGCTGCTTTTCCCTAATACGGGATCGTTTTGGAACGGCGTCTACCGTATCGACGACCGGACGTATGCAATGGAGAAACATGGATTTGCGCGCACAATGGAGTTCTCGGTCGTCGAGCAACTCGAGTCGTCAGTGACATTTGCAATTCACTCCGACGACAAGACGCTCAGCGTCTATCCGTTCGCGTTTTTCCTGTTCGTGACCTACCGCCTGCACGACAACGGATTGGAGGTTTCGTGGATGGTCCGCAACGAGAGCGACTGCGACATGCACTTCGCAATCGGAGCGCACCCGGCTTTCAATCTCCCCAGCTATAACGCCGAGGAAAAGATACACGGCTACTTCAGCTTCAAAACCGAGAAACCGATCGAGTATCTGATTCCGACAGAAAAGGGGTGCATTGACGACAAGCATCCGCGTCGGCTCGAGCTTGACAGCGATGGCATGATGGCAATCACGGCCGACACGTTCGACATTGACACTTATGTCATCGAATCGTCAGACATCAGCCGCTGCACACTGCTGACACCGGAGCGGAAACCATATCTCGCCGTTGAGTTCGACATGGCCGTTCTTTCGCTTTGGGCGCCGACGGCCGAACACCCCGACTGTCCTTTCGTGGCGATAGAACCCTGGGCCGGCAGCTGCGACACGGTCGGCTACGAAGGTCAACTCTCTGAGCGACGCCACATAAACCATGTAGGTCCGGGCGAAGCTTTCCACACAGCATATAGAATTATCCTTTTTTGAGGAAATTTTCGTAACTTTGCAGTGTAAACAAGAGATAAAGCAACTTCATGGCGCGAGCTATCAGCAAAAACAAGTTCAAAAAGAGCAATAATCTTTGGGTGCACATTGCCGCCATCGTGGCAGTGACGGCCTGGGGCATATCGTTTGTAAACACAAAAGTACTGCTGGATAATGACTTTTCGCCGGTGGGAGTCTACGTGTTCCGCTGTGCGATAGCCTACTGTCTGCTGCTTGCCTTCAGCTGGCGACATCTGCGCTCGCTGACGTGGACCCACGAGTTGCTGTTTCTGCTCTGCGGCGTGTGTGGCGGCTCGGTATATTTCGTTGCTGAAAACGCAGCTTTGCTCTACACGTCGGCCACAAACGTATCACTGATCACGTCGACCTCTCCGCTAATCAACACGCTGCTGGTCATACTGCTATATAAAGACGAAAAACCGACATTGGGCTTCATCTTCGGCTCGCTGATAGCAATGGCCGGCGTCTTCATGGTGATTATTGGCAGCGGTGGAGAAGGCGAATCGACAGCCACTACGAGCGAGCACGGCTATCTGGGCGACGGTCTGAGCCTTATGGCGGCCGTATGCTGGAGTCTTTATGCCCTGCTGCTGCGCAAGTTGCAGACATTCTACTCGGCAATCGTAGTTACGCGCAAAACCTTCTTTTACGGTTTGTTGACGGCGATGCCACTGCTACTGCTCGGCAAGTCAAACCTGACCGCCGAAGTGTTCACTCGCGCCGAAGTATGGATTAACCTGCTCACACTGGCACTGTTTGCGTCATCGCTCGCATTCCTGATCTGGGCTTGGGTCATTGCACGCATCGGCGCCGTAAAGGCCGGCAATTATCTCTATTTCCAACCGATTGTGACCTTGATTTTCGGCTATTTCGTGTTGCATCAGGGCATGAGCCCGATCGGCATAGCCGGCTGCGTCATAACAATTGCCGGCGTGTATTGCGGCGAGCGACTGTCAAAGGAAACGCGCCGCCTGCATCATTGATTATCACCTCTCTCCGTTAATCCTCTTCACTCCCCACCCCCTCCCCCATACGATTGCATATGCAGTGGCAGACTCTAATTTCCGACAAGCGCTTCGGTCTCGAAGACTATCATAACCGCCGCGGCGAAACACGCAGCGATTTTCAGCGCGACTATGACCGCCTGGTTTTTTCATCGCCGTTTCGACGCCTGCAGAACAAGACGCAGGTGTTTCCGCTGCCGGGAAGCATATTCGTGCACAACCGCCTGACCCATAGCATAGAGGTTGCTTGTGTAGGGCGTTCGCTGGCGCGCGAGATTGTAGGCTCGCTGCTGAAAAAGTATGCCGGCGAAACGTGGGCCGACAAACTGACCGACATATCGGATATCGTTGCTGCCGCATGTCTGGCCCACGACCTCGGCAACCCGCCATTCGGCCACAGCGGCGAAAAGGCGATTTCCGCCTTCTTCTCCGAGGGCGAGGGCAAAGCGCTTCGCCGGGATCTGACCGAGGAGCAATGGTCTGACCTGATTAACTTCGAGGGCAACGCCAACTCATTCCGACAGCTGACCCATCAGTTCCGCGGACGTCGTCCGGGAGGCTTCGCCATGACTTATTCGATGCTTGCGTCGATTGTCAAATATCCCTATGAGAGCCGTCTCGCGGTAAAGGCGAATAAATTCGGCTTTTTCTGCACGGAAAAAAATGATTTTGAGCGCATTGCCTCAGAACTCGGAATGCAGCGCCTTGAGGCGGCCGACGGCATGCTCAGCTACGCGCGCCACCCGCTGGTCTATCTGGTCGAGGCGGCCGACGACATATGCTACGAAGTCATGGACCTTGAAGATGCCCACAAGCTAAAAATTCTGACCCACAACGAGGTAATGGAGCTGATGCTCAGCTTTTTTGACGAAGAAAGCCGCCGCCATAAACTTGAAGTGATGGCAAGCATAGCTGACCCCAACGAAAAGGTCAGCTACATGCGCTCGTGTGTAATCGGTGTGCTGGTCGACTGCTGCGCCGATGCGTTTCTGAATCATGAGGAAGAGATTCTTGCAGGGCGTTTCAGCGGCTCGCTGCTCGACTGCATCTCTGAGGCGGAACGCAAGGCCTATGAGGCGTGCAACCGCGTTTCGTGGAACAAAATCTATGCAGCGCCCGAAGTCGTTGACATCGAGCTTGCAGGTAACCGCATCATCACGTTCCTGATGGATAAGCTGATTCACGCCGTTCGCTTTCCCGAACTGAACTACTCGCGCCTGTTGCTGAGCAAGGTGCCCGAGCAATACGATGTGCACTCGTCCGATCTGTTCACCAAAGTCCAGGCCGCGGTTGACCACGTAGCGTCGATGACCGACGTTTATGCCCTTGATCTTTACCGCCGCCTGAACGGCCAGACCTTACCCGCTGTTTAACGACTATGAAACATATACGCTACCTGCTCCTTGCCCTGATATCAACCGTTGCATTCGGGGTCAGCGCCGGACGATACTCGACCGGCACGGTGCCAAACGTGCACCTTACCGACAGCACACGCTTCGTAACCAATCCCGACGGCATACTCTCGGCTGAAGCCGAGGCAAAGGCGAACCAGATGCTGCAGCAGCTCATGCAACAGACGTCGGCCGAGGTGGTGTGTGTGGCCGTCGACGACATTGACAATGATATCAACGACTTTGCCACCGAACTTTTTCGCAACTGGGGCATAGGCAAGAAAGATAAGAATAACGGCCTGCTGATGCTGATTGCCAAGGACCGGCGGCAGGTTGTGATACGCACCGGCACGGGCGTCGAAGGCCTGCTGCCCGACGGCCTGTGCGGTTCGATTATACGTGCCAACATAACGCCGCGCTTCCGCGAGGGCGACTATGACGGGGGCACACTCGGCGCCTTGAGCGACATTGCCGGCATACTCTCCACCCCCGATGCGCGCAATGAGGTAATGAGCAAATATGCCAACAATGCCGGCAGTAACGGAGAGCATGATTTTGATTTGTTTTCGTTCTATACAGGTATCTGCGCCATAATTACGCTCATATGCCTCGGACTGTTTCTGGGTACGGTAATCAGTTCACGCCACATGAACCGCCGCGAGCGGTATCTGAAGGCCAATTCGCTGTATTCGCCCCTGCTGTTCGCGTCTTTTCTGGGCCTCGGAATGCCGTTGCTGGCATTTTTGCCGCTTGCACTCTGGCGCCATCAGCTGCGCCGCGGTAAGCATCTGTGTGCCGATTGTGGTAGCCGCATGCGCTTAATCGACGAAGAGAACGATAATAATTACCTCAACCGCGCCCAGGACCTTGAGGAAGAAATCGGGGCCGTGGACTACGACGTGTGGCTCTGTCCCAAAGACGGGAGCACAGAGATAATTCCCTATGTTCAGAAATCGTCGGGCTACACGGAGTGTCCGGTATGCCACGCACGGACCATGAGGGTTGTGAGCGACCGCACTACAGCATATCCGACCGCTACACGAACAGGCACGCGCGTAATTACTCGGCGTTGCGTCAACTGCGGCCATGACGACACGGAATTCAAGACCCTGGCCAGGCAAACGCCGATTATCATTGCTGGCGGTCATGGAGGCCATGGCGGACGTGGCGGCTTCGGCGGAGGTAGTTTCGGCGGCGGATTCACGGCCGGCGGCGGCGCAAGTGGAGGATGGTGAGCATGAAAGTCACATTAAGACGGCTGTCGCTCCCGCTGCTGATTGCGGCGGCGCTCATTGCTGGCGGATGCTCGTCATCCAGGCGCGCGACAACGGGCCGCAGCAAGCCGACACAATCTCAGCCGACGACGGTCAAGATAGTCCCGTCGACCGAACGCCAGGTCAGCGAACTGGTTAAAGAAGCGCGCAAGTGGATTGGCACCCCTTATGCCTACGGCGGCCACACCCGGGGCAAGGGCACCGACTGCTCGGGCATGATCATGGAACTGTTTCTTAAGGTCTATGACCTGAAGCTGCCCCGCTCGAGCGCCATGCAGCGCGAGTTTGCCCGAAAGGTGGATTATGACCGCATGATGCCCGGCGACCTGGTGTTTTTTTCAACAAGCAAGAATTCAAGCCGCGTTAACCACGTAGGGCTTTACATAGGCGACAACCGCATGATTCACGCCTCGAGTTCACGCGGCGTAATGGAGTCAAACCTGGCCGAGAACTATTGGAAACGAACCTATCACAGCTCAGGCCACATAATCGAGACCAACCCTAAAAAACAAGCTGAGGCCTCGCCGGCCATACCGTCGAAATCAGCGACAAACGTACCCTCTATATCATTAAAGCGTCTGCAAGAACTATATGACGCACTCGACGAACAAATAGACTCAATATATGTGTCAGACCCGGCAATATTCGATTGAACTTCTGGCCCCGGCCCGAAACGCATCGGTTGCCATGGCGGCCATAAGCCATGGAGCTGACGCCGTATATATCGGCGCTTCATCCCACGGCGCCAGAGCTGCCGCGGCTAACACTGTCAGCGACATTGCTGCCGCGTGCGATTATGCCCACCGCTATGGAGCGCGCGTCTATGTTACGCTGAACACGCTGGTTTATGAGCATGAGCTCCGCAGTGTGGAACGCCTTATCGGCGAACTCTATCGCGCCGGCGTCGACGCCCTGATAGTGCAGGATTTGGGCCTGCTCCGGCTCGACATTCCGCCTATAGCGCTCCACGCATCAACGCAATGCGACATACGCACACCAGCCAAGGCCCGCTTTCTGCAGGAGCTCGGCTTCAGCCAGCTCGTGTTGCCGCGCGAACTGACGCTCGACGAAATCAGACAGATGCGCGCGGCCGTCAGTGTGCCGCTGGAAGCATTCGTTCATGGCGCCCTCTGCGTCAGCTACAGCGGCGACTGCCGCGCGTCGCTGATGTGCGGCGGCCGCTCGGCCAACCGCGGCGAGTGTGCGCAGATTTGCCGCCTGCCCTATGACCTGACCGACAGTGCAGGCAAAATTATCATGAAAGAGCGCCATCTGCTTTCGTTGCGCGATCTCAACCGTCTGGATTCGCTGGCCGAAATGATCGACGCCGGCGTCTCGTCACTCAAAATTGAGGGTCGGCTTAAAGACGAGGCTTATGTGAAGAACGTTGTCAGCGCCTATGACCGCGAACTCCGCAGGCTCGGCGTTGAGCGCACGTCGGACGGCACGATCGAACGCACGTTCACCCCCGATGTGGCGCTGAGCTTCAACCGCGGGTTCACGCGCCATTTTTTAAGCACACCGATGCCATCCAAAGGCAGTCTGGCCGGATTTGAATCGCCCAAAAGTCTCGGTCCCGAAGTGGCGTCAGTAGCGACCGTAAATGGCAAACGCGTAACCCTGGCGGGTCTGCGCGGACCGCTGGCCAATGGCGACGGTCTGAACTTCAGTCAAGGAAACACGACGGTCGGATTCAGGGTAAACCGCTTTGAGCCGCCGGCGACCATATTCCTGGCCGAGAGCGTCGGAGGCCTGAAGCCGGGCACGATTCTGCGACGTAACTTCAGCAAGGCATTTGCCGACATACTCGCCGGAAACTCGACGGCAACACGCTACGTCGGACTGAACCTGACGCTGCGACGCGCCGGCGACTCGCTCATACTCGAATCAGACAGTCGCACAGCGGCAAGCATCAGCTTCCCGGAACCTCAGCGCGCCAAGACGCCGCAGGCCGACAGCCGACGCCGCGTCATAGGCAAGCTGGGCGACACGGTTTATCGCCAGGAGAGCCTTGATGACCGCCTGGGCGACGAGTTCGTGCCGGCATCTGTGCTGACCTCCCTGCGACGCGAGTTTGTCAAGACCCTCGACTGCTCGCGGGCATGCGGGTTCAAGCGGCCTCTGCGTGCGGCTGAAAAGGCTGACGCCTGCTGGCCCGAGGGTGAGAGTCTGACCTTTCATGCCAACGTGGCCAACAGCCTTGCCGAGCAGGTTTATCGCGAACACGGAGTCAGCGGCCCGATAGAGCCCGCGCCCGAAGTGGCCGCACCCGAGGGCGATGAAATTGAGGTCATGACCACACGCTACTGTCTGCGCCGCGAACTCGGGGCATGTCTGAAAACCGCCGGAGGCCGCACTCTGCCAACGGATTTACGCCTGCAGTCGCCGGGCAAACCCGCCATGATTCTGCGATTCGACTGCGCCGAATGCAGAATGAGAGTTATCCTCCCAACCAAACGTCAATAAATCAATCAATCCACATAGAATACAATCATCGACATGGAATCCATCAAGCAACTTTATAAAATTGGCTACGGTCCCAGTTCATCGCACACAATGGGCCCGCGCAAAGCCGCCTCTGCGTTCGGCAAAGCCCACCCCGACGCGGCACGTTTTGAGGTGACCCTCTACGGCTCTCTCGCTGCTACCGGCAAGGGGCACCTGACCGACAAGGCGATTGAAGACGTACTGTCAAAAACGGCTCCCCTGGAGATTATATGGCTACCCGATGTATTCCTGCCCTTCCACCCCAACGGCATGAAGTTTCGCGCCATAGCGGCCGACGGCTCGACCATCGACGAGGTGACACAGTATTCAGTCGGCGGCGGCGACGTTGTCAGCGACGGTGAAACACGCCGCAGCGCCGAGCCTGTCTATGACATGACCACTATCGCAGATATACTGCAATGGTGCGACACCACGGGCCATTCCTTCTGGGAATATGTCGACAAATGCGAAGACCCGTCAATCTGGGAGTATCTGGCCGAAGTGTGGGATACGATGAAAAAGGCGGTGCTCCGCGGCATCGAGAACGAGGGTGTGCTTCCCGGCGGACTTGGCGTGGCCCGAAAGGCCACGAGTTACTACATGCACGCATCGGGCTATAACGCCTCGCTGAAATCGCGCGGCCTGGTCTATGCCTATGCGCTGGGCGTAAGCGAGGAGAACGCGTCGGGCGGCAAGATTGTAACTGCCCCGACATGCGGCTCGTGCGGCGTGCTCCCGGCTGTGCTCTACCACCTGCACACCTCAAAGGGCTTCAGCGAACAGCGTATTCTGCGCGCGCTGGCCACGGCCGGTCTGTTTGGCAACGTTGTCAAGCACAACGCGTCGGTCAGCGGCGCCGAGGTTGGCTGCCAGGGAGAGGTAGGAGTCGCGTGCGCCATGGCGGCAGCGGCGGCAAGCCAGCTTTTCGGAGGCACCCCGCGTCAGGTTGAATATTCAGCCGAGATGGGTCTGGAACATCACCTCGGGCTGACGTGCGACCCCGTTTGCGGCCTGGTACAGATTCCGTGTATCGAGCGTAATGCCTATGCGGCAGCTCGCGCACTCGACGCAAACCTCTATTCAGCGTTCTCCGACGGCCGCCACTCGGTTTCATTTGACCGGATAGTCGAGGTTATGAAGCAGACAGGCCACGACATTCCGTCGATTTACAAGGAAACGTCGAAGGGAGGACTGGCCACAATCAAATAATCCACACGCCGCGAAGAGCGCGCCTGTCAGTCAAGCGACGGCGCGCTCAGAAAGTCGGCCACGACAAAGTTACTGCCGCCGATAAATACCGAACCGCCGGCGGCTGTGACCTGACGTGCACGCCTGACAGCATCGGCCACCGCCGGCACCACCTCGCCGTTAAGCCACGGGGCTTTTGCGCGCAGTTCGGCGGCATCAAGGCCGCGGTTGCCGGAAGGGCAGCAGAAAATGTAGTAGGCGTCGGAGGGCATTTTGCGGAGTATCGCGTCGACATCCTTATCGGCCGCAAAACCACAAACAATGGTGAGCGGGCGCTTCATGCGCTCGAGTTCGGCGCCGAGATACTCCCAGGCACCCGGATTATGGCCCGTGTCGTAGATGATGTTCACAGGTTCGGTTGCACAGACAGTGAGGCGCCCGCGCAACCCGGTCAGAGACTCGACCTTTTCAAAGCCGAGGCGAACATCGGCGTCGGAGGCCTCCGGTAGGTATTTGAGAGCGGCGAGCACCGTGCCCGCATTGCGCGGCTGAAAAGCTCCGCGCAGCGCGCCATGTATTCCGAACTGCGGATAATCCCACGACCCGTCGGCTCGCTCCATCGCCTCCGGTTCAGACGCATATTCAAGCCGGGCACCCGTGCTTCGGGCACACTGCTCGAACACTGCGCGTACCTCGGGTTCGGGCGCATAGCCTACAATTACCGGCACACCCTTTTTCATAATTCCTGCCTTTTCAGCCGCAATGGCAGCGGGGGTATCGCCGAGCAGCGCGGTGTGGTCGAGCGATATATTGGTTATGATGCTGACCAGCGGCTCTATAATGTTGGTTGAATCAAGCCGTCCGCCAAGTCCGACCTCAATGATTGCTATATCAACCTTGCAGTCGGCAAACCATTTGAACGCCATGGCGGTTGTCAGTTCAAAGAACGACGGATGAATATCCGACGGCGCTGAGGCAATCCATTCGTTGACAAAACGGGTCACCTCTCGCTCCGGAATCATGGAACCGTTAATGCGGATACGCTCGCGAAAATCGACAAGATGAGGCGAGGTGTAGAGCGCGGTCTTGTAGCCCGCGGCCTGCATCACGGCCGCCAACGTCGAAGCCGTGGAGCCCTTTCCATTAGTGCCGGCGACGTGAACGCAGCGGAGTTTTTTGTGGGGATTTCCGAGCCGGGCGCAGAGCGCGGTTATCGTTTCGAGTCCGGGCTTATAGGCCGAAGCTCCGTCGCGCTGAAACACGGCGGTCTGGGTAAAGAGCCAGTCAATACACTCCTTGTAGTCCATATCAGTAAATCAAAAAACCGATTAACCCGGCCGCACATATAACGGCGATGGGGTGAATTTTAGCGAAATATGTAGCCACGAACGCACCGACACAGATTGCTATGCTTTTAACAATATCGGCGGTTTCGGAGCCGAAATTATCAGCGTTCATCAGCAACAATGCTGCCGAAGCAATCAAGCCGATAGTTACCGGACGGAGGCCCTTGAAAATACCTTTGATAGCGGCGCTGTCCTTGTGGCGGTGAACGAAATGCGACGTATAAAGCACGAGCAGATAGCTCGGCAGCACCACAGTCAGCGTGCAGATAATGGAGCCGAGCAGCCCCCACAGCGGTGAGGCAAAGCGCGGGTCTGCGAGTCCGGGCGCCATATAGCCGATATATGTGGCAGAATTGATGCCAATCGGTCCTGGAGTCATTTGAGAAATAGCCACGATATCGGTGAATGCAGTTGACGATAGCCATCCGTGGCCAACGATTTCACGCTCTATAAGCGTCAGCATGGCATAGCCGCCACCAAAACCGAACAGGCCGATTTTGAGATACGACCAGACAAGTTTCAGGTAAATCATTTCGCATCCTCCTCTCTGCGTCCGGGTTCGCGGCCGAAACACCACCAACCGCCCGCTATGCCGAGAACAATATAGAGAATCGGGTTGGATACGTAGGGAATCCCGCTCCAGATGAGCAGGGCGGCACCAATGGGAATCACAGCCGTTTTCCAGGTTATCGCAGCGCGCTTCCATGCCGTTACCAGCGGAGCTATAATCAGCGCCACGACCGCCGGACGGATTCCGCGGAACACGGCGGCCACTGTCGGATTGTTTTTAATGACATCGGGCGTCAGGAACACGGCGATTGCGAGAATGATGAGAAACGACGGCAAGATAGTGCCGAGCGCCGATACTACAGTGCCGCGGGTGCCGGCAATTTTGTCGCCTACCGCCACTGAAATATTGACAGCCAGGATGCCGGGCATCGACTGCGCAACGGCCAGCTGGTCCATAAACTCATCTTTGGTCAGCCATCCGTGATTATCAACAATCTCGCGCTCCATAATCGCAATCATGGCCCATCCGCCTCCGAAAGTAAACGCGCCGATTTTGGCGAAGGTCAGAAACAGACTTCGTAAAACGTGATTATTAGTATCGTTTATTTCCATTTCGGCCGCAAAGTTACGAATTTTTTGTAACTTTGCGGAAGCATGCGCATCATTTGGACCATATTGCTGGCGGCAACATGCATGGCCGCCCGGAGCGAAGTACATTATTTCGAAGGTAGCAGCGCCACGGTGCCCGCCGGAGAGATACGGGCGGTAGAGGTGCGCGCTTCGTGCAGCAGGCTTCGCGTAGGCTCGTCGAAGGTTTCAGGCTGGACGATTACGTGGCCCGGAGTCGAATTGCGGCTTGAATTCAGCAAGTTTGACATGGTCGACGGCATCAACAACGCATCGGTCACACTGACCTGTGGCAATGAAACCCGCCCGATTGGCTCGGGCATGAACATTGAAGGAGGGTTCAACACCATCGCTGTTGAATGGGATGCCGACGGAAACGCGACAGTGCTGGCCGGTGAGCGCGGACTTGCCGGCATCATCAAGGGCGCCCCGCTGCCTCGCCCCCGTGGCAATGTCAGCGTAGGCGGCATTAACGGCTCCTCACCTGATATAGCCGACCTGATAATCGAGAGCGACGACAATTCGTTCGAGCGCCTAAAGACGTCACACAGCGCCGCCGAACTTGAGTCGGCAACGAAGTGGGTGCTTCTTGACGGCGAGTATGACACCCGCAAGTCACATGCCGGAGGCTCGTATGTGCTGGCGCAGATTGGCAACGACCTGGTTTACATGGGCGGAGCAAAAACAAACAGCGGCCATTGGCATTGCGGAATGCTCAAGGGCCGCCTGGTTCCGACAGGATTTGTCGGTTACTATAAGCTGGAATGGATTGATGCCACCGGCCGAAGCCTTACAGGCATGAACTATGTCGAAGCCGACGAGGATGCGGGCACACTCAAAATGGTGTTTCCGGAACTGAACGCCACAATGCGCTTTGCGCGCCGCATCAGTAACGACGCGCCGACAGAGAAGCGGTGAGCGACGTAAACCAGTCGCGCGCAGCCTGAGGAATGTTGGCCTCGGCAAGCGCCTCGGAAGCAAGGGTTGTGTAGCGGTCCATCAGTTCGTGGATGCGGGCAGGCAGATTCAGAGATTTGTATATTTCAGTGACAGCATCGATTTTAGCCTGCGAACGCGGGCTGCCGAGCAGGGGCATGATTGCATCGGGAGCCTCGTTCATAGCCGAGATGAGCAACCATGTTTTCTTGTCGTTGAGAATGTCGCCGCCGGGAGTCTTTCCAAACACTTCGGCGTCGCCGAACGTGTCGAGATAGTCATCCTGAAGCTGGAACGCCATGCCGACATTTTCGGCCCAACGGCTCAGGGCGTTGAGCGTCGCAGTGCTTGAGTGGGCCATGATGGCGCCGGCCTCGCATGCACATGAAAGCAGCACTGCTGTTTTCAGCCTGATCATTTCAAGATACTCACTGACAGTCACGTCGCTGCGCCCCTCGAAGTCCATATCAATTTGCTGGCCTTCATAGATTTTGATAGCCGTAGAGTTGAACAGCCGGAGCATTCGGGGCAGTTTCTCGTCGGGACAGCGCGCAATCAGCTGTGTTGCGAGCGTGAGCATGGTGTCTCCGCTGAGAATAGCTGTTGCCTCGTTCCACTTGCGGTGCACGGTGGGCCTTCCGCGACGGGTGTCGGCCTTATCCATCACATCGTCGTGGAGCAAGGTGAAGTTATGAAACATTTCAATGCCCCACGCCTGATTGATAGCCTCTTCGGGGTCAACGCCACAGGCCTGGCAACTTGCCAGGCAGAGCAGCGGACGAATTCTCTTGCCTCCGGCCGAGAGAGTGTAACGTATGGGCTCGTATAGGCCCGGAAGCGAATCGGGCAGACCAAGGTTTTCCTTGGCCTGCTCGATAAGATTCAGTAGGTTTTCAGTGCTGATCATTTATAACCCTGCTGTGCAGCCTCAGCCTCGGCCTGGCGAATCATGTTTTCGTTGGCAGAGATGAAAATTTCGACGCGACGGTTCTGAGCACGACCTTCAGCTGTAGCATTGCTGGCAACATAGTCCTGCATAGGCAGACCTTCGGCCGAAAGACGACTTGCGGCAACGCCACACTTCAGCAGATAGTTCTTGACGGCATCGGCACGACCGTTGCTGACACGCTGGTTAACTTCGAGTGAGCCGGTGTTGTCGGTATAACCCTTAATCTGCACGTTGGTTTCAGGATTCTGAAGCAGGCTCTGTGCAAACTGGCTGAGGTCGGCGCGGGCCTGAGTGCTGAGAGTTGTGCCGTTGGTCGGGAAGAGAATGCCGCCGTCGAATGTCACGCGGATTGCCTTCAGGCCGTTGGCATCGGAAGTTTCCTCGACTTTGGCGTTTTCGATTTCGCGAAGAGCCTTGGCCTGGTCGTCCATTTTCTTGCCGATGAGCATGCCTGCACCTGCGCCGACGGCAGCACCGATAGCAGCGCCGATACCTGCACCCTTGCCGCCACCGATGAGCGCACCGACACCGGCGCCAACCGCACCGCCGCCGGCACCGCCGATGGCAGCGCCCTTACCAAGATTTGTCATTGAGCCGCAGCTCGAAAGAAGAAGCGCGCAACTGATACCTGCGACGCTGAGAACTTTGGTTACATTTTTCATATCTAAAATTTTGAATTACTCATTATGACTATAGTATAACACCGCAAAGATACAAAAATTTCAACGATAACCGGCAATTTTCATCTCCCGCACGGGCCAATATCCGCATAATCACACTAATTTCCAGTTAATTATAATCTCAAAAATTCTCTCCATCCCGTCGTCAGCCATCTACGCGGTCAGCGGGCATATATAACATACTCCAATTGCGGGCAACAAAAAAAGCGAGGCTCGCTGAAGTTTATTACTAAAACGTTTGGAAGTTTAATAGATGTTAATTACCTTTGCAGAAGGAAAGTCCTAAGCCTTAATTTATACAATCATTGTAGTTATACACTTTTTACACTAACAAACATTCTATGACTAAATTTGTTACCTCCATTATCATGGTGAGTGTCGCGATCTTTGCTCCCGTATTCGCAGAGGCGGCAGAGTATCGCATCGACATCGACAACATCGACAATGTAAGTTTTGACGTTGACGGCCAGACAGTAAGCGCCGTAGCTTCAGACGATATGTATATCGTCGACACGGGCTCGAGCCGCAATCTGCGCGTCATTGCTAACGAAGGAGTTCTTTTCACGCTTGTCGAAGAGGAAGATACATATTATAATGAGACTAACGATATAACCTATCGGGTAGACCTGCTCGGCGACGGACGTCAGTATATTGACGTTGCGTCAAGTTTTCCGGAAGATATCATATTTCACATCCGCACATCGGGCTCGAGCGATGCCCGCACGTCGGCCTGCACGGTGGTAATCGACAACCCCGACCGCGCCATAGTTTCGCTCAAGGGCGCGCCCGTTACCCTGACAGCCGGTTCCAACGAGATCAAGTTCAACCCCTCGACCGAAAGCGAACTCACAATCGAACCCGTAGGCAAGCCGCTCTATAGCGTAATGAAGGGCGACGAGGTTATCACGACCGACTACCGCTATACGATAGCTATCACCGATGGCGACGTAATCAGCATAACATCCGCCTATCCCGACACCGACTGCCCGATCACATTCACACTGAGCGGCAACGGAGTGAGCGACTTCATCAAGGGTGTTGACATTGACGGCAGCCCCGTGTTTAACTGGACCGACAATAATTTCTCGGTTAAATGCGGCACGGAACTGACTCTCTACGGCAATCTCAACGAGTATGAGGTGCTTTCGTTTACGGTCAACGGCCAGAGCGCAATGTTTACCGACAAGACCCCGCTGTTCATTACCGAGCCGACCGAAATCGCCATCAGCGTGCGCAAATACGCATCATTTGTAATCACTCTCGACATCGACTCACCCGAGAATCTGCACGTTTATCGCGGCCATGTCGGCAACAACGACGAGTACACGCTCGAAGCCGGCAAAAACGAAGTGGAAGTAACGCGCAACACTCCTATAATCAGCATCATGCCTACCGAAGGCTACTATATCCACTCAATCAACGTCAGCGGCGACGAATGGGATGTGGAAGACATGCAGATTTCCCCTATCCGCATCGGTTCGTTGACCGACAATGATGAAATCAGCATCACAACCGGCAAAATAGTCCGCGACCTTACGGCTATGGTCTATATGGAGAATTCTGCAGCGGCCGACGGCTTCTTCAAGGCTCTGCGCGCCGACCAAAGCGTCATTGAAGGTCTTGCCGACGGCTATAACACGCTGCCTTTCTATGAACGCGACAACAGTTTCCGCTTCGAAACGGGCGGCCCGGTCGAGGCATTCGTCTATGTTAACGACAACGCCATCGAACCGGCTCCCGGCGGCTACAATTACGGCCCGACTCTGGCCGACGGCGACGTAATCAAATTCTACTTCGGCGAGGCTCCGGCACGCCACAGCGTCACGTTCAATGCCGCCGAATCCGCTTCTGCTCTTTTCAGCATTGTTCGCGACCACATAACCAAGGTTGACGAACCGAGTTCATTTACCGCCCTTCATAACACCCACATCGCCGTGGTTCCCGCCGACGGAGCATCGCTCAAAGTAACGCTCGACGGCTCCGCATTGGCCAAGACTGCCGACGGCCACTTTGAGTTCAGCGCTGTCGCCGACCATGAAGTCAGCATTGAGAACGACTCCGAAGATGCCATCAGCGAAATCGAAGCAGCGGCAACCGGCAATGCACCGGTCTATGACCTGCGCGGCGTGCGCCTCGACGGCTCGCTGACCACACTTCCTGCCGGCATCTACATTTCCAACGGCCGCAAAATAATCAAAAAGTAATATAACCCGCTTATAATCTGAAAGGCCGCCACATCTGTAGCGGCCTTTCTTGCAACTAATGCGAAAAAATTTTTTGTGCATAGCGGATTTTTTGGTAACTTTGCAGTTGAATGTCTAACTCAAAAGGCAATGACACATAACATCAGTCATCACATATCCACGCTTTTACGCCGCAATGATTGCGTAATCATTCCCGGCCTGGGCGCGTTCGTGGCCACCCGTCGCGAAGCGGCCCTTGTCGGCGATGTGTTGACTCCGCCTGCCCGCGAGATAACATTCAATCCGGCCATGACTCACGACGACGGGCTGCTTGCCGCCTCAGTGAGTCGACGCATGAAAATATCGTTCGAACAAGCGCGCGAGCGCGTAGGCGCCGAAGCGGCCCTGCTTCAGCGCCGCCTGATTGCCGAAGGCGCGGTAGCGATTGCCCGTGTGGGCACATTGCGCCGCCGTTCCGGCGGACGCATCGAATTCCGTCCGGAGCCGACATGGTCGCTTGCGCTGCCGGCCATCAAGGCCGTAAAACCCGCACCCTCGTTCGAGGTGCTCGAGCCGGCCACATCAGCAGCCGCTGCCGGCAACAAAGCAGTGGCCGTGGTCAGAGTGCCCCTCAGACTGCGCTGGCTCAGAGTTGCAGCAGCAGCCGCTGTGCTGTGCGTTCTCGGCTTCACGCTTTCAACCCCCATCGACATCACTACCGCCCGGCATGCATCGCTCGCGGCGCCCTCATTCACGCCTCCCGAAGAACCGGCAATCGAAGCCCCGGTCTCACCTGAAGGCTTGGAGCTGCGAATCGCAACCGCCCCTGAGGCAGGATTCGAACTGGCCGTCCGCCCTATCCAATCAGCCCCGAAGCCTTATGTTGTAGTGGTAGGCTCGCTGCCGTCGCGCTCAAAAGCTCTTGAATTCATTGAACGAAACGGCGACATTGCGCCGCTCGCCATTATACAAAGCGGCGACAAATTTCGCGTCTATGCCGCCGACGGCGACTCTCCCGAAGCCGCCCGCACGGCCGCCAATTCCATCAGCGGGTTCACCTCGCGTTTTCCCGACGCCTGGGTATGTCGCCGCTGATTTCCCGCCGCAGCATCATCGGGTTGCTGCTTACCCTGACAGTATTTAACGCATTTGCCGCAGAGCTTAAGTTCAGCGGATTGCTTCTTCCGGCGATTGCCGAGGATGCACCTGCATCGTCGGGACTGAGCCGGGTGTATGTGTTGCCATATGTGACGGGGGTAAGCGCATCGTTCGAATCGGCCGACGGCACCACCGTGCGCTGGCAGCGGTTCAGCGCTCTCGGAGGCGGATATGCAGAAGATGTAACCTCCAGCCAAAACGGAAACATCAGCACACTTGGACGCCTCGAGGGCAATATGGGCTATCTGGTCAGCGACGGCTCTACGACCTACGCATTCTGGGTCGTTGACCACTCGTCATTCAGCGCCCGGATGAACTCGCTGACACTGTCGGCTCAAACCGACTGCTCGACAACATGGCTCGTTTTCGACGGCTCAGGCGAGCCGATTGTCGCCTATGGCATTACGGGCATGCCGGTGCAGATTGACCGAGACTTTACGCTCAGCTACCGCACACTCGAGTTCAACGAAACGGATTTCACATATGAGGAGACAGAGGCGACCGAACACTTCGCCTCGCTGGCATCGGCCCTGCACTGCACTCCCCCACTCTGCCAGACCGACTTCACCCTTGAAGGCGACAAATTCAGCCGCACCTGGGGCGAAAGCCTCGCAATCACTTCGGCAGTCTACGAGCCTACGGCCATCGAGGCGCAGACACGCGCAGTGCAAACCGACCGCACCGTGCCCAACGAGCTGAAAGATGACACTGCGCTCGGAGGTTCGGGCCCGGCCGAAATCACGTTCAGCGCGGCCATAACCGATGCTGCGGTATATCACCAGTGGGAAATTGCGCGCGACCCGGATTTCAACCAGATTTTTTTGCGCTTTACCGAAACAGACTTCACCCATACGTTCCGCGAACAGGGCACGACTTACGTGCGCCTTACCGTGGCCAACGATGCCGCCACCTGCCGGACCGAAAGCGAAACCTATGCCGTCTATATTGGAGAATCGTCGCTCAAATGCCCGAACGCCTTCTCGCCGGGAGCATCCGAGGGCGTCAACGACGAATGGCGCGTGAGCTACAAGTCGATAATCGAATTCGACTGCCACATCTTTGACCGAAACGGCCGCAAGCTCGCCCATCTGACCGACCCTTCACAGGGCTGGGACGGCAAGATTAACGGCAAAACCGCTCCATCGGGCGTATATTTCTACGTCATACGCGCGCTCGGAGCCGACGGCAAGGAATATAAACTCAGCGGCGACATAAACATCATAGGCTATAACAAACGCTCCTCAACAGTTACGAATCAGTAATCACATCATCTCCACAAGCCAAAACCGAATGCAACGCAGCGATTTTGAAATAATGGCTCCCGTGGGCTCATGGGAGTCACTGAGAGCCGCCATTAAGGCGGGTGCGGATGCCGTATATTTCGGCATACAGGGCCTGAATATGCGCTCACGCGCAGCCGTGAACTTTACGGTCGACGACCTCGGCTCCATAGCCGCCGAATGCGACGCGGCCGGCGTCAAGACCTACCTGACGGTCAACACAATCATGTATGATTCCGACCTGCCCACCATGCGCTCTATTGTCGACGCAGCCGCAGAATCGGGAATTTCGGCAGTCATTGCATCAGACATTTCGGCGATACTCTATGCGCGAAGCCGCGGCGTGGAGGTTCACATATCGACTCAGGCCAACATTTCCAACGTGGAGGCCGCGCGGTTCTATTCACAATGGGCCGACACGATCGTACTTGCCCGCGAGCTGAGCCTCGACCAGGTGGCCGAAATTCACCGCGCAATCATTTCGGAACATATTACGGGCCCGGCGGGAAAACCGCTGAAAATAGAGATGTTCTGCCACGGCGCACTGTGCATGGCCGTGTCGGGCAAGTGCTATCTGAGCCTCCACGAACGCAACACGTCGGCCAACCGCGGCAGTTGCGCACAAATTTGCCGCCGCAGCTACACGGTGACCGACCGCGAGACAGGCGACAGCCTCGACATTGAAAACCAATACATCATGTCGCCCAAGGACCTCAAGACGATTCATTTTCTTGACCGCATGGTCGAGGCCGGCGTCAGAGTGTTGAAAATCGAGGGACGCGCACGAGGCCCGGAGTATGTTTCGGAAGCCGTGGGATGCTACAGCGAGGCTCTGGAGGCAATTTGCAACGGCACGTTCAACGCCGACAGCGTGGCCGCCTGGAACGAACGCCTGGGACGCATATTCAACCGCGGATTCTGGGACGGATACTATCTGGGACAGCGACTGGGCGAATGGAGCGGCCGCTACGGCTCGTCGGCTACCCGCACCAAACGCTATGCCGCAAAGTGCACAAAATACTTTTCAAAGCTCGGCGTCGGCGAATTTCTGCTCGAAGCGGGCGAAATCAACGTGGGCGACGAAGTGGTGATTATCGGCCCGACAACAGGTGCGCTCATTACCGCCGTCGAGGAAATCCACCTTGACAGTGGCCCGGTCACTACTGCCCGCAAAGGCGACGTCTTTGCCATCAAAGTTCCCGAAAAGGTGCGCCTGAGCGACCGTCTGTACATCTGGGATAAAACAACTGACTAAAATAGCAATGAACAAGACTCCCGACGCGATTTTATTTGACCTCGACGGCGTTTTGATTGACAGCGAGGGCCTCTACACCGCTTTTTGGGACAAGACGGAAAAACTCTTTCCCACAGGCATACCCGACTTTGCACGCCACATCAAGGGCACCAATCTCGACAGCATCATGAAGCTGTTCAAGCCCGAGGAACGCGACGAAATAATGAGCCGCATTCTTGACTTTGACAGCAACCTGGTCTACCCCGTTTTCGAAAGCGCGGAAGAGATGCTGACCCTGCTGGCCGAACGCAGCATCCCGGCAGCCATGGTCACGTCATCGAACCCCGAAAAAATGGAGCAGCTGTTTCGCCAGTACCCACATTTCCGCAACCATTTCGCCACGATAGTCAACGGCTCAATGGTGAGCCGCGGCAAACCGGACCCGGAAGGCTACCTGCTGGCGGCCGAACGTCTGGGCGTAAAGCCCGAGCGCTGCGTTGTCGTTGAAGACTCGCTTCAGGGCATTCGCGCAGGCCGTGCAGCAGGCTGCGAGGTATGGGGGCTCTACACAACATTGCCCCGGACCGTCATAGAGCCCGAGGCAACTTTTGTGTTCGCGAATATCAGTGAAGCGCTCGAACAACTGCGCTCATAGCGTCAGAAGGAATACTTGGCTCCGACCTGAATCAGACCTTGCGCACCAAAGCCGAGCTCACCGAAAATTGCGGCGTTAGGCATAAAAGCCACCTCGGCACCGATAGGTGCTATATGGAAAGCAAAGTAGCCCTTGTTGTACGATTCCTGATACTTCGGCATCATGTGACTGATTACGGCACCGACGCCGGCATGGGCATAGAGTTTGACAATGCTGTTCTTGTAATAGTCGACCTTGGCATTAAGAAGCAACGTATGATAGCCGACCTTGCTTTTCAACGAATAAACACCCAGGTCGGGAATCTCATAGTCGGCCGACGGCGTAAACGCGCTTGAATAAGAATAGCTGGGACCGATTTTCACCCCTTTCGCAACGGGAATATAAAGGCTGAGATTCACTCCGCCCCAGGCCGTGTTGACATCACTGAAACCCTTATGGCAATTCATTGCATCCATTTGGGTGTAAGCGCCGTAGCTGATAGCCACTTCCTGCGCACTAACGCCTGCGGCTCCTGCCGCAAGCATCATTAGAGCTAATAGGATCTTTTTCATAGTATAATAAATAGCTAAAATGTATGGTTTTTACACACTATTAACGCCTCATAACGAAAAATAGTTGAAAAAATTTGCATATGCGACAAAAATAACGTACCTTTGCACTTAAAGCAAAAAAATTAGAACCGACTAACCACAAACCATTTAACACCGTTACCTGCCTATAGCCCACTGCTACTCTAATTAACTAAAAGAGACATAGACGCAATGCAGCAAATCACGACTAAGCTCACCGACAAGCAGTTGGTGAACGCTTATGCCAACGGTGACAACTCGGCTTTCGACACCCTTCTCGCACGCTACGAGAAGCCGGTGTTCAACTATATACTCCACACCGTAAAGGATCAGGACCTGGCAAACGACATCTTTCAGGAAACGTTTGTCAAGGCCATCACCGTCATTCGCCAGGGAAGATATGAAGACAACGGCAAATTCGGTGCATGGCTTACCCGCGTGGCTCACAATCTGGTTATTGACCACTATCGCCGCTCGAAATCGGAAAACACCGTCAGCAACGACGCCGAAGGCCAAGACCTTCTTAACGACAAGGACCTCTGCGAAGATTCAATCGAAGAGACCATAGTGCGCACACAACTCACCAAAGACCTGCGCCGACTCGTGCGCGAACTGCCCGAAACCCAGCGCCAGGTTCTGATGATGAGAATCTATCGCGACATGTCGTTTAAAGAAATCGCCGAAGAAACCGGCGTCAGCATCAATACCGCACTCGGACGCATGCGCTACGCCCTGCGCAACATGCGCCGCCTGGCCGACGAGTGCCGACTGCTCGAAACCGCATGAAAGCCCTGCTGAACACCTCGTTTTTTTTCGCGCCCGCAGCTGAAAGCAGTGTGCGCGCGGCCCTGCGCGACCATTGGATTCCCGCCAGCAACGCCGCCGGCACCGGCCCGGCCATATGTCTGGCGCTTCCCGACGAGGAAGGCATATGCCGCCTGGCCGTACAGACGCCATTCGACAATGCGGAATCTGCCCAACGGTTTCGCGAAACAATCACCGCGCAAGTTGCCGCCCCCCTGCTCGGGAAACTCGGCGCTGACTCGTTTACCTGCTTCTCCACCATCATGGAGATAATAGACCTATGACAGGGCTGAAGGAATACGACAAAATCATCATAGGCATCGACCCGGGCACGAACCTTATGGGCTACGGCATACTTGGCATCTCCAAGTCAAAACCGCGCTGCATAGCCCTCGGTGTCATCAAACTCAGCCGCATGGAAAGCCACTACCTGCGCCTGAGCCACATATACCAGCGCGTCCAGACCCTTGTAGAGCAATTTCTGCCTGACGAAATGGCCATCGAAGCACCGTTTTTCGGCAAAAACGTGCAATCAATGCTCAAACTCGGACGCGCGCAGGGAGTGGCCATTGCCGCCGCACTGAGCCGCGACGTTCCGATTACCGAATACGAACCGCGCAAAATCAAGATGGCAATCACCGGCAACGGTGCAGCCTCAAAAGAGCAGGTTCAGGAAATGCTGCGACGCATACTCGACATTCCCGCCGACCGGCTCGACGACCAGACGCTCGACGCAACCGACGCTCTTGCTGCCGCATTGTGTCACCACTACGAATCGTCGCGCCCCGTCATTACCGGAGGCCCGAAGTCCTGGAAAGACTTCCTCGCAAAAAATCCTGACCGCATATCAAAATAAATTTGCATATTTAAAATAAAGTCACTAACTTTGCACTCGCCTTCTCGGGGTGTAGCACAGTTGGCAGCGCGCCACGTTCGGGACGTGGAGGTCGGAAGTTCGAGTCTTCTCACCCCGACCC
>DKUN01000015.1:46064-47760 GCA_002490725.1 Porphyromonadaceae bacterium UBA7203 | reverse complement strand
CAGCGTTTCGGTGAGATGGAAGTGTGGGCGCTCGAAGCATTCGGCGCATCGCACATCCTCCAAGAGATTTTGACCATCAAGTCCGACGACGTCACCGGCCGCTCAAAGGCCTACGAAGCTATCGTCAAGGGCGACCCGATGCCTGCCGCAGGCATTCCCGAATCGCTCAACGTGCTGCTCCACGAGCTCCGCGGTCTCGGACTCTCCATCAACCTGGAATAAAATCTTTTTGACCCTGAACCAAAGCAATTATGGCATTTAAGAAAGATAACACCAAAACTAAAACCGGTTTCTCCAAAATCACCATCGGGCTCGCTTCGCCCGAGGAGATTCTGGAGAAGTCGAGCGGCGAGGTCCTCAAGCCCGAGACCATCAACTACCGCACATACAAGCCCGAGCGCGACGGCCTCTTCTGCGAACGCATCTTCGGCCCTGTAAAGGACTACGAATGCCACTGCGGAAAATATAAGCGCATCCGCTACAAAGGCATCGTCTGCGACCGCTGCGGCGTTGAAGTCACCGAAAAGAAAGTGCGCCGCGAGCGCTGCGGCCACATCAAGCTCGAAGTACCCGTGGCCCACATCTGGTACTTCCGCTCGCTGCCCAACAAAATCGGCTATCTGCTCGGCCTTCCCTCAAAGAAGCTCGACGCCGTGATTTACTACGAACGCTACGTAGTAATCCAGCCCGGTCTGGCAACCCTCAACGACGAACCCGTCGCTCCCCTGCAGCTGCTCACCGAAAAAGAATACTTCCAGATTGTCGACAACCTGCCCAAGGAGAACTCGCTGCTCGAAGACAACGACCCCAACAAGTTCATCGCCAAGATGGGCGCCGAGGCCGTTCAGGACATGCTCAGCCGCATCAACCTCGACGACCTTTCATACCAGCTGCGCGAACAGGCCAACAACGAAGGCTCGCAGCAGCGCAAAACCGAAGCTCTCAAGCGCCTTCAGGTAGTTGAAAGCTTCCGCATGTCGAAAGGCAGAAACAAACCCGAATGGATGGTGCTTCAGGCCGTGCCGGTGATTCCGCCGGAACTGCGCCCGCTGGTGCCCCTCGACGGCGGCCGTTTCGCCACCTCCGACCTCAACGACCTCTACCGCCGCGTAATCATCCGCAACAACCGCCTCAAGCGCCTCGTTGAAATCAAGGCCCCCGAAGTGATTCTGCGCAATGAAAAACGCATGCTCCAGGAAGCCGTTGACTCGCTGCTCGACAACTCGCGCAAATCGTCAGCCGTCAAGTCCGAAGCCAACCGCCCCCTCAAGTCGCTCTCCGACTCGCTCAAGGGCAAGGCAGGCCGCTTCCGTCAGAACCTTCTCGGTAAGCGTGTCGACTACTCGGCCCGTTCGGTTATCGTCGTTGGTCCCGAACTGAAAATGCACGAGTGCGGCATTCCCAAATACATGGCAGCCGAACTCTACAAGCCCTTCGTAATCCGCAAGCTCATTGAACGCGGTATCGTCAAGACCGTAAAATCGGCCAAAAAGATTGTTGACCGCAAGGAACCCGTCGTGTGGGATATCCTCGAGCACGTAATGAAGGGCCACCCCGTTCTGCTCAACCGAGCCCCGACACTTCACCGTCTCGGCATCCAGGCCTTCCAGCCCAAAATGATTGAAGGCAAGGCAATCCAGCTCCACCCGCTCGCATGTACGGCATTCAACGCCGACTTCGACGGTGACCAGATGGC
>DKUN01000015.1:0-45797 GCA_002490725.1 Porphyromonadaceae bacterium UBA7203 | reverse complement strand
CTTCGACGGTGACCAGATGGCCGTTCACCTTCCCCTGGGCAACGAAGCCATTCTCGAAGCCCAGATGCTGATGCTCGGCGCCCACAACATTCTCAACCCTGCCAACGGCTCGCCTATCACCGTACCCTCTCAGGATATGGTACTCGGCCTCTACTACATCACCAAACTGCGCCCCGGCGACAAAGGTGAAGGTTATAAGTTCTATGGAGCCGAAGAAGCCGAAATCGCCTACAACGAAGGCCGCGTGACACTCCACGCCCCCATCTCGGTGATTGTCGACGACGTCGATGAGAACGGCAACCCCGTTACCCGCATGGTAGAGCAGACCTCTGTAGGCCGCATTCTGGTCAACCGCTTTGTGCCCAAAGAAATCGGCTACGTAAACACCATCCTGTCGAAAAAGAGCCTCCGCGACATCATCTCGAAGGTTATCAAAACATGCGGTATTCCCCGTTCGGCCCGATTCCTCGACGACATCAAGAACCTCGGCTACTACATGGCATTCAAGGGCGGCCTGTCGTTCAACCTCGGCGACGTAATCATCCCCGCCGAAAAGGAAGCCATGGTACAGAAAGGCTACGAGCAGGTCGAAGAAGTGATGAACAACTACTCAATGGGCTTCATCACCAACAACGAACGCTACAACCAGATCATCGATATCTGGACACATGTAAACTCCGAGCTCGCCAACACCCTCATGAAGCAGCTCGCCGCCGACCAGCAGGGCTTCAACCCCGTCTACATGATGCTTGACTCGGGTGCCCGTGGTTCAAAAGACCAGATTCGTCAGCTCTCAGGCATGCGTGGTCTTATGGCCAAACCCCAGAAGAGCGGCGCCGAAGGCGGCCAGATCATCGAAAACCCGATTCTGGCGAACTTCAAGGAAGGTCTGAGCGTGCTCGAATACTTCATCTCAACCCACGGTGCACGTAAGGGTCTTGCCGATACCGCACTGAAGACCGCCGACGCAGGTTACCTCACCCGCCGTCTGGTCGACGTTGCCCACGACGTCATTATCCGCGAAGAAGACTGCGGCACACTCCGCGGCCTCGTCTGCACCGAAATCAAAAACAACGACGAAATCGTAGCCTCGCTCGGCGAACGCATCCTCGGCCGCGTCAGCGTCCACGACGTCATTGACCCCACCAACGGCGAAATCATCGTCGCTGCCGGCGAGGAAATCAACGACGCCGCAGCCGACCGCATCAACGCCTCGCCCATCGAAAGCGTTGAAATCCGCTCGGTGCTCACCTGCGAAAGCAAGAGCGGCGTCTGCGCCAAGTGCTACGGCCGCAACCTCTCCAACCTCCGCATGGTTCAGAAAGGCGAAGCCGTCGGCGTTATCGCGGCGCAGTCAATCGGCGAACCCGGCACTCAGCTCACCCTGCGTACATTCCACGTCGGTGGTGTGGCAAGCAATGTTGCAGCCGTGTCGACCCTGACCTCGCGCTACGAAGGTGTGCTCGAAATCGAAGAACTCCGCACGGTCCAGACCGACGAAGTCGGCCCCAACGGCAAGCCCGTCGAAGTCGTTATCGGACGTCTCGCTGAAATGCGCATCAACGACCCCAACACAGGCATGATGCTCACCTCGGCCCCCGTACAGTACGGCTCGAAACTCTTCTTCCAGGACGGCGACACCATCAAGAAAGGCGACATCATCGCCGAATGGGACCCCTTCAACTCCGTCATCGTATCTGAAGTCGGCGGCAAGGTAAGCTTCTCCAACATGGACGAAGGCGTAACCTACCGCACCGAAACCGACGAACAGACCGGCAACTCCGAAAAAATCATCATCGAGTCGAAAGACCGCACCAAAGCCCCCGAAGCCAACATCGTTGACAATAAGGGCAACGTGCTCAAAACCTACGTGCTCCCTGTCGGCGCCCACCTCATGGTCGAAGAAGGCGACGAAGTCAAGCCCGGCAGCGTACTCGTCAAGATGACCCGCGCCACCTCAGGCGCCGGCGATATTACCGGTGGTCTGCCCCGAGTTACCGAGCTCTTCGAAGCACGCAACCCGTCGAACCCCGCTATTGTCAGCGAAATCGACGGCGAAGTCCACTTCGGCAAGGTAAAACGCGGCAACCGCGAAATCACCGTAACCTCCAAGCTCGGCGAAGAGAAGAAATATCTCGTTCCCCAGAGCAAACAGCTCCTCGTGCAGGAGAACGACTACGTCCGCGCAGGCACACCCCTGTCCGACGGCGCCATTACCCCCGAGGATATCCTCAACATCATGGGTCCGACCGCCGTGCAGGAATACATTGTCAACGAAGTTCAAGACGTGTACCGCATGCAGGGCGTAAAAATCAACGACAAGCACTTCGAAGTCATCGTTCGCCAGATGATGCGCAAAGTCAACATCATCGATCCGGGTGACACCGGCTTCCTCGAACAGCAAATCGTTGACAAACGCGACTTCCACGAAGAAAACGACCGCATCTGGGGCAAGAAATACGTTCTTGACTCAGGCGACAGCGAAAACGTCAAGCCCGGCATGATCATCACTGCACGCCGTCTGCGCGACGAAAACTCCGCCCTCAAGCGCAAAGACCTTAAGCTCGTCACCGTCCGCGACGCCGTGCCCGCAACTTCCGAACAGATTCTGCAAGGCATCACCCGCGCTGCTCTCCAGACCTCGAGCTTCATGAGCGCCGCATCGTTCCAGGAAACCACCAAAGTCCTCAACGAAGCCGCCATCCAGGGCAAAACCGACACCCTTGTCGGCATGAAGGAGAACGTCATCTGCGGTCACCTCATCCCCGCCGGCACAGGTCTTCCCGAATACGAACGCCTCGTTGTCACCTCAACCGAAGACATCGAGCCCATCTTCGCCGAAGACTAAGCCGACTCCCCCACACATCGCATCCACGCAGCGGCCCGACCCACCCGGTCGGGCCGCTTCATTTATGTCCGGAAGCCGAACCTTAATAACCAAATTTGGTTATTAAATTTAAAAACAGTATATTTGCCACACAAAACCCCAATATATGGAATACTCTCGGTTCCTACAATACCCATCGCTCGACGTTGGCGCCGTCATCAAATACTTTATGACCCACCACGGCACTTCAGGCAAGGAGCTTGCAGCAAAATGCGGGCTCCCGCCTCAGCGCATCAGTGACTTCACAAACAATCGCCGACGCATAACCGCAGAGATTTCATTCGCCTTCGAAAACGCATTCAACATCGAGCACCGCGGCTACTTCTACCTCATCCAAAGCAATCACGACATATACCTTGCCGACAAGAAAAAGCGCGACGCTCAGACGCCCGACCTGAATCGGATTTCCAAACACGTGTTCTGGGACAGCAACCTGACACGCGTCGACTGGCAGCAAAACCGCTCCCACATCATTCAGCGCACCTTCGAGTATGGCGACGAACAAACAATAAAAGAAATCATCCGCTTCTACGGCAAAAAGCAAGTTACAGAAGCTCTCTCCAAAATCACCGAAACCCGCCTTGCCGACCGCAGAACCCTCAACGCCGCCAAATACCTATGATCCTACAGCTCCAAACGGTATCCCCTACCCTCATGGACTATATCCGCCGCCTGATGGGAAGTCCGGCATTCGCCGAGTTCCACCTCGCGGGTGGAACAGCGCTTGCTCTACAACTTGGCCATCGCAAATCGATTGACATAGACCTTTTCACTTGCCAACCCTACGGCACAATCAAGCCGGAACGAATGAAAAGTGAATTGACAACACTGTTTCCGATTGTAGAAAACATTGATAGTCTGAACAATCGACAAATAGTATATACTCTCTACATTGGCGACGACGAACAATCAATAGTCAAACTTGACATTTGCTACGACGAAGAGCTGATTTTCCCCCGATTGAAAGCAACGGTATCAGGATGGCGTCCGATAAAGAAATTGCGGCGATGAAACTGCTCGCCACCGTTACAGGCAATCGTCCTAAAGACTTCTGGGACCTACACGAGCTTTTACAATCATATTCGCTTGAAACAATGATTGAATGGGCCTTAAAACGCAACCCTTACACATTGACCCGCAGCGAAATCCTTGAATCATTCAATAAAGTATGGGACTTCCCTGAGCCCGAAGATATTATCTCGCTCAAAGAACATAAGTGGCCTTTCATCGCCGACGCACTCTTCACCGAAGCCCGCAAACTTTCCGCCAACTGAAGCGCCAACTCCTGCGCGCCAACGTCTGCATAACCCCGTCAGGGGTGTACCGCGAGCTCTTTCTGATCAATTATGGGGGAGTAAGGACGTTCGGGGGCGGGGCATAAAAAACTCCCGGCGGGTAGGCCGGGAGTTGGGTAAGTCAGGGATTGGCGGGGATTACATGATGCCGCGCTCACGGAGCTTGCACTGCCAGGCCCATGCGCTGCGCATGGTGTCGGCCAGCGGGGTGTCGGCCTTCCAGCCGAGAAGCTCGTTGGCGTGAGAGGGGTTGCCCCACACCTTTTCGATGTCGCCCGAGCGACGGCCTACAATCTTATAGGGAACCTTGACACCTGTAGCTGATTCGAAGGTATTGATGAGTTCGAGAACGCTGACGCCGTTGCCGGTGCCGAGGTTAAAAATCTCGATGGGTTCGGCTTCGGGCTTTTCGAGCATGCGGTCCATAGCCTTAACGTGGGCCTTGGCGAGGTCGACAACGTTGATGAAGTCGCGGATGCAGGAGCCGTCGGGGGTAGGATAGTCATTGCCGAACACGCTCAGTTCCTTGCGGATGCCGATAGCGGTCTGGGTGATGTAGGGGATAAGGTTCTGGGGAACGCCGTTGGGCAGCTCGCCGATTTCTGCGCTGGGGTGAGCGCCAACGGGGTTGAAGTAGCGGAGAATCACGCTCTTGAAAGGCGCGCCGGCGTTGATTACGTCGGTGATGATTTCCTCGCAAATCTGCTTGGTGTTGCCATAGGGCGAGGTTGCCTTCTTGATGGGCGACTGTTCGGTAACGGGGTTTTCGTCGGGCTCGCCGTAAACGGTGCAGGAGCTTGAGAAAACGATACCCTTGACGCCGAATTCCGCCATGCAGTCAAGCAGGTTTTCGAGCGTACAGAGATTGTTGCGATAGTAGAGAACGGGCTTCTCCATGCTCTCGCCGACAGCCTTCGATGCAGCGAAGTTGATAATGCCCTTGATGTCGGGAAACGCCTGGAAGAGCGTGCGGAGCACGGTCATGTCGCAGCAGTCGCCTTTGATGAATGCCGGACGGATGCCTGAAATTTTCTCGATGCCGTCAAGTACGTTTTCGTTACTGTTGCTGAGGTTGTCGATAATGACTACATCGTAGCCGGCAGCCTGAAGTTCCACGGTGGTGTGCGAACCGATATAGCCCGTACCGCCGGTTACCAGAATAGTGCCTTTTTTCATGATTTTTCTCGGTAAATACTAAATGTTAAACGATTTCTATCCGCAAATTTAACTATTAAAACTGGAAAATCAAGAATTATTTTACGGGATTTCGTAACTTTGCAAAAAATTATGCAATTATGGCACGAAAGAGGAAAGAATTACCCGTTATAGAGGGTCTTGAAATAACCGGCGTGGCAGCCGAGGGCAACTCGATTGCGCGCGTCGACAACATGGTTGTGTTTATACCTTATGGCGCGCCGGGCGACGTGGCTACGGTCCGCCTGGTCCGCAAAAAACACTCATATGCCGAGGGGCGCATTGAGCGGCTTGAGTCGCCGTCGGCCATTCGCGTTGAGCCGCGTTGCGCCCATTTCGGGCTCTGCGGCGGCTGCCGCTGGCAGCATCTGCCCTACGAGTTTCAGCTCGAGTGCAAGCGCCGTCAGGTCGTTGACTGCCTTGACCGCATTGCCAAGGTGCCCCACCCCGAGGTTGCCCCGGCGCTGGGTTCGGAAAGCATCTGGGACTATCGCAACAAGATGGAATACACCTTTTGCTCCAAACTCTGGCTCACGCCTGAGCAGATGGCTTCGGGCGAGGAATTTGCCGACCGCCGTGCGGCAGGTTTCCACATTCCCGGCGCATTCGACAAGGTTCTTGACATTGACTACTGCCACCTTCAGGACGCCGGCATCGGCAACGAGCTGCGCAACTTCGTTAAGCAGTTCGGCAAGGAGCACGACCTCTCCTTCTATGACCTGCGCGAGAACCACGGCCTGCTGCGCACGCTGATGATTCGCACGGCCTCGACAGGCGAGGTCATGGCGCTCATGAGTTTCGGCGAAGACGCCCCCGAAAGCATCAACTCGGTCATGCAGGCCATGGCCGACCGCTTCGGCGAACGCATCACGTCGCTGCTCTATGTGGTCAACCTCAAGGCCAACGACACGTTCGGCGACCTGGAAGTTCACACTTTTGCAGGCAAGCCCTACATCGAAGAGGAAATGGAGGGACTCCGTTTCCGCGTCGGCCCGAAATCGTTCTATCAGACCAACTCCCGACAGGCCTACAGACTCTATAGCGTGGCGCGCGAGCTGGCCGACCTGACGGGCAACGAGCTGGTCTACGACCTCTATACCGGCACCGGCACCATAGCCAACTTCGTGGCACGCAAGGCCCGCAAGGTCGTGGGCATCGAATATGTGCCTGAGGCGATTGCCGACGCAAAGGTCAATTCCGAGGTCAACGGCATTGACAACACGCTCTTCTATGCCGGCGACATGAAAGACATTCTGACCCGCGAGTTCATTGAAGAGCACGGACGGCCCGACGTCATGATTGTCGACCCGCCTCGCGCAGGCATGCACGAGGATGTCACCAACGTGATTCTCGAAGCCGAGCCGCAGCGCATTGTCTACGTCAGCTGCAATCCGGCAACCCAGGCACGCGACCTGGCCCTGCTCAATGCAAAATACGATATCGATGCCGTGCAGCCTGTCGACATGTTCCCCCACACGGCCCACATTGAAAACGTGGTCAGGCTCACTCTCCGCTCCTGAGACGTAAAATATAGTTCACGCGCGCCTTGACTCCATATGGGGTCGAGGCGCGTCGTTTTGGCGCCGCCGAGCGGAAATAGTGGAATGAGTTGTTGCGGTCCCAGCTGCCGACGCCAACATTGCGCGTCTCGCCGGCCGGAATGGTGGTTCTGACCGTATGCGTGGCCGAATGGAGCAGGCGCCCCTTCATGTCATAGTATTCAATGGTCAGGTTCACGGCCTCGGCGTCGATTGAGTCATTGTTGGTCAGGAAAAAGGTTTCGCGCGTGGCGCCGTTGGGCTTGTCATAGCCCGAGCAGGCTATCAGTCCGCGCGGGGGCACTATGGTGTCAAACAGCTCTACGGCCGAGGTCGGACGCCTGAGCCTCGAGGGGCCGGACTTCATCTTGCGGGCGGGACAATAGGCAGCCACTCCGGCAGCAAGGACCAACAGCAGCAACAGTCGCCTCATAAATAAACGGCGGTTAGAGGGTTTGACTCTGAGGCCGGCATGACCCTTACGGCGCCATCAAGGCCGTCGGGACGCGACTTCTGCACCTCAACCAGGCGGCGATACATATAGGGAAGCAACCTGAATACATTTATCCTGACGGGCGACTTGAACGGCTCGAACGTCATCAGACTGCGCTCATCATCGAGCTTAAGCGTAAATGCGCGTGCCACACTCAGCCCGGTCCGCCTCGCAATCGTGCTGTAGATTCGCGCCTCATAGACGCCGGGCCTCACGGTAGGCTCGAGGTGGCCGAGCAGGGTGCCCGGACGGATTGTGCGCCAGGGCGAGCGCACCATCACCATGCGCAGGCGTGTCGGAGCGAGTTCGGTTGCCATGTTCTCGCGCTCGATTGCAAACAGCGCTCCTCCGCCCGTCATCTGCCAGATACCCTCGGCGGGACAGAGCGGCAGCGCGGCCAGACGCGCGGCAACCGAGTCGACATTTTCATAGCCCTCGATTATAGTCGACATCGGGGGCAGCGTTTTGAGATAATCGCTCGCGCATGCTGCAGTGGCCACACACGCCAGCAGCAATGCTGACAGACGGCGCATCATGACGCAAAGTCAGCCTCGGCGGCCTCGAGCTTCTGAATGGAACCTACGTCGTGCCAGCGATAACCTCCCGGCTCCGTGCCCCTGATGTCGAGCCGGCCGGCCATGGCCACATAGAACGGAGTGAGCGAGAATATGTCGGAGCCGACCGTACGCGAATACTCCTCGAGTGCTGGAAATATCGACGGGCTGACAATATGGATGCCGTTGAAGGCGCGCCGCACTCCGTCGGCCTCGCCCTTGACCTGGCCCGTGAGTTCGTTGACCCATCCGGTCAGGCGCATATCATCGCGGCCGAACACCAGACGGCGCGACGATGCGCGGTCGCTGACCAGCAGCGTTGCGTCGCCCTGCAGTTCCAGGCGTCGGAGGTCGAGATCCGTACAGATGTCGGCGTTATGAAGCAATATCGGCTCATCGCCATCAAGCAACCTGCGCGCGGCAAGCAGACCGCCGCCGGTGTCGAGCAGACGGCCACTCTCGTCGGCCACTTTGATGTCAAGGCCAAAGTCATGCGAACTCAGATAAGCGGCAAGCATGTCGCCGAGATAGTGCACATTGACCACCACCTGCTCCACACCTGCGCGGCGCAGCGATTTGAGCACACGCGCAATCATCGGCTCACCGCCGACTTCGACCAGCGCCTTGGGGCGCGTCAGCGTCAGCGGCCTCAGGCGCGTGCCCTCGCCGGCGGCAAAAACCATTGCTTTCATCGGCGCTCGCGGTGGTAAAGATTAACGCCGAGCGCCTCGCCGCCGAAACATTCGAGCAGATGGGCGGCCATGTGCTCGGCGCTGTAGACCGAGCGGTGCTGACCGCCGGTGCAGCCGAAAGCCACCTGCAGGCTTGTGAACCCGCGCTCAATATAGCGCTCAACGGCGGCATCGACCAGCGCATAGCAATGGTCGAGAAACGTCAGTATTCCGCCATCCTCTTCAAGAAACTGCCTGACGGATGCATCGCGTCCGTCAAGCAGTTTATAGGGTTCATATCGCCCGGGGTTGTGAATGGCGCGGCAGTCGAAAACGAATCCGCCGCCATTGCCCGACGGGTCTTCGGGCAAGCCCTTGCGATAGGAAAATGACAATACGGTTACCGTCAGCATCAGATACGAACTTTGCGACCGTTAACAATGTAGAGGCCATGGCGGGGAGAGGCTACGCGGCGACCCCAGAGGTCATAAACCACGTTCTCCTGCTCCGAACCCGACACGACATCGGAGATGGAACCCTGGTCGGCATGGCGGGTATAGTCAACGGTGATGACTCCGTCATTGATCTGAATCAGGGGGGTGTCGTTGTCGGCATGTGCAGGCGCCTCGATGTTGTCAATTTTGATATCAGCGCCTTTTGCCACGAAGAAGGTGCCTCCGTTGTAGACCGATTCGAGGCCCTTGTTGTCATCGCTTTTGAGTGTAATCTGCACGTCGTCGCGGATAGCCGCGGCGGCAGTGGCGCCGATTATGTTGACGCTGTAGAGATCATAGGCCGACAGATCGGCGGGAGCCAGGGTATACTTACACTTGCTGCCGCTGAAAGCGCCTATAAGGTTGTGGGGCGCGCCGATGTTATTGTTGGCCCAGAGGCAGACGGGCAGTGTTGCCGTGCCCTTGTTGGTCAGCGAGAGTTCCATGTTGACAGAGTTGCGGCCGGCGGTGCCGTTGGCCATAGAGTAGTGGCCGCTCTGCGACTTCAGGGTCATTGTGGTGAGCGACGGATTGGTCACATAGAAGCAGGTAACTGCGGGCGCGGCGAGAGTTGCTGGATTACTAACACCGATAAAGTAATAATAAACGTTCGACTGCAGCGACTGGGCATACTCGACAGAAGTTGCGTGGAGCGCTGTTGCGCCCGATGCGATAGCGTTATCTACCCATCCGGTCAGGTCGGAACGGGAGGTCACCGCGCCGCAGAGGTCAAGTGTGTACCAGCCCTCGGCGAGGGTCGAGGTGGCGGGACGCTCGATTTCGGTAAACACGACGGTGATACTATGGTTAGCAGCGTCGATTATCACGCTCGGTTCGGGCTGGTTCTGCTCCACTCCTTCGGGGGCGGTTACGGTGATATCCGATTCATTGATCACACTGCCGGCTTCAAGAAAATACACGCCTCCGTCATAAACCTTGGCAATGCTCCTCAGGCCTGCCGACGAGAGGGTGACATTCGTGTTGTTCATCAGCTCGGCAGCAGGGTTGGCTTCGATCGACACGGTCCAGACATCATAGTCAGAGAGCCTGTCGGAGCTTACCGCCTTGAAGAGAAAAGGATCGTTTTTGGAGCTGCTGCGGCCAACAACCTTCTGAATATTGTTGATTGTGAAGTCGGTCCAGTAGCGCACGTTGAAGGCTCCGTCGGCGCGACCCGAATAAGCCATCTCGATGTTCGTCGGAGTGGTGATATTGGTTGTGTAGCCGCTAACATAGAAGCCGTTGAGAGTGCGCACATAGCGGTTGCTGCCCGAAACTTCAATGTAAACCCAATTACGGGGAGTCGCTTCGTCGGCATTGACCATCTGCATCGAATAGCTGTTATCGGCGGTCTGTCGCACAGGGGAGTCGAGGTTGTTGATGAGCAGATTGTCGGCAGCACGACGGATTTCGTACCAGCCCGACACGTCAGGGACGGCGGTTTCGTCGAGAACCACGCCTTCAAATTCGGTCAGACTGTAGGCACAGCCCTGGTCGCCGCGGTCGGGGGTAGAGCCGCTGTACCAGCTGTAGACGCTGAAGGGCTCCGAAGTGGTCTGGTTGAGCTGGCTATTGTCGGTATAGATTACAAAAGAACCGATGCCGGCATTGGAGTTGCTGAGCGAAAAGCCTTTGGCGGGACGCTCTGTGGTCACGGTCATAGGCTTATTGTAGGTGGCGACCGGATTCACATACTGGCCGTAGAAGTTTACGATGTCGTAGGTGTTATCACCGCGGTCAACGAATTTCCAGACGTTGTGGCCTGTGGAATACTGCTTGGGGCTGACAGTTTTGCCAAACAGCGTGCCATCCACTTCGGTGAGCACTCGGTTGCCTCGCTGCGAGGTGACCACATACCAGGTGTTGCCGTCGGCAGGATAGTTGAGGTCGGCAACGACGGTGTTGACAGCGTTGTTGAGCGCATCGGCGGCCGTGCGGGCCGATTCGGCGGTGAGAGCGGGATCGTTGACTGCGGTCGCCGCGGCGGCGAGAGCTGCGTCGACTGCCGCGCGGTGCGATTCCTTGACCTGGCCGGGCTTGGAACCGAATTCAAGCAGCATGGCGCTTGTCATGGCGTCGCCGATAATCTTGCGGGCCGAGCGGCGGGCATAGACTTTGGCATATTCGTCGAGCGAAACCGGATTAACCTGCTCGTCGGCCAGATGCTTGGCCAGCTCGTTGGCCATCACGACATAGCCGCGGCCGCTGACATAGTTGGTGTGCATGATGTTGCTCGACAGTTCAGCGTTAAGCGGAGTGTAGATGTCAACATATGTGGCGCCCTTTTCGGCGGCGATGGTCTGAAGCTGAGTGTTGAAGGCCACGTTGGCGTCATTAGTGGCGGTGTTGGTGCTCGGCGTCAGCGAAACCACGTATATCTTGGCCTCGGGAGCCTGAGCCTTGGCTTCGTCAACGATAAGACGATATTTGTCGGCATTCTTTTCGCCCACGCCATAGAAAAGGAATATCTTGGCGGGCTTGCCGGCCTGGCCTTTCAGTGCGTTGGCAACAACCTGCTTGGCATTGTCGAGACCCATGCCTCCCCAGCCCCATGCCTGGCCGCGGTCCTTGATCAGGGGCGAACGGAGCAGCTCGTGCCACTCGCCGCCATGAACCTGCTCGTCACCGAAAAAGAGCACGTCACACTCGCTGACAGGGAAGTAGGGAAACTGCTCTACACGCGCAGCCGACGAGCCGCCGAGGCCGCAGTTGACCTGCGAGGTAATCGTTGCGGGATAAACCGACTGATAGCCTACATAGTCCTGAATATGGCGCGACCAGGCGGCATAGCCGATGGGGCGCGGGTGCAGGCCGTCGTAGCTCCAGGTCGAGTTGCCGTTGAGCGGAGCGCAGACTTCCGACAGATTGATGTGGTGAACCTTGGGGTCGTTTAACTCTTCGACAAACTGCTTTACCAGAGCGTTGCAAAGCTCGTAGTCGGGCTTGGCGTTGTTGCTGCGGGGCAGGATGGTTTGCAGGTAAACCTCGGTTTCGGGCGATTCGAGGCGCACGCGGCGTGCAATGGCCTCGATGCGTTTGGCCGTCAGCTGATAGCTGACTCCGCTCGACACGTCGTTAGTGCCGATCATAAGAAACAGCTTGGCGGGCTTATTGTCGATATATGATTCGAGATTGTCAAGAACCTCGTAGGCAAAGCCGCCTGAGTTACCACGGCCAACTACTTCCTGATGCGAGCCGAAAGTCTCGAACCAGGAGTGCATGTTGGTTATCGAGTTGCCAACAAACATTATCTGACCCTCCTCGGTTGGAGTAGCCTTAAAAGAGTCATAGCGATGTTCGCGGAACGGGCCGTCAGCCCATGCAGCAACGCAAGCCGCCAATGCGACGGCCACGGTGATAATCTTGTTCAATTTCATTAGCAGATTAAATTTAGATTTAAGTTTTAACTCTGCAAATATACACATTTCGGGCAATCTACACAACATACTATTGATATAATAAAACCCGAACCGGCGGGCGCCGGCGGGCGGAGCATATCAACAGGCCCCGATTGCAGGCCAAACGTGTGGCCGGCCAGAAGGGAGGCCGGAGCCTCCCTTCTGGCCGGAGCCCCGGGATTGTTTACCTGTGTGTATCATAGTCTCAGCTGCTGCTACCGACAGCTATATGATTTTTCATGGCGCGTGCGTGTGTTTATTGATTGCGCGGGTAATGAATCAGTATCGCACAACGCGGCGCTCTCCGCCGCCTGTGCGCACGTAGATGCCGCCCGACGAGGGTGAGGCCACGCTGCGGCCGTGCAGGTCAAAGTAGCGCACCGGACCGTCGGCCATAACCTCGACGCCACCGATCGAATCAAACTCGCCGATGGGGCGCAACTCGCCCGTCCAATACTGACGAATGGCGTCAAACTCCTCTTCATGGGCATAGACCACGCACCCCTCAGGCACCTGATGGGCAGGCGCCATCTCGGCCCAGCGGGGAAGCACCTCCATCCACTCATATGAGTCAAACGAACCCTCGATTACGAGTTTGTCGAGCTTTGAGCGCAGGAACAGGGCGGGTTCAATTGCCTTGACTGATGCCGGAATGACTATGGAGGTCAGACCGGGGCAGTTGGCGAAACACAAAGAGGGGAGCGAAGTAACTGTCGAAGGAATGTTGACGGTCTGCAGCGCCTCATTGCCGGAGAAGTAAATCGACTCAACTCCATGAGGAAGAGTCAGACCGGTGAGATGCTTTGTGCCGGAAACACGGACCGACACAGCCGTCGAGGGAATATTAACCGACCTAAGTAACTCATTGCCGGTCAAATTTATTATCTTTACGCCTTCGGGCAAAACAAGCGACTCCAGAGCCTTGGCATAGGAGATAGCGACCTCTTCAACACCGGCGGGAACCTCATGGGCGATCGCCCGGTTACTCCTGGGATATGAGAGCAGGCGGGTAACGGGTTTGTCATAGAGCACACCGTCAATGGCCATGAAATGCTGATTGCCCTCATCCACGGTAAACGATACGAAATTCTCATTCGTGGGCCATGACTCCATAGTGGCCAGCGATGCGGGCAAGTGCAGTGAAGTCATTGCGGCGGGAAGCGGAAACACGGACTCACCGATATACTCAATCGATTCCGGAAGAGTAATATTGCCCAGCGACTCACAGTCGAAGAACGCGCCCGACTCTATCCTCTTCAAGCCGTCGGGGAGAGTTATGTTCTTCAGGTTGTTCGCCCCGATAAACGACTTAGCGCCGAGAGTGTGCGTCCCTGTGGGAACTGCATAAGTTTCGGCCTTATTGCCGGCGGGAAAGACAAGCAGTTCCGAACCGTCGGCGTTGAAAAGCACGCCGTCGATTGAACGGAAGTTCTGATTGCCCGCCTCGACGTTGATGGCGGCAAGATTGCGGTTGTACTGCCAGACGCCAGAACCGAGGCTGGTGAGCGATGCCGGCAGCGTCACCGAGGTAAAATCGCATCCCCAAAACGCATCATCGCCTATTGACAGGAGAGACGCCGGAAACCGGATTTCAGCGAGACTCCCGCATCCCGAAAAAGCCTCATCGCCAATGGCAGTAACCCCTTCCGGTATAACAACCTTAGTCAAATTATACAACCCGCCGAAGCCCGACAGATATCGGAGCGACGAGGGCAGTTCGGTGAGCTCTTCTAGCCAGTCCCAACCGGCAAAAGCGTGCAGGCCGATTTCTTCGAGCGACGTCGGCCAGTTGAACGATTCGGGAGCGTCCGGAATATATGCAAAAGCAGATTCATCGAAGTACCTGATGGAATTCGGAAGAGTAATTGAGAAAACACTCCTATGATCGAAAGCTGCCGTGCCGACGCCCTCCACAGGAATAGGGTCCGAGGAATAGTCAGGTGCGGAAATAAACTTGGGAATCACCACATCGACAGTATATTCATAGTCGGTACGGGCAACCTCGGCCGAAAAGGCCCGGGTGACTTCATCCTGCAAGATGGTGTAGCACTCAATTCCGACCGTTACCCGGCCTACTTCAGTTTTGGTGTCTCTGATAGATGCGCCGGCGCCGAGCGTCATGACCGTCGCAGCAAGCATTAGAAATAATCTCTTCATAAGCAAATGTTGAATTTTTAGTTTATATATTTTTAATCTACAACACATATAGTTTACTACTGCAAGTGTACTTGGCACTGTGTCTCTTGATAAGAGATTGCGTGCAATTATAAACATCTGAAAGTATGAGCACAATATTCATCTATAGACCCGGCTCACCCCGTAAATTATTCCAACAATTCAAATGGATTATGAATAACTACAAAATTTCAATCTGTATGTTTTTGGATTTCAGAAATTATCCTTAACTTCGCGCTCGTAAAGTATCTCTTATCAAGAGATTGCGTATCAGCCTCCCAATTTGCATTAAAAACTCAATCCTTTTTTCTTAATATGAAAAAAGAGGCCGTGTCATAAATTGACACAACCTCAAGGGAACTTTTGTTACCGGCCGGGGTCAGGGGCGGTAGACCTTGCGCGGAGCCTGGCCGGGAACGTGCTCGATGAGCAGGCCGCGGTCGGCAGGGCGGCCGAGCATGTCGTAGGTGCGGGCCTGAATGGGAGCGACCGCCGGGGCAATGAGCGCCCCGGTCTTTTTGCGCATAATAGATATGCCTGTCAGAATGAAGTTTACGCCTGCTACGCTCACTCCGTTATCGCGGATAAAAGCCGCCGATTCGGAGTCGAGATCATAGGCGATGGCCTCGGTGTCGGCATCGATGGCGCGGGGAGCTGACAGAGAGCTAGTCTCACCGGCGGCACCCTTCACCTCGACCGAGGCATTGTTGGCCGGATTGCGACGACAAACGGTGAGTAACAGGCGGTCACCGTCGGTCGCCATTCCGAAAAAACCGCCCGCGAGCTTTACGGCCGAAGTCACATTGCCGGCATCGTCGGCCACACTGTTGCCGCGCCATACCAGCGACAGCAGCTCATATTCGTCGGCAACAGGCGGCTGAACGGGCTCCAGAGATTCCTCCGGTCCGGCTTCGACGTCTATATCGGCCAGGATGTTACGCCCGGTCTTGCTCTCCCACATGCGGGTGTTGGCAAAGCGCACGGCAAACTCCGCGCGTTCGGCCAGCGAGGATGCCGCATCGGGCATCCACAAGTAGAGCCTGTACTTGCCCTCGGCCATGTCGGCGGGCAGTTCAAGAGCCGACTCAAGCATGATTTCGCCCGGCTGCCACGTGCGCATGTCGGAATCTACTTCGAAGAAATATTCTTGCGAGCCCTCACGCGACGCAAGCACAAAAATAGCCTTGCGCGGATTGTAGGGCGCGGCATAGCCTGCATTGGTCAGGCTCAGCCGCACACGGGCCGTAGCTCCCGGGCGGAAGTTCGCGGCCTTCAGCTCCTCGAGGCGGAATCTGTAGCCGAGATTGCGGCGCAGTTCAGCGAGCAGGCCGCTCTCCTCCCAGGCCGAAATGGTACCGGGGTGATAGTCTTCGTTCAGGTAGCTCCAATGATAGCGCTTGAGTTCGGTGAGCGCGTTGCCGTATTCGGTAAACTGATTGGGGTCGGTGCAGGTTTCGCCTCCCATAGGCACGAATTGCGTTTCGGCGGCCAGGAAGTCGCGCGTCATGGCGTTGGCCAGCCCCGTGCCCATATGGTCGGCATTGGCCAGGAAGCAGTCGTTATGAAAGGCCGTGCGCGCATAGTCGGTGGCGACGAATGCCTCGTCGGCAGTCATCGGTTCGGAAAGCGAGCGCCCGAAAATCGACGTTTTGGCCGCAGGATAGCGCACGGCTACGAAACGGTCGGCGGGCAGCACCTCGTGGAGCTTGGCCAGAAGCCGTCGACGCGCGGCATAGTCCTCAAACGTGCGCGGTTCGAATCCGTAGTTGTCGGTATAGTACCATTCGCCCCATGAACCGATAAATCCGGCCTCAAGCAGCGCAATCACGTCGGAGTTGGCGCGCAGGTATGGCGCGAGCTGATCAATGTGGCGCTTGGTAACCTCCCAGGGCATGTCGCGCGGATAATCGTTCTCGCCATATGAGTAGCAGAAGCGGAGCACGGTTTTCAGGCCGTTGCGGCGCAGGGCATCCATGTTGGCGTCAAGCATGTCGAGCACGCTCTGCGGCAGGTCGTTGCCGTCGCGGCAATCGTCGAGCACGTAGACGTTAAACAGCAGCGATATGCCCTCGCCGCGACAGCCGGCAAGATAGGCGTCGGTCATCGTCGAGGGCTTTGACGAACGGAACTCGAGGTGATGGAAAATGCCGCGCTCCGGATTGCAGAAGTTCGACTTGTCCTCCTGATAGGTCACGGTCACGGCCGCATTGGCGGCCGCAACCATGAACAGTGACAGCAGGACCGATTTCAATCGGATTTCCATAGGCTCAGCGCTTCAGAATTTTCTTGCCGTCGACAATGTAGATACCTGCAGGCAGACCTGCCGAAGCATTAACGCGGCGTCCGCGCAGGTCATAGACCTCGCCGTTGCCGGCTGCGGCTGCGCTATAAATTGCGCGGATAGCGGAATCTCCTTCATGGCGGCAAACGATTTTTGTTACGGTGAAATCCTTGCCGGCAACAACGAAGCCGTTGGCCTTGATGGTGGCGGCAGCCTCTTCATTGACGGCAAACACGGCTTCAGACTCGCCTTCGGGCAGATTGATGTAGTTGCCCCACTCCTCGTCGGCGGGCATCTCTTCCCAGCCGGCTGCAAGGCGCTGCTTCAGACACATCGATGCCTCGGTGCCGGTAGCCGTTACGGTAAACACCAGCTCGTCGCCGGCTTTGATTTCAGTGCAGCGCGAGGGCTCGATTTCAAGATACTGCGCCCAGTCGCCGGTCGAGAGCGAACCGCTCCACACTTCCGGACCGTTGGCGCCTGATGCCGCACGCACATAGATGCGGGTGAGCACGAAGTTCATGCCGGTAATGTTGATGCCGTCGGCCAGGAGTTCGGCGTGGAGCGCGGAAGTCAGCACAAAGGAAACCTCCGAGGTTTCGTCGCCGATTTCGGTGGTGCCGAACGAGCCGGGAGTCCAGGTCGACTTGTCAATCTGGATGCAGGCATATTCACCCGGAGTGATTATGTGAACGTCAAACACCAGTTCATCGCCTTCGGCCACTTCCGAGAACTTGGCGCCGGGCAGGTTTACTGTCGGGTCGGCGTTCCACTCCTTGACCACACACTCGCCCGCCCAGATGGTAGAGCCTTCACCCTGAACCTCGCGCACATAGATTTTGGTGAGCACGAAGTTGGCGCCGGTAATGTTGATGCCGTCGGCCTGCAGCTCGGCGTGGAGTTCGGGAGTCAGGCGGAATGCCACCTCGGTTGTCTTGTCGCCAATATCGACGGCACCGAACGAACCGGCAACATAGGTCGACTTGTCGATCTGAATTCCGGCCCATTCGCCCGGAGTGATTATATGCACTTCAAACACCAGCTCAAGGCCCTGGGCTACGCCGGCAAACTTGGCGCCGGGCAGGTTCACGGCCGGAGTGGCGTTCCAGTTGGCCACAACCGATTCGCCCTGCCAGATAACGGGGTCGAAGCCGGTCAGGTCGACCGATGTCACCGTATAGCCGGTGCCGGCCAGAGCGCAGCCGGTCGATTGGAGTTTCGACAGCATATCTTCATTGATGCTGAACACCGCACTGGTCATGCCCTCGGTAATATGCACGCCCTGACAGAGCGCAGTGGCGCTCGGGTCGCCGTCGGCGACATTGGGAGTCCAGAGTTCGCACTGGTGCCATGACTGCTTGTCGTTGGGATTGTTGGTAAGAGTAACCACTATATCATCGCCTACCTGAGCCGAGGCGAAGAGCGCGGCGGGAAGCACGGGCCTGTCTTCGGGCACCTCTGCCTTATAGTTCGAAAACGTGCACGAGCCTGTCCACAGGTTTGCGGCGGCTGCACCTAAAGTGGTGGCGGCTGCAACAGCCATTAGCAATAACTTTTTCATATGTGTTAAATTTAAAGTTGGAATATTACAGTTTTTCAAAATACGGTATGCGGTCAAGTGGAGCGTCGACGCGAATCGTGCGTCCGCCCTTGTGAACCTTGCCGCGGTCGTCGCGCCACTTGCCCTTAGGCAGCACCACGTCGCGCTCATAGCCGTCGGTCACCACGGGCGCAACCATGTAGCGGTCGCCGAGCATATACTGGTCGGTAACGGCATCGAGACCCTGGCCGGGGAAGTCATAGGCCAGACAGCGCACAATCGGACGACCGGTCTCGGCCGTGATGCGGGCCTGCGACAGTATGTAGTCGCCCAGCTCGGCGTGCTTGCGGGCATAGTCGCTGCAAATGGCGGCATATTCGGGAGCCAGAGTGCGCCAGGGAGCTACCGAGAACTGCATCATAGGCATCATGGCGTGAATCTGACACGAACGCACCATAATGCGAGGGTCAAGCGGTTGGCCGCCAAGGTTCAGGAAGCTCATGTAGTCACCGCCGCCGATCATGTCGGGGCATGCATAGCTATGGCCGAGCAGGCCGGCCACAACCATCGACGGCACCAGCGCGCGCACGCTCTCCCAGCCGTAGGGCTTGTCGCCCAGACGCTGCACCAGAGCCTCGCCGCCATGTTTCCAGCAAGCGCGCAACTCATTGTAGGGGAACTCGCCGGCAAGCTGTGCCCAAAGCGACGTCTGGCCGCAGTCAAGGGCGTCGGCGCCTCCCATAACGGTCACCTCTTCGGCCGTGTAGCGCTCGGGGTCGCCGCCGTCCATCTTGAAGCCGTCGATGCCATAGCGCTCCTGCAGCCCGGTGAGTTTATTTTTAAAATAAGCATAGGCCTCGGGGTTGCTGAGGTCAAACGCCGTGGAATGGCCGTTCCACCAGCGAAGCACCGCCGCATTGCGGCCGCCGCGGTCCTTGACCAGAAATCCGCGGCGCTCAAGCTCGCGCGACTCCAGGCAGTCGGGCGACACAAAGGGGCTCACCCATAGCATTACCTTGAATCCGAGCTCATGGAGTTCGTCGACCATAGCCTTCGGATCGGGGAAGCGGTCGGGACGGAATTCATAGACGCCATAGTCCTGCTGCCAGTTGTCGTCAATCATCAGCACGCCAGCCGGATAGCCGTCGGCAATGAGATGGCGGGCATAGTCGAGGATGTCTTTCTGATTCTGGTCATACATCAGCTCGATCCAGGTGTTATACATCGGCTTGTTGAAAAACTCAGCCGGCGGCAGCGTGCCCGACGGCATGAAGTTCTCGGTCATAACCGCCATGTAGGCGTCTTCGAGCGTCGAGCCGGCCTCGACAAGGCGTGCGTCGGGGTTGGCTATGTGCCAGCCCTCGGCGTCGAGAGTGAGCTGCAGAGGGGTCTCGCTCCAGATGTAGCGGCCCTTGGTCGACACAAGCAGCGGCGACGTCTGATTGTTGTAGTTATGGATTCGCTGGTCCATGGTCAGGGTTGAGCCCTGAACGAAAGGCATCTGAGGGCCGAGTCCGGGGGCAAGTCCCCACCAGCTCTCGCCGTCGGCGTGGGCAACGTCGAGCGCCGATACCGTGCCGCCGCAAAGGGCAATGGCCATAATGCTTGCAAGAATCTTATTCATAAGCGCGGGTTCTATGTATATTTTTTTAATGTGATGTCTTTTATGATTACCGGGACTGATGTTGTCGGATATATTCGGTCGGCGAAACCGAATATTGCTCCTTGAAGGCCCTGGCAAAATAGGCCGGCGACGATATGCCGACGGCAAAGGCCACCTCGGCCACGGGCATGTCGGTGGTCAGCAGCAGGCGGGCGGCCTCCTCAAGCCGCATGCGCCTGACGTAGACGCCGAGCGAGATGCCCGTTTTTTCCTTGACGAACGCGTAGAGTTTAGTGCGGTTCATGCCGAGCGAACGCCATATGTCGTCGACCGTGAACCCCTCGTTAGCGAAATTCTCGCGCACCAGCTGCCTGAAGCGCTCGAACAGTTCGTCCTTACCCTCGCGAATCAGGTCGGAGCGTGTCGGGCCGGCTTCGGTACGCTCGCGGGCCTGACGCTGCAGCAGGTTGGTCACAACCGCCGTCAGCAGGCGCGGGTTATAAGGCTTGGTCACATAGGCGTCGGCGCCGAGCTCTATGCCGGCGATATGGTGCTCCTCATGGGCCATTGCTGTCAGCAACACAAGCGGAATGTGGCAGGTGTGGAGGTCGGATTTGAGCGTGCGACACAGCTCGGCGCCGTCAATGCGCGGCATCATCATGTCGCTGACAATTATGTCGGGCATTTCGGCTGCGATGCGGTCAAGCGCCTCGCGGCCGTCATGGGCAGTGATGACGCGCATGTTGGCAAACAGTTCGCGCAGGGCGCTGCGGATTTCGCGGTGGTCGTCGACAACCAGAATCGTCGGGGCGTCGGTAGCGACGTCGGCAGCGGCCGGTTCCTCGCCCGCATCATCGGCCGGCAATTCGAGGCCTGCGGCGACATCCTTGAGATAGTCGTTGACCACAAAGGCCCTGTCGTCGGCCTTTTCGCCGGGAAGCAGATAGCCGTCTGAAACGGGAATGAAAATTATGAACTCCGAACCGTAGCCCTTTTCGCTGCTGACCATAATGCCGGCATGATGCACCTCGGCGAGGGCACGCACCAGCGCAAGGCCGATGCCCGAGCCTACCGACGGCCGCTGGGGGCTGTCATCGTCCATGGTCAGGCGGTCAAAAATTGTCGGCAGCGCCTTGGCCGATATGCCTATGCCGTTGTCGCGCACGCGAATAATGGCCTGCGGCCCCGTTTCCATTGCGGAAATCAGCGAATACACCTCGGCACACTGCGGCTTGACTGCCCCATAGGAGCCGATGCTTATGTCAATGTCGACCGTGCCGCCTGCGTCGGTATAACGGATGCTGTTGCTCAGAATGTTGGTGAGCATCTTGGTGACGATTTCGGCGTCGGCCCAGATTTCAGTCGACTCCGCCTCGGGAGTGATGCTGAAGTTCATGGTCAGGCCCACCTCCGACGCCCACAGTGAAAACTCGTCGATAATCGGACGTATCAGGGCGTCGAGATTAACCGGCGACGCCTGGAGTCTGAACTTATGATGACCGGCGCGATGAAAGTCGAGCAGCTCGTTTACCATGCTGGTCAGCACGGCTGCATTGCGCGAAATCATATGCACATGGCGGTCGTCGCCGCCCAGGCGGGTGCTCAGATTGTCGGCAGCATGGCGAATCAGGGTCAACGGCGTGCGGAACTCGTGCGACACATCGGTGAAGAACCGTTCCTTCATGTCAATGACCGCCTGCTGCTGCACCTCGGTTTGGCGGCGCAGCGCCATTTCGCGCTTTATGGCCGACCATTTCATCAGATAGCGGGCCAGCACCACGGCCAATGCTATAGCAAGCACAATGTATAAGGCCATGGCCCAGCCCGACAGCCACCATGGCGCCTCGGAGTCAATGACCAGCGAGGTAATCTGGCCCGACCATCCGTTGCTGTCGCCGGCCTCGGCCTCGAAGACGAAGCTGCCGTAAGGCAGGCGTGAGTAGCGGATTTCAGGATCGCTGCCGGGCAGAATCTCGCGCCAGCGGTCATCGTAGCCAAGCAGCCGGTAGCGATAGCGCAGATGGCGCTCGGCGCCATACGACAGGGTTGTGAGCGCGATGTTGAGCCCGTTGTCGGGATACTTTAGACTAACTCGCCCCGACTGAGGGAACTGAACCCGGTTATTGTCGGGCATGATGTCAGAAATGAGCACATCGGTGCGCACCGGAGCACCCATCTGACCCTCGGGTTTGAAATGACATATGCCGTCGGCCCCGCCGAACCACATCGTTCCTGTCGAATCGGCTACCGCACACGACGTACAGAACGTTGCGCTCAGCAGGCCGTCGGCTACGCCATAGTTGTTATATAGACCCTTATAGGTGTCGTAACAGTGAAGACCGGCGCCTGCACACCAGACGCGGTCAAGGCCGTCGACCACGATGCTTTCGACGTCGTCGGACGCGGCGCCGCAATCGGTGCCCGAACGCCTGACGCGATAGCCATACGTTCCGTCGGCGCGGTCAATAAACACGAGGCGGTTGAGCCCCTTGCCCATGGTGCCGACCCAAACCGAACGGTGGCCTTCATAGTCGAGCGCAGGCGCTATGGACCACGTATAATCGCTCGAAAGGCCGCCGGGTTTGCCGGCCGTGTAGCGCACTATGCGCCCCACCCCGCCGTCGGCGTCAAGCATCAGCCGGTGCACGCCTTTGGCCGAGGTTATAATCAGTTCGTTGGCAATCGTGTCGCTCAGAATGTTGTGGCCCATAATGGCTGTGAGCCGGGGATCGGGCAGGCCCTCTTTATCGTTGACACGACTGTCGGGCGCCCAGTTGCCGTCGGCGTCGGAGCTGAAACACTCCAGGCCGCGCGAGGTTGCCACCCACATGCGGCCGAAACGGTCGAAAGCCGTCCAGAACACGTAGCCCTGACGACGCGTGCTCACGATTCCGCTAATGCTGCCCGAGTGCTTGTCGAGCGAGATAATGCGGTCGGCCACCGAAGCATAAAGGTTGTCGCCGCTGACCGAAAGTGAGCTGACCACGTTTGCAAGCATATCGGACGAGTTGATGTCGGTCACCTCCATGTCGGGCAGACCGATGCGCGATATGCCGTGAAACTTTGTGGCGGCATAGATATTGTGTTCGACCGAGTCGTAGCAGAGAGCGCTGACAAACTTGTCTTCGCCGCCCGGCTGAATATACGAGAAGCCGAGCGCCATCGGATTGGAAAAGGCGGCGCCGCTCATCCAGCCCGTCATCCACAGATTGCCGAAGCGGTCGGTATAGATTGAATTGGCGTCTGACAGCACCTCGCCGTCGGCATTGCTGCCGCGACGATAGGCCTCGCTGCACTCACAGGTCGTTTTCGATATTCGGAAGAGCCCGTCGTTGGCCACGGCCCAGACATTGTCGGCCGTCAGGGCAAGCCCCATCAGCTCTGCCGATGTCGGTAACTTGGCCTGGCCGGTTATGTGGGGTCGGCCGGCTTTGTCGACCACCGCGCAGACCACTTCGTCGGGCATGCCGATCCAGAGGCGGCCGGGCGATTCGTAGCATAGGGCGTGGACCCGTGTCGCTTCGACCAGCGAACTGCGGTCGACCAGCGTGAACCGGCGGGCCTTGCCCTTGCCCTCGAGGCGGTAAATCTCGAGCATGTCGCGGCCCGATACCCACAGGATATCCTCGCCGTTGAACGCGGCGCTCGGCACTTCGACATTGGTCCGCACGGTCTTGTCGTTGCCTACGGGAAGAAATTCGATCGTGCCGTCGTCGGCCAGACGCAACATGGCGCCCTCGCCGTTGACTACAGCCCAGCACCATCCCTCGCTCTCAAATCCGGCCACGGCGTTGATTCGCGATATGCCGGCAATGATTTCATCCTCATGACTGTCGGCCCCTTTGAGCGGAGCCATGTATTCGAGTCGCTGAGGGTCGAAGCCGATCAGACCGGCTTCAGTGGCAAGCAGAAGTTTCGAGCCGCTGAGCGCCATGCCGTAAACGCGGTCGGGGTTGGCGTCATTGCCGGGATAGTTCCAGCCGGCAAGGCGATAGCCGTCATAGCGGTTGATGCCTCGGTGGGTGCCTATCCATATGAAGCCGTAGGGATCGACCGTAACGCAGGTGGTGTTGTCGTGGAGCAACCCGTCGGCACGGCTCAGATGATGAAGAAACAGAGGATGGCTCTGACCGGATCCGGTCAGATAAGATATGACACACATCATAACTATGACAGAAATCCGGCGAGCCATCTTCATACCTTCACAAATCAATTATTACAGGAAAATCAATCACTCTACATGAATATTGACGGTGCGGAGTTCGCGACGGACGTTAAACTCGCTGGCCGAGATTTTTGACGCCGGATCATCCTTATAACCGCCGTTGACATAGTTTTTCAGCGACGAAGAGGTGGCAACTACGGTCATTACATAGTCGCCGGGGGCGCTGAACGCATGGGTGTAGGTCACAGTTCCGGGAGCAGAACCGGCTCCGACGGCCTCGGCCGTGTCGAACGGCATATAGTCATAGTCGCCGAACTGCACCTTTTCAATCCAGAAGTCGCCGATATAGCCATATGCGCCCTCGGAGGTGGTCATCAGAATCTGGGCGTAGTCCAGGAAGTCCATCTTCAGGCCGGTGCCGGCCTCCCAGGCCGCAATGATACGCGACAAATCGATGCTATAGTCGGTCGAGGTAGTCGACGGCGCCCAGTACACATCCCAGACGGTCTCGTCAGAGAACACCACGTCATCGCTGCCGGCCGCCCGCCCTGCCAGGCGGATAACGACCATGAACGTCGGCACCTCGGGAGCCGGGTCGCCTGAGCCGATTTTTGAAAGATAGTCTTTTTCAAAACGCATGGTGAGCTTGAGCAGCGTGTTTGCACCGGGGCGCGAGTTGAGGTTGAGGCGAATTGCCTGATACCACCATTCCGGATGGGTCGAGGTGATTTTCAGCGCCTTGCCGCTGTCGGTGTCGACAAGCTGTCCCTCCGAGGGGATAATGCAGTCGCCCGAGCCGGCATTAACCAGTGTGACAGTCGAATTTTCATCGAAAGTTTCGCTGCCCGTAAAGCCCGAAAAGTCAAAAACAGTCGGTTTTACCAGCGGGTCGGCCACGCGGAACACGGTGTTGCGAATCTCTTCCTCGCTCTTGCCGGCAAGGCAGTGAAGGGCGCTGAGTTCATATTTATGACCTTCCTCGCCGTTGAACACTACGAGCCCGGCTGCGGCATCGTGGGTAATCGACAGGGTCACCGGCTCGCCTACGCTCACCGACGTGCGGTCGGCCATGACGGAGAGCTCTATTTCGGGAGCCTCGTGAGTACATGACGCCGCCAGACTGCAAAGAGTCAGTATAATGGCTGAATATTTAGCTTTCATATCTTAATAACCGGGATTTTGGGTTAGTTTCTTGTTGACATCCATTTCACTCAGGGGAATCGGCAGCAGATAGTGCTTGCGCGACACGTTTTCGGGTGCGCCGGGAGTCAGGATGTTGCGCTCTTCCGACGAAACGAACGGATTGTAGCTGCGCCAACCCTGCATCTTGGCCTCGAGCAAGCCGCGGCGCACCAGGTCGCACCAGCGGTCGGTGCCCTCGGCCACCAGTTCGCGGCCGCGCTCCTCGAGAATCTCGTTGCGGAACGAGTCATAATCGCCTCCATAACCGTGGGCCTGCGAGGCTTCGCGCACGCCGTCGTAGATGTAGCCGTAGAATCCGGGGCGCCAGTCGGGCACACAGGAGCCGTTGAGCGAGGCGAGTTCGAGTTTAAGCTCGCGGGGCAGAGGGTCCTCGTGCATGATGCCCGTGTTGGCTATGCGGGCGCGCCGGCGCACCAGGTTGACCGCATCGTAGGCCGAAGCTATGTCGACGCCGCTGAGGTCGGTGCCGACCGAGGCCGTGTAGGCGCCGGGCGAGTGGTTGACCTCGTTATATGCCTCGGCATAGGTCAGCAGCACGTCGGCATAGCGCAGCAGCGGCTCGTCCATTCCGAAGTTGGTATAGTTATAGGTCGAGGGCGATTCGAGAGGATAGCGGCGGAACTTGCCGATGCTCCATTGCACCCAGTTGTTGTTTTCAGTGGCTTCCGAGAGCTTCTGGTCGCTGCGCGTATCCCAGTAGATTCGATAGTCCCAGCCCCACAGGCGGCCGTCTTCCATCAGCTGAACACGCGGGCAATTCCATAGACGCCTGACGCTGTCGGAGGGTTCGTAGATCATGCGGTGATAGTCTGACGAGGAGATGTTGTCCCACGAGCCGCCCTTTTCCTGCGAGCCGCGGATGCCGAACACCATGCCCGTCCATGTGCCGGTGTTGTCGCCGGTCAGTCCCTCGAGGGTGAAGAGCACTTCCTTCTGGGCCTCGCCGCGCGTCTTGGCGTTGAATACGTCGGGATAGAAGGGCACGAGCGAGAACTTGCCCGAGCGAATCACGAGTTCGCTATGGTCAAGCGCCTTGCGGTAGTTGTCGGCAGGCTTGCCGAAGAGTTCGGTATTGTCGCGGCTGTCGACCGACGCCATCCACATATATACCTTCGACAGATAGCCGTGGGCGGCCTCGCTCGAGAAGCGGCCGTATTGCCAGCCGTCGCCGCGCGTTTCGGGCGCGTTGAGCGCCGCGAACTCAAGGTCGGCCACAATCTGGTCAAACACCTGCTTGACGGGAGTGCGCTCTACCTCGAGGCCGTCGAGGTCGGTCGGCGCTTTGAGCACAAGCGGCACGGCGCCGAACCAGCGGGCCAGGTCGAAGTAGATTATGGCGCGCACGCCGCGGGCCTGGCCGAGATAGCGGTCGGCGTTATCGATATCCGACTTGTTGGCCTCGATGGCGTCGATGGTGCTGTTGCAGTCCTTGACAATGCTATAGTGGCCCTGCCACATTTTGGTTATATAGCTGTTTTCGGCGCCGTAGGTGAAGTTGCCAAGGCCGCCGGCCTCGTCCCACGAGGCACGCTTGAGCAGGTCGCAGGGAAGCTGCTTGACTTCATAGCCCATCACGTCAGAGTTTGCCATGCGGCGATAGATGCCGTTGACGGCCTGACGCACCTGCTGCTCGTTCTTGTAAAATTCGGGGGCCGTTACGATGCCTTTGGGTTCCTCGTCGAGAAAGTCGGAACATGAACCCGACATGGCGGCCACTATCAGCGCGAGGGCCGATTTGATGATATGGTTGGTTTTCATGTTGGAGGTCAGAAATTGAGTTCAAACGAGAGAGAACAACTGCGTGGACGCGGATAGGGACTCATGTCCATGCCCGGGGCTATGCGTGTAACCGTGCCCCAGCCCGTGTTGGCTTCGGGGTCGAAGCCCGAATAGCGGGTCCATGTCCAGAGATTGGATCCGGTAAGGGCTATGCGGAACTTGCTCATGCCCATTTTGCGAGTCAGCTTGTCGGGGAGCGTATAGCCCAGGGCCACGGTCTGCAGGCGCAGGAACGAACCGTCCTCGACCAGGTCGGAGCGCATCACGCTTTCGCTCCATGTGCCGGAGCCGCTTTGCGGGAAATTGCCCTCGGGATTCTTGGTGCCCCAGACGTTGCCGTCAATGCTCTGCAGAATATTGTTGATCGAAGTGGTGCCCTGCAGGTAGTAGGCATTGCCGTTGATTACGTCGTTACCATAACTCCAGCGGAAAAACACGTAGAGGTCAAAGCCCTTATACTTGAAGGTATTGCCCATGCCGCCGGTGTGGAGCGGATTGACGTTGGCAACCGGAACGCGGTCGTTGCTGTCAATGATGCCGTCGCCGTTGACGTCGACAACCTTCAGCTCGCCCTCCTTGAGGTTGCTGCCCGGATAGCCGTTGGCGATTTCGTTGGCGTTGTTATAGACGCCGTCGGAGATGTAGCCGTAGTAGATGCCCACGGGTTCGCCGACGCGGAGCACCACGTCTGACTTGATTTTTTCGTTCAGGCCGCGGTCATAGAACTGCTGATACTGGCCGCCGTCGAGCTTGAGAATCTTGTTGCGGTAGAGCGAGAAGTTAAAGTCGGTCGACCACGAGAACTCGCCCCTGAACCAGTAGGCCGTGAGCTGAAGGTCAAGACCCTTGTTTTCGAGCTGGCCGGCGTTTTTCCATGCGCTGGTGAAGCCCGACGAGGAGGGAATCATTACGTTGAGCAGCATGTCGTCGACGCGCTTGTAGTAGAAGTCGGCCGTCAGTTGCAGGCGATTGTTCCATACGGCAAAGTCAAAGCCGACGTTAAACTGCTTTTGGCTCTCCCATTTCAGGTCGTTGTTGGTGATATTGCTCGGATAGCGGCCAATCTCGACCGTGTTGTTGTTGAACACGACCTTGTTCGATGCCAGCTGCGACAGCGACTGATAGGAGGGTATCTGGTTGTTGCCCGTCATGCCGAACGATGCGCGCAGACGCAGATTGGAAATGAAGTCCGCGCTCTTCATGAACTCTTCCTGGCTAACTCGCCATGCCGCCGACACCGACGGGAAGGCGCCCCACTTTTTATTGGAGCCGAACTTCGAGCTGCCGTCAACTCGCACCGATGCGTTGAGAATATAGCGGTTATCATAGCTGTAGGTTGCGCGCGCAATCCAGCTGAGGGTCTTGTTGCTGTCGTAGGTATAGAGCGGCGCATAGCTGACCAGGCCTTCGTTGATGCCATAGATGCCGAGGTTCATTTCCTCGAAGTTTGTGGCCATGTTATAGTTATTGTTCATCCACCATTTCGAGGCCTCGAACGCGCCCATGGCAGTGACCGAGTGCGCGCCGAAGTCCTTGGCCCACGACAGACGGCCTTCATAGACCCAGCTGTTCTCATCGAGGTCGCCGGTTTCCATGCGCCCGTTTTCGCTCTGGCCGAACCAGGTGTCGCGCCCCCAGAGGCGGGTCGACTTGACGCCGGCGCGGCGATAGCTGCCCGAGGTCGAGAAGGTCAGCGAGGGCACAATCTCCCACGACAGCCAAAGGTTGGCGTTAAGTTCCGTATAGCGGTTGCTGATGTCGACCTGCTCTACAGCCACCAGCGGACTCATAATTGAAACATTGCTATAGTTCATCAGATCGGCAAAACCCGGATAGAACAGGAAGGGTGAACGCTGCAGCGCGTTGAGCACTACGCCGCTCTGGCTCCAATCGGAGGTGGGATTCTTGTCGAGCGAGGTCGAGAACGACGAGTTAAGCCCGACGCTCACAGTCTTGCTCACCGTCTGCTGCAGATTCAGACGCGAGGTAAAGCGGTCAAAACTGCTGCGGCGAATCAGGCCGCGGGTGTTGCTGTAGCCTGCCGACAGCATATAGCTGGTGCCCTGGGTGCCGCCCGACATGGAGGCGTTGAGGTCATATTTCGTGCCGGTCTGCAAAATGTCGTCCATCCAGTTGTGGACCGACGGGTGCTCCCAGCCGCGGGAGTTGATGACGCCGTTCCAGAAGGCGATGTACTGCTCGTTGTCGTAGGTGCCGCGCTCGAGCATCTTGTGGGCGTATCGCTCGGGAGTGAGCACCTTGAGCGCCGTTTCAGGCTTGAACTCGAGGCCGCCGGCCAGCGATATGGTAAATTTAGGCTTGCTCGACAACTGACCCTTTTTCGTAGTGATAATGACCACGCCGTTCGAGCCCTTGGTGCCATAGATCGACGCGGCGGCCGCATCTTTGAGCACCTCGATTGATTCGATATCGGAGGGGTTCAGACCCATCAGCGGGTTGTTGGCAATGTCGGCAGAATTCGGCTCCGACACCGGCTGAGGCACACCGTCGATGACAAACAGCGGCTGCGTGCCGCCGGTAATGGAGTTCACGCCGCGCATTCTGAAGGTCATGCCGCCGGCCAGCGAGCCGTCTGACGACGTGATTTGCAGACCGGCCACCTTGCCCTGAAGGGCTTCGAGCGTCTGCGTGGAGCCGCTCTTGGCCAGTTCTTCCATATTGACAGGACTGACGGCCGTGGCCACGTCGCTGCGGCGGGCAGTGCCATAGCCCACCACTACGAGTTCGTTCATCTTGCTGACCGTCGATATCAGCACAATGGTCATCGGCTCCTTGGTGGCCACGACCTCCTTGCGCTCGAAGCCGACATAGGTCACGTTCAGCCGGGTGCCTGCGGCAACCTTGATGCTGAACTTTCCGTCCATGTCGGTAACGGTCATCTGCTTGTTGTCATTACTGCGGATGGTGGCGCCGGGAAGCGGTTCGTTCTCTTCGTCGACTACCCGGCCGACAATGTCGCGCACACTGGTTTGTGCGGCTGAGGTCAGCGGAACCACAGCCGGCAAAAGGAGCAGCAGCGCAATTCGCCACAGCCGCTCGATGCGCGAGATTTGCTTGTTATGATTAATGTTTCTCATGATGAAAATGTGATGATGGTTCTGAGCGCAAATTTACATTAAAAACATCATGATATTATTATCCGTGCGTACGTTTTTCTTTACTCCGGATTCGAAATCCGCACCGTACATTTCAACTTACAGAGCGTAAATATGCCGGAGCCAGACAAATATAAACGTGAGCGAGGCCGCAGCCCCTGGTCGGGGTGCGGCCTCGCGGAAATTGCGGTCTGAAGTTTACTCGGCGGCGGGAGCTTCAGCTGCGGGAGCCTCTACGGGAGCGGCTTCGGCGGCAGCGGTGCTGCTCTTTTTGCGCGAGCGACGGGTGCGGGTCTTCTTGCCCTCAGACTTCTTGGCGTCAAGCAGAGCCTGGTTGTAGTCGACCAGCTCGATGAAACACATTTCAGCGTTGTCGCCGAGACGGTTTCCGGTCTTGAGGATACGGGTGTAGCCGCCGGGACGGTCGGCAATCTTCTGCGAGATTTCGCGGAAGAGTTCGCTGACAGCGTACTTGTTCTGGAGGTAAGAGAAGACGAGGCGACGGTTTGCCATAGAGTCTTCTTTAGCACGGTTGATCAGCGGTTCTGCATACATGCGGAGAGCCTTGGCCTTGGCCAGAGTGGTGAAGATGCGCTTGTGCATGATCAGCGAGATGGTCATGTTGGCCAGAAGGGCGTCGCGGTGACCCTTCTTGCGGCTGAGATGGTTGAATTTTTTATTGTGTCTCATCTTGGAATTTACTCTTTGTCTAATTTATACTTGGCAATATCCATACCGAACGAAAGGTTCAGGCGTGCCAGCAGGTCGTCGAGCTCGGTGAGCGACTTTTTGCCGAAGTTGCGGAACTTCAACAGGTCGTTCTTGTTGAACTTGACCAGGTCGCCGAGAGTTTCAACTTCGGCTGACTTGAGGCAGTTGAGAGCGCGGACGCTGAGCTCCATGTCGACGAGTTTCGACTTGAGCAGCTGACGCATTTTCAGAACCTCTTCATCGAATTCGTCATTGTCGGTCTCTTCGGGAGCCTCGAGGGTGATGCGTTCGTCGCTGAAGAGCATGAAGTGCTGAATCAGGATTTTGGCAGCCTCCTTGAGTGCAACCTGCGGAAGGATTGAACCGTTGGTGGTGATTTCGATGACGAGTTTTTCGTAGTCGGTTTTCTGGTCTACGCGGAAGTTTTCTACGGTGTACTTTACGTTGACGATAGGCGTGTAGATGGAGTCGATGGCGATGATGGTCACGTCCTCGTTGGAAATGACCTGCTCGTCAGCGGGAGTCCAGCCGCGGCCCTTGTTGATAGTAAAGTCAAGTGTAAAGGACGCCGAGGGGTCGAGATGGCAGATAACCAGCTCGGGGTTGAGCACTTTGAAGCCGTTGAGGGCTTTGCCAAGCTGACCGGCAGTGAGGACGTCCTGACCGGAAACGGTGATGGACGCCTTTTCTCCGTCGGTATCTTCTACAATCTGCTTGAGATTAACCTTCTTGAGGTTGAGGATGATGTTGGTAACGTCTTCCTTGACTCCGGGGATGGTGTCGAACTCGTGTTTGACTCCGTTGATGCGGATTGACGAGATGGCGAAACCGTCCAGGGAGGAGAGCAGAATGCGGCGCAGGGCGTTGCCTATAGTAATTCCGTAGCCGGGCTCCAATGGCTTGAACTCGAACTTGCCGAAAGTATTGTCCGCTTCGAGCATGACAACCTTGTCGGGCTTTTGAAATGATAAAATAGCCATAGGAATGGGTGGTTAACGGTGATTACTTAGAATAGAGTTCGACGATGAGCTGCTCCTTGATGTTCTCAGGGATGTCGGCGCGGTCGGGAGTGTGAAGGAACTTGGCGCTCTTGGAGGCTTCGTCCCATTCAATCCAGGGATATTTGGCGTGGTTGAATCCGGCGAGGCTGTCGGCGATTACTTCGAGGCTCTTGCTCTTTTCGCGGATGCCTACTACGTCGCCTGCCTCTACATGATAAGAGGGGATGTTGACAACCTGACCGTTGACAACAACGTGGCGGTGGAGCACCAGCTGACGGGCTGCTGCGCGGGTGGGAGCTGCGCCGAGACGGTAAACCACGTTGTCAAGACGGCTCTCGAGGAGCTGGAGCAGAACTTCACCGGTGATGCCTTTGGTGCGTTCAGCCTTTGCGAAGAGGTTGCGGAACTGACGCTCGAGCACGCCGTAGGTGTATTTTGCCTTCTGCTTCTCGCGGAGCTGGATGCCGTATTCAGAGGTTTTGCGACGGCGGTTCTGACCATGCTGGCCGGGAGGGAAGTTTCTTCTTTCAAGCACTTTGTCGGGGCCAAAGATAGGCTCACCGAATTTACGGGCGATTTTGGTCTTGGGACCTGTATATCTTGCCATTTGGTTTGTTTTTGAAGTGGAAGTTTAATAATTGGATATTATTGTGGTGGCGGGGGCTGGTGGCCTTCGGTCCGCGGTCTGCTGACCGGGCCGAGACACGGAGAGCCGGAAACGTCACCGTGCGCGCTGAGGCCGTGCCTTGGCGACGGTGGGGGCCGGTAGCCTCCGAGACAGCCGCGACCATTGAGAGGGAAAGTGTGATATCATCTGTAAATGGTCATATTGATTCTTCGGAGGCTGGTGACCCGCTTTGGGCAGTTGGTCATGAGTGTCTGTTTCTCCTTTCTCGGTGTCGGCCCGGAGGGCTGACGGTGGCCGGAGGTCATTCCCCCGCCGGGGAATGGAGCGAAGCGGCCCTGACCCGGGCGCGGTCGCGTGGATTAGACGCGACGACGCTTGGGAGGACGGCAACCGTTGTGGGGCAGCGGAGTTACGTCGAGAATTTCGACTACTTCGATGCCGGCGCCATGCACGGTGCGGATGGCGGATTCACGGCCGTTGCCGGGACCCTTCACATATGCTTTCACTTTGCGGAGGCCGAGGTCGAAGGCGACCTTGGCGCAATCCTGTGCGGCCATCTGAGCGGCGTAGGGGGTGTTCTTTTTGGAACCACGGAAACCCATTTTGCCTGCTGAAGACCAGGAAATCACCTGACCTTCGGAGTTGGCCAGACACACGATAATGTTGTTGAAAGAGCTGTGGACGTGGAGCTGGCCTTCTGCGCCGACCTTCACGTTGCGCTTCTTTGCTGCGACTGCTTTCTTTGCCATATTCAGTTGGTTGGATTATTTACTTGGTTGCTTTTTTCTTGTTGGCAACGGTCTTCTTACGACCCTTGCGTGTACGGGCGTTGTTCTTGGTGCTCTGGCCGCGAACGGGGAGGCCGTTGCGGTGGCGGATGCCGCGATAGCAACCGATATCCATGAGTCGCTTGATGTTGAGCTGAATTTCAGAGCGGAGGTCACCCTCTACTTTGTATTCGTTCTGGATTACCTCACGAACTTTGGCTGCCTGTTCGTCGGTCCAGTCTTGTACTTTGATGCCGGCGTCTACACCTGCCTTTTCGAGGATGGTGAGGGCGGCGCTACGGCCGATGCCGTAGATGTAGGTCAAGGATATTTCACCTCTTTTGTTTTGGGGGAGGTCAACTCCCACGATTCTTACTGCCATATTTTTAAGTTAATCAGAAAATTTTGTGCAAAGGTACAAAAAATTTTTTAACCCTGACGAAGTTTGTACTTGGGATTTTTCTTGTTGATTACGTAGAGGCGGCCCTTGCGACGCACGATCTTGCTGTCAGCAGTGCGCTTCTTGATAGATGCTTTAACTTTCATAGCTGTGGGTTATTTGTTGCTTTGAGATTGGTTAGTTGGCTGATAAGTAGTTATTTGTAGCGGAATGCAATGCGACCTTTTGTGAGGTCGTAGGGGCTCATTTCAACCCTCACTTTATCGCCCGGAAGAATTTTTATGTAATGCATGCGCATTTTTCCGGAAATGTGGGCTATGATTTCATGTCCGCTTTCAAGTTCGACGCGAAACATTGCGTTGCTGAGCGCTTCGACAATGGTTCCGTCAAGTTCGATTGCTGATTGCTTTGCCATGTTGTTGAATCTGCGGTGGGTTCGTTAATGGTTGGTTTCGGGGGTGAATGATTCTCAGATAAAACGGTCGCCGAGCGCGTCCTTGATGTAGTCGAAAGTGGTGAGTATGCGGGTTTCGCCGGGCATGATGGCTAAGGTGTGCTCGTAGTGGGCCGAGGGTTTGTGGTCCTTGGTCTTGCACGTCCAGCCGTCGGCGCCGATGGTGACGTTTTTCGAGCCGAGGTTAATCATCGGCTCGATGCAGATACACATGCCGGCCTTGAGTATCGGGCCGATGCCGCGGCGGCCGAAGTTGGGCACCTCGGGAGCCTCGTGCATGGAGCGTCCGATGCCGTGGCCGCACATTTCGCGCACCACCCCGTAGCCGCGGCGTTCGGCATAGGTCTGCACGGCGTTGGAGACGTTGCCTATACGGGCTCCCTCCTTGGCGGCTTCGATGCCGCGATAGAGTGCCTCCTTGGTGTCGCGCAGCAACTGCATGGTTTTGGGGTCTACGTCGCCGACGGCGAACGTATAGGCCGAATCGCCGTTGAAGCCGTTGAGCTCAACGACGGTGTCGATACCGACAATGTCGCCGTCGCGCAGCGCATAGTCCGACGGGAATCCGTGAACCACCGTGTCGTTGACTTCGATGCAAAGGGTGCCGGGAAAGCCCATATAGCCCAGACAGGCAGGCCGTCCGCCATTGTCGGTCATGAATTCGCGGGCAATGGTGTCGAGCTTTGCGGTAGTCACGCCGGGAGCCACCCACTTGGCAACTTCGCCAAGCGTGCGGCTCACCAGTGTGGCTGCCTCCTGCATCAGGAGTAGTTCTTCTGCTGTTTTCAGATAAATCATTCAGTCAGCAATAAACATTTGATAGAGTTCGAACGGATAGCGCATCAATAGGCGGCGCCGGTGGTGCGGCCCTTGATTTTGCCGTCCTTCATGAGGCCGTCGTAGTGGTGCATCATCAGGTGCGATTCAATCTGGGTCAGGGTGTCGAGCACCACGCCGACGAGAATGAGCAGCGACGTTCCGCCGAAGAACTGGGCGAAGTTGGCGCTGACGCCGAAGAGGCGTGCGAAGGCGGGAAGCACGGCAACGATGCCCAGGAAGATTGAGCCGGGCAGGGTGATGCGCGACATTACGCTGTCGAGGTAGTCAACGGTGTTCTTGCCGGGTTTGACACCGGGAATGAAGCCGTTGTTGCCCTTGAGGGATTCGGCAATGCGCGTGGGGTTGACGGTGATGGCCGTGTAGAAGTAGGTGAAGGCCACGATCAGCACGAAGTAGACGGCGTTGTACCAGAATCCGTTCACGTCGGAGAAGGTCGAGAAGAAGCCGTTGCCGCTGCCGCTGAAGCCCGAGAGGGTCAGGGGAATGAACATAATCGCCTGGGCGAAGATGATGGGCATGACGCCGGCGGCGTTGACCTTCAGGGGGATGTACTGGCGGGCACCACCATACTGGCGGTTGCCGACAATACGCTTGGCATACTGCACGGGCACTTTGCGGGTTCCCTGCACAAGCAGCACGGCGCCGCAGGTAACGGCGAAGAGCAGCACGAGTTCGACAATGAACATTACCAGACCGCCTGCGCCGGAGGTTGTGCCGGGCATGCGCGAAATGAATTCATAGGCGAGCGAGTGCGGCAGGCGTGCGATGATGCCGACGAGAATGATAAAGGAGATGCCGTTGCCGATACCGCGGTCGGTTATGCGTTCGCCAAGCCACATGATGAACATCGAGCCGGCGGCAAGGATAACCGTCAGGTAGGCAATGGTCCAGCCGCTCATGGCAATGGAGGCGCCGGTAGTCGAGGCCGCATAGTTGAGCTGGTGCTGGAGGTTGAACAGATAGGCGGGACCCTGCACGCAGAGAATCGCTACGGTGAGGTAGCGGGTGTACTGCGTGAGTTTCTGGTGGCCGCTTTCGCCTTCGCGCTGCATCTTCTGGAAGCTGGGGAGAACCATGCCGAGAAGCTGAATCACGATCGAGGCCGTGATGTAGGGCATGATACCCAGGGCGAAGATCGAGGCATTGGAGAATGCGCCGCCGGAGAACATGTTGAGCAACTGCATCAGGCCGGTGTCGTTCGAGAATTTCTCGAGCGCGGCCAGGTGGTCGGGGTTGATGCCCGGCAATACGACGTAACAGCCGAGTCGGTACACGAGTACCAACAAGACTGTTACGAGGATGCGCTGACGCAGTTCCTCAATGGTCCAGATGTTTTTGAGTGTTTGAATGAATCTCATTGGGGAATCGGGTGGGAAAAGGAGAGTTATTTGAGCTCAACGGCTTCGCCGCCGGCAGCTTCGATAGCAGCCTTGGCAGCGGCAGAGAATGCGTTGGCCTGCACGTTGACCTTGTGGGTCAGGGCACCCTTGGCGAGAACCTTTACGAGTTCGCCCTTCGACACGAGGCCGTGAGCGGCGAGCACTTCGGGATTGACGGTATCGAGACCCTTGGCAGCAACCAGAGTTTCGATGTCAGCCAGGTTGATGGCCTTGTAGGCAACGCGGTTGAGGCTGTTGAAGCCGAACTTCGGCAGGCGACGCTGCAGAGGCATCTGACCGCCTTCGAAGCCGATTTTGCGCGAGTAACCGCTGCGCGACTTGGCGCCCTTGTGACCGCGGGTCGATGTGCCGCCCTTGCCGGAGCCGGGGCCACGGCCTTTGCGGGTCTTATTCTTGGTTGAGCCAACAGCGGGCTTCAGATTGTTAAGTTCCATAACTATTGTTTGTAGATTAGTTAGCGGGTTCAACTTTCACCAGGTGGTGCACTTTCTTGACCATGCCAAGAATCGAGGGGGTGTCTTCGAGCACTACACTGTGGTGCATTTTGTGGAGGCCGAGAGCGTCGAGGGTCTCTTTCTGAGACTTGGGAGCGTTGATTCGGCTCTTGATTTGGGTGATTTTGATTTGTGCCATAGTTAGTGAGTAGCGCTAAAGTGGATTAGTTACCGTTGAAGACTTTTTCGACCGAAACGCCACGGCTGGCGGCTACCTGCGCGGGCGAGCGCATTTCGCCGAGGGCGGCGATGGTGGCCTTGACCAGGTTGTGGGGGTTGGACGAGCCCTTGCTCTTGGCGAGCACGTCGGTGACACCTACGCTCTCGAGCACGGCACGCATAGCGCCACCGGCTTTCACACCGGTACCGTGGCTTGCGGGCTTGAGAATGATGCGGCTGCCGCCGAACTTGGCAATCTGTTCGTGGGGAATGGTGCCCTTGTGCAGGGGAACGCGGATGAGGTTCTTTTTGGCTGACTCAACGCCCTTGGCAATGGCTGCCTGGACTTCGTTGGCCTTGCCGAGGCCCCAGCCTACAATGCCCTTGCCGTCGCCGACAACGACGATGGCTGCAAAGGTGAAGGCACGGCCGCCCTTGGTCACTTTGGTTACACGGTTGATGGCAACGAGACGATCCTGGAGTTCCAGGTCGTTGGTGGATTTAACGCGGTTCTGATTGTTTGCCATAGTGTTGCTTAGAATTTGAGGCCGGCTTCGCGAGCGGCGTCGGCCAGAGATTTAACGCGACCGTGGAACAGGTAACCGTTACGGTCAAAAACGACAGTGGTGATGCCGGCTTCGAGGGCCTTGCGGGCGGCTTCGGCGCCTACCTTGGCGGCAACTTCGGATTTGGTTCCGCCTTCGAGGCCTTTCGAGGAGGCAGACACGAGGGTCTTGCCTGCGAGGTCGTCGATAATCTGGACGTAGATGCCCTTGTTGGAGCGGAAGACGGTCATGCGGGGACGTTCGGCGGTGCCGCTAATCTTGCCGCGGATGCGCGTCTTGATTTTATTTCTTCTTGCTATTTTGGAAATCATAGTTGCGTTCTATTCTTTCGGTTATTACTTAGGAATTAGGATGCCGTCGGGCGCTTAATTACTTCGCGCCGGCGCTCTTGCCGGACTTGCGACGGATAACTTCGCCTACGAACTTGATACCCTTGCCCTTGTAAGGTTCGGGCTTGCGGAGCGAGCGGATTTTCGCACACACCTGGCCGAGGAGCTGCTTGTCGGCGCTCTCGAGAATGATCAGGGGGTTCTTGTTACGTTCGCTCTTGGCTTCAACTTTGATTTCCTTGGGGAGCTTCAGATAGATGGCGTGAGAGAATCCCAGCGAGAGCTCGAGCACCTGGCCGTCGGCCTGTGCGCGATAACCTACGCCGACGAGTTCCATCTCCTTCTTATAGCCGTTGGAAACGCCTTCGACCATGTTGTGAATCAGGGCGCGGGCCAGACCGTGCTGGGCGCGGTGCTCGCGGTCGTCGGTCGGACGGGCTACAATTACGTGGCCGTCTTCAACCGTGACGGTGAGGTCGGGATTGATAGTCTCTTTGAGTTCGCCTTTGGGTCCCTTGACGGTAACGACGTTGGCAGCAACGTTTACGGTCACACCTGCGGGGAGTGCAATGGGAGCTTTACCTATACGTGACATATTCTATTTCCTCCTATTGATTAGTAAACGTAGCAGAGAACTTCGCCGCCCACCTTTTCTTCGAGGGCCTGCTTATTGGTCATTACACCCTTGGAGGTCGACAGGATGGCGATGCCGAGGCCGTTGAGGACGCGGGGCATTTCCTTGTAGCCGGTGTACTGGCGAAGGCCGGGACGGCTGACGCGCTTGAGGCACTTGATGGCGTTGACGCGGTCCTTGGGGTCATACTTGAGGGCAATCTTGATGGTGCCGCAGGGGGTCTCACCCTCTATAAACTTGTAGTTAAGGATATAGCCTTGTTCGAAGAGAATCTTGGTGATCTCTTTTTTCAAGTTTGAGGCGGGGATTTCCACAACACGGTGGTTGGCCTTGATGGCGTTCCTCAATCTTGTCAGATAATCTGCTATGGGATCAGTCATTGTTGTTTGATGTGTTAAATTGATTCGGTGTAATCCGAACAATATTTAATTTGAGTTCGCTCTTGGCTTTTAACGAGCGGATTTTGATAATGATTGGCTCGGCCGCCGGGGCTTGGGCCCGGGGCGGCCTCGCCGGATGGAGCGCTTACCAGGAGGCCTTGCGCACGCCGGGAATCAGACCCTGTGAGGCCATTTCGCGGAACTGGATACGCGAGATGCCGAACTGGCGCATGTAGCCTTTGGGGCGACCGGTGATTGAGCAGCGGTTGTGAAGGCGCACGGCTGAAGCGTTCTTGGGCAGCAGCTGCAGAGCCTGGAGGCTCTCGTAGTCGCCGGCTGCCTTGAGGGCGGCCTTCTTGGCGGCATACTTAGCAACGAGCTTTGCACGCTTGACCTCGCGGGCTTTCATGGATTCTTTTGCCATATTGCTTTCGTTGGGGGAGAAGTTGATTAGTTATTCTTCTTGAAGGGGAGGCCGAACTCCTTGAGCAGTGCGAAGCCTTCTTCGTCGGTGTTGGCCGAGGTTACGAAGGTGATGTTCATGCCCTGCATCTTCGACACGGTGTCGATGTTGATTTCAGGGAAGATGATCTGCTCGGTGATGCCGAGGGTGTAGTTGCCGCGGCCGTCGAGTTTCGATTCGATGCCTTTGAAGTCACGGATACGGGGCAGAGCCACGCGAACCAGACGTTCCAGGAATTCATACATCTTTTCGCGACGCAGAGTCACCATGGCGCCGATAGGCATTTTTTTGCGGACCTTGAACTGCGCGATGTCCTTTTTCGAAAGGGTGGCGACAGCCTTCTGGCCGGTGATGGCGGTGAGCTCGTTGATAGCGGTTTCGATGATTTTCTTATCCTGGGTTGCAGCGCCGAGGCCCTGGTTGATGACAATCTTCTTCAGGCGGGGCACCTGCATCACGGTGGTGTAGTTAAACTGCTTTTCGAGGGCGGGAACGATGCGTTCCTTATAGTCCTTCTGCAAAGTGGTTGCGCTCATTACTTAATTTCCTCTCCGGATTTTTTAGCCACGCGGACCTTCTTGCCTTCGGCGTTGACGGTGTGGCCCACACGGGTGGGTTTGCCGGTCTTGGGGTCAACGGGGTTAAGGTTAGACACATGGATAGGTGCTTCCATCTTGACGATACCGCCATTGGGATGCTGGGCATTGGGGCGAGTGGCTTTGCTGACCATGTTCAGGCCCTCGACGATGGCGCGCTGCTTCTTGACGTCAACGGAGAGCACGCGGCCGGTCTTGCCGCGGTCCTCGCCGGAGTTGACGTAGACGTTGTCGCCTTTCTTGATATGAAGTTTGCTCATTTTTTAGATGGGATTACTTGGTGGGTTAAAGCACTTCGGGTGCCAGGGAAACAATTTTCATGTTAGTGGCGCGAAGTTCGCGGGCCACGGGGCCGAAGATGCGAGTGCCGCGGAGTTCGCCGGCGTTGTTGAGCAGAACGCAGGCATTGTCGTCGAAGCGGATGTAAGACCCATCGGGGCGACGTACTTCCTTTTTAGTGCGGACGACCACAGCTTTCGACACGGTGCCTTTCTTCACATCGGATGAAGGGATAACGCTCTTCACCGACACCACGATAATGTCGCCGACTGACGCATAACGGCGTCCGGTGCCACCGAGCACGTGAATGCACAGGGCTTCTTTTGCGCCGGAATTGTCAGCGACTGTCAAGCGGGTTTCAGTCTGTATCATTTTCTAAAAATTCTGTTAATGACGTTTGATAATGATTCGAGTCGGATCAGGCTTAAAGCGGTTTACTTAACCTTCTCGATGATTTCAACCAGGCGCCAGCGCTTGGTTTTGCTGAGGGGACGGGTTTCCATCAGGCGAACGGTATCGCCGATGGAGCACTCGTTGTTTTCGTCGTGAGCGTGATACTTTTTGGTCTTGTTCACGAACTTACCATAAATGGGGTGCTTTTCCTTCCACTTGATGGTGACGGTGATGGTTTTGTCGCCTTTGTTGCTCGAAACCACGCCCACACGCTCTTTGCGAAGATTTCTCTTTTCTTCCATTGTTGGTTCGGTTAGTTTGGATTAGTTTACTTGGAGATTGTGAGGGGGCGTGATTACTTGCCGGCAAGAGCGCGAGCGCGAAGCTCGGTCTTGACGCGGGCAATCATTCGACGGTCCTTGGTTATCTGCGAGGGATTGTCAGTGGCGCTTACGGTGTGATTGGCCACGAGCTGGCGATATGCTTTCTCCATCTGGGCCAGACGCTCGGTGAGGTCGGCCGTGGTCATTTCTTTGATTTCTTCTTTCTTCATGATTCGACGTTTTTAGACGTTCTGAGAGGGGTCGTAGTCACGACGCACCACGAATTTTGTAATCACGGGGAGCTTCTGAGCAGCCAGACGGAGGGCTTCCTTGGCTACTTCGAAGGGCACACCTTCAACTTCGATGAGGATACGGCCGGGAGTAACAGGCGCAACATAACCTTCGGGGTTACCTTTACCTTTACCCATGCGGACTTCGGCAGGCTTCTTGGTGATGGGCTTGTCGGGGAAGATGCGGATCCAGATTTGACCCTGACGCTGCATGTAGCGGGTAACGGCGATACGAGCAGCCTCAATCTGACGGCCGGTAATCCATTTGGACTCGAGGGTCTTAATGCCAAATGAACCGAAGGCCAGCTGGTTGCCGCGCTGGGCAACGCCTTTCATGCGGCCTTTTTGCGAGCGGCGGAACTTGGTTTTTTTAGGTTGTAACATTTCTGCTTTGATTCAATTGGTTAAGAATTAGCGATTGTTGTTTTTGGGCTTGCGGAAGCCGCGGTCGCGACGTGAGCCGCGGTCACCTTCGTTGCGGGCGGGACGGCCCTGCTCCTTGGCGGCAGCGAACTGGGGAGCGAGATCGCGCTTGCCGTAAACTTCACCACGGCAAATCCACACCTTGATGCCGATAACACCTACTTTGGTGTGGGCTTCAACCAGTGCGTAGTCAATGTCGGCACGGAGAGTGTGAAGGGGCGTACGGCCTTCCTTGAACATTTCGCTACGTGCGATTTCAGCGCCGTTCAGACGGCCTGAAACCTGAACCTTGATGCCTTCGGCGCCGGCGCGCATGGTGCTTGCAACGGCCATCTTGATGGCACGGCGGTAAGCCACCTTGCCTTCAATCTGACGGGCAATGCCGCTGGCAACGATTTCGGCGTCGAGTTCGGGACGCTTGATTTCGAAGATGTTGATCTGCACGTCGCGCGAGGTGTACTTTTTCAGCTCTTCTTTGAGCTTGTCGACTTCGGCGCCGCCCTTGCCGATGATCAGGCCGGGGCGAGAGGTGCAGATGGTGATGGTGGTGAGTTTAAGAGTGCGCTCGATGACGATACGCGAAACGCTCATCTTTGCAAGACGGACGTTCAGATACTTGCGGAGCTTATAGTCCTCAAGCAAGTTGTCGCCATACTTGTGGCCGAAATTCCAGTTGGAGTCCCAGCCGCGGATAATGCCGAGGCGATTGCTGATAGGATTAACTTTCTGTCCCATTCTGGTTAAATTGTCTTGGGTAAATGAGGTTAGGCATTCTTGTTATCGATGGTATCCACAACCAGAGTCACGTGGTTCGAACGTTTGCGGATGCGGTAGCCGCGGCCCTGGGGGGCGGTGCGCAGGCGCTTGAGCATAGGAGCGGGGCTCACGAAGATTGTGGAGATATAGAGCTCGCCGGCATCGGCTTTACGCTCGTTTTTGGCTTCCCAGTTGGCAACTGCGCTGCGCAGGAGTTTTTCCAGACGGGCGGCTGCTTCTTTATTGGAGAACTTGAGGACGCCGAGCGCACGGTTTACTTCCATGCCGCGCACCATGTCAACGACAAGGCGCATCTTGCGGGGGGAGGTAGGAACGTTGAGCAGCTTGGCGAAGGCCACCTGCTTGTTGGCCTCTTTCCTCTGGTCTGCTGAGTTTCTTTTTCTTACACCCATAGGTTGGTATGTGATTAGAACTACTTTTTAATGATTGGGTTTACTCTCTCGTTTACTTCTTGCGATTGCCTGCGTGGCCGCGGAACGTGCGTGTGGGAGCAAACTCGCCGAGTTTGTGTCCTACCATGTTTTCGGTCACGTAAACGGGGATGAACTTATTGCCGTTGTGTACGGCGAAAGTGTGGCCCACGAATTCGGGTGCAATCATTGAAGCGCGGCTCCAGGTCTTGATGACTGACTTTTTGCCGCTTTCCTCCATAGCGTTGACTTTCTTTTCGAGCTTAACGCTGATGAAGGGGCCTTTTTTTAATGAACGACTCATGCTGATTTGTCAATAATTAAAAGGTTTACTTCTTTCTTCTTTCGATGATATACTTCGACGAATGCTTCTTGGGAGCACGAGTCTTGAGGCCCTTGGAGTAGAGGCCCTTGCGCGAGCGGGGATGACCACCGGATGCACGGCCTTCACCACCACCCATGGGGTGATCGACAGGGTTCATCACTACGCCGCGGTTGTGAGGACGACGGCCGAGCCAGCGGCTGCGACCGGCCTTACCCGAGCTTTCAAGCGAGTGTTCGCTGTTGCCAACGACGCCGACGGTAGCCTTGCAGGTAGCAAGGATTTTGCGGGTTTCGCCCGAAGGGAGCTTGATGATGGCGTAGTCACCTTCGCGGCTCACGAGCTGAGCGAAGGTGCCGGCCGAACGTGCCATGAAGGCGCCCTGGCCGGGACGCAGTTCGATAGCGTGGATGAGCGTACCTACGGGGATGCGGTTCAGGGGAAGGGCGTTGCCGACTTCGGGAGCTGCCTCGGGGCCGCTCACCACGGTTGCGCCTACCTCCAGACCGTTGGGGGCGATGATGTACGCTTTGCTGCCGTCAACGTAGTAGAGCAGTGCGATGCGAGCCGAACGGTTGGGGTCGTACTCGATGCTCTTAACCACGGCAGGTACTCCGTCTTTGGTTCTCTTAAAGTCAATGATACGGTAAGCACGCTTGTGACCACCACCAATGTACCGGGTGGTGAGGTGACCTTCGGCATTGCGGCCGCCGGTTGATTTCTTACCGACTGTAAGAGACTTTTCCGGCGTAGTAGCAGTGATGGTACCTTTGAATACGCCGATAACTTTGTGTCGCTGCCCGGGAGTAGTGGGCTTGAATTTTCTTACTGCCATTTATCGAACTGTGATTAGATGTTGCTGTAGAAGTCGATTGCCTGACCTTCGGCCACGCTCACGAGGGCCTTTTTCCACACTGAAGTGGTGCCCTTGATGAGGCCGCCTTTGGTGTAGCGCTGCTTGCGCTTGGCGCGGACAATCATAGTGTTGACTTTGGTAACCTTGACGCCATAGAGCTCCTCAACCAGGGCCTTGATCTGAGGCTTGGTGGCATCGGGCGAAACGCGGAAGGTGTAGCGGTTGAGACTTTCGGAGAGCTTGGTAGCCTTCTCGGTCACAATGGGTTTGATGCTGATTTCCATTTTTCGTTGTTAGCTATAGGGTCAGAGATTAGATATTGTTAACGACATCAACGCTCTTTTCCGAGAGCAGGAGAATGTTGTTGTTAAGAATGGCATAGGTGTTGAGGTCAGCTGCAGCCATCATGCGAACATTGGGCACGTTGCGGAGGCTCAGGTTGATGTTCTTGTCCATGCCGGGCATTACGAGAAGCACCTTCTTGCCGTTGACCTTGAGAGCCGAGAGAACCGAGGTGAAAGCCTTGGTCTTGGGAGCCTCGAACGAGAAGTCCTCGACTACCATGATCTGCTGGTCGGCAAGTTTCGAAGTCAGAGCGCTCTTGCGGGCAAGCTGCTTAACTTTCTTGTTGAGCTTGAAGGAGTAGTTGCGGGGGCGCGGACCGAATACTCGGCCACCGCCTACGAGCACGGGTGAGTTGATGTCGCCGATGCGCGAACCGCCGCCGCCCTTCTGCTTGTGGAGCTTGCGGGTTGAGCCGGAAACTTCGCTGCGTTCTTTGCTCTTATGCGTGCCCTGACGCTGGTTGGCGAGAAATTGCTTCACGTCGAGCCATACAGCGTGCTCGTTCACGTCAATGCCGAAGACTTTGTCGTTAAGTGTGACCTTACGACCGGTGTCTTCTCCCTTGATGTTATAAACTGCGAGTTCCATTTCTTACTTCTCTATCATTACGATTGAATCTTTAGCACCGGGGATGGAGCCTTTGATCATGAGCATGTTGTGTTCGGGAATTACCTTGAGGACCTGAAGGTTTTGAACGGTAACGCGTTCATTGCCCATCTGACCTGCCATGCGCATGCCTTTGAAGACCTTTGCAGGGTAGGAGCAGGCACCAATAGAACCGGGGGCGCGGAGGCGGTTGTGCTGGCCGTGGGTGCTCTGACCTACGCCGCCGAAGCCATGGCGCTTAACTACGCCCTGGTAGCCCTTACCTTTCGAGGTGCCGATTACGTCAACGAACGAGCCTTCTTCGAAGAGCTCGACGGTGATCGTGTCGCCAAGGGCGTGTTCGCCTTCAAAACCCGAGAACTCGGCCAAGTGGCGCTGAGGAGCTACACCGGCTTTGTCGAAGTGACCCTTCAGGGGTTTGGTGGTGTGCTTGTCCTTCTTCTCGATGAAACCGAGCTGAAGAGCTTCGTAACCATCCTTTTCGACTGTTTTAACCTGGGTAACTACACAAGGGCCTACTTCGATAACAGTGCACGGCACATTCTTGCCGTCGGCACTGAAAACG
>DKUN01000020.1 GCA_002490725.1 Porphyromonadaceae bacterium UBA7203 | reverse complement strand
TGTTTTGCAGCATATTTTTCACAAAACCCTATAAGCCCGTCATTTATACCGCTCAAAAAATTTTTCAGTTTAACTTTCTTTAACTTATGCCGCCGAACTTTTATTCGCCCCACCGCTACGAAGCGGCTACAGTACGGACCAAGGCATAGGAGAGCAAAAAAACGCAGACCTCGCCGAAAAGGTTGCGAATAGTGGATTTTTTGGTAACTTTGCGGAAATATGAAGACTGTTTTCTTGATTTCGGCCGCCCTGACGGTCGCTGCGGCAGCAGTGGCTCACGGAGCGTCGCCGCGTGATATATTGCCGATGCCGGCGATAACGGAGGTCAGCGCAGGCGAATTTCGCCCACGCTCCGGCGGCATCAGCTATTTTGCGAAAGGTTGCGAGGCCATTGTCGACTCGCTGTTGGCCCCCTTTGCCCAAAAGGCGGAGTCAGCAAACGAGGCCGACATCATAATAGGGCACAACCGAAACATGACCGACACCTATATAATAAGAATAGAGAGCACGGGCATCACGCTTGGAGGGCGCGACGACGAGGGCGTGTTTTACGGGGTGCAGTCACTGATTCAGTTGCTGGGCGACTCAACGATTGCCTGCGGCGAGGTGATAGACCGGCCGGCGTTCCCCTACCGCGGCATGCACGTCGACGTGAGCCGCCATTTCCGTCCGCTCGCCTTTTTGAAGAAACAGATTGATGCCATGGCCTTGCTTAAGATGAATAAAATGCATCTGCACCTGACCGACGGTGCAGGCTGGCGCATGCCGTCGGAGAGCTACCCGCGACTGAACAGCCTGGCGGCATGGCGTCCGCAACGGCGCTGGAAAGACTGGTCCGACAACGGGGCCACATACTGCAGCGCCGACTCGCCCGGAGCCTACGGCGGTTTTTATACAAAAGATGAGCTGCGCGAGCTGGTGAGATATGCATCCGAGCGCCACATCGAGGTGATTCCGGAAATCGAGATGCCGGGCCACAGCGAGGAAGTCATTGCCGCCTACCCCGAACTGTCGTGCACGGGTGTAGGCGGGGACCTCTGCCCGGGCAAAGAGGCGACTTTCCGATTCATCGAAGCGATTCTTGACGAGACGATGGAAATTTTCCCGTCACATTATATACATATAGGAGGCGACGAGGCATCGAAGAGAAGCTGGCGGGAGTGTGGCGACTGCCGCGCACGCATGGAAGCCGAGGGCATTGCTGACATAGACGGGCTGCAGAGCTACCTGATCGGACGCGCCGAGCGCCATGTCAACTCCCGGGGGCGATGTATCATCGGCTGGGACGAGATTATTGACGGCGGCCTGGCGCCGAACGCCACGGTTATGTCGTGGCGCGGACTGACTGGCGGCATCGAAGCGATGCGCGCGGGCCATGACGTAATCATGACGCCCGGCGAGGCTTGCTATCTCGACTATACGCAAGACGCGCCCTTCAAGGAGCCGGAATCAATCGGCGGCTATCTGCCGCTGGCCAAGGTCTACGCCTATGACCCGCTGGCGGGCTTGCCGGCCGACGTCGACACGAACCGCCTCATAGGACTGCAGGCCAACCTATGGGCCGAGTATATAACTGACGACTCGCACGCGGAATACATGTATTATCCCCGCACGTTGGCCATTGCTGAAATAGGCTGGAGCAATCCGCGCCATAAGGACTTTGCCGACTTTCGCCGCCGCGCCGCGCGCATGACCGCGACGCTGAGCGAGCGAGGTTACACGACATTCGACATCGACAGGGAATATGGCGAGCGCCCGGCAAGCCTGCAACCATGCCGCCAACTTGCGCTCGGGGCAAAGGTGACCTATGCCAAACGCTACACGAGCGTATATCCGGCGGCAGGAGACGGAACACTGACCGACGGCATACGCGGCGGGTGGACCTATCAGGATAAAAAATGGCAGGGCTGGTTCTCTGACCTCGACCTGACGGTTGACCTCGGCGAAGCTAAACAGCTACATTACATAAACACGTCATTCATGCACTGCCCGGGCCCCGGCGTGTTCTTGCCGGACTCGGTTGTGATTTCCACGTCGGCCGACGGCGTAAGCTACACCGAGCAGGCCGTGTTGCGACAGGACGTAGCTCCAAGCTATCAGAAAATCATGATTAAGGATTTCGGCACTCCGGTCAATATTAACGCCCGCTATATCAACATCAAAGGCATTCGAAACAAGGAAATCGGCGGATGTCTTTTCACCGACGAGATAGTGATTAACTGATTTTTTTGCGCCTGATGTGTGCGATTCAGCCGATTCGTGCGTATCATAGAATGTGAGAACGAATTCATCAGACACGGAAATGCTGATTGCTGGCCTGAGGCGGGGCGACCGCCGGGCACTCAGCGAAGCATTGAGCCGCTACGGGCGACTGGTCAGTTCGGTTGTCGGCGCCATGACATCCGACCCGCGCGACGCCGAAGAGTTGACTCAAGACGCATTTATCCGCGCTTTCGGAGCCATTAAAAGCTTTGACAGCAACGAGTCGGCACTAAGCACCTGGCTGGCCCGCATAGCCTATAATGCGGCGGTCGACCATCTGCGGCGCCGCGGAGTGAGGCCGGCCGAGGATGTCTCCGATACCCTGCCCGAACCCGCAACCGAGGAGCCTGAACTGCTGCCCGAACTGCTCGACGAAGCGCTGGAGCGGATTGACGCCACGGAACGCGCAGCCCTGCAGCTGGTCTACTTCGACGGTATGAGTCTTGACGAAGCGGCCTACGTGCTCGACACGAATGCCAACGCGCTCTCAACACGCCTATATAGAATACGAACCAAATTAGCCCGAATCATAAATGAACTCAAACGAAAACAATGACATGCTGCGGGCGGCGCTACAACGGCGAGCCGAACGCATGGCCCCGGCAAAGGGCTGGGAGCAACGGGTAATTGCAGAAACCACCGGGCGGCAACGCCGACGTTGGCTGAAATGGCCCGCCATCAGCGGAGCGGCCGCTGCCGTTGCGGCAATAGTGATTGCACTACTGACGCCTAACGCATCGGAGCCGCCGACGCCGGAGCAACAGCCGGTAATTGCCATGACTGAGCCTCCCCGCCCCATCGCCGTGGCTCAAAACAAGGGTGCCGCGCCCCAAAAAGAGTCAGCCGAAGCTCCAGAGGCTCCCGCTCCCCGCCGCCGCGTCGCCGCCACGAAAGAGCTGCCGGAAGAACCGGCCCCATCAACTCAGATCGACGTCATAATCAACGAACTGGAAATCGAGGAAAGCATGACCGTCGAGCAAGAATTGGCCGCCCTGTTTGCCATGGCCGAGACCGAAACCGAGATATTCAGCGCATTTGCGACATCCTTCGATGATATAGACCCTATAATATTTTCAACTTACATAATTGAACTGCAATGAAAAAACTGATTCTCACCGCCATTGTCGCCACCGCCGCATCATGCAACGCATACGCATGGTGGAATCCGAAAGAGCTGACCAATAGCATCGCAACCTCATATGAACTAATGGCATGGTTTTCACAAGAAGGATATAATGATGCCCTCTCGGAGCTTACCTACGATTGCTATCCTTCGGGAGAGAAAATGTTTGCGCGCCGATTCCAGTGCAACATAAACGAGCATCCCGAATATTCATCAATGATTAAATCTGAACTTGACTGCGCCATCGATAAATTTGACCGGTTACTGGCGTCTTTGCCCGCTTCGCCAAGAATCCGGAAAGTAAGCTCTGATGTTGACGGCATAACGATCAGGGCCTATGCAAAGTCAATCTCCGAAATCGCCTCATTTAACGAAAACACAATAGGCATAGGCACGAACGACATCACCGAGGGAGCCGTTCTGAAGGTTAATGACGGTAATATCGAAATGGCTCAATCTTTCAGAGTCAAAAATGACAACACAACAGCCGCCGGCGAAGAGTCGCTGGAAACAAAAATAACCAACATCGTAGACAAAATACACCACGATTATCCCGAGGCTGACATGCGCCCTGCAGAGTTCGAGTTTGAACCGCGAAACAGCGGAATTATCCGTCTGCGTAATGCCTATGCCAACTCAAATGAAACAACAATAGGTATTGTACATAAAATAACGGGCAAAAACAACACGACGGGCTTAAACAACGGCGTTTTAGCGTGGGAGCATATTTCCAGCGACATTCTTGCGATGGTTGGTGAGGACTATGATATGTCAATAACATATGTACGCGGCCGAAGACTGGTCACCCTGCAGGACCATAAATCGAAAACAATATTAGCCGCGTGCTATAAAGATAATACCTGCTACTACTTCGTCGGCACCTATCGTGGCAAACAGCCTTTCTTGCCGAGCAACTGGATGTATGCGCCGAAAGCAATCGGCAATGCGCCGGCAAAATAACCGAACGGATAATAAGCCTGACACCGGAAAACAACCGGGGCGGCCCCGTTAAGGAGTCGCCCCGATTTGTTATTCATTCTTCGTCATCGAAGTCAAATTCGTCGTAGCTGTCGTCATCGTCGAAATCGTCAGCATCATCTTCGTCGGTTAGCGTCGGGGCAAAGTCGAGGGCATCCTCGTCGGCAACCCGGTGATGGCCGTCAAGCGCGCGATGGGTAATGGACTGCGCCTGGAGCTGATTCGCTTCCGAAGTAATCTCGGCCCAGAGCATATCCTTGAGTTGCTGAAGGTTCAGACCGGTAACCGCAGAAATGAAAACGTGGGGCACTCCTTCGGGAAGTGTCGACTCGAGTTCCGCCATCAGTTCATCGTCGAGCATGTCGCATTTAGAAATGGCAAGCACCCGGGGCTTGTCGGCCAACTCAGGATTGAACTCGGAGAGCTCGCGCTGCAGAATGTTGTATTGCTCGGTTATGTCATCGGCATCGGCCGGCACCATAAACAGCAGCACGGCGTTGCGCTCAATATGGCGCAAAAAGCGGAGTCCGAGTCCCCTGCCCTCGCTTGCGCCCTCGATAATGCCCGGAATATCGGCCATGACAAATGAGCGATTGTCGCGATAGCTGACAATGCCGAGCTGAGGCTCCATGGTCGTGAACGGATAGTCGGCAATTTTCGGACGTGCGGCACTGAGCGACGACAACAGGGTCGACTTCCCGGCATTGGGAAATCCCACAAGGCCTACGTCGGCAAGAAGTTTAAGCTCCAGAACCACGGTCTGTTCAAGAGCAGGCTCGCCGGGCTGAGCATAGCGGGGAGTGCGGTTGGTCGATGTTGCAAAATGCCAGTTTCCGAGGCCGCCGCGTCCTCCCTTGAGCAACACGATTTCCTGGCCGTCATCGGTAACTTCGGTCAGATACTCGCCGGTTTCTGCATCGAACACAACCGTGCCGCACGGCACCTCGATAATCCTATCCTCGCCATCCTTGCCGAACGAGCGGCCCGCGCCGCCCGATTCGCCGTTGGTCGCAAAGACGTGGCGCTGATATTTCAGCGGCAAGAGTGTCCACATGTTGCGGTTACCCCTGAGTATAATTGAACCGCCTTTGCCGCCGTCGCCGCCGTCAGGACCTCCTTTCGGCACGTACTTTGCCCTGTGGTAATGACGGGAACCGGCGCCGCCCTTGCCCGAGCGGCATTGTATCTTAACATAGTCAATAAAATTCGAATCGGCCATAAAATCGATATTATGATGATTAACACGAACGAGTTACCCTACACGGGCAACTCGTTTGTATAACAATTGCGATAATGATTGGTTTGCTACTGTGATAATGATGAGACTGTTTTAAGATTAACGTCCGATGGTTTATTATCTGACGAGGAATCGCTGCAAAGTTACGACATTCGCATTACAGCCATGTTTCAGGCGCAACACAATTCAGTGTCACATATTCATCCAAAAACGAATCAGTAGACAAAACGAGGCATTGTGCGCACGGCGAAACGCGAGCCCGCGGCACCGGCCGCCGCCTTAAAGCTGACTCTACCGGGAGCGTACACACTGCCTGAGTCAGTCGGCCCGATTGCTTCAGCCAATGACTTAAGCGGCACGGATGCGGCTGTCATCGTCGCTGCCGCCGACGACATGTCGAGCTCAAGCGACATATCGGCCACATAGCCGAAGTCTGTTCCGTTGAGCGACACCAGGAACGACGGATCATCGTCGTCGGACGCCATGCCAAGCGCCTTGAACTCAAAGCCGCCGGCAGTCTTCGTGCCGAAATATTCAGCCGCAGGCACAATATCATGGGCCAGATAGAGCGCGGCAGTGCTCTCGATCCATATAGGCGACGAACCATAGGTCAAACCGGTGAACGACGGCTCGACATAGATTCGGTCGACATCAGAGGCGTTTATTATGATTGCCGCAAAATCATCGCTCAATCCGATTCCGGCCTCGGCCAGAGCATCGAGATAGGCATAGGCGGCATAAGGGCTGTTGATTCGGTAGAGCCCCTCGAACTCCGTGCTCCTGTCAACGCGCACCGCGGTTGTCGTGGCAGGCAGGCCCGCTTCAAACAGAGCGTTAATCAAATCTTCGGTCATGGAACCTTCGGTCGTAACCGCTTCCCACCCCAGATCCGGGTCAAAAGTCTCGAACGTGAACGATGCCGACGACGTAGCCTTCGGCTCAACTGTTCCGTCGGCCATGCGCGAGAATCCGACAGCCACCACGGTGAATTCGCCGCTCCTGGCAAATGTCAGACTGACATTGCCCGGCTTCTGCACGGTCAAATACTCATAGGTCGAATCGTCGGGATCGGAAAGTGCTGCGGCAACCTCGGCAACCTGAGCATCGTCAATCCGGCCGGCAACAACCGTATAATTGACAAAGCTCACATTCTCATTGAACGCGAAATTGATTACCTGATAGTCCTTGCCGTCAATCTTGACGGCGCCATGGTCGCTGACCTCGAGAGAGTAGACATTCGTGTCGGTATAGCCGTTGAGCTGCAGCAGCTCATTGCCGTAGTTCCACACACCGAGTTCGTCATAGTAAACCACATTGAACTTGAACAGTCCCGAAACAGGGTCAAAGGTGCTGAGGCCTTTATAGGCGGGCGAGCCGGTGTAACTGAACATATCCTCGACATAAATCATGCCGTCGGGACCCTCCATCGACTCCTGCGAGGGCACAGAAAGGGTTTTGCCGCCGTCGGCGCTCGAGAAGGTCAGGAACGTTTCCCAGCCTTTCGACTCATCGTCGGGATCGACCGGCACTCTGGCCTCGAACTGAATCTGGTCAGGGTCGAGGGGATTGAAGCGCGACATCACGAGCACCGGGCTGACTGTTTCGGGCTCATTGAACAGGAGCGAATAGACATAATATCCGCGGCTGTCGCGACCGAGCGCCTCATCATAGCCAAACGGAGCCCAGTCGGTCCATACGCTATGGCAGATTACAGCCGTTGTCGAAGCGATGGCATACTGATTGGCATTAGCCTCGTTGACGGCAAGCTCAACCAAGTAGTTCTGATTAGGCACGAGAGCCGAATTAACAAACGTAATGACTATATCGGCTGCAATCTGCCCCGGGACGAATTCAACCGATTCCGGCACCCGGAATAGACCGCTTTGGTCGGTCGACAGAATCTGGACGGTCAGCGCCGACGCCGCATCATCCTGAGGGCGATAAATCTTCACGACCGCAGAATTGACATCGTCGGCCACGTTAAGCGTGACCTCCGGCGATGAAAAAAAGACGCGCTGCCCCGGGGCGGTCGGCCCGGAAGGTTCATAGTCGGGTTCGTTCTTGCTGTCGCAGGCCGTGAAGGCAACTGCTGCAATAGCAGCGACAAACGCCGCTGAGATATATCTGAAAAGTTTCATATCAATATCAATAAATAGTTGAGCAACGGGTTAAATCAGTCGAGAGGAACGGAATATTCCACATCCTGCACGGGCGAGGGCATCGGAGCCGGCGAGTTGTTGGCACTGCTGAGAAACAACTTGTTGCCATTGATTTCCGAATTGGGAATCGGCATAATCAACACCGGCGAGCCTGCCTGGATATTGAAGCAATAATTCGGCTCGAAACCGCCGCCTACGCGGTCATAGTCCTTGTTGAGGCGCATGTAGTCGAAGTTGATGAGGCCTTCGCCGAAAAGTTCGACGCGTCGCTGCTGAAAGCAGGCCTCGCGCACATCGTCGCCCGAACCGCTGAACGAGAACGCCGGATTACGGTAGCGGCTCACGAAATCGGTGAGAATCGAGGCGCCGTCGCCGCCGGCCATCGCCGTAGCCTCGGCCTGGATAAGATACATCTCCTCAACGCGCATCAGCGGAATGTCGGACGCATTGTTGGTCGTGCCGAGCACATCCTGATAGGGAGCGAACTTGACCTGAACATAAGGAGGTATTGACTTCGACGAGCAATAAGCCTGCTCCCGCTCGGTCAGATTCGGGCTATAGCCGTGTTCGTCAAGAAACCAGCCCTTGCGCACGTCGCTATCCGGAATGTTGTCGAAAAGTTTGCGGTTAACGTAGCGCCATGCGCCAACCGACGCATAACCATAGCAGAGCGAACCCATATGCGAGGGAAAGTTCACAATCTGAGTAGTGGTCACGGGGTCGGTTTCGGCAATGGCGATGCCCCACATCCAGTTGGCGGCTTCAATGCTGTTAAAGCCGGGGCGGGCGGCCTGCTCGAGCGAAAGGGGCGAGCCTCCGGTTGCCGCAAAAAGCTGAATAGCCTCGGCGGCATCGGCAGCAGCAGCCGTCCAGTCTTGCTTGACCAGATTGATGCGCGCCCGCAGACCATGGGCGGCAGCAAGCGAAATAAATCTCTTCGGCTTGGCGTCAATCACCTTTTCGGGCGAGAGGCCGCTGCGCGTGAGCAGGTCAACGGCCCTGTTGATGTCGGAGTCTATCTGACCGTAAATTTCGGCTACCGACGAACGTGTGCACCCGCCGGCGAGCACTGCGTCCTGGTTGTTCTCGGTAATCAGCATGACGCACGGTTTGTCTTCATTGCCCTTGTAGGTAAACTGATAAATCTGGGCAAGATTGAAATAGGCGTTGGCACGCATGGCAAGAGCCTGGGCGAGATAGAACTGAATGGTCTGATCCTCACTGTCGGCGTTGATTGAGCCGATAGCGTCGTTACAGGCCAGAATCTGACGGTAATAGTAGTTCCAGGCCATGTTGGTCATGTCGCTGTTGACATTGCAGTCGCTAAAGGTCATAAACGTGCGGAACCAGTTATAGCCGATGTTGCGCGACACCATATCCACGCCGCGACAGTCGAGGCCGAGCATCAGAGCCGGAACACCGAAATCGCTGTGCACGTCTTCGCCGAGCACCTGGCCGAAAGTGGAAAACATAGCCGCAATGCCGGCAATACCGGCGCGGGTCAGGGCCGGATTAGCCTCGGCGGCATCGATTTTCTGCTGGCGGGTCAGCGCGTCGCTCATTGAGAGCTTGTCCATGTCGTAGCATCCCGTAAGCGTCATGGCCGAAACAAGACCAATGACTGAAAGAGACTTAGATATCGATTTCATATCGTAAACAGTTGAATCTGAGTAAAAACCAATTGATTGTTAGAATTGCACGCGGATGCCGCCGGAGATGGTGCGGATAGGCGAGTAGGTCGAATTGTTGGAGCTTACGTAGGCCTGGCGCGGGTCAAGGCCGCGGCGCTTGGTCCAAAGAGCCACGTTTTCAGCGGCACCATAGATGCGCACACTCTCAACCCCGATTTTGCGGGTCCACTTCTGCGGCAGCGTGTAGCCCAGAGTGATATTGTTGAGCGAAAGGAAATTGCTCGACACGAGGAATCGGTCGGATGTGGACGATGAATACTCATCGGCGGCATTGAGGCGGGGCACGTCAGTGTTGCGGTTCTCGGGAGTCCAGCGGTCAAGAATGTCGACATGCCAGTTCTGGCCGATGTTATCAGTGCTGGCCAGGTGCATCAGCGCCTGATAGGTGTTGTCATAAACGCGTCCGCCGGCCTGATAGGCGAAACTCATTGAAAAGTCCACTCCGTAGAGATAGAGCTGGGTGCCGAAACCGCCGTAAACCTTAGGCATGATGTTGCCGGTTTCGCGGCGTGAAGCCTCGATGCCCTTGGCCGCGTTGCCGCTATAGGCGTCGCTCCAGTTGGTGGTCGTAAACTCCTTGCTCGTGATTTCAGGGTGTGACGCCATCCACTCGTCGGTATATGACGCCTTGTAGAGCGCCTCGCCGGTGTTGTGGTCAACGCCCGCATACTGCACCAGATAGAGATTATACATCGACTCACCTTCCTTGAATATACGCGAGCCGCTGATCCACTGGCCGTCCTTGACGAGCTCGGAAGGCAGGCTTATAATGCGGTTGCCCGCCGTGGTCAGGTTGGCATTGACGCTCCACGTAAAGTTCTTGGTATTGAAAATGTTGTAATTAAGTTCGATTTCCACGCCATAGTTGCGCATCGAGCCGACATTGGTCGGATAGCTCGAATAGCCGAGCGAGGTCGGAGCCGGAAGGAAAAAGAGCATATCGGAGACCTGACGCTGATAATATTCTATAGTGCCGTCGATTTTTCCCTGCAGAAAGCTGAAATCAAAGCCGATGTTGAAGGCGTTTGAAGTTTCCCAGGTAATGTTGCGGTTGCCCTTGTAAATCAGGTTAGCGTCGGTCCACACGCCATTGGCGCCTGTCACGTCATACTGGTCGGCCCAGGCATAGTAGTAATAGTTTTTCGAACCGAGATTATCGTTGCCGTTCTGGCCGAACGAGGCCTTGAATTTCAGCTGGTCGACAGCTGTAATGTCGTCCATGAATGATTCGCGGGCAATATCCCATGCGCCTGAAACGGAGAAGAAGTTGCCCCAGCGATGGCCCGGAGCGAAGCGCGATGAAGCGTCGCGGCGATAGGATGCGTGGAAGAAGTAGCGCCCGTCATAATTATACTTGGCCCTGGCAAAGATGCCGCGGGTAGTGTAGTTCACGGCCTGCGAGCCGCCTCCGTCGCGCTGATCGATGGTATTCGACACGTTCCAGCCGTCGGGCATGTAGAGGTTGTAGCCGTAGGCAAACAGGTCCTCGCCCTTGAGATTATAGGTTTCATAACCGGCCATCAGGTCCATGTTGTGGATATCGGCAAAGGTGTGGGTATAAGAAGCCAGGGCCTGCAGATTCACCGAGCGCGAATGGGTGTAGGCCTGCTGCGCCATGCCTCCGCTCTCGGCACTTTGGCCGTAGAGCGAGCTCGACAGCTGGTGCAGGCGGTCGTTCGACACCCAATAGCCGGCATTGCCCGTAATGGTCAGTCCGTCGATAGGAGTCAGGGTAATGTTCCACTTGCCGTCGAAAACATCGCTCAGATACTCTGTTTTGTTGTAATTCAGATCGCCCACCGGGTTTGACATGGTCATCCAGTTGCGGTTTTTGCCGGGAGCCGAGCTTGCTGTGCCGTAGTCGTAAATCGGCTTGTCGTAAACGTCGTTATAAAGTATGGAACCGTCGGCCGAACGCACAAACATCGGATAGACAGGCGCAATCTGGTTGGCAATGAAGAAAGCGTTGCCGCTCGACGAAGCAGCGTCGAGGTCCATATCGCCGGGATAGTTGCTGCGGGTGTGGGTATAGCTCATGGTCGTGCCTATTTTAAGCCATTTCTTGGCCTGGTAGTCAACCGTTGCACGGGTCGAGATTCGGTCAAACGACGAATTGGTGATAATACCCTCGTCGCCGAGATAGCTTCCGGCGGCATAGAATTTGATTTTGTCGTTGCCGCCGCTGACACTGAGCGAATATTCCTGGCGCAGGCCGTTGGTGAGGGTGTTGGCGGCCCAGTCGTCGGGCGTGTAGTAATAGGTTCCGTCGCTGTAGCCGAGTGTGGCGTTGGGGTTGAGCTTGCCGTTGCGGCCAATGAGATATTCGCCCTGCGGAACGGTATAGACCTGATAGCCGGTTGAGGTCAGAGTGCGGGTGGCGGCGGCGCGCCATGCGCCGGCGGCATCATAGCCGGGCATGCCGAGATACTGGTTATAAAGGCCCTCGTAGACCATTTCATAGTATTGGGCGGTTTTATTCAGCACGTTATAGTTCGGAACGGCGCGATGGTTGGCGCCCCAGCGCGCATCGAACGTGACCTTGGCCTCACCCGCGGCTCCGCGCTTTGTGGTAATCAATATAACGCCGTTTGCGCCGCGTGCGCCATAAAGCGCCGTCGAAGCCGCGTCTTTCAACACGGTCATCGACTCTATTTCGTTTGACGCAAGGTCAGAAATGGAGCCGTCGAAAGGAACGCCGTCAACAACGTAGAGAGGATCCTGCGAGGCATTGATTGAGCCGACACCGCGAATCAGCACTTTGGGCGAACCGCCGGGGCGACCGTCGGAACTGAGCGTCTGCACGCCCGACACCTTGCCCTGAAGCACTGACGTCACCGACGTGGCCAGCGCGTCGGCAATCTCGTCGGCTTTCACCACCGAGGCCGAACCGGTGAATTCGGCACGTTTCGCAGTGCCGTAGGCCACTACCATCACCTCGTCGAGGCGGTTGGCGTGATGTGCGAGTTTTATGAGCATCTTGCCCTCGGTCACACGCACCGTAAGCGCCTGCATGCCGACGTATGAAACCTGCAGTTCCTTACAGGCGTCGCTGACCTGAAGCGTAAAGTTGCCGTCAATGTCGGTGGCCGTGCCTTGACCGCTGCCCTTCGGCAAGGGGAGCACGGTCGCGCCGATCAGCGGCTCGTCATCGGCCTCGGAAAGCACCGTGCCGGTAATTGTGCGCTCGGCCGCCAGCGCGGTCATTGAGCAGATGATTGCCGCCATGAGGAAGAAAAAGACCTTTTTCATTACCTATAAACAGTTAAACGTGATTAAATTAAGTGTAGTTATTTTACATTATCGGGGTTCAAATGGGCAACCAGGTTAAAAGTTGCTAAATTCTAAACCGCCCGGACCGATGTTTTGTTCACGGCAACACCATTTCCACCCCCTCGGCCCGAGGCCGCACCGGGCCACTAACAAGATTGCTGTCAGCTATAAAAACATTTGCAAAAACGGGAAAAAGTTCGTAAATTTGGCAATTATTTATATGATTAAGCCGAGGCAGAAATGCCAAGGCAGCCCACCCTACACTCTTAAACTTCTAATTATCAGAAACATGGAATCGCAACTCCAACCCTTGACGACCCCCGAGGCCGCTGTTAACGACGTTAACCAAACCAAAAACGCACCTCTGACCAAAGAGGACATCATCGCGCGCATGGCCGAACTGGCCGAGAAAGATGCCGCCGACATTGCCCGTGAGGACGTTAACCGACTGAGAGTACAGTTCCATAATCTGCGCCACGATGAAGTTGCGGCTCAGAAAGCCGAATTTATCGCCGCCGGCAACAGCGAGGAGGCTTTCGCGCCGGCTGCAGACCCTGCCGAAGAGCAATTCAAGGCCGCCTATTCGGTAATCAAGGAGAAGAAAGCCGCGCTCGCAGCCGAGCAGGAAGCCGTCAGACAAGAGAACCTGACAAAGAAAAACGCCATCATAGCCGAAATCGACTCGGCATCGGACGACGCCGACAACGTTCACCTCCAGCTCGAGCGCGTACGCGAACTCCAGACCGAGTTCAAGGCTATCGGCGAAGTGCCCGCAACCGAGGTTTCAGACCTCTGGAAGCGCTATCAGCTCGCCACCGAGAAATTTTATGACCAGCTCAAGGTCAACAAAGACCTGCGCGACCTCGACTTCCGCAAAAACCTCGAGTCTAAGACACTGATTTGCGAGGAGGCCGCCCGCCTGAACGAGGAGCCCGATATCGTCGTGGCCTTCCGCCGCCTGCAGGATCTGCACGAAAAATGGCGTGAAATCGGCCCCGTGGCCAAAGAGTTCCGCGAAGAAATATGGTCAAAGTTCAAAGACATCTCGGCCGACATCAACAAGAAATACCAGGCGTTTTTCGAAGAGCGCAAGGCTGTTGAGCGCCAGAACGAACAGGCCAAACTCGCCCTCATTGAAAAACTCGAGAGCCTCGACACGGCCTCACTGAATTCATTTGCGGCATGGGACGAAGCCACCAAGCAGGTCATTGCCATTCAAGACGAGTGGAAAAAACTCGGCTATGCTTCACGCAAGGCCAACACCCAGCTCTACAGCCGCTGTCGCGAGCTCTGCGACGGCTTCTTCGCCGCTAAGGCTGCGCATTTCAAGGAAGTCAAGGAGGAATCGGCCGAAAACCTGGCCAAGAAAATCAGCCTCTGCGAACAAGCCGAGGAACTTCAGGATTCGACCGACTGGAAAAAGGCGTCCGACGCGCTGATTGAGCTTCAGGCCAAATGGAAAACTATCGGCCCGGCCCCCAAAAAGCAGAGCGATGCCGTGTGGAACCGCTTCCGCGCTGCCTGCGACAAGTTCTTCGAGTCGAAAAAGCAGAATTCAAACGAACGCCGCTCGACCGAGCAGGCAAACCTCAAGGCCAAGCGCGACATCATTGCCCGCCTCAAGGAAATCAATGCCGAAACCCCCGACCGCAAGGAAGCCATAGCGACCGTACGCGAGCTGATGAAGCAGTATCAGGGCATAGGCCACGTTCCCTTCCGCGACAAAGACAAACTCCACGATGCCTACCGCGCCGAAGTGTCGCGCCTGCACGACGAACTCGACATGAGCACTGCCAAGGCGGCTATGGCTGCGTTTGAAAACGACGTCAACGAACTGTCGGGCAACGACCTGGGACGTCAGCGCGAAAAACTCGTGCGCTCGCTCGACATGAAGAAAAACGAAATCAAGACCTTCGAGAACAATCTCGGATTCTTCAACTCGCGCTCCAAGAGCGGCGAAGCGATGGTCCGCGACATGGAACGCCGCATCTCGCGCCTGCGCGACGAACAAGCCAACATTGAAAAGAAAATTCAACTAATAGACGCAAAACTCAATGCCTGATCCTCGCTCGCGTGGCCGCTACGGCCGCTTTCAGCGCGAGGTACTCATGATAGTTGACCTGCTTGTGGTCAACGCAGTCTTCGGGCTGTTATGTTACATCCATCCCGACATGCTTGACCACTTTGCCCGCACAAAGTGGCTGGCCGTGTCGCTGAGCTATCTGCCGGTGGCGCTGCTTTTTGAACGCACGCGCCTTCAGCGCACTCTCCACATTGACCGCGTGCTCGTCGGCTCGCTCAGCGCTGTCATAGTCCATGCGCTCGTGTTCGTTACCCTGCTGCAGTTCCTGAGGGCCGACAACTTCCCGATTGCCTGCTACTTCGAGTACTACGCCATGATGATAATAGTGCTGCCCGCCACATGGATTTTCATGCACATGCTCATCAAAGCCTACCGGCAACATGGCGGCAACTACCGCCGAGTGGCAATAGTCGGCACCAACTCGACCGCGCGCCGCCTGAGCGAAAGCCTGCTCAACGATAACGGATATGGCTACCGCATTCTCGGCTACTTCGACAAGTCGCCGGCCGTAGGCTTTTCGGGACTCTACTGCGGCACACTCGACGACCTGGCGCCATTCATTGAGCAAGAGCAGATCGACGAGGTGTTCTACGTGCTGTCGGGCGAGAACGAAGAGGACCTGCTCCGCTGCATCAGCATTACCGACGACGCCATGGTTGAATTTCACTACGTGCCGAAACTCTCGCCATATGCCGGCCGAAGGTTTGAGCACAACAACATTGGCGGACTGCCCGTGCTGACCCCGCGCGTCAACCCGCTTAACCGCCCGCTCAACCGCCTGCTTAAACGCTCGTTTGACCTGGCGTTTTCAACAGTGGCGCTGATATGCTCGCCGATTGTGTTCATCCCGATTGCCATCGCCGTCAAGCTGTCGTCGCCCGGACCGGTATTTTTCAAGCAGAAGCGCACCGGCTATTTAGGCCGCGACTTCTACTGCCTCAAATTCCGCACCATGAGAGTCAACGACCAGGCCGACAGCGCGCAGGCAACGAGCAACGACCCGCGCAAGACGCGTGTTGGCGACTTTTTGCGACGCACGTCGCTCGACGAGCTGCCCCAGTTTATCAACGTCTGGCTCGGCGACATGTCGATTGTCGGACCGCGCCCACACATGCTGGCCCACACCGAGCAATACAAGGCACTGATCGACCGCTATATGATACGCCATATGGTCAAGCCCGGAATTACCGGCTGGGCGCAGGTCTGCGGCTACCGCGGCAACACCGACGAACTCGAAAAGATGGAAAAGCGCGTGCGTGCCGACGTGTGGTATATCGAACACTGGTCTGCCGCACTCGACCTGAAAATCATTGTCAAGACAATCGTCAATGCTGTCAAAGGAGAAGAAAACGCATATTGACGCGGCTGCAAGAAGCGTGCTGAAACGCTTTTTCGGCTACGACTCCTTCCGCCCGCGCCAGGCCGAAATCGTGGCGACGGTCTGTTCGGGCCGCGACTGCGTGGTGCTGATGCCGACAGGCGGAGGCAAAAGCATCTGCTACCAGGTGCCGGCTCTGATGCTCGACGGAATGGCCATTGTTGTCAGCCCGCTCATCGCGCTGATGGAAGACCAGGTCCACACCCTGCGAGGCAACGGCATCCCGGCTGCGGCGCTCCACTCCGGCCAGACCGACGCCGAAAACGCCGACATTCTCGACGCCGTTCGCCGCGGACGCATAAAGCTGCTCTACATCTCGCCCGAACGGCTGTTGCTCGACATGGAAAACTGGCCGCAAAACATCCGTATATCGCTCTTTGCCATCGACGAGGCTCACTGCATTTCGCAGTGGGGCCACGATTTCAGACCCGAATACACACGACTGGACCGCATCAAAGAACGGTTTCCTGCAGTGCCGGTAATTGCACTGACGGCCACCGCCGACAAGCTGACGCGCGCCGACATCGCCGGCCAGCTGCGGCTCGATAATCCGCAGGTGTTCATTTCATCGTTCGACCGCCCGAACATATCGCTTACAGTCAAGCAGAACCCCGGCAAGGCGATGAAACTTAAAATAATCAGCGAGCTGATTGACCGCTATGCCGACGACTCCGGCATCATTTACAGCCTGAGCCGCAAGGGCGCCGAGCAGATGGCCGCCGAACTCAAGGCGCGCGGCTACTCTGCCACCGTTTACCATGCCGGACTGTCGGCCGGCGAGCGCGCCGAGGCCCAGCGCAGGTTCATTCAGGGCGAGGTGCAGGTTGTCTGCGCTACTATAGCCTTCGGCATGGGCATAGACAAGAGCAACATCCGCTACGTTATCCACAATAATCTGCCCCGTAACATCGAGGGATACTATCAGGAAATAGGCCGCGCGGGCCGCGACGGACTTCCGGCCGAGGCGCTGATGTTCTATTCGTTTCAGGACATCGTCATGCTTCAGAGCTTCATCGACGAGAGCGGCCAAAAACAGCTTAACCTTGAAAAACTGGCGCGCATGCGCGAATATGCCGAATCGTCGGTCTGCCGACGGCGCGTGTTGCTGAGCTACTTCTCCGAAGAGTGCACCACCGACTGCGGCAACTGCGACGTGTGTCGCCGACCGCCGTTACGGTTCGACGGCACCACAGTTGCCCAGAAAGCGCTGAGCGCCATTGTGCGCACCGAACAGAGCGTCGGAGTTTCGATGCTCGTTGACATTTTGCGCGGCTCGGCGCGCGGCGACCTTGTCAGCAAGGGCTACAACCGAATCAAGACTTATGGTGCCGGACGCGACCTCGGCGCGGCCGAGTGGAAAGCCTACCTGGCCCAGATGCTCCAGCTCGGACTCTTTGAAATTGCCTACAACGAGGGCAACCGGCTGAAAATAACGACTCAGGGCATGCGGGTTCTGCGCGCCGAAGTGCCGGTTACCCTGGCCCGCTTCTTCTACGAGCGCACAGAGCCCGCGCCAAAAACCAAAGCGACCAAAACGCCTGTGTCCTCAGGCCCGGCCGACCCCGGTCTCCTTGCCGCGCTCAAGGCCCGACGCCTGGCCATAGCACGCTTGAACGGCGTAGCCCCCTATATTATCTGTTCCGACAAAACGCTCGTCGAAATTGCCCTGCGCCGGCCCACCGACAAACTCGGTTTCTCGAAAATCTACGGCATCGGCGAATTCAAGACCGAGCGCCTTTGGGAGCCGATGACGGCCGTTGTGCGCAATTGGAAACTCAATAATCCGGAACTGCCATGATGATATCCAAAAACCGACTGACCGAGCAGTTTCTCAACAGCAACAACGTGGTGTTCACGTTCCTGCGGTCGACCGTGTCGTCGCAGATCAGCTCGTGGACCGACATGATACTCAGCTTTGTCTTCTATGCCTGGGTCAACCTCTACCCCTGGCTTGCAACGGCGCTGGGCGCCTTTTTCGGCGGCGTGGTCAACTGCATTATGGGCTATAAGTTCACCTTCCACGCCGAAGGCCAGGCCAAGCGCGCCGTGCTTGTAAAGTTCTTCCTCGTGTGGCTCGGTTCGATGATTCTCAACTCGTGGGGCACTGACTTCGTGTTCCGCGTGCTGCAGCGCTGGACGTGGCTCGAAACCATCGGCTTCAAACCCGACGGCTATTTCGCCGCCGCCCGCCTTGGAGTGTCGCTGGTCGTTTCGCTTGCATGGAACTTCCTGCTCCAGCGCATTTTCGTGTTCCGCCCTACGCGATTCGACGCCACCGCAATCAAAATTGTTTCTTTCTTCCAACCAAAACATAAATTCAAATCCACGCGCGATGTCACTGATAATACCCCGACGCTATAAGCTGAAACTCCTTCCGGAAACCACCCAGGTAGCAATCAAGCAGATTAAAGACACCTTTCAGCTTGCGCTGGCCGAAGCCCTTGACCTGCGTCGTGTAACGGCGCCGCTGTTCGTGCTCTCGGGCACAGGCATCAACGATGACCTCAACGGCGTCGAGCCTCCCGTCAACTTCACCGTGCCGGCCATCGGAGGCGCACGCGCCGAGGTCGTACACTCTCTGGCCAAGTGGAAACGCATGAAGCTGGCCGACTATGAAATCGCTCCCGGATTCGGGCTCTACACCGACATGAACGCCATACGCACCACCGAGGAGCTCGACAACATCCATTCTCTCTACGTCGACCAGTGGGACTGGGAGCAGACCATCTGCCCGGCGCAGCGCACGGTAGAATATCTCCACCGGACCGTCAGCCACATCTACGCCGCCATCAAGCGCACCGAGCGCGAAATCTATCGCTGCTACCCTCACATTACCCCTACCCTGCCCGACGAAATCACGTTCATAACCGCCGAAGAGCTGCTGCAGCGCTACCCGGCCCTGTCGCCCAAAGAGCGCGAGGCTGCGATTGCGCGCGAATGCGGCGCCGTGTTCATCCGCGGCATCGGCGGCCGGCTCAGCAACGGAGAGAAGCACGACGGCCGCGCCGCCGACTATGACGACTGGATTACCGACGGCGGCCTCAACGGCGACATCGTCGTGTGGAACCGTGTGCTCGAAATTCCGTTCGAACTCAGTTCTATGGGCATACGCGTTGACCGCGACGCCCTCAGGCACCAGCTCCAAATCGAAGGCAAGGAGCACTATGCCGAACGGCCCTTCCACCGGGCCCTTCTCAACGGCGAGCTGCCCGAAAGCATCGGCGGCGGCATCGGCCAGAGCCGTCTGTGCATGCTGCTGCTCCAGAAGGCCCACATCGGCGAAGTGCAGGTAAGCCTCTGGCCCGAAGATCAAATCAACACACTGCGCGAAGCCGGAATCGAGCTGCTCTGACTAAGCGCCTCAGCCCTGAAAAATCAATAGTCCTTGCGGTCGGGATTGCGCGGAAACCAGCCTTTCTCGACCCGCTCGCGCTGCTCCTTGATTTCCTTGATGCTCCAGAAGCAGCTGAAGGCCGTTACGCCGAGCAGCGCCGAAGCCACGATGTTATCGACCAGCAGTGACGCGCCGCAAAGCACTATTCCGGCAACCAGAAACCACCACCGGCACTTCTGGCCGAAATAATATTCGCCTTTGATTACCAACGGGTGAAAAAGCCCTATTATCAGAAACGATGCAAGTCCGATAAGCAAGCCCCATATCATCATATATCAAATTCAACTGATTTTAACCTCCGAAACCTTCAGGAGGTGGTGAATAATTGCAAAAATAGTCAGGCCCGCCGCCGAATGGATGTCAAGTTTGGCACAAATGTTGCGGCGATGCGTTGCGACGGTATGGACCGACAGGCAGAGGCGGTCGGCAATCTCCTTGTTCGACAGGCCGCGGGCCACATTGCGTATAATCTCCTTTTCGCGCTCCGTCAGGTTATGCACCTCGGGGTCGCGTGCGGCTCCGCGCGCAGGCTCGTCATCGGCCGAAGCAGCCGAGGGGCGGGTCTTCCGCTCCAGGCGCTGCACCGCCGGGGCAAAAATGCGGTTCTCAACGTCGCAGTGGCTCATCAGGTCATGCTCACAGTTAATGATGTCGAAAAGCACCAGGTTGAGCATGTCGTTGTCGGTCTTCGCACCATGGTAGTGGCAGATAAAGATATCCTTCAGTTCGCGCAACTTGGTGGCGATTGGCTGATGGTTGGCCACATAGTCGCTCTCAATGCTGAACCCCTGTCGGCGGTTGCCGCTCAGCAACTCCTCGACATAGGTAAACACCTCGTCGTTCTCATACTTCATGTGGCGTTCAACCTCGGCCACATACTCGTCAAAAAACTTCAGAATCACCAGCGCCACATCCTCGCTGCCACCATGGCTGATGGCGCTAATCAGCTTGGTGCGGATCTGCGGCAGGTAAAAGTCGACGAAATAAGAATGAGCGCTCTTCAGATACTGCATCAGCGACGGAAGCGACACCTCGTCGGCCGACAGCACTCGCCGCCCTATCATCGAGGCCACGGCCAGAAAAGTGGCCGTGTCGACCCCGGCGCGCTCGCATGTTTTGCCAACCGAGTCGTCGCCGAATCCGAGCGGAATGCCGAAGCGGCTCAGCGCCATCAGCAGCACCGGCGAATCGGCCACTACCTCGCGCATCTTGTCAGAACTTCTGTATTGTCCGGCATTAGTCATAGTGACCGCAAAGTTACAAAAAATCCTCCATCCTCCCATACCCCCAATCGGGTATTTTTCACCCCCGCCTCAGTCGGCAACAGCAGAGCTTACACTCCGTAAAACCGAGACTCGCGCATGCGGTAGAGACTTACGACGTGACGCGCGGCTGTCATGCCGAGAATCATGCCGGAAAACACTCTCTCACTACGCATGCGCGAGGTCTTTAATTCAATCAGGACGCGAATAAACCAGTCGATAGCAATAACGGTTTGCGTCGAACTTATTACTACTTAACGAGAAGGGCACTTTAGAGTCAACAGTGCATTGCGACGGAGCGGAACTCCACATGCCCCCGCATGCGCCGCCGCCGACAGCCCATGTCAGGTTGAATATTTCTGCTGATACATCGCGAACAGTGACTGCAAATTTTCTAACATTGTCAGCCATATCCAACAGCTGATCATCATTATAAGCAGCACAGAATTCGGCATAATTGCCGCTCATGTCGTAGAATCCGAGTTCATTAGGAGCTTTAAGCGCCACGCGTTTTGCCGACCCTCCTGAATTCGATGAGGTCCATGCAACATCGTCGGCAATATCGCTGCCACTATACAGTAACCCTTGTGAATCATTGCCTCCTTTTGCTGCGAACTGCCATTCTACGACAGCCGGACCTCTCATAACAAACGGGAAAGCACTAAGAAACTCTCTAAACTCGCCTTTAGTCATTTCTCCATTAGCATTAATATCAGGCATCATTTTAACGCCCTCGAACTCAATAGTAGAAGTCGATGGCATTTCGGTCTGCATCATACTGTATGAACCGGTATGCAAACCTGTAACCTTGATAAATTTGTAGGTAACACCATCGACCTTGTAAGTGCCCTGACGTGTCTCAAAATTACGCGTTGCACCATAAACATATTCACCGTCAATTACCGCATATGCCCGATAGTACACTATGGCAAGGTCTACAAGTTTGGCCACTTGTATTTTAAACCGGCCGCCCACACCTTCGATTGAAACATCCTGCGTATAGCTCTTCGGAAAGTCAGCATCATAGCTGACCTGAAATCCGACAACCGAAGGTATCTTAGAGCCCGAAATACGCCCGTGGAGCATAGCGTTATATGACTGCGGATCAGCCTCCAGAGTCTCTACATCAAGATAATTAAACGACGGACCTCCGCTTTCGCCACCATTATTACCGGTATCATCATCGGAACCGGACGAATCTCCCGGTTCAATCCACGAATGTGGAGCCGAGTTTTTTTCACACGAAACAAGAACCGGCGCCAATGCAAGCATTCCGGCCATACACCAAAACTTGATACTTTTCATTTGATATCAGAGAATTTTACTAAATTTGAATTTAATACCTGTAGTATTTGACAGCCAGATCATAGTATTATTATCTGTCCCATCAAATCTAACGCTAACAGACTGACATCCTGAATTGCCCAATAATTCTGTCACATGTGTTTGCCCGTTTAACCAGAGATTGAAGCCTCGCAGTTCATAGCTGCCACTCAGCACATCTGTTTTCCACAAAGAATCAGAGAATGAAGTACGGCTATTGAATGTCACCCACACAGGCTCATCAGTATCCGAACCGTCCTCGTAAACGCCACCCCACTCTCCAAGAATTGCGTTTGACCAGAACGAATCGTCATAGTCAGGAAAATACACACCTTTGAAGCGCGCCTTAATATCACCTTCTTCACATCTGGTAAACTTAACCGACGAAAGAGTAAGCTCCGAATCAGATTGGGAAATACTCTCTATATCTTCCTGACTGTCGCCCATCAGATTATAAATACTATATTTCCCAGACTCCAGTTTGCTGACATTAAAAAACCAGTAGTCTACAACCTTTCCATTAACGCACCTGAAAAAGGTTGATTCTCCATAATCTCCGATTCTCAAGAAAGTCTCAGAAACCGAACCTGCACCTCGTTGCCAACACCCGCTGAATGGAATTTCAGCCTCTTCTGGTTTTGGCTCGGCATCGGTTATACTGTCATTAACTGCAGGAATTTCCGGTTCATCATCTCCACAAGATACTAAACCAACAGACAGCAGCATTGCAACTGCAATAAAAAATTTCTTTCTCATAACTATTATATCTTACTTCTACGTTACTTAATTACTTAAATCAAATCAGTCCGGACGGGAATAAACAAACCTGAACGTATACAAACTGCAATCAAATTTGTTTGTTCCGGTAAACGACCCAACTAATTTGGAGTCAACAGTACATGCTGAAGCCGGAGAATTCCATGTGCCTCCACAAGTCATAGTTCCGCCAAACGTCGTATTAAAAATAATTGCGCTCATATCTCTTGTTGAGCTGACGAATGCCTTGGCATAATCGACCGTCAAATCTAACTGCTCAGGCGTAAATTTTCCTATAAATTCGGCATAATTGCCGCTCATGTCGTAGAAACCGAGTTCGTTTGCGCCTTTTTGAGCAGGACGTCGGCGTGAACCCTCGGAATTATCCGCATACCACCCAACGCTGTTAAGATTGTCACTGCCGCTATATGTATAGCCGTTACCCTTGAATCCGCCTGTAGCCGCAATTCGCCATTCTTCATAAGAGGGAGCTCTGAGGCACATATTCGTACGACTAATGAATTCCCGTACCTCGCCTTTTGTAACAGAACGGTCACCATTAAGGTCTAACGCCCCGATTTCCCTTCCGTCAATCTCCATGACGGCATCATAAGGCAGCTCGGTCTGCATCATGCTGAACGAGCCGTATGTGCCTCCTTCTACCTTGATGAATTTGTAGGTCTTGCCATAGAGGGTGTAAGAACCCTGAGGTGTTTCAAAACTTTCAATTTTGCCGTAATACACCTCATCGTCAACAACCTTGTAGGCCCTATAATATACGGTCATCAAATCAGTCAGACCTGTTGCCTCCAACTCGTAGTCGCCCAACAATCCGTCGCAGGCCACACGTCCCGTTTCCTGATTGTTAAAATCGGTGTTATAGCAATATTCAAACCCTACTTCATCAGGTATCCGGCTTCCTCCGGAAACTCCTTTAAGTACTGCTGTATAAGCCTTAGGAACGGCGCTTACTGTCGCGATATCTCCGTAGGCTACTCCCGACGACCCCGAACCTGAACCGGAACTTGAGCCGGAATAAGGTGAATTCTCGTCACAACCGGAGAGAACTGCTATTACCATAAAAGCAACAGCTGATAGATGGATTGTAAGTTTCATTGATGTAAGTTTTATTTTTTGTATTAATCAATCTGCATACATATACATTTTTTTGCCGGCAGGGTCGGTGACAATAAAGCAATTGAGCGACATTTCAATAGTGTAGGTCTTGGTGACGGATTTGCCGGCAGTCCAACCCGGGAAGATATTCGGATATGAAGACGAAGCATCCCACGACACATCATAGAATCTACATGTCATTTTACTTCCTGCAATCGAGAACGTTCCCCGCGCCACAAGAACCACTGTACCCAAAGAACCGACTTTGGGTCCGTTTTCCATGTATATCACATCGTCTAAGGTATTAAACACAAATACATTAGCAGCATTACGCGTGCACCATGTACGACCGCTCACTAATGTGCCTACGATATTATTCTGAACAGGGACATCTGTCTGTGCGCCTTTGTTGTAATACAGTATTACTCCCGACGGAGCCTCGAGCGCCATTCTTTGTTCGTATAACTGGGCTATTTGAAAACGCGCACCGTTTATGGTAAGCCAGTTCTTGACAGCATTGTATTCATAGCTGCCTGTTGTCACTGATGAGTATGTTTTGCTTCCGGGAGGGTCAAGCACATACTCCGTATAAGAGTTGTCGGCCTTGAATTCCACAAGCGAAGTCTTGTCATCCATAATCCACACCCCGCGCAGCAGATTGCTTTGGTCAACTACCTCGGAGCCCCCCTCGGTTGTAACGACCGACCCGTCGCGGGTAAGAATGAAGTTGCTGTACTTGTCAAGCGGGATGAGGCGGTCGCCCTCAATGCGCAACGACATTTCAAAGTCGGTAGTGACGCTCCCTTCTGCCATATTGCCATGTGCTCCCACGCAACGGATGGTCGAGCCCGACACACTATAAGAGAAATAAGACACGGCATAATTCACAGGTCCGGTATATTCGAGCTTGCCTGAGCCATCTTCGTTGAAATCCACATACAGGAACTGTGATTTCATGCCGCCTACAGGATTATAGTAGGTGTATTCTCCAATCCAATGCCCTGAAATATGTTGCGAAGAGCCTCCAACTATGTCAGCATCGTCGTCGGAGCACGAACTGAAAAACAAACATGACATTAAACTTAGTAAAACAACATAAAGAGAACGAGTGTGTTTATGTAACATGACGTATAAATCGGCCGCGATTCCCTGAAGGCCGGATAAAATAATCAAAAAGCGCAGGAATCTGTACTTGTTGCTCGTCCTTCTACTAGAGGCTTCTCGCATTGCCTTGGGAGTTGGACGGCAACGCAGAAGCCCACGCTTATATATGCAAGCCTAACATTCATCGTCGCCGCCATATCAGCAGCGGTATCAATGAATGTGGAAAATCGCATATAAAGGGGCATCTACTGTTGCTTCATCCTTGACTCCGTATTGAATTTTGCGAGAATTCCTAGTAATCAAGAATCAAACGTCGAGTAAACGCTTTTTCCATGTCGATGAACCCGTGGTAAAACTCTATCTACCTCACGAATTCTGTGCAAAGATACAAAAAAAAACAATAACCTCAAATTTAAGAGAAATTTCAGAGGCGGCGGAGGGAGAGGAGGGGGAGGAGGAGGCCGCGGGCAAGGAGGTAGTCGAGGAAGGCGAGCCAGAGGGCGTGGTTGCCGAGCGCGGGGGCGAGGAGCGTCCAGAGGGCGAAGTAGAGGATGGTGGCGAGGGCCATGCTTCGGAGCATGAGGCGCGTCTGGGTGAGGCCGATGACGATGCCGTCCCAGGTAAAGGCCATAAATCCGGCCAGGGGGATGGCTACGGCCCAGAGGCGGTAGGGGCGCGAGGCGTCAAGCACGGCAAGGTCGTCGGTGAGCAGACGCAGCAGGGCGTCGCCGCCGAGGGCGTAGAGGGCTGTGAAGATGATAGCGACCGCACCACCCCAGAGCATGAAGCGGCGCATGCAGCGGCGCAGACCGGCGGAGTCGCCGGCGCCGAAGTATTTTCCGCATAGGGCCTCGGCGGCAAAGGCAAAGCCGTCCATGAAGTAGCTGAAAAGGGTGAACAGCTGAAGCAGCAGAGTGTTGACCGCGAGCATGACGGCGCCTTGGGCAGCGCCGGCGCGGGTGAACCAGACGGTGACGGCGATGAGACAGAGCGTGCGCAGGAATATGTTGGCATTGATGCGGAAAAAGTCGCCGATCGAGCCGGGGGTGAAGCGTGGCGAGGGAGTGAGGCGGCTCATAAGCAGTCGGCGCCCCAAGGCGAGGGCAAGCAGGCATCCTGTCCACTGGGCTATGAGCGTGCCGAGGGCTACGCCTCGGATATCGAGGCCGGTGCCGTAGACCAGCAGCAGGGAGGCGCCGATGTTGACCACGTTGACTACGAGCGACACTATCATGGGCGAGCGGGTGTCCTGACGCCCCACGAACCATCCGGTCAGGGAATATTGGAGCAGCACGGCGGGAGCGCCGTAGATAAGGATGGAGAAGTAGGTCAGGGCGAGGGCGCGCGTCGGCGGGTCGGGGTCCATCAGAGCGAGGGCGAGGCAGCCTATGGGCCACTGCAGCAGAATCAGCAGCAGCCCCGCCGCGAGGGCTATGGCCATTGAGCGGAGGGCCGTGAGGCGCTGGTTATAGAGGTCGCCGCGGCCGTAGGCCTGTGCTGTGAGCCCCGAGGTGCCGAACCGCAAAAAGCCGAAGAGCCAGTAAACCATGTTGAACAGCGAGCCGCCGACGGCGATAGCGGCCACAAAAGCGGCGCTGCCCAGATGGCCGACAATTGCAATGTCGACCAGGCTGAGCAGCGGAGTTGTAATGTTTGCGACTATGGCCGGCAGGGCCAGAGCCAGGATGGAGCGGTTAAGCGACGCGCTTTTCACGGCAGCTTGACCACCAGAGATAGCAGATGATGGCGGCATACATCACGCAGCCGAGCAGCTGCGAGGTGGTTTCGCTCAGGGGGCTTGCATATTCGAAGCCGCAGAACTTGGTCAGTGCGGCAAACACGCCGAACAGGGCGCCGCCGGCAATGAGGCCGGAGGATATGAGCGTGCCGCGGTCGTGACGTGCCGACGCCAGCGATGCGTCCTTGGTGCTGTTTTTCACGAACCAGGCAACTGCGCCGCCGACGAGCATCGGCGTGTTGAGCGACAGCGGAATGAACATGCCCAGGCAGAAGGCCAGCGCAGGCACGCCGAGCCAGTTGAGCAGCAGAGCCAGCACGGCGCCGCAGAAGTAGAGAATCCACGGAGTCTCGCCGCCGGTCATCATCGGCTCGATTACCTTGGCCATGGCGTTGGCCTGAGGGGCCACCAGGGGGTCGGGATGTTCGGCCGTGACATAGAAGCCATAGACCTGATTGAGCAGCAGAATGACGCCGCCCACGGTTGCGGCGCTGACGAGAGTGCCGAGGAACTTCCAGGTTTCCTGCTTTTTGGGCGTGGAGCCGAGCCAGTAGCCGATTTTGAGGTCGGTCACGAAGCCGCCGGCCATGGAGAGCGCGGTGCAGACCACACCGCCGATAACCATTGCGGTCACGATACCCGACGTGCCGTCAAGACCGATGGCCACGAAAATGGCCGAGGCGATAATCAGGGTCATCAGCGTCATGCCGCTAACGGGGTTGGAACCAACGATGGCAATGGCGTTGGCGGCCACCGTGGTGAACAGGAATGCAATCACGGTCACAACAACCCAGGCCACTGCGGCCTGCCAGAGTGTGCCGATTACGCCGAGCCAGAAGAAGAGGAACGTCACAATCAGCGCAAGCACCATATAGGCCACAACCGACTTCATGCTGAGGTCAGTTTGCCAGCGCACGCTCTTTTCGGCCGAAGCCGAGCCGCCCTTCATTTCACGTGCGGCGAGGCCTACGGCCTGCTTGATAATCGGGGCCGACTTGATAATGCCGATAATGCCGGCCATGGCGATACCGCCGATGCCGATGAGGCGGGCATAGTCCTTAAAGATGGCATCGGGGCCCATGGCGGCCATTTCGGCCGAACCGGTAGCGGCGAGCGGAATAATCACCCACCAAACGAACACTGAGCCGGCAAAGATTACGAAGGCATATTTCAGGCCAACGATGTAACCCAGACCGAGCAGGGCGGCGCCGGTGTTGCAGCTCATGACGACCTTGAACTTGTCGGCGATGGCAGCGCCCCAGGTCGAAGCAGTGGTGGTTACGGTTTCGGCCCACCATCCGAACGTGGCCACGACATAGTCATAGATGCCGCCGATGAGCGAAGCGATGACAAGCGTCTTGGCCTGCGAGCCGCTGCCCTTGGCCTGGGCGCTGACAAGCACCTGGGTCGTGGCGGTAGCCTCGGGGAAGGGATACTTGCCGTGCATATCCTTCACAAAATATTTGCGGAAGGGAATGAAAAAGAGAATGCCGAGCACACCGCCGAGCAGCGACGACAGAAAAATCTGCAGGAAGTCGACGGTTATTTCAGGATGGGTTGCCTGGAGAATGTAGAGCGCGGGGAGCGTGAAGATGGCGCCTGCCACGATGACGCCCGAGCAGGCGCCGATGCTCTGTATAATCACGTTCTGGCCCAGAGGGTCTTTCTTGCCGAGCGCCTGGCTCAGGCCGACGGCGATAATAGCGATGGGAATCGCTGCCTCGAACACCTGGCCCACACGCAGGCCCAGGTAGGCTGCCGCCGCCGAGAAAACCACGGCGAGCAGCAGGCCCATGCCTACGGAGTAGGGGGTCACCTCGCGCGTTTCACGCGCGGGGTGCATTATCGGACGGTATTCCTCGTCGGCGCCAAGTTCGCGAAAGGCGTTTTCAGGCAGCGCCGTGAGGTCGGTTTCCTTGATGTTATCTTCCATGACTGTTATTCAGCGGGGTCGGCGAGGGTTTCGTCGGCCGGAGTTTCAGGCATATCGTTGGTAGCGGCTTCGAGCTTCTTCATCTGCGAGAAGAGGAAGGCTGCCGAGAGCAGGCAGAGGCCAACGAGGATAGTCCACACGAGATAGGTGGGAATCTTGCCCCACAGAAGCATGGGAATCGACACGAGGTAGTTGCCGACAGCAGTAGCGGCAAACCAGCCGCCCATCATCGAGCCCTTGAGTTTGGGAGGAGCCACTTTGCTGACAAAGCTGATGCCCATGGGCGAAAGCAGCAGTTCGGCGAAGGTCAGGAGCAGATAGGTCGATATAAGCCAGTTGGTCGAAACGTTGCCGTTGGTGCCTACAAGGCTCATGGAGCCGAAAATCATCACGACGTAAGCTACGCCGGCCATAATCATGCCGTAGCCGATTTTGCGGGGAGCCGAGGGCTCTTTGCCCTTTTTGTTGAGCCAGCCGAAAATGGCCATGGAGAAGGGAGTCAGGGCAACCACATAGAAGGGGTTGAACTGCTGGTAGGCGGCCGGGTCGATGCCTTCGACGGTGGCGGGGGTGCCGTTATAGAGATAAACCACAATCGCAACACAGGCGGCGAACACCAGGGCACAGATGGACTTAGCCTTGGCGGTAGCGCTCTGGAAGAAGCCGAACATGGCGTAGACGCCTGCGGCAATGGCGGTCAGTGCGCCGAGATTGAATCCGATGCGGGTCCAGCTCGACGAGTTGGGCGAGGTGCAGCTCTTGGCGAATTCGGTGAGGGTCTGGCCGTTCTGGTGGAACACCATCCAGAAGAAGATTACCACGGCAAACACCAGCAGCAGGGCAACGACGCGCTGCTTGGTCTGGGCGGGAGTGAGTTCGGGACCGGCAACAACAGCGGCGCTCTTCTCGGCAGGGTTCTTTTTGTCGGCAAGAATGTGCTTATATGTGCTGCGGCCGAGGGTGTAAATCAGGAAGCTGACAATCAGCGAACCGCAGGCAAGCATGAAAGCGTAGTTACAGCCGAGCGAGAACGCCGAGATATATTCGTTGGCAAACTCGGTCAGCGAAGTGTAGGCAAACTGGCAGTTGCCTGCGAAATCGGCGAGATAGCCGCTCAGGAACTGGCCGACATTGCCGTCTTCAGCCATGCCGTTCTGCACGGCAAACTCGGTCATAGTCTTGAGTTTGTCGGTGCCGTCGGCGGGCATATTGGTGAAGCCGTCGGTGTCAAGACACCAGTTGCTCACCGTGGCGGCCATAGGATTGTTGGTCAGGAAGCCGGCGCGGCTGAGCGCGAGGTTTTTCAGCGCGATTGCGGCGCCAGGGGCGAACATCGAGCCGAGATTGATGGCCATGTAGAAGAGCGAGAACGCCGAGTCGCGGCGGTCGGCATAGCGAGCCTCGTTATAGAGGTCGCCTACCATAACCTGCAGGTTGCCCTTGAAGAGACCCGTGCCCACGGAGATGAGCAGCAGAGCGGCAAAGAGCACCATCAGCGAGGTGTTTTCACGCACGGGGGTGGGAGCCGACATCAGGGCATAACCGATAAACATTACGGCGATGCCGCTCACTACGCACTTTGAGAAGCTCCACTTGTCGGCAAGCCAGCCGCCTACGAGCGGCATGAAGTAGACAAGCGCCAGGAAAATCGAGAAAATCTGGCCCGTCCATGCGGAATCGAGACCGAACTTGGCCTGTAGATAGAACAGGAAAATCGCAAGCATGGTGTAGTAGCCGAAGCGTTCGCCGGTGTTGGCGAGAGCCAGGACATACAAGCCTGCAGGTTGGTTCTTGAACATGTGATTTTATGGTTTAAAAAGTGAATAAATGTCAGTTCAGTTAGTGGCCTGGCTGAAGGCAAGAGCGTAGACCTTCATCTGCTTCACCATTGCCAACAGGCCGTTTGAGCGCGTCGGCGAGAGGTGTTCGCTGAGGCCGATGCGGTCAATGAAGTAGAGGTCGGCGTCAAGGATATCCCCGGGCGACTGGTTGTTGAGCACCTTGATCAGCAGCGCAATGATTCCCTTGACAATAATGGCGTCGGAATCGGCCTGGAACTCCACCTTGCCCTCGGCAGTGAGGTCGGCGTTGATCCACACACGGCTCTGACAGCCCTCGATCAGGTATTGGGGTGTTTTGAACTTCTCGTCGATAGGCGGAAGCTGGTTGCCGAGGTCAATGATGTAGCCATAACGGTCCATCCAGTCGTCTATTTCAGAGAACTCTTCAATGATTTCGTCTTGAATTTCGTTGATAGTCATTATTTTTCGCTATAGATAAGTGTTGTCACCAGCTTTCCGGCATCGCCGAGAGCCGCCGGGTCGATATTTTCAATATTGTCGGCCATTGTGTGCCACGTAGGGTTGAACGAGCCGGTCTGCGGGTTGTTGGTCTCTATTATGTCAACCGCAGGAATGCCGGCACGGATTAACGGAATGTGGTCGTCGTTGACCGCGCCGCCGGTAACGTCGGGAAACCTCTCGGCCAGGCCGATTTTGCGTGCCAGGCTCCAGATTCGGGCGGTGAGCGGCCTGCAGTTCACGTCGGAAAACAGCTCGCGCGGAAATGTTGCCCCGGTTCCGCCTACCATGTCGAGCAGCACGGCATAGTCGGGCATCGGTTCCGACACGCCGTAGGGCATGTGTTCGACCCAGTATTGCGTGCCGAGGGCCCACGAATCGTCGTCGCCTGCCGAGCCGGCATCTTCAGCGTCGACAAACAGCAGGTCAACTCCAACGGTCGGCAACTCGCGTCCCATCAGCCGGGCCATTTCCAGCAGCACGGCAACGCCGCTTGCGCCGTCATTGGCGCCGTCAATCGGCCGCGCATGATTGGCGGGGTCGGGGTCTTCGTCGGCCCAAGGGCGCGAATCCCAGTGGGCAAGGAGCAACACGCGCCTTGCGGCTCCCGCGTTGAAGCGGCCCATGATGTTGGCGGCCGGCCCGAAGCCTTCAATGTCGGCGCGCTGCACAATGACCGTGTCGGCGCCGTGTCGCGCCAGTTCCGAGGCAATCCAGGAGGCGCACGCCTCGTGTGCGGCCGAATTGGCCACACGCGGACCGAAAGCGACCTGGCGGGCCAGGTAGGTAAATGCGCTGTCGGCCGAGAACTGCGGCTCCCCGTCGCTATGCGACGTCGCAGTCTCGGCCTGACGGGCAGGTTTAGAGCATCCTGCCGACGCTATTGCAAATGCGGCTGCCGCCGCACACATTCTTACGGATAACATGCTGTTCACGCCCTCAAAGTTACAAAAAATTTGGCAAACCACCTAATCGCCCCTCAATCAGCCGCCGACATTTGCGCACAGCTGTCGAAACCGGCGGTTCAGAAGCACATAACCATTAAGACCCCGCTTCCCAATATCGGAGGGAAACGGGGTCTTTAAGGAATTATGCGTATCCGCAGGCACGCTTAGCGCCCGCAGAAGAGCTGACCGAAATCAACGCTTGATGATTTTGCGGGTCTGATTGTTTACGCGTTCAATGTAAACGCCTGCCTGCTTCGGGTTCTTCACCGCGCGGCCCTGAAGGTCAACATAGACTGCAATGCCGTCGTTCTGAACGGAGCTGACCGACTCAATGGCGTCCGAGCCATAATAGTCGAGCTCGCCATAGGTCTTGCCGCCGTTATTTTCCTGACCTTCTTTCTGATAAACGCGAACATAGTCAAATTCGGTGGTGTAGACAACCGATTCATTGGGGCGGCCGGCCCATGATCCGTCGCCTACGCTCTGGTTGATGCGGATGAAGAAAGGCTTGTCATACGGCCATCTTTCGTCACCGATACGGTCGTGGTCTTTCGATACTTCCCAGGTCTTTTCGCCGTCTACATACCAAATGAGCTTGTCGGGAGTCCATTCGAAGCCATAAACGATGGGCTTGCTGTAGTCGATGGGCAGCGCACCGGCAGAGATGCTGCCGCCGTTGGGGTTCCACGGGCCATGGATTGTGTGCCAGCTGCGGGTGGGGCCGTCGGCAGCTTCCCAGATATCGATTTCGCCGCAATGGGGCCAACCGGCCGACTGGTCGTCGGGCATCATCCAATAGGCGGGGAAGGTGCCGGCAACGTAGTGACACTGCAGGCGGGCTTCAGTATAGCCATAGGTGTAGCTGAACTTGCCGGCGCTTTCCAGTGCGCCGGTAATCCAGTCGGTAGTGATGGCGGGGTCAGCACCGTCGTTGACCTTGGCGGCAAGCACCACACGGCCATTGTGAACTTCGCGCAGGTCATCGCGGTCGGTAACGAAGCGACGCCAAGTAGCGGAAGCCATGATGCTGGGAGTGTTCCAGTTGTTGTCCATGTCGGCCGAAGTGCCGTCGGGCTGGTTGAACTCATCGTTCCATACCAGACGGTAACCGTCGCGTTCAATCGGGTCGGTAAACTCGCCTTCGCCAAATTCGGGAGTAAGCACGATGCCGTCGCCCATAACCGCATAGGAAGGAATCACACCTTCGTTGCGAAACAGATCCGCGCCGTCAATTACGTGCGTAAACGAGGTTACGTTGCCAAACACGGCCTCAGCTTCGGGATAGCCATAGTCAACTTTAACCGATTCGAGGTGAGAGCCGCGGTCGGGCAGGCCCTTGAACAAAATCGAGTTGACTACCGGGACGGTCGAAGGCAGAGGCGAAAGGTCGGGATGAACAAGACGGCCGGATTCGCCGGTAATGGTAACATTGATTTCTGTCTGGACGGGGTCGCACACCATCAGCATGGCATCGGTAATCGAGCCTTCGTTGACGGTGATTCGGTTATCCGAGGACGTATTACCGCCGGGATCAATTGAATTCCAGTCAACTTTATAGCGCACACGGTAAACACCCGGAGTGATGTCGGCGGGAATCTCAAACGGCGGCATTGCCATTGTGTTACGCGAAGAGAGCTCCGTGCCTGCCGAGTTTACACCGTCGACGTTACTATAGGAAACAGCTTCGGTTTCAGGATCAAACACACCGTCATTGTTATAGTCGATATAAACGTAACCGTTCATCCAGTTTCCGGAAAAGCCGAACTGCGGCGCCACGGTTTCGCCGGGCATAACTACAAAAGGCTTGTCGAAAAGCTGATGATAAAGCAGACGGTCAGACTGGTCGACTGTCAGGGTCTGCATACCAAACTGACCGTTAAGCGAAATCGAGCCGGTAGAGCGGTTCTTTCCGGTACCCACCGTCTGCGTATCGGGATAGTTCATTTCATAGGGGGTGGCAATTGCAGCAAATGCACCAGCGCCCAATGCTAAAAGTGTAAAGATTGATCTCATGATATAGATTTATAGGTTAATGACTTATGAGTCGCAAAAATAGCAAATAATTTTGATTTTTGCAATAACCGCTGCTCATAGACGAAAAAAATTGAGCGCCGCGCGGGTTGTGCGGGCATCTACCTCGGCGGGTGAAACACCGAATATATCAGCCAACCTGTCAGCCACATAAGGGATATAGGCGCTTTCATTGCGCTTTCCGCGCCGGGGCACCGGGGCGAGCCACGGGGCATCGGTTTCGAGCAGAATATGGTCGAGCCCCATCAGCGGCACGATGTCGGGAAGAGGCGAATTTTTGAATGTCAGCACACCTCCGATGCCGAACATAACCTCGGCCTGGCGTCGCCGCAGCGCGGCAACGTCGTCGGCAGTGCCGCTATAGCAGTGAAACACCATGTGAGGCAGGCGCCCGGCGCGTGCATCCATCACGTCAAGCATGCGGGCCATGGCGTCGCGGCAGTGAATGACAGCCGGGAGCCCCAGGCGGTCGGCAAGGTCAAGCTGAGCCTCGACAGCCTCGAGCTGAAGGCCGAGCTGCGATTTATCCCAGTAAAGGTCCAGGCCGATTTCGCCCACCGCCACATAGTCGGCAGCATGTGCGGTCAGCTCGGCCTCGACCCGCTCGCAGTGGTCGCGCCAGCTCTCAGGTTTGATTTCAGTAGGATGCAGGCCGCAGCATATCGCTGTAGCCTCGGGGCGCAGGGAGTGAAGCTCGCGCATCGGACCGATAGAATCGGCGTCGACGCCCGGCAGAACCATCAGCTCCACACCCGCAGCAAGTGCGCGGTCAATGGCCGCGCACTTGTCATCCCCGAACTTGGGGAGGTATAGGTGAGTATGGGTGTCGATCATTTCATCAGGCACACAGTCAGGTCATCAGATAATACCCTGGGCCATCATGGCGTGGGCTACCTTCATGAAGCCGGCTATATTGGCGCCCTTCATGTAGTTGATGAAGCCGTCGGGTTCGGTGCCGTACTTGACGCACTGTTCGTGAATGCTGTCCATGATGAAGTGGAGCTTATTGTCAACCTCCTCGGCGCTCCACTGCATGTGCATGGCGTTCTGACTCATTTCGAGGCCCGAAGTTGCCACGCCGCCGGCGTTGACCGCCTTGCCGGGCGCATAGGTGGTGCGCGACTCGATGAATGCGTCGATAGCCTCGGGCGTACAGCCCATGTTTGAAACCTCGGCTACCATCTGCACGCCGTTGGCAATGAGCTGCTTGGCGTCATCGCCGTTGAGTTCGTTCTGAGTAGCGCAGGGAAGCGCGATGTCAACCTTCTGTTCCCAGGGCTTCTTGCCGGCAAAGAACTTGGCGCCGGGGTATTTCTCGACATAGGGTTCAACGATATCCTCGCCCGACGAACGGAGTTCGAGCATATAGTCGACCTTTTCGCCCGAAATGCCGTCGGGGTCATAGATATAGCCGTCGGGGCCGGAGATGGTGACCACCTTCGCGCCGAGCTCGTTGGCCTTGAGGGCGGCGCCCCAGGCAACATTGCCGAAGCCGCTTATGGCCACAGTCTTATCCTTGATGGAATCACCCTTGAGTTTGAGCATGTTTTCAACAAAGTAGAGCGCGCCGAAGCCGGTAGCTTCCGGACGGATACGGCTGCCGCCGAAGTCGAGCCCCTTGCCTGTAAACGTGCCGGTGTGCTCGTCGACGAGCTTCTTGTACATGCCATACATGTAGCCCACCTCGCGGGCGCCCACACCGATATCGCCGGCAGGCACGTCGCGGTCAGGACCGAGGTTTTTCCAGAGTTCAAGAATAAACGCCTGGCAGAAACGCATGATTTCGGCATCACTCTTGCCGCGGGGCGAGAAGTCTGAGCCGCCTTTCGCACCACCCATCGGCAGTGTGGTCAGAGCATTTTTGAAGGTCTGCTCGAAACCGAGGAACTTAAGAATCGACAGGTTAACGGAAGCGTGGAAACGGATACCGCCCTTGTACGGGCCGATAGCCTTGTTGAACTGCACGCGGTAGCCGAGATTGGTCTGCACTTCGCCACGGTCGTCGACCCAGGTGACGCGGAAGGTCAATATGCGGTCAGGCTCAACCATGCGTTCAATGATTTTTGCCTTTTCAAATTCGGGATGACTGTTGTAGACGTCGGCTACACTCATCAACACTTCGCGCACGGCCTGCAGATATTCATTCTCGCCGGGGTGCTTGGCTTCAAGATTACTTAGAATCTGATTGATTTCCATGATTTTTATCCGGGCATCTCTGCCTTTATTTAATTGGGGTTGATTAGATGGAGTTAAATATGTGGTTCGATTATCGAACTTATTTGTTTACTTTAAAGCGGGTGTTGCCCGTAGCGAAGAAGTCAGCGATCTGACGCGCGGCCGCAATGCCGGCGTTGATATTGGCTTCGGCAGTCTGAGCGCCCATTTTCTTCGGCGTGAAGAACACGCGGCCGGGAAAACGCTCGAGCAGCTCGTCGGCATTGTCGGGACGGATGTCGGCAACATACTTCAGGTCGGCACGCGCCTCAAGCGCCTGTGCCAGGCCGGCTTCGTCAATAACCTCCTTGCGGGCCGTGTTGATGAGCACGCCCCCCTTAGGCATCAGCGAAATCAGGTCATAGCCCACCGAGCCGCGGGTTTCGGGAGTTGCGGGAATGTGGAGCGACACGAATTTATTGTTGCTGTAAAGTTCGTGCAGGTCGCCGACCGGTTCCACACCGGCCGCCTGCATCACCTCGACGGGGCAGTAAGGGTCAAGGGCGCTGACCTTCATGCCGAAACCGCCGGCTATGCGGGCCACGTTGCGACCCACCTGGCCGAAGGCATGAATGCCGAGCGTCTTGCCGAGCAGCTCGGAGCCGGCCGTGCCGGCATACATGTTGCGCACTGCCATGACGAGCATTCCGAACACGAGTTCGGCCACGGCGTTTGAGTTCTGGCCAGGGGTATTTTCGACCACTACTCCGTGAGAGGTCGCCGATTCGAGGTCAACGTTATCATATCCGGCGCCGGCGCGCACAACGATTTTGAGCTTCGGGGCGGCGTCGAGCAGCGCCGGCGTCACCTTATCCGAGCGCACAATCAGGGCGTCGGCGTCGGCCACAGCCTCGCAGAGCTGAGCCGGATCGGTATATTTTTCGAGCAGCGCCAACTCATGGCCGGCTTCTTCGACCACCTTGCGTATGCCTTCAACGGCAACTGGCGCAAATGGCTTTTCGGTTGCGACGAGAACTTTCATGGCATATACGGCTTATTTGAGTTTCAAAGTTTCGAATTCGCGCATGGCCTCGACGAGAACCTTGACGCTCTCGAGCGGTAGCGCGTTATAGAGGCTTGCACGGAAGCCTCCGACACTGCGGTGACCCTTGATGCCGACAATGCCGCGGGCCGAGGCGAAGTCAACAAACTCCTGCTCCATTTCCTTGAACTCCGGTGCCATAACGAAGCATACGTTCATAATCGAGCGCGAGTCCATGCGTGCAGTGCCTTCAAACATGCGGCTGTTGTCAATGGCGTCGTAGAGCACGGCTGCCTTTTCCTCGTCGATAAGCTGCAATTTGCTAACGCCGCCGAGTTCCTTATAATAACGCAGAGTCTGCATGGCGCTGTAAATCGGCAGCACGGGCGGAGTGTTGAACATCGACTCCTTGTTGACATGGGTCTGATAGTTGAGCATGGTCGGAATTACGCGGCCTGCATGGCCCAGGGCGGAATCCTTGACAATCACCAGAGTCACACCCGACGGAGCCAGATTTTTCTGTGCGCCGGCATAAATAAGGTCATATTTGCTGACGTCGACAGGACGACTGAAAATATCGGAACTCATATCGGCCACCATCGGAACGGGCGAATCGGGATCGACGCGCAGTTCGGTGCCGTAGATAGTGTTGTTCGATGTATAGTGGAAATAATCGGCATCGGCCGGAATCACGAAATCGGAGGGCACATAACTGAAGTTGGCATCCTTGCTCGACGCAACGACGTCGACCTCGCCGAAAAGACGGGCTTCCTTGACGGCGTTTGATGCCCACACTCCGGTTTCGAGATAGGCGGCCTTGGTGCGAAGCAGGTTATAGGGCACCATGGCAAACTGCATGCTCGCGCCGCCGCCAAGCCAAAGGACACTGTAGCCTTCAGGCACGTCGAGCAGCTCTTTTACGAGCCTTGACGCCTCGTTGATCACAGAGACAAACTGCTTTGAACGGTGTGAAACCTCAAGCAGCGACAAACCCATGCCGTCGAAATCGCGGATGGCATCTATGGTATGCTGAATCGTGTACTCGCTCAGAATCGACGGTCCGGCGTAGAAGTTATGTTTTTTCATATAATTATTGGTTTAGAGGGGTTGCTGTGCAGTAGCGCAAATTTACGCTGAAATATTCGGGAAAGCAAATAAAAAACATCCATTTTAGAATGTTTAATAACATCATTTTTTCAGCCGGAGCGCCGCTTTCAAAAATTGTTTGGACAAGTCAGCTTTTTTTCGTAACTTTGCGCCCGGTTTTCCACTCGTGTGATGGGAAATTAATGAAATAATTTAATTTTGAGTAACACATTATTAATCAACCAAACCAAATGAAAACATTTCAGCTCAGCGCCGAACCCCGTACCGACCTCGGCAAAAAAGCCACCAAGGCCCTTCGTGCCGCAGGTAAAATCCCCGCAGTCATCAATGGCGGCGAAATCGTAACCCTCCCCTACACCGCCGCTCTCAAGCCCGGTGAAAAGCTCGTTGAAATCGAAGACGGCAAGGGCCTGATCACCACCGACATCACCGTAACCAACGAGGCAGTGCGCAAGCTCGTCTATACCCCCGACATCTTCGCCATCGAACTCGAAGTCAACGGCGAAAAGCGCAACGCCATCCTCAAGGACCTCCAGTTCCATCCCGTCAAGGACAACATTCTCCACATCGACTTCCTCGAAGTAAACGACAAGAAGCCCGTTGTCATCGAAGTGCCCGTTAAGCTCGAAGGCCACGCCGAAGGTGTGAAGGCCGGTGGTAAGCTCCAGCTCAACATGAAGAAGCTCCGTGTGCGCGCCATCTACACCGACGTACCCGAACGTCTGGTCATCAACGTTGACAACCTCGGCCTCGGCAAGACCATTCAGGTCGGCGACCTCCACTTCGAAGGCCTCGAACTGATCAACGCCAATAACGCCGTTGTCTGCACCGTGGCTCTGACCCGCGCAGCACGTGGCGCTGCCGCCAACGCCGCCGCAGGCAAGTAAGCCCCGACGCTGACAGCCTATGAAATACCTGATTGTTGGGCTCGGGAACATCGGCGAAGAATATCGCAACACCCGTCACAACATAGGATTTATGATATTGGATGCCATGGCCATGGCATCCAATATCTCTTTCTCTACCCAGCGTTACGGCGACGTGGCCCACGCCAGGCTTAAAAACAAGCAACTCGTGCTGCTCAAGCCCTCGACATACATGAATCTGTCGGGCGAAGCAGTGCGCTACTGGGCGCAGAAAGAAAAAATCCCCGTTGACCACATACTGATTCTGGTCGACGACCTCGCGCTTCCGTTCGGAGCCATCAGAATCAAAGGTAGCGGAAGCGACGCCGGCCACAACGGACTGAAAAACATCGCCGCCATGCTCGCAACCCAGGCCTATCCGCGCCTGCGCTTCGGCATCGGCAACGACTTCAGCCGCGGCCATCAGGTCGACTACGTGCTGAGCAAGTTCACCTCCGCGCAACTCGACGAACTCAAGCCGCGGTTCGAGGTGGCAATCGACGCCATCAAGACATTCGTGCTTGCCGGAATCCAGACCGCAATGTGCAATTATAACAACAAGTAATGGAAGCACGCGTAGACAAATGGCTCTGGGCGGTCAGAGTGTACAAGACCCGCTCCATCGCAACCGACGCCATCAAAAAAGGCCGCGTAATGGTCAACGACGTGTTGGTCAAACCGAGCCGCACAGTAAAACCGGGCGACATTGTAAAAGTGCGCAAGCCGCCTGTTACCTATTCGTTCAAAGTGCTCCAGGGCGTACAAAACCGCCTCGGAGCCAAACTCGTGCCGGAATACATGGAAAACGTGACGCCTCAGAGCGAGCTCGACCTGCTCGACGTTGTGCGCATCAGCGGCTTCATCGACCGGCGCAAAGGACTCGGACGCCCGACCAAGCGCGAAGGCCGCGACCTGGCCTCGTTCACGTCAGACCTCTGGGCCGACGACTTTGATTTCGACGATGACGACGATGATGATATCGACAACTAAGCCGGCGCCCTTTCATTCTGAGCCGCAATCCCTTAGTCTGCAATACTCGCCCTTACAAAAAACTTTTCAACAAGTTTTCAACAATTCGACTCAATAATCATGTACATCACAATCACAACCCTGATACTCGCCGCGGCCGGATTCGTCAGCGGACGTTTGCGCGCCGACATCGTGGCCCTCATTGCCCTGCTGATACTGACCATTTCCGGCATCCTGACCACTCAGGAGGCCTTGTCAGGGTTCTCAAATCCGATTGTGATAATGATGATAGGCCTGTTCATTGTCGGAGGCGCCGTTTTCAACACCGGACTCGCCAAGATGCTCGGCGCACGCCTGTCGAAGCTCGGAGGCAACAGCCCCACACGGCTCTTTCTGGTAGTAGTGCTCGCCACAGGCATTATCGGAGGCTTTGTCAGCAACACTGGCACCGTGGCGCTGATGCTCCCCATAGTCGTATCGATGGCCGCCGCAACCGGCTCGTCGGCGAGCCGCTTCCTGATGCCCATAGCCTTTGCGTCGAGCATCGGCGGCATGCTCACACTGATCGGCACCCCGCCCAACCTCGTCATTGCCGAAGCCTGGGAGGAGGCCGGCGGCGAGCCCCTGACAATGTTCACCTTCCTCCCTACCGGCCTGATATGCCTCATTGCAGGCACAGCGCTGCTCATACCCATGAGCCGATGGCTCACCCGAGGCAAAAACAACGCCGGCAATGAAGGCGGCGCCGCCTCACACTCGCTTTCCGACATCGTTGAGCGCTATAATCTGAACAACAATCTATGGCGCATCGAAGTGCCGCCGACATCGCCGATTTCCGGACTCACGCTCGGCTCCCTGGCTCTGCGCGCCAACTACGGCCTCGACGTGCTCGAACTGCGCATGGTCGAGGGACGCAGCCTGCTGAAAAACGTGACGCAAGAGGCCCCGACCGCAAGCTCGGTCATCGACCCGGGCGACGCCCTGTTCGTGCGCGGGGCCAAGGAGAGCGTAGACCGCTTTGTCGGCGACTACGGCCTGACCCTGCGCGAAAACGCCGACCGGCGCAACCTGCGCTTCTACGACATCGGCCTGGCCGAAATCGTGCCGCTGCCCGATTCGGCGATTCTCAAGGAAACGATTGCACAGCTTGACTTCCGCAAGCGCTTCAACGTCAACATTCTCGGCGTGCGCCGTGGCGACCGTTACATCATTGACAACCTCGGGGCCGAAGTGGTGCGCAAGGGCGACGTCCTGCTGGTTCAGGGCACCTGGAAATCAATCGGCGAAATCAGCAACGACACGTCAAACTGGGTTGTGCTCGGCCAGCCCGAAAGCATGGCCTCGAACGTCACCATCGACTACAAAGCCCCGGTAGCTGGCAGCATCATGCTCGCCATGATTGCCGCCCTGGTTTTCGGCACACTGCCGGCCGTAACCGTAGTGCTGACTGCCGCCGTGGCCATGATTTTGAGCGGATGCTTCCGCAGTGTGGCCGACGCATACAAAACCATCAACTGGGAGAGCGTGGTGCTCATCGGCGCCATGATGCCCATGAGCTTCGCACTCGAAAAAACCGGTGTCAGCTCCATGGTGTCGGCCTCGCTGGTCAGCGCCCTCGGCGGCATAGGCCCCCACTGGCTCATGGCCGGAATCTACTTCACCACGTCACTGCTCACCCTCTTCATATCCAACACGGCCACCGCCGTGCTCATGGCTCCCATCGCCGTTCAGAGCGCCATTGCCTACGGCGTCAGCCCGCTGCCGATGCTCTTTGCCGTAACGTTCGGCGCATCGCTCTGCTTCATGTCGCCATTTTCCACGCCGCCCAACGCCCTGGTCATGCCCGCAGGGCAATACACGTTTATGGACTACGTCAAAGTCGGCGGCCCGCTGCAGTTGATTCTCGGCCTGCTGATGATAATGGTGATTCCGCTCGTCTTCCCCTTCTGACGGGCTCAGACCTGCGTACTCCGACAGATTTTAACACTTCCAGACCTGCGCACTCCGACTATTTTTAACACTTACGGACTTGCGTACTCCAAATTTTATGCGTAGTTTTGCGCTCAATATCACCTATTTCCGCAAAGATTATGGTATTCCGACGCAAAATCTACAAAAAGCTGCTTGACTGGAAGCAAAACTCCAAGGGAGAAAAGGCCCTGCTGATAGAGGGAGCCAGACGTATCGGCAAATCAACCATCGCCGAAGAATTTGCCAAAAATGAATATGGCAGCTACATTGTCATCGACTTCAACACAGCGAGCGAAACCATCAGGTCGGCATTCAATAACTATATGACCGACCTGGACACGTTTTTTATGATTCTCGCGTCGGAATATAACGTCACCCTCGAGCGGCGCAACTCTCTGATAATTCTTGATGAAGTCCAGCAGTTTCCCAAGGCACGCCAAGCAGTGAAGTATCTTGTGGCCGACGGGCGCTTTGACTACATCGAAACCGGCTCGCTGATATCAATCCGCGAAAAAGTAAAGGAAATAACAATTCCATCAGAAGAGCGTCGCATCTCGATGTATCCGATGGATTTCGAAGAGTTCTGCCTGGCCGTTGGCGAAGATAATCTCATTGCATATATCCGCGAATGTTACAGCCGCAGGGAACCGGTTGAACAAAACATCCACGCCAAGGCGATGCTGCTTTTCCGCCAGTATATGATAGTCGGAGGAATGCCGAAAAGCGTGTCGGCCTACATTGAAAACGACCGCAGTTTTGCCAAATCGGATATGGAAAAGCGAGACATACTTGCCCTGTACCGTAGCGACATAATGAAAATCAACTCCGGCTACCGCTCAAAGGTGCTGGCGATATTCGACCAGATTCCAGCGTTTCTTTCACGAGCCGAACGCCGCGTGGTTTACAGCAAGGTCGAAAAGAACGCCACGTTTCCAAAGTATCACGACACGTTTTTCTGGCTCGCCGATTCGATGATGGTCAACGAATGCTTCAACTGCTCGGATCCGAATGTAGGCCTATCGCTCAATGAAGACCGCACTTTCATAAAGTGCTATATGGGCGACACCGGCCTGCTCATCAGCCACACATTTGACGAAAACGAAATCAGCGACAACGAGTTATATCGCGAAATCCTTTTCGGAAAACTTACCACCAACGAAGGGATGTTTTACGAAAACGCCGTGGCACAGATGCTCGTTGCTGCCGGCCATAAACTCTATTTCTACACAAGCTATAACGAGGAGAAGCACCGCAACGACGTTGAAATCGACTTTTTGCTCTCTAACAACAGCAAGCTCAAGTATAAAATATACCCGATTGAAGTCAAATCTTCCGACCGTTACACAACGACCTCGCTCAGCCGCTTCGGCGAAAAATTCGGCAACCGCATAGGCGGCAACATCGTGATTCACCCGAAGAACCTAAAGGTGGATGGCAAAACGCTCTACATTCCGGCGTATATGACTTTCTGCCTATGAGGGAAGGGGAGCGCCTCATCCGGATGGGAGAGGGGTGGGGAATCGGCGGCTTTTTATTTGGCAATGTCGGGATTTTGGCGTAAATTCGCGCCATAATATATTATAACCAACAAACTATCACATCAAAAATCATGGAAATTTCCCATATCGAACACATCGGCATCGCCGTACCCTCGCTCGACGAAGCCATTCCTTTCTATGAAAAGATGCTCGGCCTGAAGTGCTTTGCTATCGAAGAAGTGGCCGACCAGAAAGTGCGCACCGCATTTTTCCGCATCGGCCAGACCAAAATAGAACTCCTCGAAGGCACCGCCGACGACAGCGCCATTTCAAAATTCATTGCCGCAAACGGCGGCCGCGGCGGCATCCAGCACGTTGCTCTCAACATAACCGACGGCGTTGCAAACTCGCTCAAAGAGCTCGAAGAAAAAGGCTGCCGCCTCATCGACAAGGCTCCCCGCAAGGGCGCTGAAGGCCTCGACATCGCCTTCCTCCACCCCAAAAGCACCTGCGGCACCCTGATTGAACTCTGCGAACAGCCCAAATAAACCGAAATTCAAACCCCAAACCGAGAGCGCGCTCCGGCTGCGACTCTTAACCACCTAAACAATATCGAAATGAGTACACAACTCGAAAAAGTGCAGGAACTCATCAAACTGCGCGAAGAAGCCCACCTCGGTGGCGGCCAGAAAGCTATCGACAAACAGCACGAACGCGGCAAATTCACTGCCCGCGAGCGCATTGCCCAACTCCTCGACGAAGGCTCGTTTGAAGAGTTCGACACCTTTGTGCGCCATCGCTGCACCAACTTCGGACAGGAAAAGAAATCATATCCCGGCGACGGCGTCGTGACCGGCTGCGGCACCATAGGCGGCCGTCTGGTCTACGTTTTCGCCCAGGACTTCACCGTATTCGGCGGCTCGCTGTCGGAAACCATGGCGCAGAAAATCTGCAAGGTCATGGACATGGCAATGCGCATGGGCGCACCCGTCATCGGCCTTAACGACTCGGGCGGAGCCCGCATCCAGGAGGGCATCAACGCCCTGGCCGGCTATGCCGAAATTTTCCAGCGCAACATTCTCGCTTCGGGCGTTATTCCCCAGATTTCAGCAATCCTCGGCCCCTGCGCCGGCGGCGCCGTTTATTCGCCCGCGCTGACCGACTTCACCATCATGGCCAAGGGCATCAGCTACATGTTCCTGACCGGACCGAAAGTTGTCAAGACCGTTACCGGCGAAGACGTTACCCAGGAAGCCCTCGGCGGCGCTACCGTTCACTCGACCAAAAGCGGCGTCTGCCACTTCGCTGCCGAAAACGGCGAAGAAGCCATCCAGATCATCAAGCTGCTGCTCAGCTACATTCCCCAGAACAACCTCGAGGAAACTCCCGCAGTGCCCTGCACCGACCCCGCCGACCGCATCGACGCAGCCCTCAACGAAATCATCCCCGAAGCCGCCAACAAGGCCTACGACATGTATTCGATTATCGGCGCCCTGGTCGACAACGGCGAATTCCTTGAAATTCAGCGCAACTACGCCCGCAACATCATTATCGGCTTCGCTCGCTTCAACGGCCGCAGCGTCGGCATCGTAGCCAACCAGCCGAAATATCTTGCAGGCGTGCTCGACAGCAACGCTTCGCGCAAGGCCGCCCGCTTTGTGCGCTTCTGCGACGCCTTCAACATCCCCATCGTGTCGCTCGTCGACGTTCCCGGCTTCCTTCCCGGCACCGGCCAGGAATACAACGGCGTTATTCTCCACGGCGCCAAGCTGCTCTACGCCTACGGCGAAGCAACCGTGCCCAAAGTCACCATCACCCTGCGCAAGAGCTACGGCGGCAGCCACATCGTAATGAGCTGCAAGCAGCTGCGCGGCGACATCAACTACGCATGGCCCTCGGCCGAAATCGCCGTTATGGGCGGCGCAGGTGCAGTTGAAGTGCTCTACGCCAAGGAAGCCAAAGCAGCCGAAGACCCCAAAGCCGTTCTGGCAGAAAAGGAAGCAGAATACAACAAACTCTTCTGCAACCCCTACAACGCCGCAAAATACGGCTACATCGACGACGTCATCGAGCCCTCGACAACACGCTTCCGCATTATCCGCGCACTGGAAACCCTCGCCACCAAGCGCGTTCAGAATCCCGCCAAGAAGCACGGCAACATCCCCCTGTAAGAAACCGATGAAAAAGCTCGGCAAATTCATAGCCCTCGCTACCCTGCTGGCCATGGCCGCCCCCGCGGCCTCGGCCCAGGGGCGCAAGAGCCTTCGCATCAACGAAGTGATGGTGAGCAACGAAAGTTCCATCGTTGACGACTTCGGCAACCGTTCGGCATGGATTGAACTCCATAACCCCACGGCAGCCGCCGTCGACGTCAGCTCCATATACCTCACCGACGACCCCTCGAACCCGACCAAGTACTTCGTGCCGCGGGGCGACGCCGCCACCAAAATCGCCAAAGGGCAGCAACTGCTCTTCTGGGCCGACGGCAACGACAACCACGGCACCCTACATCTCAACTTCACCCTGACCCCGGGCCAAGACAACTTCATCGCCATCTACGACGCCGACGGCATCAGCCTCATCGACTCCGTAACCGTGCCCGCATCGGTTGGCGCCGACTGCAGCTATGCACGCACCCCCGACAGCGGCGACACTTGGCAGATACGCGACGACTCCGACGCCGCTTCGGCCGTAACCCCCGGTGGCCTCAACAACGTCAAGGGTCCTAACAACAAAATCGCTAATTTCGAAAAAATGGACAAACACGGATTTGCCATGGCAGCAATGGCCATGGGTATAGTGTTCGGCGCGCTGTTCGTGCTCTGCATCTGCTTCATCATGATTCGCAGCCTGAGCCGCCGCAACGCCAAGGCTGCCGGCAGCTCTGACGCAACCCTCGCCCCCGCTCCCCGGCCCGCCACTGACGCCGACGCCGAAGTCGCAGCCGTCATAGCCCTGGCGCTCAACCAATACCTCAACGCAGGTGTAGGCAACTCGCGCCTCACTATCAACCACAACCCCGCATCGGCCTGGAGCGCCAAAATCATGCGCGAACTCCCCCGCCGATAAATCTCTCCTCCCCCACCCTTCCACACCTAATTTAATAAAGCGAAGAAAAAATCACCATGGCAACTTACTCATATAAAATCAACGGTAAAGACTACACCGTAAATATCGGCGCAATCCAGGGATCGCAGGCTACCGTCAACGTAAACGGCACCGACTACACCGTAGAACTCCCCGCCGCAGCCCCCGTGGCAGTGGCCAACGTAGCCGCCGCTCCCGCCCCCGCCGCAACCACCGCACCCAAACCCGCCGCAGCTGCAGCTGCCGGCCCCGGCGCCGTAACCGCCCCCCTGCCCGGCACCGTGCTCAGCATCAACTGCAAGGTCGGCGACACCGTCTCAGCCTCCGACACCGTAATCGTGCTCGAAGCCATGAAGATGGAAAACGCCATCCACGCCGGCCGCGACGGCAAAATCACCGCCATCAACGTCAAGCAGGGCGACTCGGTCCTCGAAGGCGACTCACTCGTAACCATCGCTTAACCCACCCTGCCTCCACGAAACAATGGACTTCTCCGAATTCATTCTCGGCAACATCGCCCAGTTCTGGCACCTTACAGGCCTGTACAACGCCTCCTGGCAGAACCTGGTGATGATTGCCATCGGCATCTTCTTTATCTGGCTCGCAATCAAAAAGAACTTCGAGCCCATGCTGCTGGTGCCGATTGGCTTCGGCATGCTGATTGGCAACATCCCCTTCGACACCAACGCCGGCCTCGAAATCGGCATCTACGAAGAGGGCTCTGTGCTCAACATACTCTATGGCGGCGTGTCGGCCGGCTGGTATCCGCCCCTGATATTCCTCGGAATCGGCGCCATGACCGACTTTACCGCACTGATCGCCAACCCCAAGCTCATGCTCGTCGGCGCCTCGGCCCAGTTCGGCATCTTCGGCGCCTACATGGTGGCCCTGCTGCTCGGATTCGCGCCTGACCAGGCCGGCGCCACCGCCATCATCGGCGGCGCCGACGGCCCCACGGCCATCTTCCTTTCGAGCAAACTCGCTCCCAACCTCATGGGCGCAATCGCCGTCAGCGCTTACTCCTACATGGCCCTCGTGCCGGTAATCCAGCCCCCCATCATGCGCCTGCTCACCACCAAAAAAGAGCGCCTCATCCGCATGAAACCCGCCCGCCAGGTCAGCCAGAACGAAAAAATCATCTTCCCCATTGTCGGCCTGCTGCTGACATGCTTCGTCGTTCCGACCGCCCTGCCCCTGCTCGGCATGCTCTTCTTCGGCAACTTGCTTCGTGAATGCGGCGTAACAAACCGCCTGGCCAAAACCGCCAGCAACGCCCTGACCGACATCGTCACCATCCTCCTCGGCATGACCGTCGGCGCCTCGACCCAGGCCTCGCAGTTCCTCACCGCCGAAACCGTAGGCATCTTCGCCCTCGGCTTCATGGCCTTCATCATTGCCAGCGCATCGGGCGTACTGTTCGTGAAGCTCTTCAACCTCGTGCTTCCCCATGACAAGAAGCTCAATCCCCTCATCGGCAATGCCGGCGTCAGCGCCGTGCCCATGTCGGCCCGCATCTCCAACAACGTCGGCCTCGAATACGACCCGAGCAACTACCTGCTCATGCACGCCATGGGCCCCAACGTTGCAGGCGTAATCGGCTCGGCCGTCGCAGCCGGCGTGCTGCTCGGCTTCCTCGCCTGAACCGCACCCCTCCGAAACGACTTCACTACGATTTCCGCGCAAAATGATTTTTTGCGCGGAAATTTTGTCAATTCGCAAATAATCACTACCTTTGCAAACCGATTTTATCCAACCCTAACTCCGGGAACACCGCAGCAGCCAAGCTTTTGGCCAAGCAAAACTGCCACAGGAGCCCACAGTAAAGAACTGATAATTAAACGTATAAATCGTGGATTCAATTAGCTACAGAACCCTCTCTCCCAATGCTCAGAGCATCGATCACAAGTGGTATGTGATTGACGCCACCGGTCTGCACCTCGGCCGCCTCTGCTCTGAAGTCGCAAAAATCCTTATGGGCAAAAACAAGCCCTGCTACTCGCCCAACGTAGAATGCGGCGACAACGTCATCATCATCAACGCCGACAAAGTCGTTCTGACCGGCAAAAAGATGACCGACCACATCTACTACACCTTCTCGGGTTACCCCGGCGGTCAGAAAGAGCTCACCCCCGAAGTGCTCATGAAGAAATCGTTCAACAAGCACATCAAGCCCGGCATTCACCCCCTGTTCGACCGTGTAATGAAAGGCATGCTCCCCAAGAACCGTCTTGGCCGCAAAATCATCACCAACATGCACGTCTACAACGGCAGCGAGCATCCCCACGAAGCCCAGAACCCCGAAGTTCTCGACCTCAGCAAACTCATTAAGAAATAATTAAGCCCTGCAGCATCACATGGAAACTTTCAACACCGTTGGTCGCCGCAAGGCCGCCATTGCCCGCGTAATCCTCAAAGAAGGTAACGGCAACATCACCATCAACCACCGTCCCCTCGAAGTTTACTTCCCCTCCGAAATTCTGCAATACATCGTCAAGCAGCCCCTGCTGACCCTCGGTTGCGCCGAAAAGTACGACATCCAGGTTAACCTCGACGGCGGCGGCTACAAAGGCCAGGCCGAAGCACTGCGTCTCGCAATTGCCCGCGCCCTCGTCAAAGTGAACCCCGAAGACAAGTCGGCCCTCCGCGCCGAAGGCTTCATGACCCGCGACCCCCGTGCCGTCGAGCGTAAGAAGCCCGGTCAGCCCAAGGCCCGCAAACGCTTCCAGTTCTCTAAGCGTTAATCGGCCCTGTTTAGCATCTAAATCCCGGCGATGGAGCCACGACAATTGCTCCGCTCCCTACGCCGGGATTGATTATCTGAAGAACGTAAACAAAACATTTAAATCCCTACAAAAACTATGTCAACTCCCTCTTTTGAGCAACTGCTCGAAGCCGGCTGTCACTTCGGCCACCTCAAACGCAAATGGAATCCCGCAATGGCTCCCTACATCTTCATGGAGCGCAACGGCATCCACATCCTTGACCTCTACAAAACCCAGGCCAAACTCGAAGAAGCAGCCAACGCACTGAAGAGCATCGCCAAGAGCGGCAAAAAAGTGCTTTTCGTTGCTACCAAAAAGCAGGCTAAGCAGGTTATCGCCGACAAGGCTTCGGCCGTAGGCATGCCCTACGTTATCGAACGCTGGCCCGGCGGCATGCTCACCAACTTCCCCACCATCCGCAAGGCCGTGAAGAAGATGACCGCCATCGACAAGATGACCAAAGACGGCACCTTCGACAACCTCTCCAAGCGCGAAAAGCTCCAGATTACCCGCCAGCGCGCCAAGCTCGAAAAGAACCTCGGCTCCATCGCTGACCTGAACCGTCTGCCCGCAGCCCTCTTCGTTGTTGACGTTTGCAAGGAGCACATCGCCGTTGCCGAAGCCGTTCGTCTCGGCATCCCCGTGTTCGCTATGGTCGACACCAACTCCAACCCCAACAACATCGACTTCGTCATTCCCGCCAACGACGACGCTTCGAAGAGCATCGAACTCGTGCTCGACACCGTCATCGCCGCCATGAACGAGGGTCTCGAAGAGCGCAAGGTTGAAAAGGCCGACAACGAAGCCGCTGAAGCTCAGGCCGACGAAGACGCACCCAAGGCTGCTCCCCGCCGCGAGCGCCGTCGTGTGGCACGTCCCGCTGCCGAAGCCCCCAAGGCTGAAGAAGTAGCTGCCCCCGCAGCCGAGTAATTTAACCCGAAATTTAAACACCCCCTAAACTACTATATTATTATGGCAGTTACAATGGCAGATATCACCAAGCTGCGCAACCTTACCAGCGCCGGCCTGATGGACTGCAAAAAAGCTCTCGCCGAAACCGACGGCGACATCGAGGCAGCCGTTGAAATCCTCCGCAAAAAGGGTCAGGCAGTTGCCGCCAAGCGCGAAGACCGCCAGGCTTCTGAAGGCTGCGTACTCTCGAAAAACGAAGGCACCTATGCCGCCATCGTGGCTCTGAACTGCGAAACCGACTTCGTTGCCAAAAACGCCGGCTTCGTGGCCCTGACCACCAAGATTCTCGACGCCGCAGTGGCCAACAAAGCCAAGTCGCTCGACGAACTCAAGGCCATCGAACTCGACGGCCGCTCAATTGCCGACCTCATCGTTGAAGAAGTGGGCAAGACCGGCGAAAAGATGGAAATCGGCGCTTTCGAATACATCGAAGCTCCCTCTACCACCTCCTATAACCACCAGGGCAACAAGCTCGCCACCATCTGCGGCTTCAACGTCGAAGGCGTTGACTATCAGATTGGCCGTGACGTTGCCATGCAGGTTGCATCGATGAACCCCGTAGCGGTTAACCGCGAAGCCGTACCCGCTTCGATTATCGACAGCGAAAAGGCCGTGGCCATCGAAAAGACCAAGCAGGAACAGGTGCAGAAGGCTGTTAACTCCGCCCTCAGCAAGGCCGGCATCAACCCCGCCCACGTTGACAGCGAAGCCCACATCGAGAGCAACATGTCGAAAGGCTGGATTACTCCCGAACAGGCTGAACAGGCTCGCAAAATCATTGCCGAAGTTTCCGAACAGAAGGCTGCGAACCTCCCCGAGCAGATGATTGAAAACATCGTCAAGGGCCGCATCAACAAGTACTACAAAGAGAACTGCCTCGTTGAACAGGAGTTCATCAAGGACGGCAACCTCACCGTAGGCCAGTATCTTGAACAGGCCTCCAAGGGTCTTACCTGCATCAGCTTCAAGCGCGTAAACCTCAACCAGGACTAATTCCGAGAATTTCTCATCCGCCAATACCCTCCGGGGGACAGAGCCTCACCGCTCAGTCCCCCGGATTTTTTTACCCGCATGACCGTGACATAAAAAAGCTGCCTGACCGCGCGGATTCTGAGCCGCAAAATAAGTTCCAACGCTTGCCAAAGTCGCCGGAATTACGTAACTTTGCAGCGCAACGCAAGTTGCTTACATATTGTAAAAGCGTTTCTTGCTTTATCCTTTAAAGAAAATCGCCAAAAATTTCTACGTCGAAGGAAAAGCAGTCAAAAAAAACGCTCATGCTTGTCGTATATCCACTCCCCGACAAGGGGTTCGCGATATAGCGATTAGGCGTGGGAGTGGACTGTTTATTTCGACACGGCGTTTGGCGATGCCCCTTTAAAATAAGCAGAACATCGTTCCACGCTTTTCTTGTACCATCTCTAAACGTCAACTCGGGAACGGACGCGACACACACAATCACATTATGAAAAAACACTTTAAGTATTGCGTGCTGGCTCTTATCGGCTGCCTCACACTGAACGCCTGCGGCGATGACGAGCCCGAACTTCCCTCCGTCCCCGACTCCGAACAGCCCGGCGGCTCCGTCAACCCCAACCAGCCTGTTAAAGACCCCGACAACACCATTACAGTCAACCTGACCAACGACGACGACCCTCTGGATATTGGCAAGAATTATTATTTCGGCATCGCAATCAACAGATCCAACAATCTTCGCGGCACGAGTTTCGTCGAACTGGTCGACGTAGGCGAGGTTGCCGGTCTCGGCAACATTACCGAAATTCCTTCGAGCGGCTGGAAGTCAGAGGTAGCCCTGATGCCCGGCCACGGCTATGTTGCCAAGTATATTAGAAATGCGGGCGCCGAGCAAGAATATGCCCGCATCTACGTGATGTCATACCTGGAATCAACTTCGGGAGGCATCATGGGCGCACAAATCAAATATCAGTGCCCGTTTGAGATGGTGATTTCACTGTCGGCCACTTCGGTGAATCTCGCAGCCGATGATGCTGAAGCCTCTCTGACGCTCAGATATCCGACACAGATTACCATCGCCGAAAAGCCTGAATGGCTCTATGTTTCGCAAAATGAGCTAACGCTTATCTTCGCTGCCACCACGAACCATTCGGCCACACCACGCACCGGCATAGTCAAGATTTCAAACTCGCTTGGCAGCGCGGAAATCACCGTGACCCAGGCCGCATCGGCCAATCCGCTTTTCGCCGCCGGCTCAGGTACTGTAGCCGACCCATATCAGATAGCCACCGCCGCCCAGCTCTCAAACGTGCGCCAGGCCCCCACGGCCCACTTTGTACAGACCGCCGACATTGACCTGGCCTCGTTTATCGACCCCGCTGGTTCAGGCTGGGAACCCATCGCCGACTTCTGCGGCACCTACAACGGCCGATTCCACAAAATCACCGGCCTCTGGATCAACCGCCCCACAACCAACTATGTAGGCCTATTCGCCAAGGCTACCCGGCAGCCATCCGGTGAACCGGGCAATCTGACCGGCATCATAGTCGAGCTTGGCGAACGCGGCATATCCGGCAAGACCATGACGGCAGCAATCTGCGGAATGACCATTAACAACGTCAACATCTCGCAATGCAGCGTCAGCGGCAACATTATCGGCAATGGCACCACATCAGGCATCGCCAACTACTCCTACATCAATGGCGGCGTTGATCAGTGCAAGGTCATCGGAAACGTCAAGGATTCGAGCAATAACGACAACGCATCCGGCATAGCCGCCAACGCCACTGTCAGCAACAGCTATTTCTGCGGAACTGTTGAATGCCAGTGGAAAGCTTATGCATTCGGCTATGAAGCGACCAACTGCTATGTGGTAGGCGAAAAACCGACAGGCACATACGTTAACTTCAGCAGTTTCCGGAATGAGCACTGCTATGGCTGGGGCAACGTCAGCGAAGAGCAGATGAAGTTCAAATCAACCTACGAAGGCTGGGACTTCACCACCATCTGGCAGATTGCCGACGGCATATCCTACCCCACCCTCCGCTGCTTCCGCGACTGATTTCGCCGGAAGCAGAAC
>DKUN01000011.1 GCA_002490725.1 Porphyromonadaceae bacterium UBA7203 | reverse complement strand
ACCGGTATCTCTGAGGCACTTATCAATACCGCATTCGGTATCGCAACTGGTGCTTTCGCTGTTATCTCCTACAACTTCTACACCAACAAGATTGACAACCTCACCTACGCCATCGACGAAATCGGTTTCTCAATCGTACAGACCTTCCAGGCTACTCACTAATCCCCTATTACTTAACTACAACTCTTAAACCGTAAACAAGTAATATGGGAAAGCCTAAAATTAAAAGAAAGAGCACACTCATCGACATGACCGCGATGAGTGACGTGACCGTTCTTTTGTTGACTTTCTTCATGTTGACCTCAACCTTCCTGGCCAAGGAACCCGCGACGGTTATCACCCCGAGCTCAGTCAGCGACATCAAGGTGCCGATGTCTAACCTCGTGACCATCCTGGTCAGCGGCGCTGAAGCCAAGAGCGACGGTTCGCTGAACCGCACTGTCGAAGGCAAGGTATTCATCGGCATCACCGGTGACGAGGACTCGGCCTACTCGAGCGAAAAAGTTCGCCGTGACCTGCTGATTGAGGCAAACCGCCTCTACAACGAGCGTCACCCCGAAGCAAAAGTCAACTTCACAGCCGACCAGGTAACGGCTTTCTCCAAACTCGGCATGTTCGGTATGCCCATGAAGGACCTTCCTGCCTTCCTGAGCCTGCCCACAACCGAACAGGATAAAATCATGAAGGAATTTGACCCCAACAAAGTCGGAATTCCTATCAATGACAACCGTGACCTGACCAAACTGAACGAGTTCCAGATCTGGATGGACGCCATGCAGCGCGTTGCCCAGGACTACCGCAACAACGGCACTGTCAACGGCAAGGGCGAGGCCATCGCTCCCAACCCCCGATTCTTCGAGGCGATCAAGAAAACCGGCGAAGGCATCGCAATCAAGGGTGACAAAGACACCCCCTACAGCGTGATGCACGTCGTGCTCGACAACCTCCAGACCCTCAAGCTCAACAAGTTCAGCCTCATGACTGCGCTCAAATCTGAAAACGAATAATCATTATGGCACAGATAGAACAATCCGACAAGGGCGGCAAGAAAAAAGGCGCCCAGAAGAAGATGCAGATTCACGTAGACTTTACGCCTATGGTGGATATGAACATGCTGCTGATTACGTTCTTCATGCTCTGCACCACGATGATTAAGTCGCAGACACTGCAGATTGCCCTGCCCTCGAACGAAAAACTCGAGCAGAGCCAGCAGAACAAAACCAAGCAGTCCGAAGCAGTGACGCTGATTCTCGACACCGAACGCGACGAGCAAGGCCACGTCGTTATGGAAGAAGACGCAGCAACCGGCGCCACCTACCCCAAGCACATAGTTTACTACTACGAAGGAAAGCCCTTTGAAGGCACGTTTGCCGACAACGACCTCGACAAAGACAACTTTATCGACGCCGACAAGCTCAAACTCAAAGAACAGCGCTTCCGCGGCAACACCAACGGCCAGACCAACGGTATCCGCGCAATCCTTCACGAACGTAACAAAGAAGTGCTCAAGAAAATTGACGCGCTCAAGCTGGAATGGAAAGAAGAACGTCTCGGCGCCACCAAGGAAGCCAACGACTCCGTCTTCAAGGCTCGTGCCCGTGAAATCCGCAATGACTCCACTCTCACCCGTCCCGTCATCATCATCAAGGCAGGCCCCAACGCCAGCTACGAAAGTGTGATCTCGGCTCTCGACGAGATGCAGCTCAACCAGATTTCGCGCTACCAGATTGACAACATCAATTCTACCGACTCTCTGTTGATCATGTCTTACCTGAAAACTCAGGGCAAGCTCTGATATGTGATGAAAAATTAAGTTTAACCCGTAAAAAGCAAAAGTATTATGGCTAAAGACGTAGATTTGTCATCGCGTGAATGGACCGACATTATATTTGAAGGTAAGAACAAAGAGTTCGGCGCATACGAACTCCGCACACAGAGCGCCCGTCGTCACAACATCGCAATGCTTTCAGTCGTTGTGGTCATCGCAGTGTTCCTCATCGTTTCGCTGTTTGTCAGCCAAATCGAAAGGGCCGAAGAGACCATCACCGGCGAAGCCGAGCAGGAGATGGTAAGCGTCGACACCACTCAGGACGAACCCGAACCTGAAGAAGAACCCGAAGAACGCTTCGAAGAACCCGAGGTGGAAGAAGTGCTTCCTGAAGAAGTGCTCAACACCGTAAAGGTAACCGAAATCGCCATCGTTGACGACAGCGAAGTGACCAAGGAAGACGAAGTGAAGAACCAGGAGGAACTGACTCAGACTGAAACCGCATTCGGCGCAACCGACTTTGACAAAGGTACCGACGACGTTACCGTTGTTCGCGAAGTGCGCGACGAAGTTGTAGTTGAAGAAAAGAAGGCTCCCGAACCTGAAAAAATCTTCACCGCGGTTGAAGAATCGCCCAAATTCCCCGGCGGCGAAGCTGAGCTCTACAAATACCTGAACAAGAACATCCGCTATCCCGAAATTGCCGCACAGAACAACATTCAAGGCCGCGTTGTCGTACAGTTCGTGGTTGAGAAAGACGGCTCTGTAGGCGAAGTAAAGGTAGTGCGTGGTGTGGACCCCGACCTCGACAAAGAGGCAGTGCGCGTGGTTAAGTCGATGCCCAAATTCATCCCCGGTAAGATGAATGGTCAGAACGTACGCGTTTGGCACACCCTGCCCATCAAGTTCACACTCAGAAGCAACTGATAAAACTCCTGAAACATAATTCAGTCCAAAGCCCGACGGTAACACCCGCCGGGCTTTGTTGTATCACGGCGACGGCCGCGCATTGCCGGCGTCGGCATCTTTACGAGTGCTTGATTTTTGATTGTCAAGGAAAATAATTAAATTTGCAGCGTGAAAAAGCTATGTGAATCAACTTGGTGGATATATCTGCTGGCGGCTGCAGCGATGCTGCCGGTTCTGGCCATGCGCGACATTACTCCCGACAATGAGCTGCGCTACTTCAGCATAGCCGACGAGGCTCTGCGCAACGGCGCGGTGTGGTGCTTCCATAACCATGGCGAAATCTATGCCGACAAGCCGCCTTTGTATCTGTGGATAATAATGGCCTTGCGCGCACTGCCCGGCAGCCTCGCCACGCTGTTTGCAGGGCTATTCTCACTGGTGCCGATGCTGCTGGTGGGCCGCATAATGAACGGCATGGCCCGCGGAGCAATCGACCTGCCACGTCGCCGGGCAGCCCTGCTGATGCTCTTTACATGCGGCTTCTTCCCGGGGCTGGCGCTGACGCTGCGCATGGACATGCTGCTGACCCTGTTTATAGTGCTGGCACTGCGCGAGTCCTACCGTATGGCCATTGGCCGGCCTACACGACGCCACGAGGCACTGCTCGGACTCTTCAGCTTCCTGGCCCTATTCACCAAAGGGCCCTACGGCATTCTGATTCCGCTGCTCGGCACGGCCGCCTATCTGGCCGCGGTTAAACGCTTCGGTCTGTTTCGCAGAATATGGGGCTGGCCGGCATGGGCGGTGATAGCCGGAGGCTGCGCAATATGGTTCGGCGGAGTCTGGACCGAAGGGGGCGCCGACTACCTCAACAACCTGCTGTTTCACCAGACGGTCGACCGCGCCCACAACGCCTTTACCCACGACTGTCCGTGGTGGTACTACTGCGTGTGCGTATGGTACGTCATGGCTCCCTGGTCGCTGCTGATTGCCTACGAACTCATTGCCCGGCGCGACGTTGCCGCGCGCGGCGACTTCCGCAAACTCACAATCGCAGTTTTCGCCGTGACGTTTGTCATGCTCTCGTGCGTGAGCTCAAAACTGCAGGTCTACCTGCTGCCTGCAATTCCGTTTGGCGTCTATCTCGGCGCATCGCTTATCAACGGCCGTAAGCTGCTCAAGGCCGTAAACATCATAGCCATCGGCATACTTGCCCTGATTTTCTGCGCATCGTGGACCCTGCCGCTGCTCAACAGCCGCATCAGCTACGGCCCGGTGTGCGAAGAGGTGGCGAAACTCAACCCCACTCATGTCTACATTGATTCGGAAGTCAGGCGCGGCGAAAATATCGACGCATACTTCAACGTGCCCGCCACAGTGGTTGACCGCACGGGCGGCTTTGACCTGCCTCGGGGAGCTGCCCTGTTGCTCGAAGGCGACGAACCCGAAAAACTGAAATTCATCTACAACAAATGAACGCAACCGCTAACTACGACCTCACAATCATAGTGCCCGTCTATAACGAAGAAGACAACGCAGCGGCACTCGAAGAGCGCCTGAGCGCCTATCTGCCCAAGGCTGCGCGACGCGCATGCGTGCTCTTTGTCAACGACGGCTCGAAAGACAGATCGGGCGAAAAAATCGCCGCAATCTGCGAGCGCAATCCCGACATGTTCTACATCTCGTTTGCCAAAAACTGCGGTCTGAGCGCAGCCATCAAGGCCGGCTTCGATGCGGCCTGCTCGCCGCTGGTAGGCTACATCGACGCCGACCTGCAGACCGCGCCCGAAGACTTCAACCTGCTGCTCCCCTATGCCGGCGACTTCGAACTGGTCATGGGCATCCGCGCCAACCGCAAGGACACCGGCTTCAAACGCATACAGAGCAAAATCGCCAACAGTTTCCGCCGCTTCATGACCGGCGACGACGCTGTCGACACCGGCTGCCCGCTCAAGATACTCCACACCGACGTTGCGCGCCGCATTCCGATGTTTACCGGCATGCACCGCTTCCTGCCTGCGCTCGTGGGCCTGCAGGAAGGTAAGGTCAAGCAAGTTGCCGTCAGCCATTTTCCGCGCACTGCCGGCCAGTCGAAATTCAGCCTCCGCAACAGGCTTGTCGGCCCCACGATGGACTGCTTCGCCTTCCGCTGGATGCGTCCCAGATGGTATAACTACAAAATAGGCTCGACCAACCTCTGATGCACCCGCTGCTGATCACATGCGTAGGCCTGCTCGCCCAGGCCTTCTTTTCGGCCCGCACCCTGGTTCAGTGGATTCTGAGCGAAAGAGCCCGCAAGGTGCTGTCGCCAACCCTGTTCTGGGCGCTGTCGCTCGCCGGCTCGGCGCTACTCGCCACCTACGGCTGGCTGCGCGCCGACTTTGCGGTCGTGGCCGGCCAGATTGTGAGCTACTACGTCTACGTCTGGAACCTCCACCTCAAGAGAGTGCGCATGCCCCGCATCTGCTGGGCGCTGCTGCTCTGCTTTCCGGTTATCGCCGCCATATTCGTGGCCGACAACGCGCGCACGTTTATCGATGAGTTTCTGCTCAGACCAGACATTCCAATGGCGCTGCTCTGCGTGGGCACATTCGGCCAGTTGCTGATGACACTGCGCTTCGTTTACCAATGGTGGTACTCCAAGCGCATTGGCCGCAGTGAACTTCCGCCGCTGTTCTGGTGGATCAGCCTGGCGGGAGCCGCAATCATTTTTATTTACGGCATATTCAGGCAAGACATCGTTCTGCTGCTCGGCCAAGGCTTCGGGCTTGTAGTCTACAGCCGCAATATTGTTCTTAGCAAATAGTTGACCTGTAATCTTTTGAAATTACCAAAATTTGCGTAACTTTGCCATCAACATGGATACCAAAGAACTTCTTGACATAGCTCGCGAGCTTCAGGCCCTGGGCCGACGGCTCGAGGCCATCGCGGCAACAGAACCGGAAATAGCCTATTCCATCGCTCCGGAGCCTGCCCCGGCTGCCGATACCGCCGAACCCGCCCCTGAAGCGGTTTGCGAACCCGAGCCCGCCCCCGTGAACGCGCGCTCAGCCGAACCGCTGCCCATCACGTTCTCGCTCAACGACCGCTACAGGTTCAGGCGCGGACTCTTCGGCGGCTCGGACGAGGCCATGAGCCTTGCGGTTGGCCGCATCGCCGACATGCACTCGGCCGAAGAAGTGGAACACTACCTGGCCGCCAACGACTTTGACCTCGACGACGACCTGGTCAAAGACTTTCTGCGCATAACCACGCGCCGCTTCGACTCCCATCCTCCGCTGCTCGCATAATAAACGCTCCCCGCCCTAACCCCACTTTTACCTACGCTATGGCAGGCAAACTCTTCATCGTTCCAACCCCGGTCGGCAATCTCGGCGACATGACTCCGCGTGCCGTCGAAGTGCTGAAATCGGCCGGACTCATTCTTGCCGAAGACACGCGCACCAGCGCCCCGCTGATGAAGAAATTCGACATACACACGCCGATGAGCTCTCACCATAAGTTCAACGAGCATTCCACGGTCGACACCATTGCCTCGCGCATCGCCGCCGGCGAAAACATCGCCCTGGTGAGCGACGCCGGCACCCCGGGCATCTCCGACCCGGGATTCATGCTGAGCCGCCGATGCCGCGAACTCGGCCTCGAGGTCGAAACCCTACCCGGAGCCACGGCTCTGATTCCGGCGCTGGTCAACAGCGGCCTGCCTATCGACCGGTTCTCCTTCGAAGGCTTCCTGCCCCCGAAAAAAGGGCGCGCCACCCGTTTGAGCGAACTGGCCTCCGAACCGCGCACGTTTGCCATCTACGAAAGCCCGCTGCGTCTGGCGCGCACCCTGGCTGAACTGGCCGACGCATGTGGCAGCGACCGGCCCGCATCGGTGAGTCGCGAAATTTCAAAACTCCATGACACCACCCTTCGCGGCTCGCTGTCGGAACTCGCCTCGCACTTCGCCGCGAACCAGGCGCGCGGCGAAATTGTTATAGTAGTAGGAGGCAAACCGACCCCCGAACGTTCAGCACATAAGAATAAGTACAAAATACAAGACACAGACGAATCATGAAAAAGCTACTAATTGCAGTGGCCGCCGTCGGCGCACTGCTTGCCGCGACAGCATGCGGCAACTCGAAGCTCACCGATGAACAGAACGTCAACTATCGTCTAAACGACTCACTGCAAGACGCACTGAACAATGCCGACAGCATGTTCTCCATACTCTACGACGTAACCACCGGTCTGGAACAGATTGCACGGCTCGAGCACCTGCTCAACGCCAGCGTCAACACCGAAAGCATTGACCGCCGCCACGACATCGAAGCGCAGATGGTGGCCATTCAGCAAGGCCTCATCCAGCGCCGCAAGCGCATTGCGGAACTCGAAGCCCGACTCGGCCAGAACGCTGGCGAGAACTCCAAACTGCGCAAGCAGATTTCGGCCCTCCGCTCGCAAATCGACGAGCAGGCAGCTGCCGTAGCCGATCTCACAAACCGTCTGACCACCGCCAACTTCCGCATTGAAGTTCTCGCCGACTCGGTTATTGACCTGCAGGCCACGGTCGACACCATCGCTGCCGCCAAGGCCCAGGCCGAATCAGAGCGCAACATCGCCGTCGACAATCTCAACGCCGTTTACTACGTTATCGGCAGCAACAACGAGCTCAAAAACCACAACTTCATTTCAGGCGGCGGATTCCTGCGCAAGACCAAGGTGCTCGAAGGTGACTTCGACCAAAGCTACATGACCCGCGGCGACCGACGCTCGCTCGTCAGCATTCCGCTCGATGCTCCGAAAGCCAAAGTGCTGACCCGACAGCCCGAGGACTCCTACTCATTAGAGCGCGGCTCCAACAATATGCTCACTCTCGTCATTACCGACCCCGCGAAGTTCTGGGCCGTCAGCAACCTGCTGGTAATCGAAACCAAAAACTGAAACCGGCGGCAATAAAAACACTGCCGGAATCAAAATAAACGCCGGGGCTCTGACAGGCCCCGGCCGTCACACATAGACTCTTAAACCAATCATCAACACAAAAAAACTACAATGAAAAAACTCCTTACTCTTGCAGCAGCGGCATGTATGATTATGAGCGCCTGCGCTTCGCCCCTGCAAACCTCATCGACCTCACAGGCCACCACCTCGACCGCCACGACCGACAATCCGCTCAGCGGCCTCGGCAGCCTGCTCGGCGGAGGCTCGGGCAGCGGATCATCCGGCTCAGGCAGCGGCCTCGGCGACCTGCTCGGCGGAGTGGTCAGCGGCCTGCTCGGCAACGACAAAATCACTCCCGACCGCCTTGTCGGCACATGGACCTACGTCAGCCCCGCAGTTTGCTTCAAGAGCGAGAACTTCCTGCAGAAGGCAGGCGGCGCCGCAATGGCAACCACCATTGAGAACAAACTTGCCGACTACTACACCAAATTCCGCCTCAACAAAGTTACCCTCACGGTCGATGAGAAGCAAAACTTCACCCTCAACCTCGGCCTGCTGCGCACTTCGGGCACCGTCACCATCGAAGGCGAAGACGTCTACTTCAACTTCAAGGCTCTCGGCGCCATTTCGCTCGGCAAGATGAAAACCTACATAACCATGACCGGCAACCAGATGTCGCTGATGTTCGATGTAACCAAACTGATTTCAATCATCAACGCCGTCGGCTCGGCAACCAACAGCACCGCTGTCAAGGCTGCTTCCGCGCTGCTCAACAGCTACGACGGCATGTGTGCCGGTTTCAAACTCCAGAAGCAGTAATTGAAACCCGCCGGACAACACCGAAAAACAGTCAGGCGGCTCCAGGCCGCCAAAGGAGCATACGCAAGATTCACCCGCCACTGGGTAGGCACCTTGCGTGTGCTCTCTACATGTTTCGACGTACTGACCGTCATCGCATCGCTGCTCTGCCTGGTAGCCATAGCGCTCTATGTCGGCTTTGACTCGAGCGTAATCTCATTCGCAACCGTCAAGCCCTGGCTCAGGCTATGCCAGGGAATCTTTGCTGCCAACATACTCTTCAACCTGATTCTGCGCTTCCGTGCCTCCATGGCCGACACGCGGCCGCTACGCTGGATAATCGACATTCTGCTGCTCTTTACGCTGGTTCCATGGGCCATTCCCAACCGGATCCATCTGCTTTCACCCCCGATTCACGCTCTGATTTACTCCCACCTCACGCTGCTCGGAGTGCTCGGCGTCTACGCGGCTATTTACCTCAGCTTCGCGCTCATACGCTCACTGGGGAAACACACCAACCCGTCGCTCATACTCTCCGTGTCATTTCTGGCCCTCATTTTCGCAGGCAGCGGCCTGCTGATGCTTCCGCGCTGCACTACCGAGGGCATCTCGTTGATTGACAGCATATTCGTCAGCACCTCGGCGGTCTGCATATGCGGACTCACGCCTATTGACGTTTCAACAACCTTCACTCCGCTGGGGCTCTGCATCTTAGCCACAATGATGCAGATCGGAGCCCTCGGCGTCATGACCTTCACCAGCTTTTTCGCCCTCTTTTTCAGCGGACGCCCGTCGGTCTACTCCCAGCTGATGGTCAAAGACATGTTCTACTCCAAAACCATCAACTCGCTGCTCCCCACGCTGCTCTACACCCTGGTGTTCACCCTTGCGGTCGAAGCCGTCGGCGCCGCAGCAATCTACTGGTCGGTTGTCGACACCATTCCGGGCTATACACGTTCGGACTATCTCGTCTTTGCCGCCTTCCACTCGCTGTCGGCCTTCTGCAACGCCGGCTTCTCGACCATCGGCCAGGGCCTGTCGAACCCTGCCCTGCTCAACGGCAACCAGCTCATCTATCTCGTAGTGAGCCTGCTCGTAATAGCCGGCGGCATCGGATTTCCCATACTCGCCAACGCCAAAGACGCCCTGTTTGCACGCTGCCGCGAAATCCGCGACCGCATTTGCGGCCGCCACGCCGGACACGCGCCTCACCTCTACAACCTCAACTCAAAGGTGGTACTCACTACCACCACCACTCTCTTTGCCCTCAGCGCCCTGCTGTTTCTGATTCTCGAAAACGGCAACTCGCTGGCCGGCATGTCGCCCTACGAAAAGATAGTGCAGAGCATATTCAACGCTGTCACCCCACGCAGCGCCGGCTTCTCGTCGGTCAATCCCGCCGGGTTTCTGCCCTCCACACTAATCATAATAATGCTGATGATGTGGATCGGCGGAGGCTCGCAATCAACGGCCGGAGGCATTAAGGTCAACACGTTTGCCGCCGCGCTGCTCCATCTGAAAGCCGTAGTGCTCGGACGCAGGAATGTCAACGTGTTCAACCGCCGCATATCGTCCGACTCCCTCTCGCGCGCTCAGGCAGTCATAGCCCTGTCGGTGGTATCATACTCGCTGCTGGCCGTGGCGATGCTCGCCTGCGAGCCCTCGCTTCCTGCCAGGATGGTGCTCTTCGAAGCGCTCAGCGCCCTGGCCACCGTCGGGTCGTCGCTCGGCGCCACCCCCCTGCTGTCGGTAGGCGGCAAGGCTATTATCTGCGCCGCCATGTTCGTCGGGCGCGTAGGCCTGCTGTCACTGCTGGCAGGCTTTGCCGCCGGCAAACACGAACCCGCCATCGAGCTGCCTGAAGACAACCTGATCATAAACTGACCGAAACCGCCTCTCCCCGCATAAATCACACATCCATTAACCCCCTTCAACTGAACAATAACGTGCGTTACCTGATAATCGGCCTTGGAATCTACGGCTCAAACCTTGCCCGCGACCTCACCGACATGGGCCATGAAGTAATCGGCGCAGACCGCTCCGGAGTGCTCGTCGACACAATAAAAGACTACATTTCTACAGCCTACGTAATCGACTCGACCGACGAATCGGCCCTGGCCGCACTGCCGCTCAACGTGGTCGACCTGGTCATCGTGGCCATAGGCGAGAACTTCGGCGCCAATATCAAAACGGTTGCGCTGCTGAAAAAGCTCGGAGTCAAACACATCTATGCCCGCGCCGCCGACCCGGTGCACCGCTCTATTCTCGAGGGCCTGAAAATCGACCGCATACTCACGCCCGAACAGCGCGCCGCACGCGACCTCTCGCAAGAAATGGCTCTCGGGCATCAGGCCGAGGTCATGAAAGTCGATGCCGAAAGCTACGTAATCTGCTTTCAGCTGCCCGACATATTCTATGGTATTGCCTACAGCCGCCTGAACCTGCAGAAAGACTTCGGCCTGAAACTCATCGGAGCGAGCCGCCCGATACACACCCGCAACATTCTCGGCATCGGAACCGAATTGCTGCAACCGCTCGACATTACCCGTGAAGACGAAAAAGTAGCCGAAGGCGACGTGGCGATAGTCTACGGCACGCACCGCGCCTACAAGAAACTGCTCAAGCATCTCGGCTGACGGCGCGCAATAATCTACCGTCAATACGCGTTAATCGGATATGAAGCCAAGATATTTCGCTCAGATTATGGCGTTGGCCGTGCTGACGCTGCTGTCGGCGTGCAACAGCGCCAAACTCTCCGTAGCCGACGAGCAGATGGCGCGCGGCGAATTCTACGACGCATCGCGCACATATCGCAAAATCTACAATAAACTGACCAAACGCGAGGAGCGCACGCAACGAGGCGAAGTGGCCTTGAGAATGGCCGAATGCTACCGGCGCCTGTCGCAGTTCCCGCGTGCATCGGCGGCATATCAAAACGCCATACGCTACGGCGCCGGCGACTCGACCACAACCCTCGCGCTGGCCCGCTCGCTCCATGCCGAAGGCAAATATGCCCCTGCAATCACGGCCTATAACGAATATCTGGCGCTCGACCCTGACAACGAATCTGCCCGAATGGGCCTGGCCGGCGCCAAAGGGGCTGTCGAGTCCAAGCTCGACCCGACCCGCTATGTGGTCAAGCTCCACAAGCTGCTCAACTCACGGCGCAGCGACTATGCACCCATGCTTGCCGGCGAAAACGACGACCTCCTCTACTACACCACAACCAACGAGAAGGTCAAGGGCGACAACCGCTCGGAAATCACCGGCACAAAAAAGCCCGATATCTGGGTCATGAAGAAAAACGAACAGGGCCAGTGGGAAAAACCCGAAGCCGTTGAAGGCGAGCTCAACACCGAAGTGGAAGAGGGGGTATGCTCTTTCTCGCCCGACGGCAACACGATGTATCTCACACGCGCCCGACGCGAGCCCAACTCATCGACAGTAGTCGAGATTTTCACCTCCCAGCGCAGCAGCGCTTCATGGAGTGCGCCCCAGAAGTTCGAAGTCGTCGGCGACACGCTCTCGAGCTTCGGCCACCCGTCGGTGAGCCCCTCGGGCGAGTGGCTCTACTTCACCTCCGACATGCCCGGCGGCTATGGCGGCTATGACATATGGCGCATAAACCTCAAAGAGCGCAGCGGCTCGCTTGAAAACCTCGGCGAGTTCATCAACACGCCCGGCAATGAGCAGTATCCCTACATGCGTACCGACTCGACCCTCTACTTCGCCTCCGACGGCCATGCCGGCATGGGCGGACTCGACCTGTTTCGCGCCGACCACACTCCCTCGGGCGGATGGAACGTGGTCAACATGGGCTGGCCCGTCAACTCTCCGGCCGATGACTTCGGCATCACCTTCGCCCGCGGCTCCGAAAGCGGCTTCTTCTCGTCAAACCGCGGTGATGCGCGCGGCTATGACCATATTTACACCTTCGAACTCCCCGACCTGCAGATATGGATCAGCGGCTGGGTACTCGACCGCGACGAAGAGCCGGTTGCCAACGCCATAATCCGCATTGTCGGCAACGACGGCTCCAACCAGAAAGCCGTTGGCAAGGCCGACGGCTCGTTTCGCTTCCCGCTGCAGCGCGGAGTGAGCTACACAATGCTTGCCGGCGCAAAAGGCTACCTCAACGCACGCCAGGAATTCACGTCCGACCCCGCCGAAGAAGACGCCGAATATGGCGTAGACTTCATTCTGGCAAGCATCAACAAACCAGTCGTTGTTGAAAACATATTCTACGACTTCGACAAGGCGTCGCTCCGCGACGAGTCGAAACAGGCTCTCGACGAAATGGCGCGAATGCTGCTCGAAAACCCCAACGTCACCATCGAAATGGCCTCGCACACCGACCGCAAAGGCTCCGACGAATATAACGACCGGCTCTCGCAGCGCCGCGCCCAATCGGTCATTGACTATCTCATAGCCGCCGGAATTGACCGCCGGCGTCTGCAGCCCCAGGGCTACGGCAAAAAGCGCCCAAAGGTAATCACTAAGAAGCTGGCCCGCGAGTATCCGCAGTTTGAGGAAGGCACCGAGCTGACCCCCGAATTCATTGAAACCTTGTCTGACGATGACCGCGAAGTGGCCGACCAGATTAACCGCCGCACCGAGTTCCAGGTGCTGAGCATCGACTACCGCATGTTCTGATGGTGCGCACCGAACTCAAAACAGACCGCATCGGGGGCATCAGCGCCGACTCGCGCCTGCTGCTGCTCGGTTCATGTTTCACCACCGAAATTGGCTCGCGCCTTGCCGCCGACGGCTATAACGCCACATTCAACCCTACAGGTAACGTCTACAACCCCCTGTCGGCGGCACGCACCCTCAACAACCTCGAAAACCGCCGGCGCTACTCGGCCTCCGACCTGATCGAGGTGCAGGGCCTGTGGCGCTCGCTCGACCACCACACCCGCCTGGCCGCACCGACCCCCGACGAGGCCCTGAACCGCATCAACGGCTCGATGGAGCTCGGCGCGCGCGCCCTTGCCGAAGCCACCCACGTCATCATTACATTTGGCACGGCCTACGTTTTTGAACGCAACGGCACCGTGGTCTGCAACTGCCACAAACTGCCTGCGCGCGAATTCGTGCGCCGCCGGCTCGACATCGCCGAAATCACAGACGCGTGGCAGCCCGTCATCGACCGCTATCCCGACAAGCAATTCATATTCACAGTGAGCCCCATCCGCCATACCGCCGACGGCCTCCACGGCAACCAGCTGTCAAAGGCAACCCTGCTGCTGGCCATCGACGCCCTGCGCGGCGCGCTCTACTTTCCGGCCTATGAAACCCTCATTGACGAGCTGCGCGACTATGAATTCTATGCGTCTGACCTCGTTCATCCCTCACCTGAGGCGGTAAATAAGGTCTACGACCATTTCAAGGCCACATTTTTATAAAAACATAAATCGCTGAAAAGAGCACAGATAAGAAAAAAGTTCAAAAAAAGTTGCCCGAAAATTTGCACAGTTCAAAAAAACTTCCGAACTTTGCATCGCTTTTGAGAGCAAAAGTCATCGGGGTGTAGCTCAGCCCGGTTTAGAGTACGCGTCTGGGGGGCGTGTGGTCGCAAGTTCGAATCTTGTCACCCCGACTACTCAAAAGCTAACAAGCGCCAACGAAAAATTTCGTTGGCGCTTGTTTTTTTCTGTTCCAAAATTTGCGGGGATTTCCGAGATTTTACGTAATTTTGCAGCGCAGAAATCTAATATCCCAATGCCAAAATTTAACAAATTCACATGGATGGACGCCAAAGACTATGTCTTCATAGTCTTCGGCCTCGCACTTTACGCCTTCGGCTTCTCGGCCTTCATTCTGCCTCACAAGGTCGTTATCGGCGGCATGGCCGGTCTTGGCTCAGTAGTTTACTTCCTGACGCTGCGTCTCCACGAAGCCGGCTACTTTCCGTTCGTGATTCCAGTAGCGGTTACCATGTATGCGGTCAACTTCCTCCTGCTGGTAATAGCATTCCGCATCGTCGACCGCACGTTTACCATACGCACCCTATTCGGCATGACAGTCCTGTCGATTCTCATAGGCTTTATGCAACCCGTCTGCTCCACGCTTGACATCATGCCCGACGAAAAAATCGTCAGCATAATTCTCGGCGCCGGAATCATGGGCGCCGGCCTCGGCATGGTGTTCATTCACAACGGCTCGTCGGGCGGCACCGACATCGTGGCGGCCATGGTCAGCAAGCGCAGCAACGTGACCATCGGACGCACAATGATGTTCTGCGACTTCCTGATTGTCGGCTCGGCCTACTTCGTTCTCCACTACCCGCTCCCTGAAATCGTATTCGGCCTCATGACAACGATGATTGCCAGCTACATGTGCGACGCCGTCATCAACTCCAACCGCCAGGCAGTGCAGTTCACCATCATCTCCAAGCAGTGGGAAGACATTGCCGACGCAATCAACACCGACGCCCACCGCGGCTGCACCGTACTCGACGCCACCGGCTGGTACTCGAAAAAGCCGGTCAAGATGCTTCTGGTCATGTGTCGTAAAATCGAGTCCGTCACCATTTACCGCATCATCAAGACCATCGACCCCGAAGCCATGGTAACCCAGGGCAACGTCAACGGCGTCTACGGCAACGGCTTCGACAAAATGAAGGTCAGCGTCAAGAAAAAAGCCCGCCAGGCCGTTACCGACGCCCCTAAATCCGAATCCGACAACTGACACTTTACACCCCTCAGCACCACCACTCCCTACCATCACATAAAACAGCTATGATTTACGGTTTCAACAACGAAAAGTATTGCAAAATTCAGTCTGAGCACATCAAAGAGCGCATAGCCCAGTTCGGCAACAAGCTCTATCTGGAACTCGGCGGAAAACTGTTCGACGACTTCCACGCCTCGCGTGTGCTGCCCGGATTTCAGCCCGACAGCAAACTCCGCATGCTGGCCCAGCTCAGCGATAAAATCGAGATTGTAATCGTAATCTCGGCCCGCGACATTGAAAAAAACAAGGTGCGTCAGGACCTCGGCATCACCTACGACATGGACGTGCTGCGCCTGCGCGACGCCTTTGAGGACCGCGGTTTCATGGTAGGCTCGGTCTGCGTCACCCACTATAACGGCCAGTCGAGCGCCGACGCGTTCCGCCGCAAACTCGAGCGCCTCGGCATCCGCACCTACTGCCACTACACCATCGAAGGCTACCCCACCAACGTAAACCTCATTGACTCCGACGAGGGATTCGGCAAAAACGACTATATCGAAACGTCGCGCCCGCTGGTAATCGTTACCGCCCCCGGCCCCGGAAGCGGCAAAATGGCGGTGTGCCTGAGCCAGCTCTACAACGAACACAAACGCGGCATCGAAGCCGGCTACGCCAAATTCGAAACATTCCCCGTGTGGAGCCTGCCGCTCAAACACCCGGTCAACATTGCCTACGAGGCCGCAACAGCCGACCTCAACGACGTGAACATGATTGACCCCTTCCACCTCGAAGCCTACGGGCAGACCGCCATCAACTACAACCGTGACATTGAAATATTTCCGGTTCTCAACGCCCTGTTCGAAGGCATCTACGGCGAAAATCCCTATAAATCGCCGACCGACATGGGCGTAAATATGGTTGGGTTCTGTATTGACAATGACGAAGTTTGCCGCGAGGCATCGCGCCAGGAAATAATTCGCCGCTACTACGACGCGCTGAACCGCATGGCCCTCGGCGACGGCAACGACAGCGAAGTCAACAAAATATCACTGCTGTTCAAACAGGCAAAAATCGACACCGCCTACCGCCGCGCCACAACCGCCGCCAAAGAGCGCGCCGAGCGCTCGGGAGTTCCCTCGTCGGCCATCGAACTGGCCGACGGCACCATCATCACGGCCGAAACCAGCTCGCTGCTCGGATGCAGCGCCGCCCTGATTCTCAACGCCACCAAGCACCTGGCCGGCATTGACCACAGCGTCAAACTCATACCCCAGGAAATGATCGAGCCAATCCAGCACACCAAAATCGACTATCTGCGCTCGAGCAACCCGCGGCTCCACACCGACGAGGTGCTCGTTGCCCTTTCAGTGCTCTCGACCCACAACGACGACTGCCGCCGCGCCCTCGAAAAGCTGCCCGAACTGCGCGGCTGCCAGGTCCACTCAACCGTCATGCTCGGCGAGGTCGACCACAAAATCTTCAAGAAACTCGGCGTCGGCCTGACCTGCGACCCCGTGCGCAAAGTCAGTTCATCGGCCCGTAACTGCTAATTTTTCCTAATTCATACCACTAATTCAGCAATTATTTCGTACCTTTGCCCCATTATGATAAAATGGCTTAAAAGATACGTTTCGCTATCGCTGTTAGTGGTAATGGGCTTCATTGTGTTTGTGTTGTTCTTCAACGACAACTCAGTGACCCGCAGCTACGAATATGCTGCCCAGATACGCGAGCTCGAACGTGAAATAGCCCAATATGAAGACACCCTGCAACACTATCAGGAACTGAACCGCCGCCTCGACAGCGACCCGCAGGAACTGGAGCGCATCGTGCGCGAGCATTACCACATGCAGCGCCCCAGCGAAGACGTCTACATTTTTGATTAACAGATTCTTACCAAAATGAAACACTTTTCATCCATGCTGCTGACGTTAGGCCTCCTGCTGGTGGCTGCCGGCGTGATGATTCCCATTCTGACCAACGACATTCTCTCCGATACATTCCGCTACATCTATGCTTCAGGTGCCGCCATGACGCTGCTGGCGCGACTCGTTCAGCCCGAGGCTCCGGCCAACACTCCGGTCAGGCTGCGCCGCCTGCTGCGCCTCGAATCATGGAGCGCGCTGGTTTTCTGCGTAGCGGCATTCTTTGCATTCTACTCTGCCCCGGCGCTTCGCGACTGGATCGCGTTTACCCTTGCCGGCGCCATAATTCAGATTTTCTGCTCAATAGCCATAACGCTCCTATTACGCAAGAAGTAATATGAACTACAACGAGGTTTCCGTAACCCTCGATCAGGGCAACAGCTCGACCAAGATGGTCATCTACGACTGGGAATCGCGCGTCGAAGTGTCGTGTGCGGTGCTCGGTCCCGACAGCAACCTCCGGCAGATGCTTGCCAACCGCAACGTCCGCGCGGCCATAGGCTGCTCGGTGGCCGACAGCCGCAGCCTGTCATCGCTGATGGACGCCATCGACACTCCGTTAAAAATGGAGCTCACATCCGAAACCCCCGTCGACCTGCGCAATCTCTACGCGTCGCCCGAAACCCTCGGAGCCGACAGGCTGGCCGCGGCTGTTGGCGCCGCCGCCCTCTTTCCGGGATGCGATCTGCTCGTTGCCGACATCGGCACAGCCTGCACATTCGACGTAGTGACAGCCGCCGGCGAATATCTGGGCGGCAACATTTCGCCCGGCCCGGGCATGCGCCTGCGCGCCCTGAACCACTACACCGAGCGCCTGCCCCTGGTCAGCGGCCACGCCGACTTCATTCCCGGTATCGGCCAGACTACGGTCGAAGCGCTGCGCTGCGGAGCCATGCGCGGCGTCGTTGCCGAACTGCTCTACTATAGCGACGGCGGCCGCTCGAGGCGCATAGTGCTCTCCGGCGGCTGGGCGCCCGAAATCGCCGCGCTGCTTCCCGGCGACGTGGCCCGCGTTATCCAGCCCCATCTCGTAAACCAAGGACTCAACCACATTCTCCACTATAACCAAGCATGAAAATTCTCAAACATATCGCAGCGCTCGCGCTGATTATCGCGCCCGCATTCGGGGCACGTGCCGACGAATCCGCCCAGGCCTCGCCCTACTCGATGATGGGCTATGGCGTGCTTAACGACCACGTTTCGGCATCGCAACGCGCAATGGGCGGCATCGGCTACGCTCTCCGCTCCAAGCGCCAAATCAACGTCAAGAACCCTGCAAGCTACGCCGCCATCGACTCCATGACATTCCTTTTCGATATCGGCGCGAATGTCGGTTCCGGCCACTTCAGCCAGGACGGCCTCTCGTCCAACAAGACGCTCGGCGGACTTGACTACGTGACTCTCCAGGTGCCTATAGGCAAGTGGATGGGCGCGTCGGCAGGCCTGCTCCCCTACAGCTCGACCGGCTATCGCTTCGGCACCGAAATCGTCAATGGCGAAAGCGCCTATCAGGGCTCGGGCGGCGTGTCGGAAGCCTACATAGGCTTTGCGGCCCGTCCGGTCAAGGGACTGAGCATCGGCTTCAACGCCGGCTACCTGTTCGGCAACATCATCAACGACGTCTACGTCAACGCCTCAAACGGCGCATCGTCGCTCTATGAGCGCGTAATGAAGGTGCGCGACTATAACATCCAGTTCGGCCTGCAGTATGGCGTCGACATTGCCCGCAACCACTCGCTGACCCTCGGCGTGGCCTACACCCTCGGCCACAAAACCCACGGCACCGGCTACGGCGTGAAATACGACATCTCGACCACTTCGGCTACCACGGCCGACACCATAGGCTACACCGCGTTGGTTCACGGATTCACCACGCCCCACACCATCGGCGCCGGCCTGGCCTATCAGTGGGACAAGCGGCTCACCATCGGCGTTGACTTCACCTATCAGCCCTGGAGCGACGCCAAATTCCCCGGCATCGAGAACTTCAGCTCGCCCCAGACGTTCTCCGACCGCTACAAAGGCTGCATCGGCGCCGAATACGTGCCTGCCACCCGCGGCAGCTACTTCAAGCGCATGGCCTACCGCATCGGTGCCCACTACCAGCGCGACTATGTCACCGTCGGCGGCAACAACGTCAACGAATTCGGCCTTACGTGCGGCTTCGGATTCCCCACCCCGATGCGCACCGCCGTCAACGTCGGCTTCGAATACCGCCACCGCAACTCAAGCCCGGTTGCCACCGTAGCCGAAAACTACTATATGGTCACTCTCGGCATCGCAATCAACGAAATCTGGTTCGTGCCGAGTAAAATACGCTGATTTCCCGAGCAATGCGCCGGCTGCCTCTGCTGATTACGCTCATTTGCGCCCTCGTGTGGGGATGCTCCGGCCACCAGGGCGTGGAGCGACTCGAAATAGACGGCAACGTAACGCCGACCATGATTACCGACTCGGTCAGCTCCTTTATCAGCGACTCGGGCATTACGCGCTATCATCTCGAAGCGCCCGAGTGGCTGATGTTTGACGACGCCGACGAGCCCTTCTGGCTCTTTCCGCAAGGACTGGCGCTCGAACAGTTCGACGACGCCATGGCGACGACGTCGACCCTCGTGGCCGACACTGCGCGCTACTTCTCGCGCATGAAACTCTGGAAGCTCGACGGAAACGTCAGGATGCGCAATATCGACGGCGACAAGTTCCTGACCGAACAGATGTTCTGGAACCAGCAGACCCACAAGGTATATTCCGACTCGTTCGTCCACATTGAGCGCTCCGACCGCATAATCGAAGGCTATGGCTTCATTTCTAACGAAGAAATAACAGCCTACACCATCAGACGCCCGACAGGCATATTCCCGACCGACGGTTTCGGAAACCGCCGCGACACATCGTCAACAACCACCGACAAAACAACCTCACAACCCGCTCAGCCGCAACAGAAATGACTACCTGGATTCTGATTATAGCGCTCTCGCTGATGCTGTCGGCATTCTTTTCAGGCACAGAAATCGCCTTCGTGTCGTCCGACAGGGTCAGAGCCGAACTTGACACCCATAAAGGCGGCATGATTGCCCGCATCATTGACCGCTACTACTCACGTCCTGACTTTTTCATAACAACCCTGCTGGTCGGCAACAACATTGTGCTCGTCATTTACGGTATAGCCGCCGCCAGGCTGCTCGAGGACGACATTGCCTCGTGGGTAAACCACAACGAGCTGCTGACCCTGCTGATACAGACGCTGATAACCACCATAGTCATCATCTTTACCGGCGAATTCATACCGAAGGCGCTGTTTCGCATAAACCCCAACGCCTCGCTCAGGGTAGCCGCCCTGCCCATGTCGCTGTTCTACTGGGTGCTCTTTCCGGTCTCGCTCTTCACTACCTGGCTCTCTCACGGCCTGATGCGCCTGGCCGGCGTGCGCAACACTACCAATGGCGACACTGAACTCAGCGTCGTTGACCTCAATGAGTTCATTGAACGCACACTCGACAATCCGGTCGAGGCGCGCCCTCAGCTCGAAAACGAAGTTAAGATTTTCCACAACGCCATAGACTTCTCGACCATCCACCTGAGGGACTGCATGATTCCGCGCAACGAGATTGTAGCCGTCAATATCGACTCCACCTCGCGCGACGAGCTTTCGCAACTGTTCACCTCATCGGGCCGCTCCAAAATCATTGTCTACGAACACGACATCGACTCGGTGCTCGGCTATATCCACGTGTCGGAGCTGCTACGCCGCGAAGCTGACTGGAAGGAGAACCTGAAGCCGGTAGTGTTCGCTCCCGAGTCGCTGCTGGCCAACAAGATGATGCGCCGCCTGCTGACTGAAAAGCGCTCGGTGGCAATAGTGGTCGACGAGTTCGGCGGCACCTCGGGCATGGTCACTCTCGAAGACCTCATGGAAGAGATTCTCGGCGACATTCAAGACGAGCACGACCGCAACACCGTCGTGGCGCGACGCCTTTCCGACGGCTCGTTTGAATTCTCGGGTCGCGTCGAAGTTGACCGCCTGCGCGAACAGTTCGGCCTCGACATTCCCGAAAGCGACGACTATCAGACCCTTGCCGGCTATTTGCTGAACTCTACGGGCTCGATTCCTGCCAAGGGCGACGACATTCACATCGGCGAATATAATTTCCACATTTCGCGCTCAACGGCAACGAAACTCGAGCTCATTACCGTCACCGTTGCGCCAGCTTCCGAATAACCAGCGACGCAAGGGTCATTCCCCACACGGCCGTAATATGAACCATCGAGCCGTTAGGTCCCGACACCGGCGCTGGGAGCACCTCATCGGAAAACACGGCCTTGAACTTGCGGCGCGGATACACGCCCGTCCTTTTGAAGCGACTACGGAGCGCCGCCGCCAGCGGACATCCCTTCACATCCCGGAACTCCCTGACCTGCACCCTCGACGGGTCAAGTTTGCGCGCGGCTCCCATTGAGCTGAACAGGGTTGTCTGCGAGCCACACGAGGTTGACCTCAGAATCAGTTCGGCCTTGTCGACAACGGAGTCAATGGCGTCGATTACGAAATCATAGCTTCCGAGGTCAAACGCATCGGCATTCTCGGCCGTAAACCGCGCATTGACGGCCGTTATCTCCGCTTCGGGATTGATTTCAAGCAACCGCCGCTTCATGGCCTCGACCTTCGGCTTACCGACGGTGAGCGACGTTGCCGGCAGCTGACGGTTGATATTGCTCGGCACCACGCTATCCATGTCGACCAGCGTTATGTGGCCGATGCCGGAACGCACCAGCGCCTCGCCACACCAGCTGCCCACACCGCCGCAGCCAAACAGAATCACGCGCGCTGCGCGCAAGCGCGCCATCGCCTCCGCTCCGAGCAGACGCTCAGCGCGGTCAAACATTTCGTTATTCTCCATAATCAAAGTCAACGGCGGCTTTTATGTCGCCTGCAATCGCCGCCTTTAGCTCATCGAGCGAGCCGAAACGCTGCTCGCCGCGCAGGCGTCCGAAAAACTCAAGCCTCACGTGCCGGCCATAGAGGTCGCCGCTGTAATCGAGCAAATGGGCCTCGACGCTGAGCGGAGCGTCGTCGCGCCCCTCGACAGTAGGCCTGCGGCCAATGTTGACAACCGCCTTGCAGCCGAGCATACGGCCCGCGTAAACTCCTATGGCAGGCAACGCCATGCACGGGTCTGCATCGATATTGGCGGTCGGAAAGCCGAGCGTGCGCCCGAGCTGACGCCCGGTAACGACGCGGCCTTCCAAGGCATACGGCCGGCCCAGCATGCGGTTGGCCGCAGCAATGTCGCCGCGACCGAGGGCCATGCGGATTTCCGATGAGCTCACCGTGAAATCAGGGTGCTCACCGGCAGCAAGCACTTCGACCCCGCCGATTGTTCGGCCGGCCAGTTCGGCTGCGCCGAGGCGGTCGGAACCAATCGTGTTGTTGAAGCCGAGCAGAAACACGGCTACCTCAAAGCGATTGTGAAGCATGGCCAGAAACTCGGCGGCCGTGAGCCGTCGGAGCGACTCGTCGAAGTCGAGCACCTTGACCTCCGCGCCCTCGGCCTGAATCAGGCGCGCTCGCTCGCTGACCGACATGAGCATAGGCGGCTTGCGCTCGGGCGCAATCAGAGCCAGCGGATGGTCGGAAAACGTCAGCACCAGAGGTTCGAGCGCACGCCCGCAGGCTTCGCGCCGAAGTGTCGACAACAGAAACCGGTGGCCCGAGTGCACGCCATCAAACGTGCCTGTTACGGCTACCTTCATCATAGGCGTGTCAGCGTCATGAAATCATTTGCCGGCGTGACCAGTTCCGCCTTCATGCCGAAGCGCCGGGCGGCGTCCACGTTGGCCTCGCCGTCGTCAAAAAACGTCGTCTCGGCCGGCTCGATGCCCAGCTTCTTGACGGTATATTCGAAAATGCGGCGGTCGGGCTTGCACACTTTCGCCTCAAACGAGGTCACGATGCCATCGAAATAGTCGTTGACATCGCCGCCGAGCTTGCGAAACTCCGTGGCAATGAAGCCGTTCCACATTATCATGTTCGTGTTGCTCAGCATGTAGACCCCGTGGCCGGCGCGGCGCAGTTCCTTGAGGCGCTCGAGGCGCTCGACCGGAATGCCGATCAGGAATTGTTCGAGAGCGTGGTCCATCACGCCGTCGCTTACCGGCGACGCAAAGAGCGGGCGCACTGCGGCGCGAAACTGCTCGGGACTGACCGCTCCCTGCTCGAGCTGCAGGAAATGGCCCCGCTGAAGATAGGGGTCAAAAAAGGCATCGGCGTCGGCCATGCCGAGCTCGCTGAAAGCCTTGACGGCGCGGTTGCGGTCAATCTCCATGATGACCCCGCCGAGATCAAACAGTAAATTCTTAGTCATAGCGCTATGTTGATTTACACTGCAAAGTTACTGAATTTTCCACTCCTCTCCAAAAACGCCCCCCTTAAACGAAGCGGGGCCGACCGTGTGATGGTCGGACCCGCAATATAATCCGGTCAATTATGATTCGGTCGATTATTCAGCGCCGGCCAGCTTCTTGAACTCGTCGAGGCTGATGGTGTGGTCGTCGATGGTGGCAGCGTTGCCGATAGCCTCGAAGAGGTTGGCGTTGCTTACCTGTTCGGCGATGTAACGACGGTTGTTCTGGTCCTTGAGCAGGCTCTCGGCGTAGTTCTTGAGGATGGCTTCGTCGAGGTTGGCCATGCCGTACTGGGCGAACTGGCGTGCGGCAGCGTGGGTAGCGAAGCGAAGCATATCCTCTTCGGTCACTTTCACTTCGAGCTGGGCTGCGATGCGACCGCTGATGATTTCCCACTTCATCGAGGGCTCGGCCTTCGAGAACTCCTCGTCGATGTTTTCAGCGTTGAGCTGCTCGGGGTTGCGGCGCACGAGCCACTTTTTGAGGAATTCTACGGGAAGTTCGAAGTTGCCGTAGTCCTTCATGAGGGTCTCGCGGGTCTGGTGCTCGAAGAGCGATGCCGAGTTGGGCAGGAGCTGAGCCTCGATGCTCTTCTTGAGGGCTTCCTGATACTGCTCTTCGGTGGTGCACTCGGGGCCGAATGCGTGCTTGAAGAACTCTTCGTTGTGTTCGGCGGGCTTGAGACCGGTGATTTCGTTGATGGTGAGCTCAAAGTCGCCCTTGAGTTCTTCGGCTTCCTCGCGGGTAACGGAAAGCATTGCGGCAAGTTCGGCGGTGTTGCCTTCGGCAGCGGTGAAGGGATTGTAAACAATCTTGTCGCCGGCCTTTGCGCCTTCGAACTTGGCGGCCTGCTCGACGTTCTTGAAAGTCCAGGGAGCAACGATGACGTTCTCCTTCTCAATGAAGCCTTCTTCCTTGCCGAGTTCGCGGATGTTGCCCTTGATGAGAGCGCGGTCGGCATAAGTTTCAATGGTTTCCTGAGTGCCGAAGCGGCCGGTCAGGGCCTTATCCTGCTCTTCCATCATCTCGGGGGTAACCTCGATGCGATAGTAGGGAAGGTGGAGCTCCTTGTTGATTTCAACCTTCACCTCGGGAGCGAAGCCCAGTTCATATTCGAAAGTATAGTCGGTCTGCTTGTCGAGGTCGAGCTCGGTAACATTAACGGGAAGGGGTTCGCCGAGAATGTCGAGTTTGTTGTCGGTGAGATATTTGACAACAGCGTCGTAAACGACCTGATTGATAACGTCAGAGGTAGCCTGCTTGCGGAAGCGCTTTTCAACGATGCTCATGGGCACGGTGCCTTTGCGGAATCCGGGAATGTTTGCATCGCGGCGAATTTTTTTGAGTTCGGCGGTTACTTTGTCTTTGTAGTCGCCCTCTTCAACGCTGACGGCAAGCTTGCCGGTGGTTGCATTGATTTTGTCGAGTGTTACGTTCATTTCTGTTTAAAATGTATGTCTTGAGTTTTAGTTATCACGGAATTGAGCGGCAAATTTAGCAATTTCACCGTTAATAGCCAAAACTTTTGCGTTTTTTATAACTTTCAGAAGCGGAGTTTCTTGCCCCGCAGGTTCAACTGGCAAGTG